>JBNKHG010000086.1:0-9805 GCA_050290225.1 Cellvibrionaceae bacterium
TGCCGGATGGGCAGGATACGGGCGGCACTGTCGATAGTTTCAGCCTCCGCTTCCGCGAAAAAGGCCAGGGCCTCCCGGGGATAATCGAGGATCAAATTCTTGAAGTTCTGGTCGTGGTCCTTCACAGCGTCTCCTTCTTCCAGCGACTGTCAATAGCCGGATAACGGGTCAATCACAATACTGTATATATAACCAGTGTTTATACAGATCGATCGCGGGAATGGCAAGCCTTTTTTCCGCGATAGATAATCGGGAAAGGTCGCCCCACCCGGATTAAGCTCTCGATGGTCAAGGGCTTCCGCAAAGCCGAGATCGCCGCCTGGTGCCGGCAACACTTCACCGAGGGCAGCGTCGTCATCTCCGCCGGTCTGGCGTGTTTCAACGCCGTCACCAAGTCGGGCTGCCGCATGATCCGATTGTGTGCGATCGCGGGCGAGCGTCCGTCGAAGAGCCCGAGTTCTATTGGGTGAACACCATATGGGGCAATTTGAAGAGTGCACTGCGCAGTACCTATCACGCGGCTCGGCCCAAATACGCTCAACGTTACTTGGCGGACTTCCAGTATCGCTTCAACCGCCGATTCGATCTGTGTCGCTTATTCCGAAAGCCGTGCCGGCCCGCCAGCACCAACTCGCCACCGGACATGATCGACGACAGGGCGGAGACAAACACCGCGTTGACGTGAAACAGGGGCAGTCCACACAGGGTAACGGAGTGCACCACCTCCCCGCCTTCGTCAACCGGACCCGTCATGGCTATTTGGCAAACATTGACCACCTGCATCCGGTGGGTGTGCTGGGCCAGTTTTGGTGTGCCTGTGGTGCCACCGGTGTGAAAATACGCGGCGATTTCGTCGCCGCTGAATGTTCTCTCCCCGGCAATCCGCTCGATGGGTTTATCAGATTCAGGCTGGTTCCAGGGGACAACATCTGGTGATGGCAGCTCACCTCCGGAGCGCACGGCAACCACCACCAAATCCAACATTTCGGCGACATCGCTCGCTTTGCGGAAAAACTCATCGCCTTCCGCATCGCCGGGCGCAAGCGTCACCAGGATTCGCGCATTGGCCTCCCGCGCGATACCGGCGATCTGCTCCGGTTGCAGAAAGGGATTGATCGGTGCGGCGATACCCACCGCTTCCGCCGCCCAAATGCCAAACAACAATTCGGGCAAATTCGGTAGCAGAAAAATTACCGCTTCATCGGGCTGTAAACCCAGTGTGCGGAAGTGTTCCGCAGCCGTCGCCACTTCCTCTCGGTATTGCCGGTACGTCCAGCGCTGTGGCGTATCGCCGGCAACCCCATTGGGCAACAAGGTTAATGCGATGTCGTCCGGTTGAGTCCCGGCAATGGTTTCCAGGGCATCGATGGGTGACACGCACGGGAAACGTTCGCCGGCAGGCACCTGCTCGACCGCCTCAATGTCGGCCAGGGTTCGCAACCGATCAGGGTCTGAGGGAAAGGACCGAATAAAATGTTGGAAGCCCTGCCCAGCACAGTTAAAAGCCATAAGTCCGTCACTTCTGCTTAGTAATGCGGATAGTTTCCACCATAACAGGTAGACACCCCATAGCGCGCGAGGACAACTTGACTAGCAATTGGCGTCACGCCGGCTCACCGGCTGCTACTAACACTTGGTTACACTACGGCCCCCAATTGGCTGAAGCACAGCGTCTCGGGCAGCACCCGGAAGCTAAGGATTTGAATTATAAGAGGGACTTTTGAGAGGAGATGGAGAGCAGCGCGAGAGTGCTGCCTTTGTCATAAATATCTGTGCCAAGTATCTACACTTACAGCGCCGTCGCCGACGTTGTCCGCCGCTAGGAGAATAACCCAGTGGAAGCGCCATACCCTACTGTCAATTTGTATTCTCAACAAAACATGAAAACTACAGCCACCCTTTGAACAAATCCATGCACCTGAACGAAGGCGTGCAAGGCATCTGTGAACCGTTCAATTTCTCACCGCAATAAGGGCAATACAAAACATTGAGCGCCACGGTTTCGACAGTCTCTCCCGGCATCTCCAGGTATTGGCTTTTTTTCAGGTCTTCCTCAGTCGCGGTACGGTTAATATTCAACAGCCATTCGCCATCCTGAAGCTCAACCCAGGCGTCCGCTGAAGCCATCGACTCACACTTATGGGTATCGGGCATTTCAAAAATCTTCTCGTTTCAAGGTGTGGCGTCCACTATTCTCGATCACTGAGGGACCGAACCCGCCAGAGTCTACGCAACATCCAAATACACCGCACTGGCAAAACCCACACCCTTCCCCCATCGCCGGTTCCGGTGCTGGGCGAAACTTTCAATCGACGCCCGGTTGGCCGCGCAGGCGGCATAGCGCCTGCCGAATTGCCGGATGTGCTCCAGCCAGTTATCCGGATTAATGCCCAATCGCAACACCATGTCGGGCAAATCGGCGGCAATGGAATCGCGCTTACCGTAGTCAAACAGACTGTGTATCCTATTTATTGCGCGATATATTGGCATATATGGCCAGAAGTGGCGTGGCGAGCCCGTGCAAGCTCGGCCCGATCCACGCCCATGCGTTCTAACCTGTTACAACAATCTCAGGCAGCTGTTCCCGCAGTTTATTTTTGGCGATTTTTTCCAGTGTGGAACGCGGTAATGCATTGACGACATGAACATCCCGCACGACCTTGAAGTCCGCCAGCCGGTTTCGGCAAACATCGATAATCTGTTGTTTGAGTGCTTCAGGCGCATCGTGATGGGGTATCACAAAAGCCACCGGCACTTCATCCAGCATGGCGTGTTTTTGACCCACCACGGCACATTGACTGACCCAGCCGGTTTCCAGGATCACGGCTTCCACTTCCGAGGCGGCTACATTCTCCCCGCCAACTTTTAACATGTCCTTGTCGCGGTCTTTAAAAAAGAGGTTGCCTTCCCCATCCATGCCAACGATATCGCCGGTATCCAACCAGCCGTCGTCATCAAAACTTTTAGCCGTGGCCTCGGGGTTTTTGTAGTACTCCTTGAACAGGGTGATGCCGCGTACGCCGCGGATATACAACCGGCCTTGCTCCCCCGGTTGAATCAGTGTGCCGTCCGGGTGGCAAATACGAATGGCGTATTCCGCTGCTGCCCTTCCCATGGTTAAGTGAGGCCCTGGGTGCTCCAGGTCACCGACAATGCCATGAGTCACGGTTTCGGTCATACCCCACCAACCCAGGGTGGTGAGCTTGAAGTGCTGGTCAATGTCCGGCACATGCACGCCCAGGCCCCAAAAGCGGTAATAGTGTTTTTCGGGAATTGGGTGTTTCAGCAGGGCATTAACGCAGAAATACACCATAGAACACCAGGTCACCTGGTGTTTTAACGATACATCCCAGAACCGCGAAGCGGAGAATTTCGGCTGCAACACGATGGTGCCGCCCACCCAGAGACTGCCCAGCAGAGAATAGGACTGAGCGTTGGTATGGAACAGCGGCATGGTGATCAAGGTGATATCTTCATGCCTCAGTTTCATATGGGACGCATTGACCTGGGCGCCCCAGACGACATTGGCGTGGGTCCAGAGCACGGCTTTGGGACGGGAGGTTGTACCCGACGTGTACTGAATGCCCAGATCCGCCATGGGATCGACAGGGCGTTGAGGAAAATTGCTGGGTTCCGTTAGCAGTTCGTCAAAAGGCAGATGGGGAACATTGGGTACGTCGGCCGGCGTGCCCGCATTGTTGTCCGTTACCACCATAAATTGGATTGCCGGGGCAGACTCATGCACCAGGGAAGCAAAACCGGGCTGCGTGATGGCACAGCTTACACCAGCATGTTCGGCAAAGTATTCCATATCGCGAGCGACGGAACGGGTGTTGGTAGATACAGCGATGGCGCCCAGATGGGCGCAGGCAAACCAGCTGATGATAAATTCGGGGCTGTTGTCCAGGTGGATCAGCACCCGGTCGCCAGGCTGGATACCACGCCTGTGCAAGGCGGCGGCCAGGGCTTTGCTGTCCCGCTGGATGTCCGCATAGGTCCACTGCCGGGATTCGCCCTCAAAGGGCTCCCAGATCAGGAAGGGTTTATCGGGAGTACGTTCCACCCATTGTGCCAAAAGCCAGGGCAGGTCGCGGCCCTGCAACATCATTCGCCGGGCGCTATTGATATCGGTGTAAAGTGTCATATATCTTCGCTTTGAATCACCATTTGCCCAAAGCCCGTCTCCTCCCCTCGGTCATGACTTATTGTCTCCGGCTCACTGGAACTTCACACGTGCTGGAGTTAGCACAGCTAATCCACCCTGCACAATTACAGCCCGGCTACTCCCCCAATGCTGCCACCACATCCGCAGCAAACTCCGCAATTCTAAACCCCTCCCCACCGGCAAGGTCATAACCCCGTCGGACAATCACCAAACCTTTGGCGGGAATGATCATCACCGCCTGCCCTCTGTGGCCTAGGGCAGCGTAGCTCCCATCGGGCAGGCCGGGGAATCCGTTGAACAGCCACCACTGGGCACCGTAGCCTATGGACAACCACCACGGGGTGCCATTACCCGCCTTCTGTATCGGTGGCTGCGCGGGTGCGGGCGTCGTGACATAGCGAACCCAGCCTTCGGGCAATATTCTCCGGTCGTTCCAGACGCCATCCTGAAGGTGCAGAACACCTAACCGCGCCAAGTCGCGGGCGGTGCTCCAGACCTGGCTGGAGAGGATGAAGTTGCCGTCCCAATCGGTTTCCAGGAAGGTATGGCTCATGCCGATTTTGTTCAGCACTGCTTCGAACGGAAATCGATGATAGGCCGCGTCATCGTCGATCACAGCGCGCAATGCACGGATAGTCAGTACCCATTGCTGGCATATTTGAAGCGGGTGCCCGGCATTGCTTCCAGCGATGTCTCAGTGGCCACATCAGTGACCAGACTGCCACCGAAATAAAGATCCGGGGGAATGCCGCCATTGATGTCGCTGTCCAACCCCGATGCCATTTGCAACAGGTTTTCCAGGGTGATCGCCTTGCGTGGATCGGCCTGGTTGTGCCATTCAGGGATATTGGCTGGGGCTTTCAAATCCAGCAGGCCCTGATTGACCGCCGCGCCGATCACCGTAGCGGTGAGACTCTTTGCCACCGACCAGGTGCGTTGTGGTATATCCGGCTCCAGACCATCGGCATAGCGCTCCGCAAGAATCTCGTCCTGAGTCACAACCAGCACCGCCGAAGTACGGGCGTAACTGCCATACGCGCCAGACTCAAACGCGCGGGTGACCACCGCTTCGAGTTTCTCGTTGCCACTGGGCCCATTGACCACTGCTCGCCTGTTCCAGGGCTTTCCATTATCCGTGCCAGTAGCCCGGGCCGGCAGCCCTTCGACACGAGGCAAACCCTCAGCCATTACCGCATCAGCGCCAATCGGTAAATGCGTACAGCCCAGCCAGGGCCGCCACTGGACAATGCGAGGTGGCATCACATCGCTGTAGGTAACGCTGACCCGTTTATTGACGGTATTGATTGATGCTTCAGGCAGCTCCGCAAGAATGTCTCCAATACCCGCCAGATCGATGCCGCTCAACTCGTCTCGCTGGATGGTCTCGGGAGATTTGCCAGCGTTGAAAGTGGCGCTACACGTGAAAGCGGCTTTGTAACCCGCGGCATAGGCGTTTATAGATTCAGAAGTTTTGTTGATTTCCTGACCCGCTATTGCGAATGCAGAAATCAAGGCAAAAGCGGTCAGGAGGGTAAGAATCCTTTTGCACTTTTGAAGTCTGCGCTTGCCGGGGAGTAAGTTCCCTTTCATCCGTTGTTTGCTCCGTAATACGATCCTAAGCCGGAAATAGCCGAAATCTGGTGGTCTTCCTCCATGGTCAACACGTAGTCCGCCCGATCGGCCATTTCTTTCAGGGTGTGGCGGGTGACCCGCTCGTAGTGTTGAACAAACTTTGCCACCTGTTCTGGGGACATGACCGCGGAAGTGTCCAGACCGGCTGCTTCGCACTTGGCTTTCAGCTTCGTTTCTTGCAGCAGCCTCCACTCATAGACCAGTTCCCAGCGCGGCACGCGGATAAATATCAGTGCGTCGAAGCGGGGAAAGAATTCCCGGTATTCTGTTTTCAGGCTATCGTTGACGAAGCGTCGCCAGCGGCCGTCCGGATCTGCCTTGCGCTCCAGTTCGTTGATCGGTTGCTCGAGAGCGGCAGCCTCCTCGCCAACGGCACCGGCACACCACCCCTCGACAATGATCACCGCGGGCTTGCCGGCAAATCGTTTCCACTTGGCTTCGGGCACTCGGTCATCCACCGCCTTATCAAAAGCGGGGATCGGCGTACGGTCGTTGGGACCCGCTTCGAGCAGCGCGTTCAGCACCTGTTGTCCCAAAGCCATATCGTGTGTACCGGGCACGCCGCGAACCGCCAGCAAGGGGTGCACTGACTCAGCGAGTTTGTGTCGCCGGGCCTTTGTCAGGTAGATATCGTCAAGCGAAAACACCGTGGTTTTAAGACTGAATTCGCCATCCAGCAGAATGGAGAGAAACTGGGCCAGGGTGGACTTGCCGGTCCCCTGGGCGCCGTTGATGCCGACAATCAGTGGGCGATGCAGTTTTTCCGCGCGCCGTGACAGTTCCCGGGCCAGGGGCCGGTAGACATTGGCCACGGTCTCCGCGAAATCTTCCGGCAGTTTTTCCGCTGCGATCAGCTGTTTTACTTGCCGCTCGGTGTCGGTCACATTTGAGCACCAACCACCCACGGGGCAAATTCGTTATCACCAAAACCCAGCAATTCACTTTTGGTTTTTTTGCCCGATGCAACTTCCAGAATTTCGTTGAAAATCTCATTACCGAGTTCTTGGACGGAAGCTTCACCGTCGATGATTCGGCCACAGTTGATGTCCATGTCCTCTTTAAGGTGATTAAACATGGGGGTATTGGTGGCAAGCTTGATACAGGGCGAGGGTTTACAGCCGTAGACGGAGCCTCGGCCTGTTGTAAAACACACAATGTTCGCGCCCGAAGCCACTTGGCCCGTGATGGACATCGGGTCATAGCCAGGAGAATCCATAAAGACGAAGCCTTTGGCTGTAATAGGCTCTGCGTACTTGTAAGCATCCATTAAGCGAGTGGCCCCCCCTTTGGCGACCGCACCCAGTGATTTTTCCAAAATGGTGGTTAACCCGCCTGCTTTGTTGCCGTGGGTCGGGTTGTTGTTCATTTCGCTACCATTACGGCGGGTGTAATCCTCCCACCACTCAATCAATGCCAAGAGTTTTTTGCCAACCTCGGGGCTATCCGCGCGGGCTGTCAGTAGGTGTTCAGCGCCGTAGATTTCAGGGGTTTCGGAGAGGATTGCCGTTCCGCCGTGGCGCACTAAGGTGTCCGCGGCAACTCCTAGAGCAGGATTGGCGGAGATGCCGGAATAGCCATCCGATCCACCGCACTCCAGTCCCAATGTTAATTCGCTGGCGGGTATGGGCTCGCGTTTGACACGGTTGATATCCGGCAAGGCTTCTCTGATTTGCGCCACGCCTCTGTTGACAGTGGCTCGGGTGCCACCAACGTCTTGGATGGTCATGCAACGAATATTATTAAGGTCTTGTAACCCTTGGCTGTTTATCAGTTGGGAAATTTGATTGGTTTCGCAGCCCAGGCCAACCATGAACACATGAGAAAAATTGGGATGACGGGCATAGCCGGCGAGTGTGCGGCGCAGTTGCTGCATGCCTTCTTCCTCTGATCCCATGCAGCAGCCGACATGATGAGTAATGGCAACGACGCCATCGATGTTCTGGTAGTCGTCCAACATGCCGTGGGAAAACTCATTGGCAATGTAGCGAGCCACGGTTGCGGAACAGTTAACACTGGCCAGAACACCAATGTAATTGCGTGTTGCCACGGCTCCGTTGGAGCGCCGGATGCCCTGGAACGTTGCTGGCGTTTCAATGAAGTGTGTCTCCGTGGCTGAGCTGCCAAACTGATGATCACGCTTGAAATCGTGCATGGCGACATTGTGGGTGTGAACATGCTCGCCGGCAGCAATATCACTGCTGGCAAAACCAATCATTTGGCCATACTTCAGAATTGGCGAATTTTTGGCAATATCACGAGTGGCGATTTTATGGCCAGGCGGGACTGCATCTTTCGCAACAATTGACTCCGGAGACAGGATTTGTCCTGGCAACAGCTTACCCAAGGCCACGACGACATTGTCTTCCTGTGCCAACCGAATGTGACTGGTGGTCATTGGTTATTCCTCAAGGAGTGAATGACTTTTTATTAGTTTGAACCAAGGCTTGGTAGGTCATCTGGCGCATCCGATCCGCAAGGGTGAGCACCACATCCGGCTGGGGAATCAGTTGGGTGAAAACCATGCCGATCAGTTGCTCGACAGGATCGATCCAAAAGCTGGTGTTGGCCCAACCGCTCCAGGCGTATTCGCCCTTGGAACCCATACCCCGGGCAATTGGGTCTGTCACAACGGAGCCGCCAAAGCCAAAGCCCAACCCTTTAACGCGGGGTAGAACACTCGCTGGTAATTGGTCGCCCAAATTGCCACCAAAATGGTCAGACAGAATCATACGCACGGTGGTTGGGCTCAATAGACGCATGCCGTCCAATTCTCCGCCATTGAGGAGCATCTGGGCAAACCGCAGATAGTCTGCCGCTGTACTGACAAGGCCGGAACCACCCACTTCCAGGGCTGGGTTTCTGCTGTAATCGCCTCCGTAGCCGTCGGTGGCTTCGAAACCCGTTTTGTCGGGACGCTGTTCGTACAGTGCGGCCAGGCGATGGAGTTTGTCGGCTGGAACCCAATAGCCGGTATCTACCATATCTAAAGGTTCAAACAGTCTTTGCCGCAAAAACTCGCCGTAACGCTGCCCTGAAATTACCTCCACCAACCGCGCGAGCACAGAAAATCCCTCGCTGTAACGCCACGCTGTACCCGGCTGCGTAATCAACGGAAGTTCGGCAAGCTTTTTGACAAACGCTTCCAGGTTCCAACCCGCCAAGCGGCTGAAGTTCTCATTCACACCCGCCTTTTCGTACATCCGGGAAACCTCGGGCACGTTCGGTATCATGGAATAGGTCAGGCCGCTCTGGTGGGTTAACAGATGGCGGATGGTGATGTGCCGCTCTGCATCCATCAGCCCATTTGCCGTGTAGACCTTCATATCAGAAAATTCGGGGAGGTAGTTGGCCATGGGATCGTCAAGAAAAAGCTTGCCTTGCTCGTAGAGCAACATCACGGCAACAGCAGTGACGGGCTTGGTCATGGAATAGATGCGGAAAATCGCATCGGGCTGGATGTGCTTTTGTGTTTCAACGTTGGCATAGCCCTGTGTCTCAATATGGGCCAACTTGCCCTGGCGGGCAATTACCGTCAGCAGGCCCGGCACTTGATTCGAACCCAGATAGGATTGCATGGCCGGGTCAATACGGGCCAGGCGCATAGGGCATAGTCCCACTTCGGACGGGTTTGACATCGGCAAACGGAGAAAATCTGACAAAGAAGGATTATAGATTTTTTGTTTATTATTCATCACCGATACCTATATTAGAGTGTATTAAACTTCGAAGGCTAATCTCTCACGCTTATCACCGCAATTGCCAAGCCAAGGTGGATCAGCGTCATGTAACCGTCTGCGTCCAGTTGCGCCATTAGAAAATGATCACGACCAATCCCCCTGTGGAAGTTTGCCGGTTTGGTTTCGCAGCAGTAAGTATCCCCCGGCAAAGCCGGGGGCTTTAGTTCTGTGAGCCGCTCAAAGCGGCGATTACGGAACCTACAGTTCCTTGAGACCCCTAAAGGGGTCTACATTAGCTTCAGCTGCTCAAGCCGTCGATCTTCCTGCTCCT
>JBNKHG010000087.1:0-37709 GCA_050290225.1 Cellvibrionaceae bacterium
GTTTCCCAATCAGATGCGCGGTTCCGGCCTGGCGGTCAGCGGCCTGGTGCAGTGGCTGGCCAATTTCGGCATCACGCTGAGCTTCCCCATACTGTTGGCGACCATCCAGCTGTCTGGCAGTTACGGCATCTACGCTCTGTGTGCGGCGATTTCTGTGTTGTTTGTGGCCAAGTGCGTGCATGAGACCAAAGGCCTCGAACTCGAGAACATGGAGGGCTGAACAAAAGCAAGGCTCCAACGGCGACCGGGCCAACCTGAGCCGCCTACTACCGAATAGGCAGCATCAAAGCGCTGATTTATTCCGGCATGAAAGAAGTGGCCAACACTTGGCCCCTAGTATTTTGGATTCAGTAGAGTATTAACACCTTGCCGAGTCTGGTTGAATTGAAATGCCACCATGTACTGCATGGATAGCATATTCCCCTATGAGCTGCGCTAAGAATTCTGTTACTGATTTGTTGGGCGTACTGAAAGCGTTCGGAGAAAGATGGCATGATGTTCGGGCACGTCGCCATGACTGGAGAAAGCTTTTGCGTACTGTTCCGTCGTCATATCGAAACTAGCAAAAGTCCAATAATACCCGGTATCAATGTAATTAAAGTGGAGAACATACATGTTTAGAACGATGCTTCTTGTGGTAACCACAACGCTTGGCGTTGGTCTTATGGCCGGTTGTGTATCTAACGAGGCGGGTGGCAGTCGGGAAGCAGTATTACAATGGAGATCCAGCCAGCCCATGGTGGTTGCTCAAGACGATGAATCGCAGAAAATTTATGGCGTCAAGGATCCATCGATTGTGTATCACGATGGTAATTATCACCTGTTCATCACCATTGCTGGAAGTAAGGGGTGGAGCCTCGGCTATTCCAAATTTAGCGATTGGGAGGATGCCGCGACCGCACCCATTATCCCGCTGGATAAGTCACCTATGGGGCCGGGCTACCGGGCAGCGCCACAGGTGTACTACTTTGCGCCGCAAAAACTCTGGTACCTGATTTACCAGGGTGGTGATCCGTTGTATTCCACGACCAGTGATATCAGCGATCCGTTGTCTTGGAGCGCGCCAAAGCCTTTCTTTGCGACCGCGCCTGACATGGTAAAAAATTCGGAAGGCCATAACCTGTGGCTGGATTTTTGGAACATCTGCGACGACGAGAACTGCTATCTGTTCTTTACCAATGATGACGGTGATTTCTACCGTGCAGAGACCCGGCTGGCGGATTTTCCCAAGGGTTTCCACAATACAACTTTGGTTCTGCGCGGTGATACGCGGGACGATATTTTTGAAGCCAGTAACACTTATAAGCTCGCCGGTACCAATCAGTATTTAACCCTTATCGAGGCCATCAGCCCAAAAGGTCGGTACTTTCGTGCCTGGCTGGCAGACAGCCTCGGGGGTGAGTGGCGGCCGTTGACCAGCGATCCCATGAATGTGTTTGCCAGTGCAGATAATGTGACGTTTGACGGCCGCATCTGGTCGGAAGGTGTTTCGCACGGAGAGATGTTGCGAGCATCAGCGGATCAGACGCTGACCATCGATCCCTGCAAGCCACTGCAGTTTCTCTATCAGGGGCTGGATAAAGAACCTGGAAAGTCCTACGAGTACATCGAGCTGCCTTATAAGTTGGGCATGATTACCGCCACAACCTCCAACCCGATCAGCACCCTGTGTAACCGCTGATGTACGGACGCAGCGGATAATTCCGGTTGTGCAGAAGGTTGTTTGGTCCATTGGATGTTTTTAGAAAGTTTAAGAGGAGTGATATATGTTGAATTTGTCTAAGCGATCGCTGTTGGCGTCGTGTTCTCTTGCGTTTTGTGTTGCGCAAACCTCAATGGCCCTGCATGCCAGTGAGCAGGCGGAGGATTGTCAGGAAGGTGGTGAGTCGCGGCAGGTTGAGTACGATATTCCCCTGGCCAAAGGGCCCTTCGACGCGTCTGTAGAGTCACTGAAGGCCTACCAGACGCCAGAATGGTTTCGTGATGCCAAATTTGGTATCTGGGCGCATTGGGGGCCACAGGCCGTCCCGCGGGTTGGCGACTGGTATGCCCGTAACATGTACCTTCAGGGCAGCATGCAATACAAACACCATGTGAAAAACTATGGTCACCCATCCAAATTTGGTTATAGAGACATTATCCCACTGT
This sequence comes from Cellvibrionaceae bacterium, assembly GCA_050290225.1. Classification (GTDB taxonomy): domain Bacteria; phylum Pseudomonadota; class Gammaproteobacteria; order Pseudomonadales; family Cellvibrionaceae; genus JBNKHG01. The sequence continues at coordinate 2,149 of JBNKHG010000087.1, forward strand.
GGAAAGCCGAGAAGTTTGATCCCGATGCACTCATGGCTTTATACGCCAAGGCTGGCGCCAAGTATTTTGTAAGCATGGGTGTTCATCATGACAATTTCGATCTGTGGGATTCCAAATACCACAAATGGAATGCTGTGGAGATGGGGCCGCACCGAGATATCGTTGGCGCATTCAAACAGTCTGCGGAAAAGTATGGTTTGCGTTTTGGCGTGTCGGAACACTTGGGCGCCAGCTATTCATGGTTTTCTCCAAGCCATGGCTCGGATCAGTTATGGATGGAGGGGACAAGTAATGTTCCTTATGATGGTTCAGATTCCGCCTACAGTGATCTGTATCTCGGAGGCGACGAGCCGTATAAATTGACCTCTGCGACATGGTATGCCAAGAATCCTGCCTGGCATCAGGAGTGGTACAACAGGATTTCGGATCTTGTAGAGAAATATCAGCCGGATTTGCTTTACACCGATGGCGGCATTCCCTTCGGTGAAGTGGGGCGCACGCTGGTGGCTAATTTTTACAACCGCAATATTGCCCACCATGGTGGTGAGCTTGAAGCAGTCTATAACCACAAAGATCATGGCTCCGGTGAATTTATTCGTGAGGCTGGTGTTCAGGACGTAGAGCGCGGTGTCATGAGTGGTATCAATCCCTTGCCGTGGCAGACGGATACGTCCATGGGCGACTGGTATTACAGCGATGGTTTTGAATACAAAACTACATCCCAGGTCGTTCATATGCTGGCTGATATTGTCAGCAAAAATGGCAACATGTTGCTCAATGTCGTGCAGTATCCGGATGGTAGCCTGCCCCCTGAGTCGCTTAAGTTTCTGAAAGAAATGGCGGTATGGATGGAAGTTAATGGTGAGGCGATTTATGGCACTCGCCCATGGGTGATCTTTGGTGAAGGGCCAACCGAAAGTGCTGGTGGCTCGTTCAGCGAAGGCAATGCTTACACGGCTGAGGATATCCGGTTCACCCGCAAAAATGAGACTCTGTATGCGATAGCCTTAGGCTTGCCCAAGAAACAGGTTCGCATCAATGCACTGGGATTGAACGCGCAAGCCGAGGGCAAAAAAATCAAGTCGGTAGAGTTGCTTGGTTATCCAAAAACGCTGAAGTGGACGCAGGATGACGATGGTCTGATGATCAAAGTTCCGAGAAAAATACCCACCAAACATGCGGTCAGCTTTAAGATCGAGTTTATTTAATATTTTGAGGTGTCCTTAAATCATCCCTGGTCTTTTTCAAGAGGTTGGGTTTGCAACCTGCGCATGGAGTATGCGCATAAGGTGTAATAAATGAACTATAAGTCAAGGGTCCTTCTCGCTGCCACGACCATCGCGCTGATTTCATGCGCAATGCCGCCGCCGGGCCCGCTTTCCGGCCTGGATAAAAACGGCCATCCAGTTTCACTGGTGCGAAAATTGGATGACGGATTTAGCTATCGCCGCCTGTCGAACGGTGTGCAGATCAAGCTGGGTGATACGGTCAAGAGTATTATTTTCTACGGCCCAAAAACGGTCAGGGTTAACAGCCATCTGGGCCAGAACTACTGGCAGCACCCCAGCCTTGTGGTTATCGATCAGCCCGATGTCGTAGCCTTTGATCTGGAGGATACTGCCGGAATGCTTACGCTTCACTCCAACGCGTTAACGATAGCCATCGATAAGCACAGCGGTGCATTGAGCTTCAGGGATAGCAGCGGCAGGCTGTACACACGAGAATCGGCCAGCGCACCGCAGCACATCGAAAAAGTTATGATTGCCGATGCGCCCAGCTACGAGGTATCCAATACTTTCTCATTGAAGGAAGACGAAGCCATCTACGGCTTTGGCTTTATCAACGACACTGAGATCAGGCAGCGCAGTTCGGACACGCTTCTGAATCGCCGTGGTCAGGAGCTGTCGTTAATTCAAACCAATGTCGGTATCGTGATACCGGTGATGATGTCCACGGAGAACTACGGCATTCTCTGGGATACTTACTCGGTCATGACCTTCAAGGACGACGCTGAAGGCGCCACCCTGTGGGCGGAAAGCGCACCGGGCGGGGTGGATTATTATTTCATGGCCGGGGACAGCATGGACGGCGTGGTCTCCGCCTACAGGGATCTTACCGGCGACGCGCCTATGTATCCCAAACAGGTGTTTGGCCTGTTTATGAGTAAAGAGCGCTACCCAAACCAGGAACGTCTGGTAGAGGTGGCGCGCACCTTTCGCGAAGAGGGCTTTCCCCTTGATTATATCGTGCAGGACTGGCAGTACTGGGGGGGTGCCGACGATGGCAGTTGGAGCGGCATGACCTGGGATGCCGAACGCTACCCCGACCCAGAGGCAATGACCTCGGCAATTCACGATCTCAACATGAAACTCATGGTTTCGATCTGGCCTTCAGTGGGTAATGATACCGCGCTTGCCGCAGAGCTGGACAGCCGTGGCCTGCGTTTTGAACCCTTGCACTGGATTTCAAAACAGGCGCGCATCTATGACGCTTTCAGCGAACAAGGCAGGGAAATCTATTTCAAGCACATAAAGGCGGGCCTGCTGGATAAAGGCGTCGATGCCCTGTGGATGGACGGCACCGAGGTGGAAGTGGGCTCTGCCAGTTGGGATGCAAGCCTGGTAGCCTCGGATATCAAGCGCCTGGGCAACAACGCCATAGGCGATTTTTCCCGCTACCTGAACCCGTATACCCTGATGACCACCCTGGGTACTTATGAGGGGCAGCGCGCCACCAGTAACCAGCGGGTGTTCACCTTAACCCGTTCTTCCTGGGCCGGTGCCCAGCGCACGGCGGCGGCATCGTGGTCGGGCGATATCGGTGCCAGCTGGAATACGTTGCGCGAGCAAATCAGTGGTGGTGCCAATGTTACCGTGACCGGTAATCCCTATTGGACCAATGATATCGGCGGCTTTTTCGTGCCCAACTTCCCCGGTGGCGAGAACAACCCGGCCTACCGGGAGTTGTTTGCCCGATGGTTCCAGTATGGCGCTTTCAACCCCATCATGCGGGTACACGGAACCGATATTGAGCGGGAACCCTATATTTTCAAAACGCTGGATCCGGCCGTATACGACGCGCTCAAGCAGGCGGTGGATCTGCGCTACCGCATGCTGCCCTACACCTACAGCCTGAGCTGGCAGGTGACCGCGAATGACTATACCCTGATGCGGCCTTTGGCGATGGACTTCCCTAAGGACCGCAACGTTTACAACGTCGACGATGCCTTTATGTATGGTCCTTCACTGCTGGTTCACCCGGTAACCCGGCCCATGTATCACCTGCAGGAGCCCCCACCCAAAACGATTCCGGGCACGTATTTGCGGACACCGGATAATCAGGCGGGTTTGGCTGGGCAGTACTTTACCGGCCGCAACTTCGAGCAGCCTGCCGGTCAGGTGGTGGATGCCGTGCTGGATCATAGTTGGCCGGCGCCACCACTGGCTGACTTCCCGCCGGGGTTATCCAGCATCCAAGACTTCTCGGCCCGTTGGGAAGGAAGCCTGATTGCGCCGGAGTCCGGCGAATATGAAATCGGCCTGGAAGGGGATGATGGTTTTGCGCTGTACCTCAACGGTGAAAAGGTCATCGAAGACTGGAACGAGGGGGGGCGTCGCTACCATGGTGTGAAGCGCAGGCTTGAGAAGGGTGAGCGTGTGAAGCTCAAGGTTGAGTTTTATCAGGCTGGCGGCAATCGCAATATTCGTCTGTCCTGGCGTACACCCACTGATCAGGCCTTGCTGGAGAAAAATCGTCCCGCGCTCGACACCACCGTCGCCACCTATCTGCCCGCCGGTACCGATTGGTACGATTATTACAGTCACGAAAAAATCAGTGGCGGCCAGATGCATGTGCGCAACGCTCCCCTGGACATTATTCCACTCTATGTGCGCGCCGGTTCAATCCTGCCTACGGGTCCGTCACTTCAGTACGCCACGGAAAGGCCCGACGCACCTTACGATATCACGGTCTACATCGGTGCGGATGCAAGCTTCACGCTTTATGAAGACGACAATGAAAGTTACGACTACGAGAGCGGCGAATATTCCACCGTTACCCTGACCTGGGATGACAAAAAGAAAATGCTCACTATTGGTGAGCGTGAGGGCAGCTTTGAAGGTATGAGCAAAAGACGCGAAATGAATATTCGCCTCGTTTCACACGCACAGAAAAACCAGCCGTCGAGGAAAGTGGTCTACGATGGATCACCCCTTGAGCTGAGTTTTTGATTGATGTAAACCGCACGATGGCAGAAACAGTACTCGTTCTACCCAGCAATGCTTGATTAGGGTTCTGAGCGGAGTTGTTCTTTCCTAATGCCATGTGTCGGGGCGCCAGAGTTTTTCAGGGCATGATAAAGAGGAGGGAAAAATGAGAAATAATAAAAATCTGTGGTGCGGGGTTGGGTTTGGTGTGAGCACTGCTATTTTAATTGGTGCTTACTTGTCAGGAATGATCATTGAGATTCCGCATGGAACACACGAAGGCGGGATTAAGAGTGGTATCGGCGTTGGAATTATTTTGCTTGGTATGTTGGCTATTGCCACGGTTTGGTATTGGCTATCTGAAAAATGTAATTCTAAATAACAAACAGCCAGGCGGGCCGTTTTCAGCCGACCGCCATATATGTCGCGGATAGGATAATGAATTTAAGCCCGGGACAGACGATGATTCCGGGCAATGAATGCGAATAATATGCAGGAGGCAACATATTTAGCGCATTAAAAACGAACTGAGGAATCGGGAAAAATAAATTGCCATGTTATTGCTGCAGGGGTGTGGCAATGGCCAAATTACCGGGAAGCTGGACTTTAGCGAGAGAATGATTAAGTTCCATTGCGGGAACATATACCGGAAAGTCGCCGTGCAAAACCGACTGGAACTGTTCGTCAAGCTGAAGAGGCGCGGTAAAACCTTGGTCGGAGTACAGGCTGTAAAAGATCTTAATCCTGTATCTTGATTGTAGTCGCTAAGGTCTGTTCTATGTAATCAGGCCCTAAGTAAGCCGTGTTAGGTAGTCCTGACGGCTAACTTGGCCTGTTGGCTTAACCACCCGCTGAAAGCGGGTGGTTAAGCCAGATACGCTGACGCGAATATTGCGATCAATCCCGCAGCAGGCGCACGTCATAAACACCCGCTGTTAATGAGTCTGGTGCTGCCTCAAAACGTACAGTCAGGGTATCGAGGCCATACAGTTCTGCCGGTATCGAATAGTCGACGTTAAAGAAAGCATCACCCCTGTCTCCCTTCAATTCAACTTCCGCCAACCGTGTCCCATTCAACAGGATGTTGAACCGACGCCCTGAATCGTATCCGTAATAGGTAACGCGCAGGGTTTTGGCTTCCTGCTGCGGGTCTTTGAGCTGGTAGCTAAACCAACCCCGAGCCAGGCGCCAGTGGCGGCCTTTGTGGATGCCGGTATCGGTGTCCTTGCCGGCGAAGAAGTGGTCTGACTCTGGCTGTTGCTCACCGGGTGCTACTTTGTCTATCGTCACTTTCTCCAGCGCCAGCCGGGCCTGGTCTGCCTGCGCCTGCAGGCGTTGGTGTTCCGCAAATTGTGCTGGTGTGGTTACCGGCCAGTAGAGCATGTAGCGGGACTCGTGCAGGCGGAAAAACGGAATCAGCTCAGTTACTGGCTTCCCTTCACTGTGCAGTGCAGCGGGTACGGACAATTGCAGTTTGTCGCCGGGCAGACGTTTGATCTGGTCGACGAAATTCCGTTGCTCACTGACAAAGGTGGGCGCGGTTTCCAGCGGGCACATGGCGCCCCAGGCAACGTGGCCCATGCGGCTGTCGTCGGCAAAAAAGTCGAGGTGCTCGTTGGCGAAGGGCTGGGTTTTGGCGGCCAGCACGACAGGGCCGTATACCAGGGCGAAATAGTCAGAGCCATCCGGCATTTGTTCCAGTTCGGTGTGCATGGGCATCTCCAGGGTGATGCGGTCACCGTCGTGCCAGTGGCGGCGCAGAGTCAGGTAGCTGCCGGGTTGCGCGTGGTGTTTGACCCGCTTGCCGTTGATGCGAACGGTCAGTTTACCGGGTGCCACCCAGGCTGGGTAACGGAGGTGCAGAGTGGCTTTGGCGTTACCCTGGAAGGTCAGGGTGCTGCTGTCTTCGTCGGGTATGCGGTTTTCCTGCACCAGGGTCAGCCCTTTGTCCCGCCATTGCAGTTGAGAGGGGATGAACAGGTTGACGTACAGATCGTCGCCGCGATGGGCATAGATCAGCTCGCCGTATTTGCTGTGATTTTCGATGCCAGAACCCACGCAGCACCACATGCCGTCGTGCACCTGGGAGTAAACCCGGTAATGCTGCGGCCGGGCCGGGGTGAAATAGACCAGGCCACCGGTGTCCGGGTGTTGGGAGGAAAGAATGTGGTTGTACAAAGCGCGTTCGTAGTAGCGAATGTAGCGGGTTTGTGGATCCTGCTGGTAGAGCAGGTCGGTGAGCTTGAGCATGTTGTAGGTATTGCAGGTCTCAGGCCCTTCGATTTCCTCAACCATGGCGGTAAAGTCATCGCTGGGGTGAAAGTGCTCGCGCACGCTATTGCCGCCAATGGCGATGCTGCGGTGCTCCACTACCTGACGCCAGAAAAATTCGGCGGCCTCCTGCCAGTGCTTGTCGTCGGCCAGGTCGCCCACGCGCTTATAGCCGATGACTTTGGGTATTTGGGTGTTGGCATGCAGCCCGGTGAGGGCGTCTTGCTTGTGCAGCAGTGGATCGAGAATCTCCCGGTCTGACAGGCGCCGGGCAATCTGCAAATATTCCGGATTGCCAGTGATGACCGACAGGTCGGCGTAGATTTCGTTAAGGCCGCCGTGTTCGCTGTACAGCAGTTGTTGCACCTGCTCGTCGGACAGCTTTGCGAGCAGTTTTGCGCCCCAGTCCCCCAGTTTGATCAGCAGGGTCAGTGCCTGCTGGCTGTCGGCGTACAGATAGGCATCGCGCAGGCCGGCGAATACCTTGTGAAGGTTGTACAGGGGTACCCACTTGTTGTTCAGGTTGAAGCGGCCCACATCAATATGGCCTTCGGCAACCTCCTGCCATAGCGCCACTCCACCGGGAATGCCCGCGATATAACCCGTGCCGATCTTGTCTTGTGCGCGCTGCATGGCGTTGAGCATATAGTCCAACCGCGCCTTGGCTTCTTGGTTGCCGGTGGCGGCATAGGCGAGGCTGAGGGCACTCAGGTAATGGCCGCCGATGTGGCCGTCGAGGCCGGAGTTCTCCCAGTTGCCGTAACTGTCTGCCTTACCGGGCAGGCCCGCCTCGCGCAGATAGGGTGCGAGCAGCCGGTCAGGGTCCATGGCCAGTATGTATTCCAGGTTCTTGTCCTGTGCCTGCTTGAAGGGGCTGTCCAGTAGGCGGATGTCGCTCAGGCCAAACTTCTCTACCGGCTCCGCCTGGGCTGTCAGGGCTAGCAGGCTGAAGCTCAGTGCGTAAAGGGATTTTCTCATTGGGTTTTGCTCCTCAAGATTTGATTGTCCCAGCCCTGTAGGTGCTGCCTGTAATGCCATGTTTAAAGCGGCAGGCAAGTAGCCCGTGCAACACTTTTTTGTGCGCTTGCAGCGTATTGGTTGTGGTCGGGCGCTGTCTGGCGGGCGCTTGAAGTCGGGCTCTGGCGCATGTGAAAAAGGTCGCGGGATGTAGCCGGATAGCGGGTTTGTTATGGCGCTTCCTGGTTGGACGAGGGTTGTGATCATATAGGTAATATAATAATATATAAGGTTAAAATTATGCAAAATTAATAACTATTTATAAGTGAGATTGACCGATGAGACCCCAGTTACTTCTCCCCCTTTTGTTCCCTGCCGTGATAACGGCGTGTAATGTTAAGCCGGGGCCGGCTATGCAGCAGGATCTGCGAGTGCAAAGTCCGGACGGCCAGTTGAGTGTGGCTCTGGCCCTGACGGATGCCGGACAGCCCACTTATGAAGTAACGCGAGCAGGTCAGGTGGTGTTGGAATCGTCGCAACTGGGGTGGCGATTGGAAGGCAGTGACCTGAGCCGGGCTCTGGCGCTGGAATCTGTCTCTGCATCGGCGTCCATTCATGACGAATACACGCTGGGTCACGGCAAGGTGAAGGAAGCCAGTTATCGGGCCAATGAGCGGGTATTTCACTTCACCAATGAAAAAGGGGAGCAGCTGGATATTACGTTTCGTGTGTCCAATGATGGTGTCGCTTTCCAATATAGTTTACCGAACCAGCCTGCCGGCGTTGTGCGGGTGAAGGAAGAACTCACCAGTTTTGATTTTACTGATGACAGTCGCGCTTGGCTGCAGCCGATAGCGGTAGCGCAGCAGGGCTGGGGTAAGGTTAATCCGTCTTATGAAGAACACTACCAGATGGGTATTCCGGTAGATGAGTCGTCGCCCTCGCCGGCCGGCTGGGTATTTCCGGCTCTATTTCATACCGCCGGTGGTTGGGTAGCCATTACCGAGGCCGGAATGGATGGTCACTACCATGCGTCGCGCCTGCAGGCAGACTCGCCCGAGGGTGAATACCGTATGGGCTACCCGATGGCTGCAGAAGCTTTTACCGGTGGTGCGCTGCTGGCAGAAACCAGTGAGCCGCTGCATTCGCCCTGGCGTATTATTACGGTGGGTGATCTGCCGACCCTGGTGGATTCTACTCTGGGCACTGATTTGGCAGATCCTGCGGTAGCGGAGATGCCTTGGGTTAAGCCGGGTGTGGCCAGTTGGAGCTGGGCATTGCTGAAAGATGACTCGGTTACCTACGATATCCAGAAGCAGTTTATCGACTACGCTGCGCAAATGGGTTGGGAATACACTCTGGTAGACGTTAACTGGGATCGCAATATTGGTTACGAAAAAATTGCCGAGCTGGCCGCCTATGCGAAAGAGAAAAACGTTGGGCTGATACTGTGGTATAACTCATCTGGCGACTGGAATACTACCGAGTACTCTCCCAAGAGCGCACTGCTGACCCGCGAACAGCGACGCACTGAGTTCGCGCGCCTGCAGGCCATGGGTATCGCCGGCGTCAAGGTGGATTTCTTTGCTGGCGACGGTCAGTCAATGATGGCCTACTATCTGGACATCCTGAACGATGCGGCTGACTTCGAACTATTGGTCAATTTCCATGGCGCTACTCTGCCGCGTGGCTGGCACCGCACCTACCCCAACCTGATGACAATGGAAGCGGTGCGTGGTTTTGAATACAGCACTTTCGAGCAGGAGACCGCGGACTTGGCGCCCTCGCATGTGGCCATGTTGCCTTTCACCCGCAACCTGTTCGATCCCATGGACTTCACGCCTACCGCCTTCTCGCCGATTCCTAATATCGAACGCCGCACTCGCGAAGGCTTCGAGTTGGCGCTGCCGGTGCTGATGTTGACCGGCATCCAGCACATAGCTGAGACCGCAGAGGGTATGGCCCAGGTGCCAGATTTCGTACGCGACTACCTGCGCGATATCCCGGTCACCTGGGATGAGAGCCGCCTGGTGGCAGGTTTTCCAGGCAATTATGTGGTGATTGCCCGACGCGCTGGCGACAGCTGGTACTTGTCGGGCGTTAACGGCGAGGCAGAAGATCGGGAACTGACACTGGATTTGAGCTTTCTCGATGGGCGCGCCGGCCAGCTGATTGCCGACGGCAGTGCGGCCGGCGCCTGGGAGCGGGCACAGATAACTGCCGATGCCTCGGTGGCTGTGACTCTGCGTGCTAACGGTGGTCTGGTGATCAACTTCCCGTAGTCTCAGACTTAATCCACTTCACAATAAATAGAAATGCGAGCAAGCCATGGTGACAGCTATGGCTTGGGCGTTTGGTCGGGCTAGAGGCGTAAAATTCGCGACAGTGTCTAATGTCGCATCGCCGCTATGCCGGGCGGAGGCAGTGCTGTGATATGACTGCGCCCGGTTGCCCGCGTTGGTTAAAGGATATTCTCATGCGCAAAGTCAGCTCGACGAATTCTCTCCCCCGTAAAAGAACCGCTATGCGTGGCGGTATGGCGCGGCTGTTTAGCCTTTTTCTGCTAGTGCTTGCCTACGGGCAAGCTGAGGCGGCGATAGAGTTAGGAAAAATTTTCTCCGACCACATGGTGTTGCAGCGGGAGCAGGCTGTTGCCATCTGGGGGAGTGCGGCAGCCAATGCCTCTATTAATGTCGCCTTTAACGGCCAGTCTTTTTCTACCCAGGCGGATGACGAGGGACGCTGGCGGGTGACCATTCCCGCACAAAAGGCGGGTGGTCCCTTTGATATCGACGTATCGGGTGATGGTGAACGCACGATCCGGGATGTGTATTTCGGCGACGTATGGCTGGCTGGTGGCCAGTCTAATATGGAGTGGAAGCTGGCCTGGCAAATCAATCATTCAGACGAGATCATCGCCTCTGCCGATTACCCCCTGATTCGTTTTTTTGAGGTGCCCAATGAAGTGGCTCCTCGCCCCCAGACTGACTTGAGTGGGGGTACCTGGAAACCCGCGTCGCCGGAGACCGCGCCAGATTTTTCCGCCGTGGCCTATCTTTTTGCCCAGCAGAATCACCTTGAGAAAGGGGTTGCCGTTGGCATTATCGACAGCAACTGGGGCGGCACCCCGGCAGAAAGTTGGGTTAGCCGGGAGTCATTGCAGCAGTTGCCTGTGTATCGCGAGAGAACCGAAGTGTTGTACCAGCCAGATATTGATTGGCAGCAACGGTTTGCCATCAATGAGAAACGGGGCGAGGACAAGAGTCGACGGCTTAACAGCAAGGAAGAGGTGCTCGCTGCAGGCGCTTATCGGTTTGATTTCCCCACAGAGGGTTGGCACGAGCAAACTCTGCCCGCCGACTTCGAGCACCTGGTGTGGCTGCGCCGCGAGTTTACCCTTGACAAGGTACCTGCCAAGGCGGTACTGGAATTTGGTTCACTGTACGAGCGGGCGTTCCTTTGGGTTAATGAGCAACTGGTGACTGTCGAGGATTGGCAGGGCCGGGAAGCGCATTATGAAATACCCACGGCCATGCTGCGCAAGGGTAACAACCTGATTACCCTGAGGGTGGGCAACGGCTGGAGTAACCGGCCCCATGTGGGACGGGCCAACGAGATACACTTGAGGTATGACGACCACAGCCTGGATCTGAGTAGCGGCTGGCTTTACAGCAATCAGGTCGAATCTCCGCTTCCCGAGTACATCAACTACCAGAACAGTCCCACGTTCCTGTACAACGGCATGATCCACCCGCTTCGCGGCTACGGTCTTCGCGGGGTGATCTGGTACCAGGGAGAGGCCAATGCGGGTGAGGCCAGCTTGTACCACGATTTGTTCAGTACATTGATTCGGGACTGGCGCCAGCAGTGGCAGCAGGAGTTTCCCTTTATCTTCGTGCAATTGGCCGCTTTCATGCCACCGCAATTTCCGCAGCCAGACAGTAGCTGGGCGCGGTTGCGTGATATGCAGAGTCAAACCTTGAGCGTTCCCAATACCGGCATGGCCACGGCGATTGATATCGGTGACGTGCATGACATCCACCCACGCAACAAGCAGGATGTCGCAAAACGGCTCTGGGGAGAGGCGAAGCGGTTAAGCTTTGGCGCTACGGCCCTCAGTCGCGGGCCGAGCTATCGTGCACATCAGGTCAAGGGTAGTCGCGTTCAGGTGTTCTTCGAGCACACAGGCGAGGGCTTGCATCTAAAAGAGGGCGACAGTGTAAAAGGTTTCGCGCTTGCCGGTGCGGATGGTGTTTACCACCCGGCGCAAGCTGAAATTCAAGGTGATGCCGTGGTGGTATGGAGCGATGAGGTGCCCACCCCAGCGGCTCTGCAATACGCCTGGGCGGATTATCCACAGGTGAACCTGTACAACTCCGCTAACTTGCCGGCGCTGCCGTTTGCCATCGATGTGCGCTGACAGGTTTGCAGACATTTTTCTATATAATGAATCGAGAGAGTACTTACATGTTTAAGCAACTGCTCACCACTTTTGGCCTGCTGGTAACCGTTGCTGTCGCCAGCACAAGCCAGGCCCAGAAGTTCGACCAATTGGCGAAAACCCCGCAGTTGGGTTGGAACAGCTGGAACACGTTTGGTTGTAACGTCAACGAACAAATGATTCGCGACATGGCCGATGCCATGGTCAGCTCCGGTATGAAAGCCGCCGGCTATGAATACATCAATATTGATGACTGCTGGCACGGCGAGCGCGATGCCAATGGCAATATTCAGGCAAATAAAGAAACCTTTCCTTCCGGCATCAAAGCCCTGGCCGACTATGTACACAGCAAAGGCCTGAAACTGGGAATCTACTCGGATGCGGGCAACACCACCTGTGGTGGTCGCCCCGGCAGTCGTGGGCACGAATACCAGGACGGGTTGACCTACGCGCGTTGGGGTATCGACTATGTGAAATACGACTGGTGTGACACTGAGGATATCAATCCAAAATCAGCCTATGCCACCATGCGTGACGCGCTGCACAAGGCAGGGCGGCCGATTCTGTTCAGCATCTGCGAATGGGGCGATAACCAGCCTTGGGAGTGGGCGACCGATGTGGGTCACTCCTGGCGCACCACCGGCGATATTTACCCCTGCTGGAACTGCGAGCACAAGCACGGCTCCTGGTCTTCCCTTGGCATTATGCCCATTCTTGACAAGCAAGTAGGCCTGCGCAAATACGCCGGCCCGGGCCATTGGAACGACATGGACATGATGGAAGTGGGCAACGGCATGAATGAAGAAGAGGATCGTGCTCATTTCTCGCTCTGGGCGATCATGGCGTCACCGCTGATCGCCGGCAATGACCTGCGTACTATGAGCGAGACCACCCGCAAAATTCTCACCCACAAAGACATGCTGGCCATTAATCAGGACAAGCTCGGCATTCAGGCAATGAAGTGGATTGATGAAGGCGATGTGGAGGTCTACATCAAGCCTCTGGAACACGGCGACTATGCTGTCCTGTTTCTTAACCGTGGCGATCAGCGGGTGAAATACGGCTTTGACTGGGGGTTCCACTATATGACCGACGATATCAGTGGCCATTCTATCCACTTTGACAAGCAGCAGTTTACCTGGCGTGACATCTGGCGGGGTAACAAGGGCAGTACGGCAGAGAAACTGTCACTGACGATTCCGGCCCATGGTGTTCGGGTGCTGCGACTGTCGCCCAAGTGATATTTTGGGAGAAAGCATGAAAAGGTGGTTGGTTGGCGCCGTACTGGCGGCTGGGCAGGTATCCGTAACGCTGGCAGCAGCGACGACACTGGATTCACCTGACGGCAGTATCACTGTTCACATCGACGCTGATGCCAGCCACTTTACCATCACCCGGCGCGGAGAAAGCGTGATTGCTTCGTCGCCGTTGGGGCTGGACCTGGAAGGCGCGCCACCGTTGAGCGGGCTGCTACTGGAAACGCGCAAGAACGTTGATGTAGAACGTACCGTGCCGCTGGTCGCCACCAAGGCATCTGTTGCGTTGGATCATTACCACGGCACCACCCTGGTGTTCAGCGAACAGCAGGGCGACAAGCGCCGACTATTCCTCGATTTGCGCGCCTACAACGACGGTGTCGCTTTTCGCTACCGTCTCGATGCAGCCGGCCCGGTACGCCTGCGTGGTGAATACACGGCTTTTGTGCCCGCCGGTGACCCGACCTGCCTGGTTACCCTGGCACATCGGGCCCACGAAGAAACCTACGAGCGGTTGAAAATATCCCAGCTGCCTGATGGCACCCGTTACGACCTGCCGGTTGTCTGCACCAGCCCGTCTGGAAAAACAGCCTATGCCATTACCCAGGCGTATCTCACGGGCTACACCGGCGCGGCGCTGGTGCGCGAAGGGTGGGGCCTGCATGTGCAGTTGTCGGGGGTGCCGAACCGGCCGGGTGCCGCGTTCCAATCGCCCGCCGGCCTGCAAACCGCCTGGCGTGTGGTAATGATGGGTAACCGCGCCGGCGATCTGATTGAATCCCAGCTGGTAGGCAACCTGAACCCGGATCCCGAGGGCGACTTCAGCTGGGTCAGGCCGGGCAAGGCCGCGTGGGACTGGTGGTCCGGCCCGCTGGCAGGTATGAAGCCGGATATGGCCGCCTATAAGCGCTTTATTGACTTTGCGGCTGACGCGGGTTTTCCCTATTACCTGATCGATGCCGGTTGGGCCTGGGGTGCCAATAACGATGCATGGGTTGCCCTGCCTGAAACCGATATTACCCGGCCAGGCAAAGGTATCGACATACAGGAGCTGGTGCGCTATGCAAATGCCAAGGGTGTTGGGCTGCTCCTGTGGGCGCATTGGAAGCATGTGGATGAACGCATGGATGAGGTGCTCGATACTTATGTGCGCTGGGGTATCAAGGGCGTGAAGTTCGACTTTATGAGTCGCGACGACCAGGACATGGTGGACTTCTACCAGCGTGTGGCCGCCGCGACCGCCAAGCGCCACCTGCTGCTGGACCTGCACGGTGCTTATGTGCCCGACGGGCTACGGCGCACCTATCCGAATTACATTACCCAGGAAGGGGTGCTGGGTGCGGAGTGGAACAAGATGACGGCCCGGGTCAGGCCCGAGCACAATCTGATCCTGCCTTACACGCGCATGCTGGCCGGCCCGATGGACTATACCCCAGGCGGTTTCCGCCATGTGATGCCAGAGGATTTCAAGGTGCAGGCGGTGATGCCGCTGACACAGAATACCCGTGGTCAGGCACTGGCCATGTACGTGGTGTACGACAGCCCGTTGCAAATGGTGTCTGACGACCCCGAGGCTTATCGCAACGCGGCCGGTTTCGACTTCATCCGGCGCGTGCCGACTGCCTGGGACAAAACCCGCTTTGTGTCCGGCGAGCCGGGGCGCGATATCGTGCTGGCGCGGCGCCAGGGCGACACCTGGTACGTGGGCGCGATGCGGGCAGGTGAAAAAGACGGGTTTGTGGGCCAGTCGGTTTCGCTGGACTTTTTGCCACCCGGCCGCTATCTGGGAAGACGGCGACGCCCCCGACGCCATTGCGTACCGGGAAGTGGACGTAACGGCGAAAGACAAATTGGTGTTGCAGCTGGCTCGGGCTGGTGGTGCTGCGGTGATTCTGGAGCCGCACCCCTAATCCGTGGCGACCTGCCGAAGGCAGGCTGTAGCGGGGATGCCGAGACTGCAGTCCCGGATTTGAACAGGATGATTGTTGATTTTTAAAAGGTGATTTATGAAAAGCTGGTCTTTGTCCCTGGTGATGAGTGGGCTTATCGCGGCCACGGCCCCGTTCGCGGTGTTGGCCCAGCCCGACAGTGCGGAACCGACATGTGCGCCTGACGCGCTCGGCACCTCGCGCACCCTGACGCTGAAGCGTGAATTTGTGGGCTATGGCAGTGTGCAGTACGGTCGGCTTCCTCTGGAGCCGGGTGAAGTTGTGATTACTTTCGACGACGGCCCGCGGCCGGAAACCCAGGATCGGGTACTGAAGACGCTCGCGGACGAATGTGTCAAAGCAACCTTCTATATGACCGGCGCCAACCTGGTAGAGCACCCTGAGCTGGGCTTGCGCGCGGTTCAGGCCGGTCATACCACAGGCCTGCACAGCTTTGCCCATCCGCAGTTACTGTCGCTGCCGGTGGACGAGCAGCTGGCCGACCTTGATAAGGGCCTGCAAGCCTTTGTCGACGTGTTCGGCACTGAACCGGCCAGCTACCGTTTCCCTTTCCTGGCTGAGACGCCGGCAGTCATGAAGGTGCTCAAGGAGAAAAACATCACCGTAGCTTCAACAGACCTCGGTATTGAAGATTACTGGCCCAATGACATGCAGACAGCGGCCATGGTAGAGCGTTTGAAGAAAGCACTGGACCGCTCTGGCGGCGGTATCCTGTTAATACATGATGCGAATGGCCCGACGGCAGATGCCTTGCCGGCCCTGCTCAAGACCATCAAGGACAAGGGCTACAAGATTGTGCACCTGCGTTGGGAGGATGCCCCCGCTCCTGGATGAGCGCAAAACAGCGGGGGCGCTCGCCGGTTTAAGCATGCTATTTCCTGCCCTTGGCCGATACAGTCGACGGTATTCCTGCGGTGGCGCCAATGCTGGTCCACGCAGCTTTGTTTTAACTTACTGCAATGAGAGCTGAATAAACGTGAAAAAACGACAGAAAATGAGTCTCCTGCTCGGCCTGGCCTTGAGCAGCAGTGCCGCGCTGGCGCTGCAAAGCCCCAACAAACAACTGGACGTGTCGGTGTCGGTCAATGCGGACAAGACACTCACTTACAGCGTCAAGCGCAATGGTGAACCGGTACTGTTACCTTCGCCTTTGGGGCTGAAGCTGGAAGGCGCGGATTTTTCCCGTGAAATCAAACTGGTGAACACCTCGCCGGTGAAGACGGTGACTGACCGCTACACACTGGCTGTCGGCAAGCGCCACGTTAATAAATACAAGGCCAACGAACAGGTCTACTCAGTAGTGGATGGTGCCGGCCACAAAATGGACGTAGAGTTCCGCGTGTCGGACGATGGGGTGGCATTTCGGTATGTAGTGGCCGACCCTGGCCTTCCCAGCAAACGCTTTCTGGGAGAGGAAACCAGCTTCGCCTTCAAGCCCAGTACCCGCGCCTTTCTTCAGGCCATGGCGGTCGCCAGAACAGGCTATGGCCAAACCAACCCGTCCTATGAAGAGGATTACCAGGTGGATATTCCGGTTGGTCAACCTGCGCCCATGAAAGCGGGCTGGGTTTTCCCGGCCTTGTTCAAAAGCGGTGACACCTGGGTGGCCCTGACCGAGGCCAACATGGACGGCAGCTTTCACGCCTCGCGCCTGGCCACGGATTCCCCGAAGGGTGTGTATCACATCGATGGGCCGACACCGATGGAAGTTTTCACCCATGGCAGGCTGTTGGCGGAAACCACTGGCACCCTGACCACGCCCTGGCGTGTGATCGCGCTGGGCTCCCTGAATACTGTGATGGACTCTACCCTCGGCACCGACCTGGCAGCGCCAGCGATTCCCTTTGATACCAAACAGGGGCAGCCCGGCCATGCGTCTTGGAGCTGGGCTCTGCTCAAGGATGGAGCCACCGTATTCGATGTACAGAAACAGTTCATTGACTACGCGGCAGACATGAAATGGGACTATACGCTGGTGGATGCCGAATGGGACAAGCAGATCGGTTACGACAAAGTGGCGGAGCTGGCCCGCTATGCCGACAGCAAAGACGTGGGCGTGCTCGTTTGGTATAACTCGGCCGGCGACTGGAATGAGGCCAAGCAAACGCCGCACGGCAAGCTCCTGACTCACGCCTCGCGAGTGAAGGAATTCGCGCGTCTGCGCGAAATGGGCGTTAAAGGCGTAAAAATTGATTTCTTCGGCGGTGATGGTGTCTCCATGATCGAGTATTACGTCGGCATCCTGAAAGACGCGGCCGACGCTGGATTGCTGGTGAACTTCCACGGCGCGACTCTGCCGCGCGGACTGCAGCGAACCTACCCGAATCTGATGACCGTCGAGGCAATCCGTGGCCTTGAGTTTACGACTTTCAGTCAGGCGGGGCACGACGCCGTTCCCGGACATGTGGTCAATGCCACCATGATCCGCAACCTGTTCGACCCCATGGACTTCACACCCATGGTGTTTGGCGACATCCCCAACATCAAGCGTATTACCCGCAATGGCTTTGAGCTGGCGCAATCGGTTCTGTTCCTGTCGGGCATCCAGCATTTTGCCGAGGTGCCGGAAGGCATGGCGACCGTGCCTCAGTACGTTAGAGACTTCCTGGGCGACCTGCCACGTAGCTGGGACGACAGCCGCTTTCTGGCCGGTTACCCGGGCTCGCACGTTGTGATTGCGCGCAAGGCTGGCAAGCACTGGTATGTGGCCGGTGTTAATGCTGAAGAAAACGAGCGCACGATTGACCTGGATCTGTCCTTCATCGGCAAGCGCAAAGGCGTCATGATCACCGACGGTGCTGGGCAGCGCGAGTTCACCCAGGCCGAACTCAAGGCCGGCAAGGTTCAGGCGACACTGAAACCGCGTGGCGGCTTCGTTGCCGTGTTTCGTTGATCGTTGCCTGTTTTAACACAGACGGCTGGTCCCAGGGATACCGGGTGCCAGCCACTTCATTTGGTGGTTAGACAGGATCAAATGCCTGATTACACGAGCCATCGAAACATCAAAAGAACGGGTTATTACTTGAAACTGCGCTATAAATATTATTTGTAAAAATTCACGGCTTCACTTCCAGCAAAAAAATCCGAATTAAAACGTGTATAACAAGCGACTGTGCCGGTTTCGGGAGCTAGGTGTTTAAGACTCTGAGTCGGAGGGAAAGATGGAAAACATAGCGCCAGAAATAACTCGGCAGCGACTATTGATTGATGGGTTATACACGAACGAAATCGCTCAATCTGAAGAAGTAGTAGCGAAGCAATAGGGTCACGAAGTAAAGAAGTATTAGGGTCACCCATTAGGCTTTTTGTCAAGTTAGGCAAAAAAATATTATCCCAATTTCTCACGGGATAACGGTTGTTGATACGCGCTTTAGCAATTTGCAGCCGGCTTTTCGCTTGGATGGTGTTTGTTTGATACACCAGTCACCCATCAGGATCAAGCTATCCGAAGATAGCCCTGGCTGTCGCCCCAGAAAAACGTCGGTTTCATACGCCGTTCAATCGAATGACAGATCTGTGAACTCAACACGGTGATTGGTATTGGTTCAACCCGTTGCTGACTCAACGTCTGCGCAAATAGACTTTTGTGGCGCGTCGAATAGGGGGCAGAGCTGGGCCAATCAGGCCTGGTGGTTTGTGCCAACCCCATCACTGGTTAACCAGCTCTGCCAAGCTCAGTTAAATAATCGCTTCTCGTCATAGGCGACACCGTTGCGCAAAATCCAGTAACAGGCTCTGGCGAGCTTGTGGGCCAGAGCTTTCCTGGCGACGATGGGATTGGTTTCCTTGGCTTTGCGCTGGTAAAAATCCCGTGCCTTTTCACTGCGCCGTATGGCGAAGTTGGCGGCTTCGATGAATGCCCACGCCAGGTAGCGATTGCCGTTCTTACGGTTGTTCTCGCCTTTCTTTTTGCCATTGCTTTCGCGCCGGCTGTCCACGCAACGGCAATAAGAGGCGTAATTGCCCGGTGCGTTGAAGCGCTGGATGTCACCGGTTTCCAGCAAAACCAACTGCCCCAGGATATTACCGATGCCGGGAACGGTCTTAAGGTGAATAAAATCGGAAGACGAGCCAACTTGGGACAGAGCGCTGTGCTCAATGATTTTGATCTGCCGCGTCAGGGCCCTCACGACGTCAATGGCGCATTGCAATGAGAGATGCGTGTTGCTGTCGCCGAATTCCGGTGGCGCAAATTTTTTCGCTTTTATCGTGTCTGCCCGCAACGTGGCACCTGTGTGCAACTGGACAAACGATTTAAGACGGATAATTTCTCGGGAGCGGTCCTGTACCAATTGCATGCGTTTGCGCAGCAGATCGCGCAGTCCTCGTTGTTCCTTGGGGTAGATGTAGCCGGTGGGCAGGATGCCCAGCCGCATCAGATGGGCTAGGTGAAACGCGTCGTAGCGGTCGTTGGTACGTTTGATCCCGCTGTACTGGACGACCTTGGCGGTATTGACCAGTTGCGCCTTGAAGCCGGCTTCCATCAAGGCATCCACCAGCCAGTACCAGTTATACGTTGATTCCACAGCAACGCCTTTTAGCCGTTTTTTGTAGCGCGATAAGGTTTTGATGACGTGCTCTGCCTGATTGTCGAGTTTTACCTCAAGCAGGCGTTTGTCGTGCTCATTGATTACACACACGACGTTATTGTTTGAATGTAAATCGATTCCGCAATACAGTGACATGGCAGCCTCCAATGAGTGGTTTTGGTCGACTATCATTGTAGTCCTCACCCGCTGCATGGCACGTAGGTGGGGCGAGGCTGCCTTATGTTTATCAGGTCTTGAATTTTTAACACCACCTTTTAGGTATGCCGGCGTAAAGTAATTTCAGAGGTTAAAAGCGGGACACCCACTGTAATACTTTTACCCGATGGACAGTCCCCCTCTGACGCACTCTAAAATCATCGCCGTTCCCAACCATCCCTGGCAACAGGATACGGCACTGGTACTATTGCAGCCGCCAGTTTGAAAGTTGTTTAAGGGCATCGTTGGGCGAGCCCTCCAACTCCAGCGGGCCTGTTAGCTGTTGGGGCTTCGCCGCGCTCCCGGCATGGCCGCCTGCCGAGCGCTGCTCTGTTGAGATAGACCCACGCTTTTAAATCCAGATTTCCACCCGGGGAGGGGGCTGTTGCTCCGGGTGCTGGTATCAGGCCGTGTAGGCCTTGCGCACTTCCTCGGCAATAGTCTGCACGCCGCGCCGCACCTTGTCAGCATCCTGGGCGTAGGACACGCGGATACATTCGTGTTTGTGTGCCCAGTCATCGGTGATGCCGACAAAGAAATTGTGCCCGGGCACTATCAATACCCCGCGCTGTTTCAAGCGCTGGTAGAGTTCCTGGCTGGTAATCGGCAATCCCTCAAACCACAGCCACAGGAAGATGGCACCCTCCGGTTTGTGGATATGGTAGGGCAGATCGCCGAGCTCTTTGCGGAACCAGTCCACCGTTTGCCGGGAACGCTCTCGGTAGAAGGGCGTCACATAGTCGCGGGTCAGCGACAGGATTTCGCCGGTTTTAAACAGCTCCTTCGCCAGCGCCGGACCCAGGGTTCCACAGGCGAGGCTGGCAATGGTGTTAGCGTTGGTATAGGCGCGAATAATTTCCTCGCTGGCGATAATAATACCGGTGCGCGCGCCGGGAAGGCCGAGTTTGGACAGGCTCAACACCAGGATAGTGTTTTCGTTCCAGTGGGGTTTGGCTTCGGTAAAAAGGATATTGGGGAAGGGCAGGCCATAAGCGCCGTCGATGATAAAGGGGATATTCCGTTCGTGGGCGATTGTGTCCAGGTGGACAATCTCGTCATCGGTCAGCACGTTGCCGGTCGGATTGGTGGGGCGCGATACACATATGGCTCCCACATTGTCGTCCAATTGCAGCTGGCTGAAATCCACATGGTATTTAAACAGGTGATCGTCCAGCTGTTCGATGCTGGGGTGGGTTGCGGTAAAGAAGTTGTCGCTCAGGCCCACGTCGCCATACCCCAGGTACTCCGGCGCCAGAGGCAGGTGAATACTGTGGTGACTGCCGTCGGACATGCTGCCGGCAAACATATTGTAAAGTATGAAAAAGGCGGACTGGCTGCCGTTGGAGATGGCGATATTTTTGGCGCTCAATGGCCAGCCAAACTGCTTTTTCAGGAAAGCCGCCAGTTGTTCAAGAAACTCCCGGTCCCCCTGGGGAGATTGATAGATACCGAACAGGGCATGACGCTGCTGGGGATCGGCCATCACCTGGTCGATACGCTGCTGGAAAATGGCTTCCACGTCCATCAGGCGGCTGGGATTACCACCGCCCATAAATATCATATCCGGGTTTTCGCGCAGGGCGGACCCCAGGTCGTCCATCAACTCGACGATACCGGACTCACCCGCAAATTTTTCACCAAAGGCGGACAGTTTCACGACGTTTCTCGCTCTTTTTGTACCTATAAATCAGAGAGTTATATAGGTAGTATACCCCAATCGCCAAATCACTTTGCATTTATGATCGGCTGCATCCGTAAGTGGCCGTTGCACTCGACAGGAGACCAGGAGAAATGACTGTGAGAATACTCGGCTCCAAACCCTCACCCTATGTGCGCCGTATCCGTCTGTGGCTGGACGATATCGACTATGAGTTTGTACCCCAGGATTACCTGAGTCGCGAAGGGCGCGAAGCGCTCAAGCGCTCGACGCCGGCCATGAAAGTGCCCGTACTGATCGACGGTGATCAAACCATTTACGACTCAAGGGTGATCTACAACTATCTCAATGAAAAACTGCAGCGAGAGACCCTTACCTGGGAGCAGCAGAATACCCTGACTTTAATTGATGCGGTAAACGACTCCCTGGTGATTTTACTGCTATTGGCACGATCGGGCCTCGATAGCAGCGGCGACCTGCTGATTGCCGAGCTTCAGCAAGGGCGAATCGCTGAAACCCTGGCGGTACTGGATCAAAAAGTGGCGGATGGAGAATTTGACCGGTGGCAGTACCCGGCGGTATGCCTCTACTGCCTGATCGATTGGGCGATGTTCCGTGAACTTTATGACTTTGGAGGGTTTCCCAATTTGCTGGCGTTTCATCAGCAACAGGCGGAGCGCCAGAGTGTTAAGCGCACCGATCCCCGCTAGCGATCTCCCATTGAATTAAGCGAGAGAAAATCCATGCCTGGTCTACTTCCCGATATCGATCCCGACGGCTTGCTTGAGTATTCCGTGGTCTTTACCGACCGCTCCCTCAATCATATGTCTCAAACCTTTCAGGGGGTGATGAAGGATATTTCCGCCACCCTCAAACGGGTGTACAACGCCAATTCGGTGGCTGTTGTGCCCGGTGGTGGCACCTATGGCATGGAGGCGGTGGCCCGTCAGTTTGCCACCGGTAAAAAGTGCCTGGTGATTCGCAACGGCTGGTTCAGCTACCGCTGGAGCCAGATTCTGGAGATGGGCAGTATCGCCTCCGAAACGCGGGTGATGAAAGCCAGGCCGGTGGAAGCGGGACCACAGGCGGCGATGGCGCCGGCGCCCGTTGACGAGGTGGTGGCCGCCATCAAAGCGGAAAAACCGGCTATTGTGTTTGCCCCTCATGTGGAGACGGCCTCGGGTATGCTCCTGCCCGATGACTATATTCGCGCGGTGACCGATGCCGTTCACGACGTGGGTGGCCTGTTTGTGTTGGACTGTATTGCTTCGGGCACCCTCTGGGTCGATATGCAGGACACTGGCGTGGATATTCTGATCAGCGCGCCGCAAAAAGGCTGGAGTGCCTCCCCCTGTAGTGCGCTGGTAATGATGGGGCCTGAGGCCCGTCAGCGGATCGAATCAACCACCAGTACCAGCTTTGCCTGCGATCTGCGTAAATGGCTGCAGATTATGGAAGCCTATGAAAGTGGTGGTCACGCTTACCACGCTACCATGCCCACCGATGCCCTGATCAAGTTCCGCGATACCATGAAGGAAACCGAGGCCTACGGTTTTGACAAGGTGCGCAAAGAGCAGCTGGAACTGGGGCAGAAAGTGCGTGCATTGTTGACCGCCAGGGGGTTTAAGAGTGTTGCCGCCGAGGGTTACCAGGCACCGGGTGTGGTGGTGAGCTACACCGATGACGACAATATCCAAAACGGCAGGAAATTCCTGGAGCAGGGGCTGCAAATCGCAGCCGGTGTGCCTCTGCAGTGCGACGAACCGGCAGATTTCCGGACCTTTAGAATCGGATTATTCGGCCTGGACAAACTGCACAATGTTGATCGCACTGTCCAACAGCTGAGTGATGCCCTGGAGCGCGTTTTGGCTTAATGCCCGACCTATTGGTTTATTTAGACAATTTGGATGACTGATACGGTCATTGTTTGGCAATCGCTCCTCCTTCAGAATGATTGATCATTCCGATCCTCTTGAAGGAGTTGTGCATGAGCAGCGGCCCTTTGTCAGGTAGCAGTGGTCCATTGTCAGGTATCAGAGTCATTGAGATAGCCGGGCTCGGCCCCGCTCCCTGTGCCGGTATGATGCTGGCGGACATGGGGGCTGACGTAATTCTGGTGGAGCGCAAGGTTGCCAATGCCAATGACGCCAATATCGGTTCCGATGATCAGAAACAGAATTTTTTTAACCGCGGCAAAAAATCGATCACTGCCGATCTAAAGCGTGCAGAGGGCACTGAGGTGGTCCTCAAACTGCTGGAAGCGGCGGATGTCTTGATCGAGGGGTTTCGTCCCGGTGTCATGGAGCGTCTGGGATTGGGGCCCGAGGTCTGCCTGCGACGCAACCCCAAACTGATTTACGGCCGA
Source organism: Cellvibrionaceae bacterium (assembly GCA_050290225.1). GTDB lineage: Bacteria > Pseudomonadota > Gammaproteobacteria > Pseudomonadales > Cellvibrionaceae > JBNKHG01. The sequence goes on from JBNKHG010000087.1 coordinate 25,995, forward strand.
ATGACCGGCTGGGGCCAGACCGGCCCGCTGGCCCATGCGGCTGGTCACGATCCCAATTATATCGGCGTCTCCGGTGCTCTCTGGTACGGTGGCCGCGAGGACCGTGCCCCCACCGCGCCCCTGACACTGGTGGGCGATCTGGGTGGCGGTGCCATGCTATTGGTCTGGGGGATTCTCTGCGGGGTGATTAACGTCCAGCGTACCGGTGAAGGCCAGGTTATTGATGCCGCTATCACCGACGGCTCCGCTTATATCTCCAGCCTGCTGTGGCTGATGCGCAACACGGGTCAGTTACAGGATCAACCGGGGACTGGATGGGCCGACGGTGGAGCGCCCTGGAATGATACTTACATCTGTGCCGACGGTAAGTTTGTGACTGTTTGTGCCCTTGAACCGCAGTTTTATCGTGAGTTTCTCCAGCGGTTGGAGCTGGCGGATAATCCGCTGTTTGCCAATCAGTGGGATAGTGCATCCTGGCCGGAGGCAAAAGCGGTGGTGGCCGGAATATTCAAGCGCAAGACCCGCGATCAGTGGTGTGAACTGCTGGAAGGTACCGACGTCTGTTTCGGCCCGGTATTGAATTTCTCCGAAGCGCCCAGGCATCCGCACAACCTCGCCCGCGAAACCTTTCTTGAAATTGACGGCGTGATGCAACCGGCTCCGGCACCCAAATTCAGTCGCAGTCAACCTTCAGCGGGTGTGCCGCCACAGACCGGTCAACACACCGATGCGCTGTTGCGGGCTGTGGGTTTGTCGGAAGAGACTATTGCCGAACTCAAGGCCAAAGGCGTTGTGTGAGAAAGACGTTGCGTGAACAAGGTGCTGTGAGAGCAAGGCGCTGTGTGAAAAAAGTACCGTGTGAAAAAAGTGCTGTGTAGCACATGACGCTCTCGTTGAGCGCGTGTTCGCAATCAATAGCGATCAAGGTATAGGTGGGCCATGTCTGTTTTAGATCAGTTTGAATATCAGGGCCTGGAAGCCATTCGGGTTGGCCGGTTCAACCTCGGCATCAACACCACGTTTATCGTTTATCGTCTGGGAGCGACTGTCTTCGATACCGGTCCAACCAATCAGTGGCGCCACGTCAAGCCCTTTATCCGGAGCGCCCCGCTGCGGCAATTGATCCTGACTCACCATCATGAGGATCACAGTGGTAACGCGGCTGCCGTAAAAAAACTGACCGGAGTTACGCCGCTGGCTCCGCTGATCACAGCCCCGATACTGCGCCGCGGGTTTAAAATTCCACCCATTCAAAAAGTGATATGGGGTTCTGCCGGTCGCGTGGAAGTCGATATCGTTCCGGATAGCTTTGAGCTGGCCAATGGCGAATCCGTTGAGGCGATTTTTGCGCCTGGCCACGCCAAGGATATGAACTGCTATTTACTGCCCGGGCGAGGTTGGTTGTTCAGTGCGGATCTGTATATCGCCAGCAAATTGAAAATGCTGCGTAGTGATGAAAATGTGGACTTGCTACTGCACAGTATCTCCAGGGTGTTAATGCGGGAGTTTGACACTATTATCTGTCCCCATCGGGGGGTGGTGGCATCCGGGCATCAGCGTCTTCGCGAAAAATTCGATTACCTTGTTGACCTGGCCGCCGAGGTACAGCACCAGCACAGCCAGGGGCGGGAGCCGGAGGCTATTACCCGACAACTACTGGGCAAGGAAAACCTTGTGGGCATTGCATCGCGCTACAACTTCAGCAAAATAAATTTGGTGCGCTCCAGCCTGAGTGTGGATCTGGATCGGCTGGCTGCCTGAAAACAGGACGGGTAAATTCCTTTTGTGTCTCGGCAATTCCAATGGGTGATAAAAGCCGAGCCGATTCAGAATGCCGATGCCCATCGCGGGATCGCAAAACAGGGGGGGTTGTTTATTTGACCAATCGCGCTACAGTAAGGGGTTGTTGATATCTGTAGAGGCGTCATCCCGGTGGTCAAAAAAACCAGCGACCTGATCTGGCAGGACAAACAACACCAGGTGTTGTTTGAACTGATCGACCAGATCAAGGAGGAGAAGGGCAGTCTCCAAATATTCTCCCGCTTGACCGAGTATGCCGAGTATCATTTCGCGCTGGAAGAGGAGTATATGCTCAAGCTGGGCTACCCTGAGCGGGATGCTCATATCGAGGCTCACGATAAATTTCGCAAAGAGCTCAAAAGCATGATGCTCAACCAGCTCCAATATGACGAGACTTTGCGTGAATCCCTGTCCATGTTTCTCACAGAGTGGCTCAAGTTGCACGTATACGGCATCGACAAACGGCTGGAACGTTTTATTCTGGATTCCGACAGCAAATAGTTCCCTGGTGGAGCGAGCAGCCTGGTGAGGAATTGAGGGAGTCGAGAATTAGAGCGGTGTTTAGAACGGTGTATAGAGAGGTGTATAGAGAGGTGTTTAGAGATTCATTGGCTATCTCCAAGCTGCTATCGCTTCTCCAAACTGTCATAATAGCTGGCGACAATAGAGTGCCATCCTTTGACTGATGATGTTTGGGGAAACTACTTTGTCCGATACATGCGAAGCCAATGCCATCCAGGCCTATGGCCTGACTATCCTGAAAAACGCCCATAAAGATATCCGCCGCATCCGTCGACAGACCGGTGTTACGTCATTGCACGGTAACAAATTCTGGAAGTCCACTTTTGTGCTGATGGACTACCTGTCGACGCTGGATATCCCCGAGGGCACCCGCATTCTGGAGATCGGATCTGGGTGGGGTTTGGGCGGTATCTACTGTGCCAAACAGTTTGGCGCCCAGGTAACAGCCCTGGATGCTGACCCGTTGGTGTTTCACTATTTACGGTATCACGCCGACCTCAATGGTGTGGCCGTGGAGACCTGGCACTCCCGCTTTGAAAAGGTGACGAAGGCCCACCTGTCCGAATACGACCTGGTGATCGCCGCCGATATCTGCTTCTGGGACGAGATTGTCAATCCCCTCTACAACCTGATTCGCCGCGCCAGTCAGGCCGGCGTGCTGCGCACCATCGTCACCGACCCTGGCCGGCCCACTTTCCGGGAATTGGCGGAGCGTTGTGTGGAGAAGCTGGAGGCGGATTATACGGACTGGGTCACGCCGGCACCGCAAAATGCCTGGGGCCTGGTACTCGACGTCTAGTACGCCTTCAAGGTGTATTGCCCTGTTCAGCGTTGCCCGGAAGTTTCGCCGCAAGGCGCCGTGTGCAGGCGATGGTCGTCGCCCTTGTCAAACACGGAGTACTGCGCTTTCGTTCTTTGTGTCAATGGTATTTTTTTGGTTTACTCCAGTCGCTTTAACCCCCCTGTGTAGTATCATGCCTGGCTATTCTTCAGTTGACGCTTAAAAGGATTCGCTATGCGCGCGTATCTTGTTGTCGTTGCCATTCTGGCGGTGATATTTGGTGGACTTGCCCTGGTGCTGGGTGGCAGGAGCCTGTCCGGTGGAGAACGGGGATTCCAGCCACCGCCGGTGAAGGTGGAGGTCGCCGAGGCCAGGGTTGAGGACCGCACCCGCTACGTGCAAGCGGTGGGCAGCTTGAGGGCACGCTACGGGGTGGATGTCACCAGTGAGAGCAGCGGCCAGGTGGTGGAAATCAATTTTGAGTCCGGCGACCAGGTCAGCCAGGGGCAACTGCTGCTGGTGTTAAACCATAAGCAGGAAGATGCTGCCTACGCCAGTCAGCGGGCGGCACTGGATTTGGCTCAACTACAGTATGATCGCGACAAACAGCTGCTGGCCAAGCGATCCATTTCCCGCACCCAGTTCGACCAGTCTCGCTCCAGACTCGACCAGGCCAAGGCTCAACTGGCGGAAACCGAAGCACGCCTGGCCAACAAGCGTATTCGCGCCGCCTTTGACGGCACTGTGGGGATTCGTGATGTACAGTTGGGGGACTATGTCTCTCCCGGTGACAAAATCACCACCCTCCAGAACCTGTCCGAGCTGGAGCTCGATTTTTCAGTTCCCGCCCAGCTGGTACCCCTGATCAAGCCTGGCCTGCCGGTGGAGTTCCGTGTGTCGGCCTACCCGGGCACGGTGTTCACGGGTGAGGTCATCGCCTTGAATGCCAAGGTGGAAACCAGCACCCGTAATCTGCGGGTCAGGGCCAGGGTCAGTGGTGAAACCGGCTTGTTGCCGGGCATGTTTGCCGAGGTGCGGGTGTCAGTGGGGGAGCCCGTAGGGGTGGTGGTGGTGCCGGAGACGGCCATCAGCTACTCTCTCCACGGTAACAGTGTCTATGTGGTGGAGAACGGTGATAGCGGTTTACATGTCCGTGATCAGATCGTAACCACCGGTGAGGTGCGTCAAGGACGAATCAGTGTTCTTTCCGGGTTATCCGCAGGCCAATCGGTGGTGAGCGCCGGTCAAAACAAACTTTACCCTGGAGCGGCAGTCGCCCCGGCAACGGACAGCACGTCCGCCCAGCCGAAACAAGCGGAAAACTGAGCTCATGAAATTTACCGATCTGTTTATCAAGCGCCCCGTGCTGGCACTGGTGGTCAGCGCCCTGATCGTGTTGCTGGGATTTCAAGCCTCACGGCAATTGCCGATCAGCGAGTATCCCCTGGTGGAGGAAAGCCAGATCTCGGTTAGTACAACTTACCCCGGCGCCAGTGCCAGCACTGTCCAGGGCTTTGTCACTACACCGTTGCAACAACGTATTGCTGCGGCTCAGGGCGTGGACTATATCACTTCCAACAGTGCTCCCAGCGTTTCCACCATCACTGTCCATGTGCGGTTGGGAGAGGACGCTAATGCTGTTCTCACCCAGGTGATCAGCAAAGTCAATGAAGCTAAAGGCGATCTTCCCCAGGCGGCGCTGGACCCTGTTGTGAGTCTTGGCACACCCGGCGGCGCATTGATGTATGTCGGCTTCCAAAGCAGTGAACTCAGCATCGAGCAGATGTCGGACTACCTGATTCGGGCGGTGCAGCCGGAGTTGGCCACTATCGAGGGCGTGGGTGAGGCAGAAGTGCTCGGCGCCAAGTATTTTGCCATGCGGGTGTGGCTGGATCCGGCGCGAATGGCTGAATACGGCGTGACTGCTGAAGATGTGCGCGATGCCATCAGCCGCAACAACTATATCTCCGCTGCCGGCCAGACCAAGGGCGAGATGGTACTGGCCAGCGTTACCGCGGAAACCGACCTGCGCGACCCGGATAAGTTCGGCGAGATGGTCGTACGCCATCAGGGGGATCAGCGGGTGCGCCTCTCCGATGTGGCGGAACTGGAATTGAGCAGTGAAGACAGCGACTTCTTTGTCACTTCCAGTGGTCGGGAAGCGGTGTTTGTGGGGGTGCAGGCCGCTCCCGGCGCCAACCCGCTGGATGTGGCCAGTCGCATCAAGGCGCGTTTGCCCGATATTGTCGTCAAGATGCCCGGTGACATGACCGCTTTTATCGATTTCGACGCATCGGTGTTTATCGACGCGGCGGTTAAGGAGGTGGTGCAGACGCTGCTGGAAGCCACACTGATCGTGGTATTGGTTATCCTGCTGTTTCTCGGTTCGATCCGGGTGGTGGTGATTCCCATTGTGGCGATTCCGCTGTCGCTGGTGGGGGTGCTGTTCCTGATGTATGCCGCCGGTTTCTCTCTCAACCTGTTGACGCTGCTGGCGCTCGTGCTGGCCATCGGCCTGGTGGTGGACGATGCGATCGTGGTGGTGGAAAACGTGCACCGTTTTATCGAGGCGGGGGATAAACCGTTTGAGGCTGCCCTCAAGGGGGCGCGGCAGGTGGCAATGCCCGTGATCGCCATGACCCTGACCCTGGCGGCTGTCTATGCGCCTATTGGTTTTCTGGGGGGGCTGACCGGCACCCTGTTTACCGAGTTCGCCTTTAGTCTGGCTGGAGCCGTCATCGTCTCAGGTGTCATCGCCCTGACCCTCAGCCCGATGATGTGCGCGTACCTTTTGACCGATCACGGGCACCAGGGCAAATGGGCCGACTGGATGGATGAGCGTTTTGAAAAATTGCGCTGCCAATATCATCGCGCCCTGGCCTCCTGTCTCACCCATCGCGGAGCGGTGGCGTTGTTCTGCGGGGGGGTTATCTGCAGCCTCCCGTTTTTGTTTGGGTTGATGCGTAGCGAGTTGGCGCCGGAAGAGGACCGGGGTGTCATCTTTATCTCGGCGAGTAAGCCGGAGGGCGCCAACCTCGAATACGTGAAGCGTTATGTCAGAGGGTTTGAAGATATTTATAGCGCCTTTCCCGCCTATTCAAAGTCATTCCAGTTTAATAGTCCGTCCAGAGTCATCGGTGGCATGATTTTGAAACCCTGGAATGAGCGCGAGAAGAGCCAACAGGAAATCCACCGGGAATTACAGGGCAGAATGTCTGCAAACCCGGGACTGGAAGTCTTTACCTTTGCCAGACCTGCGCTGCCCGGCGCGGCCTCCGGTTTGCCGGTGCAGTTTGTGGTAGCGGCGACCGCTGACTACGAATCCGTCTACGGGGTCGCAGAGGAGGTGGTTCAGGCTGCTCGTCGGTCAGGGCTGTTTATGTTTGTGCAAAACGGTCTCAAATTTAATCGCCCGGAAATCTCCGTTTCAATAGATCGAGCGAAGGCGGCGCGGTTGGGGATTTCAATGAGATCCATCGGCGACACCTTATCGGTCATGCTGGGGGAGGGGGAGTTGAATCGATTTGCCATGAACGGGCGCAGTTACAAGGTAATTCCCCAGGCTGCGAGGAATTTCCGTCTCAGCCAGGAGTGGCTGGAACGATACTACCTGCGAACCGAAACCGGCGAGCTGATTCCGTTGTCAACCGTGATAAAGCTTGAGCGCAAAATCGAGCCCAATACCCGGGCTCAGTACCAGCAACTCAACAGTACTACGATCCAGGGCCTGTTGACGCCGGGAGTCAGCCTGGGTGAAGGGCTGGATTTTCTGACCGACAAGGCCAATGCAATCGCGCCGCCGGGGTTCCGGGTGGGTTACGAGGGGGCGTCGCGTCAGTTCAAGCAGGAGGGCAGTAGCCTGATGTCGCTGTTTGTCGTGTCTGTGGTTGCCATCTTCCTGGTGCTGGCTGCCCAGTTCAACAGCTTCCGTGACCCGATTGTGATTCTGTTGAGCGTCCCCATGTCGGTGTTTGGGGCCGCGTTGCCGCTGGTATTGGGGACGGCAACGCTGAATATCTATACCCAGGTGGGCTTGTTGACCCTGATCGGGTTGATCACAAAGCACGGGATTCTGATCGTTGAGTTTGCCAATGAACGTCTGCGCGATGGGCTGGATGCCCGGAATGCGGTGCTGGAGGCGGCTTCCCTGCGTCTGCGGCCGGTGCTGATGACCACAGCGGCCACCGTACTGGGTGTGGTACCGTTATTGATCGCGGTAGGTGCCGGGGCCAACAGCCGCTTCAGTATCGGCCTGGTGATTGCCAGTGGCATGACTATCGGCACGGTCTTCACCCTGTTTGTGGTGCCGGTGTTTTACCTGTTGATGCACCGCTTGCGTGCTCCCGAAGTTCCCGCCGCAGAGGTCAAAGCCAAATCCGAGCCGGTGGCGGGTGACGCGTTGCTGTGAATATACTCACCGCCGTTCCCACAGCCCTGCAGGTCAGCTGTTGGGTGATCTGTGCCCTGGCCTGGAGCCTGGCGCTGTACCAGGCTCCCTGGCGGGCGCTGCTGAGCGTGCCGGCGCGACAACACCTGCTGTTGGGGGCCACCCTTTTTCAGGGTTGTTTCTGGCTGTTGAATATCGAAGTGCGCGATGCGTTGGCGATTCACCCCCTGGCGGTGACCGTTATGGTCATGGTATTTGGCTGGGCGCTGGCGGTGGTGGCCGGCTCACTGGCCCTGGTGCTCAGTATGGGATTGAGTGGCCTGGGGAGTGGGGAGCTGATTTGGAGCAATTACCCGGTGGACCTGGTGCTGTCGGTGATACTGACCGCGACGGCCAGTTATGGCGTGTTGTTGGTGGTCAGGCAAATTCAATTGCGCAATCTGTTTGTGTATATGCTCGGGGGTGGATTTTTCGGTGCCATGATCGCGGTGCAGATAATGGTGGGCGGCGGCGTGCTCCTGTTACACCTGTGTGCTGCCGATGCGCTGGCTTCCATGGTGGAAGAGCACTACCTGATCTTTATGTTGCTGATGTTTCCAGAGGGCTTTGTTAACGGTGCGATCATCAGCGCTCTAACGGTGTTATGGCCCGATATCGTCAAAACCTTCGACGATCACCACTACCTGGACCCTTGAGTCCTGCACTGGCACCCGTCGGGCGGGAGCCAGAGGATACAGGCGATGACGGTCTCTTCCTTCGTGACTCTAACCTACGGCCGTTTACCTGCACCCGTTCAAACAGCTACCTACACCCGTTCGAACAGTTGGAATTTTTTCTTTCCCAGTTTCACCAGGTAGAAACGTCCGTGCATGGCGCTTGCCGTTTCGAAGCAGCTAGCGGCGTTAAGGTCGTCGTTGTGTGACAGTGGACGGCCGTTGATCAGTACCGCCTGTCGCTGTAAAGCGTCCTTGACCTGTTTGCCCGACTGCACAAGTCCGCTTTCGGTCAGCAGCATCGGCAGCGAGTGGTTTGCCAGTTCCCGAGTGGTGAGTGCCTGGAAGGGAATGCCGTCCAGTTTCAGTTGTTCCCAGTCACTCTGGCTCAGAGATTCCAGCCTCCCCTGGAACAGGGCATCGGTAATTCGCTGTGCCGCTGCCAAGCCCGCTTCACCGTGCACCAGGTGAGTCACTTCCCGGGCCAGCACTTTTTGTGCATCGCGTTGTCCCCGGTTGTATTCCAAGTTGGCTTCGATACCGTCGATCACCCGGGTATCGAGAAAGGTAAAGTAGCGCAGAAAGCGACAGGCGTCTTCATCGGCGGTATTAAGCCAGAACTGGTAAAACGCATAGGGGGAGGTTTTATTGGCATCCAGCCACACGGTACCGGATTCGGTTTTACCGAACTTGGTGCCGTCGGATTTGGTGATCAGGGGCACCGTCAATCCAAACACCTGCTCGCCGTTGAGTCGGCGGGTTAAATCGATACCTTCGGTAATATTGCCCCACTGGTCTGAACCGCCGATTTGCAGACTGCAGTCATGGCGTCGGTTGAGTTCGGCAAAATCGTAGGATTGCAGCAGCATATAACTGAATTCAGTAAAGGAGATCCCTGCGCCTTCCCGCTCGAGGCGTTGTTGTACCGATTCTTTCTTGATCATCTGGTTAACGGCAAAGTGCTTACCCACGTCGCGCAGAAAATCCAGGGTACTGATGTCGCCGATCCAGTCCAGGTTGTTGACCATAATGGCGGGCTGTTGTTCAGGGGGGTTGCTCTCGAAATCCAGAAAGCGCGAAATTTGACCCTGTAAACGGTCGACCCAGGCTCTGACAGTGTCGGCCGTATTGAGTGAGCGCTCCTGGGCTTTGAAACTGGGGTCACCTATCATACCGGTGGCGCCGCCCACCAGCGCGATCGGTTGGTGTCCGGCCAGCTGGCAGCGACGCAGGATCAGCAGCGGCACCAGGTGCCCAAGGTGCAGACTGTCGGCAGTGGGATCGAAGCCACAATAGACACGGCGGCTGCCCGAGGCCAGGTGTTGCCGGATCTCCTGTTCGCCCGTCATTTGGGCGATCAGGCCGCGGGATTGCAGGTCGTCTATCACGTTTACTGACACTTTGGGACTCCTGTCGGATGGGTTGCCAGGGTAATCGGCAAAGTCACGTTTATAACCTGTCGTCGCTTCGGCGGCTATCGTTGCATTTGATGATACGAAGGCGTCTGTCTCCGGGCGAGCCCACAAGCGCCCCTGGCCGTGTTGCACGGCTTGTAAATGGCACCACCATTCACTGCGCCTTGCTGGTGACGTTTGCCGGTTCGTTAAAAGCATGCGAACTTCTGACCCAAGACACTAGCGGCCTTTTCTTGCAATCCCGTTATAATGGCGCGTAAGTTGAATTCGGCTCCTGTAGAAGTAAGTTGACGAAACGTTGTGAACGGTTGAGGGCGGCACATGGAAGCATTAACAGCATTGATTACACGGATTAACGGCGTTGTCTGGGGTCCCTGGATGCTGGGGTTGATTTTGGGTGTCGGGCTGTTCCTGATGCTGGGGCTGCGGTTGATGCCCATCCTCAAGCTGGGCACCGGCTTTCGCCTGCTGTGGAGTGGTCGCCGCGCAAAAGCGGGGGAGGCCGACAGTGGGCAGATATCGCCTTTCCAGGCGTTGATGACCGCCATGTCCGCCACGGTGGGTACCGGTAATATTGCCGGGGTCGCCACCGCTGTCTTCTTGGGAGGGCCGGGTGCCCTGTTTTGGATGTGGTGTACGGCCCTGGTGGGTATGGCCACCAAATTTGCCGAAGCTGTGTTGGCCGTGAAATACCGGGAAGTGGATGAAAAAGGCAACCATGTTGGTGGCCCCATGTATTACATCAAAAACGGGCTGGGACAGAAATGGACCTGGTTGGGTACGGTGTTTGCCGTGTTCGGCGCGCTTGCCGGTTTTGGTATTGGCAATACGGTGCAGTCCAACTCGGTGGCGGCTGTGCTGGAGGCCAACTTTGGCCTCAATGTCTGGGTCAGCGGCCTGGTGATGATGGTGCTGGTGGGTTTGGTATTGATTGGTGGTATCAAGCGTATCGGTTCGGTGGCCGGCGCTTTGGTACCCTTTATGGCGCTGGCTTATATTGGTTCCGGCCTGTTGGTGCTGGTTATAAATGCGGCAGCGATCCCTGAGGCGTTTGCGATGGTCATTGAATACGCCTTTACACCTGCGGCTGCCGAAGGGGGCTTCGCCGGCGCGGCCGTGTGGGCTGCTATCCGATTCGGGGTGGCCCGTGGCGTCTTCTCTAACGAAGCGGGCCTGGGCTCAGCCCCCATCGCACATGCGGCGGCCCAGACTAAAGACCCCATACGTCAGGGTATGGTGGCCATGTTGGGCACCTTTCTCGATACTATCGTCATTTGTACCATCACCGGTCTGGTGATTGTCACCAGCGGAGCCTGGACTGCTGGCGAGTCCGGCGCTGCCCTGACATCGGCCGCCTTTGCCAGCGCTTTACCCGGTGTGGGGAATTACCTGGTCGCCATCGGTCTGGCGATTTTTGCCTTTACCACGATGATCGGATGGTCCTTTTACGGAGAACGTTGTGTGGAGTACCTGTTTGGGGTCAAGGCGATTACGCCCTACCGGATTCTATGGGTTGTGGCTATTCCGTTAGGTGCCGGCGTGAACCTGGGTTTTGTCTGGCTGGTGGCCGATACCTTGAATGCCATGATGGCGCTGCCCAATTTGGTGGCGCTGGTGTTGTTGAGTCCGGTGGTGTTCAAATTGACCCGGGAATTTTTTGCCAAACCGATGCGGCAGGAAGCTTGAGGGCGTTTATCCGGGAACCGCATTTTCGGACGCGCATTAATAATGTGTAAAATTTAGTGGGTAGTTTAGGGTTGGTTTAAACTGCCAGACCGCCAAGGGGTGAAGGGGGTATTGACGCCGCGATACGGCCGCCGGAGTGCCGGACCACCTTGGCCGTAATCGCTTGTCGGGGCGTCCTTGCCCCTGCTTACAATACCCCCTTCACCCCTTGGCTCAGCACTTCGAAATTTACATCCTGCCAATTCCAAGGCCCGAGCCCCCTGACTTCGTACTTCGAACCATAAGCAAAGTGATAATTTTCCAGGGGGACAGAGCAGCGACACTGTTTAATCCGGAGTTCTGAGCCGAGGGGAGACAGGGGTGTTGTAAGCAGGGCACAGGGATGTGCCCGACAAGCCCTTCAAACAGGGT
>JBNKHG010000088.1:0-4841 GCA_050290225.1 Cellvibrionaceae bacterium
CCGCTAAAAAGAAAGTGGCTAAAAAGAAGGTAGCTAAGAAAAAGGTCGTCGCTAAAAAGAAAGTGGCTAAAAAGAAGGTAGCTAAGAAAAAGGTCGTCGCTAAAAAGAAAGTGGCTAAAAAGAAGGTAGCTAAGAAAAAGGTCGTCGCTAAAAAGAAAGTGGCTAAAAAGAAGGCAACTCTCCGCCCAAGAAAAGTCCGCCCACGTAAAAAAGCGACGGCTAAGGCCTGACTTATTGGCTCACAATAAAGGCCCTGTATTACAGGGCCTTTATACTTTTATACGCTGAACACACACCAAACAGACTGGATGATTGATACAGTCACGTCCATCACTCCCCCCAATTAAATAGCCTGCGGCTTTTCCGCCCACCGCCTGCCGCTACGCCTCAGAGGAGTCTTTACAGCTACCTCCACAGGCAAACAAGCGATAGGCCGGGTTGTCCGTCTCCTCAACCCAAGCGTAACCAAGCGACTTCAGGAATGCTTGAAACTCGCGTTTATCACCATACCCGATCTGCACACCCATCAACACCCGACCATAGGCCGCACCGTGATTGCGATAGTGAAACAGTGAGATATTCCAGCGTTGCCCCATCTCGGTTAAGAAGTTCAGCAATGCTCCCGGACGCTCAGGAAACTCAAAACGGTATAGCGCCTCATCGATGACACCTGGCGCATGTCCTCCAACCATATACCGGATATGCAGCTTGGCAGTTTCGTTCTCAGTCATATCCACCACTGGATAGCCATGCTCACGAAGCTGCTTTACCAATCGTTCCCGTTCGGCCAATCCATCTGCCAACTCAATACCTACAAAAACGTGAGCGCGCGTGGCATCCGTGAAGCGGTAGTTGAACTCCGTCACGCTACGCTTTCCGATAGCGCGGCAAAATTTGAGAAAACTACCCGGCTCCTCGGGAATTTCTACCGCGAGCAGCGCTTCCCGCTGCTCACCCAATTCTGCACGCTCCGCAACGTGACGTAAGCGATCAAAATTGATATTAGCCCCACTCTCTATGGCAATTAGACTCTGCTCAGATACTCCCTCTCGCACAACATAACGTTTAAGACCGGCAACAGCGAGCGCACCCGCCGGCTCAGCGACCGTACGCGTGTCATCAAAAAGATCCTTTATCGCCGCGCATATCTCATCTGTATTAACCAGAATGACCTCATCAACCACATCACGCGCCAACCTAAACGTCTCCTTTCCTATCTGCTTCACGGCTACGCCGTCGGCAAAGATCCCCACCTGTTTGAGATTGACCCGGCGACCTTTTTCCAACGCTTTATAGAGGGTCGGCGCATCCTCAGGCTCCACACCAATCACCTTCACCTGTGGATAGACATACTTCACATAACTACCAATACCACCGATTAACCCCCCTCCGCCGACCGGTACAAATATCGCGTGGGGCGGCCCCGCATGTTGTCGCAACAACTCCATGGCAATGGTACCCTGACCGGCGATCACCTCCGGATCATCGAACGGATGTACAAAGGTCATGCCTTTCTCTTCGGCCAAACTCAGCGCATAGTCACAAGCTTCATCATAGGAATCGCCGATAAGTACCGTTTTCGCACCCAATGCTTTGACGGATTGAACCTTGATGATTGGTGTCGTCTTGGGCATCACAATCAATGCCTTGATGCCGAGATGCTTGGCAGACAGGGCCACCCCCTGGGCATGATTCCCTGCCGAGGCCGCTATGACTCCGTTAGATTTTTCTTGCTCAGAAAGCGTGCGAATGCGGTTAAAGGCGCCACGCAGCTTAAAGGAAAAAACCGGCTGTAGATCTTCGCGCTTCAGATAAACCTGATTATTCAATCGAGTCGACAACCTGACCGCCTTATCCAAAGGCGTCTCACGCACAACATCGTAAATCTGCGCGCGTAGAATTCGCTCGATATAACTCTGGGGCATAGTCGGACCTGGCTCTGTTTATCGTGATGAATGGGATACAAATAACCTTACCCTGGATATTGACGTTGAATATATCAAACTTGCTTATCCATAAGCACAGAAATCCTTCTGTGCTTGAGCATGGCCTCATGGTAGAAAGAGCGGTTAAGATATAAGGCAATCTGCCACACCTTCATTGCTGGCAATCAGATACAAAGGCGAATCCATGAATCAAGATGAATTAAAGAGAATGGCGGCTAAAGCGGCTATTGAGCATGTCAAAGGCGGTATCATCGGAGTAGGCACCGGCTCCACGGTCAATCACTTTATCGACTTGCTGGCCGAGATTAAGCAGGCCATTGATGGGGCCGTTTCGAGCTCGGAAGCCTCTACGGAGCGCATGAAGTCACTCGGCATCCCCGTATTTGACCTAAACGCCACAGGTGAACTGGATCTTTATGTGGATGGCGCTGACGAGTCCAACCGGCAACTACACCTGATAAAAGGTGGTGGCGGCGCACTAACAAGGGAAAAAATTGTCGCCGGAGCCAGCAAACGCTTCATCTGCATTGCCGACGAAAGCAAACTAGTCGATGTGCTGGGCGAATTCCCGCTGCCTGTCGAAGTGATCCCCATGGCCCGCAGCCACGTTGCCCGGCAACTGGTTAAGCTGGGAGGTACGCCAGTGTGGCGCGACGGCTTCATCACCGACAACAGCAACATCGTCCTCGACGTACACAACCTACGTATCATGGACCCGGTACAAATGGAGCAAGAGATCAACAATATTGCAGGTGTAGTCACTACTGGAATATTTGCCCTGAGACCGGCTGATCTGCTGATCCTGGGTTCGCCTGAAGGGATCCAACTAATCGAGTAGTAGCCCGGAACTCGTTAAAAAATCAGGCATAAAAGAGTGGCGCTGAGCAAAGCTCAAATGCAGCCTAGCCCACTCGGTGTTGCCAAAAACACAACCCGCTTGATAGAGGAACTACAGCAACAGTTGTGACCGAACTACCTGTGTAAATACCTGCAGGCCAGACGTGTAGTGCTCGACCACATGACGCACGATGCGACGATGAACACCCCGGCACCCACATGCCAACAGACTGCGAAAAACTGCCATTTTTTACAGGTTGTTTGCGGAGCTCTTCGAGCTACACCAACTCATCACGCAATAACTCAAAGAGTTGACGGTTGGTATCAGCCCCCCAAGGTGTAGACCGGAGACAATGTGGGATGAAATATCCGGTGACGCCTAGATCGCCAGCGGCAGGGCGCGCGTGATATAGCACTCCTCATGTATATTCGTTTCGATAGGCTTGGGACAAGCCAGTCGCTGCAATTCACTGATTCAGTTTTCTATAAAGGTCTGTTTTTTCAGAAAATCACGGTCGGTCCTGGGGCGAACCCATGGTGTGGTGATGTTCCTTTATATAGGGCAATACATCAAAATACTCGGCACGAGAGTAGACCTCGAACAGAATACGTACAGAGCGATCATTTTCCAGAACCGGTACGCCATCGAGCAATACGTGGCGTATCACGTCGGGACAGGCATGGTTCAACACAACAACATACGGCGCGCTTACCGTATCGCCCTCTATGGAGCCGGCAATATCAATCTCCAGACCGTCAAACAAGCTGGGAAGCCAATGGAGCGAGGGTATGACTCAATATTTCAACGACACGTTCCGTATTCATAATCCTGAAAATCAATTAATGAATTGCACCACACAGCGTCGCGATCAAAAAATTCAGGCAACAAAAAACGGGGTCCCAAGACCCCGTTCTTTGTTCACGCATTTCTAAGCTGACAGATCAGATTAGAAGTCGTGACGCAGGCCGATACCGAAGGTATCGATATCGGTGGTGGCGACAGTGCCGGTACCTTCCTGCTGGCTGTACTCAGCATAGACGCGGGTGCGCTTGCTGAAGTTGTGCTGCACACCGATGGACCACTCCTCGATGTCACCAGCGCCGCCCGCGGCGTTACCGTCACGCTCGCCCCAGACCGCACGGACGGTGTTGTTGCCGAAATAGGCCTCGCCAGCCAAGGCATAGGCTTCGAAACCGGCGGTATTGCCAGCGGTGGAGAAGTTATCGACGTCCTCGTACTGCGCCATGATGGCGAAGTTGCCGAAGTTGTACTTGCCGCTCACGCCCCAGCGCTCCTGCGCACCACCAACAACGGTCAGCGCGCTGTCGATTTCAATGATGGACGCACCCAGGCTCAGCGGGCCGTTGGCGTAGTCCACGGAGACGTTGTAGGCGTCCACGCTATCGCTGGCGTTGCCACCGCTACCACCATCGATCAGAAAAGCAATCTTGGCGCTGAGGCCGTTGAAGTTCGGCGAGACGTAGGCCAGCGCGGAACCGGTACGGGTGACACCCGAGTACACGCTGTTCAGACCAGCCACGTTCATGATGTTGGTCACGTCGACCGAGCCGTAGTAGGGGGTCCACTGGCGGCCGATGGCGGCGGTACCGAAACCGCCGGTCACACCGACGTAGGCGAGACGGGTGTCCAAGCCAGTACCGGAGTTGCCGTTGACAATGCCGCCAGTGTTGGCGTTACCGGAGTCGGTGGCCCACTCGTATTGGAAGAGAGCCTTCAGGCCATTACCCAGGTCCTCGCTGCCCTTGACGCCCAGACGGGAGGTACCGTTACCCCCCTGAATGTCCCACACATCGGTGCTGGTGGCAGCTACGCCGGTATCGGTATCGGTGCTGACCAGGGCGTTGTCGATCAGGCCATAGATGGTGGTGTCCGCGCTAACAGCCATGGGAGCCGCAACGGCAGCGGCGATGGCGATAGAAAGAAGTTTTTTCATTATAGATTCCCGCTAAAAGTAAATTTACGAAAAATGCTGTGCAGGGGAGATACTAGTACTCCATACAGGGGTTTGCAACACTTTTTTATAAAAAAACCACAGT
>JBNKHG010000089.1:0-19330 GCA_050290225.1 Cellvibrionaceae bacterium
GTACTCCACGTGGGAGGTGGCGATGGTGATACCGCGCTCACGCTCTTCCGGGGCATTGTCGATGCCGTCAAAGGCGACGGCTTCACCGCCCCAGACTTCCGCACACACGCGGGTCAGGGCCGCGGTCAGGGTGGTTTTACCATGGTCAACGTGGCCGATGGTGCCCACGTTAACGTGGGGCTTCGAACGTTCAAAGGTTTCTTTTGCCATTGTTATAGCCTCCTACTAAGTGGGACTTAATATTAAAGCAGTGAGCCCCTTCAGAAGGCATCACCATTGCGCCTGAAGTCACCTAATCAACTCTCTTCAACGAGAGAAATTGAGATTCTCCAGACAACACTCAGCCGCGGAAACGGCATGTTCCCACGGCAAAAAAGTGGAGCTCTTGAGCGGATTTGAACCGCTGACCTCACCCTTACCAAGGGTGTGCTCTACCAACTGAGCTACAAGAGCGTACTACTACTCTTCTTACCCGATGCCGCTTCTTTAATAGGATGCTTTATAAGCACCGAGGCATCATCGGCAGAACCTGGAGCGGGTAGCGGGAATCGAACCCGCATCATCAGCTTGGAAGGCTGAGGTTCTACCATTGTACCATACCCGCTACGCTTGCCCTTCGCAGTTGCGAGGGACTTTCTTACCCGGTTTGAGCACTCACTGTCCTCAAACCGAATCCTACGAGCCTGCTGACCCTCATGGCTAGTTGACTTTTTACGCTAACCCCCTAACGGGGTTATCAGTTCAACTATAGATCAGTTCGACTATAGATAAATATGGTGCAGGGGGGTGGATTCGAACCACCGAAGCTTTCGCGTCAGATTTACAGTCTGATCCCTTTGGCCACTCGGGAACCCCTGCGAAATGAGGCGGACATTGTCCGCTTCTCCACCTTTGATGTCAACTGCTAACCCTCCAAAAACCTAAGGATTTCACCAAGTTAGCGGACAAAGGTGAGAATAAATGGAGCTGGCGAGAGGAGTCGAACCCCCGACCGGCTGATTACAAGTCAGCTGCTCTACCAACTGAGCTACGCCAGCCCATCATCACTATCCGGAAGCATTAAAAAAATACACCCCCGAAATGTGGAGGCGCGATTCTAGTGAAAGTTTTCGGAGGAAGCAACACTTGGGCAAAAATTTTGTCGGCGCTCGAGGCCCGGTGTTTCATTCAGAATCGTTTGCCAGACTTCTTCACCCACTTTCGAGGCTTGTTCTGGGGGAAAAATCACCCAGTTCTCTTTGTGGGAGCGGGTAATCTCCTTGATGGCTGCGGGATAGCCCTGGGATGCCATGGCTTCCATACGCCGGGTCGCCAGCTCCAGACGGCTGAACATCCCAAAGGAGATACCGTTGGCAAGCTCACCCTTGGGGATGACATAACTATCAATACCCTTGGCCTGTAACTCATGCAGGCGACGCAGGGCTTCCTTCTTTGAGACTTCCGGGGCCAGGTATACCCAATAACCCACTTCCCCCGGAATTTCCACTTCCTGGATTTCGGCCTCAACCTCCAGAGCCGCCATATTCTCAACCAGGTACTCCGCCTTCAGCAGTTTGACGTAGGGTCCCACAAGGGTGCACAAAGGCTGTTCCGCCGCAGCGACTTCCTGCTTTTCGGCCAGCCGTAATCGCTCCTGCTTTTGCCGCAGCATGGCCGCCAGGGTCTCCTCTTCCAATTCCGACAACAGCGCCAGTTTTCTCACCTCCGAACTCTGGGGTGCAGCCGGGGGCCGAGACTTGTTCAGGGCTTCGCTTCCAGCAAAACCCTGAACCCGCCACTGCCAGAACAGGTACACGCCATTCAGCATTAACAATGAAAGAAATATCCAGCGCATCAGTAATATGAGGTCCTTTCCTTCAGGTCCATAAGAGAAATTCGTAGCGGTCTAGCAAGGAGTACTAGGGTAACACCAAAGCAAGACCCTCTAATACCAAGTCCGGCACAGATTGAGGCTCCACCTTAAGTCGGGCCGCCAGGTGGGGAAGCAACGCTTCACCATCCCCGCCAGTGACGATTAAAGGCGGCATCCTCTCATGACGGCTGGTCTCCGCGACTTTCGCTCGCAGTTGCTGCAGGGCTTGATCGACCAAACCCACCACCATCAAAGGCAGGCCATTGTTAACCGCAGACTCAGTGCTGTTCCCGGGCTCCAGCGATGGCGGCAGCACTTGGCGGGGTACCTTGACCGCTTCGGTGTCGGAGAACAGGGCCCGTCGCATCAGTCGCAGACCCGGGACAATATAGCCTCCCTGATGACATCCCTGGTTATCGAGCAGCTCCACGGTAACCGCACTGCCACAATCCACCACCAGGCAAGCGCCCCGGGTCCGATGATAGGCCGCCACCAGGGCCAGCCAACGGTCCACCCCCATCCCAGAGGGGTCGTCATAACTATTTACCACACCGGCGGCAGCAGCGGTCGTGGCCGCAAAGTCTGGATTCAGCCCCCAACGCTCACTTACCCTGGCCACCAACTCACGGTTTCTGTCCTTACCGGCCACACTGGCGACCCGAATCCGGTCGAGTTGAGCCACCTCTGGAGCCAATTCCGACCATGGTGTAGCCCTTTTGCCCTCGACAGCCCAGCCAAAAGCCCCCCTATCAAGCGTTCTTGCCCCTTGCAACAGACGCCACTTTAGGCGGGTATTTCCCATATCGATCTCAAGGATGTGCTTTGCCGTAGCCACTGCTATTCCGAACCCATTTATCCAACGTCTTTAATCCGCGCCCCTGCGCAGTGTGATTTCACCGCCATTAAATAATTGTTCGACGCCGTCGATCTCCACTTTCAGCGCCCCTGTGTCACTGACCCCGCGAGCGACACCACAGACAGTGTGACTGGCAGTACTGAGTTCAACCCCGGCATTGCGACAGGTGTCGAGCGCTTCCCAGCGCTGTCGGTGTGCGGCAAACCCTGTCTCCTGGTAATCATTTAACATCGGCAACAACGCCGACAGGACGCTGGCCACCAGACAATTGCGGGATACCGGGGCCAGCCCCTGGGCACGGGCAATGGACTCCACATCCACCCAGGCCTGATCAATAGCTGCGGCCGCTTCAGCGGGCATGGCCACGTTCAAACCTATTCCGACCACCACTTGGCAGTAGCCATCCACATCCCCGGTCATCTCCAGCAGAATACCGGCCAGTTTCTGCTGACGCCACAACACATCGTTGGGCCATTTGAGCTCCAGGTCGGCCAGACCACATCGCGACAGCGCCTCGACGATAGCCACCCCCACAGCCAGGCTTAGCCCCTCCAAAGCGGCCACTCCGCCGTCGAACCCCCAAACTGCCGATAGATAGATATTCTTGCCGAAAGGGCTGACCCAGTCGCGACCACGGCGCCCTTTTCCCGCTGTTTGCTGTTCGGCGAGACAGACATAACCGCTACCACCCCCAGCCGACGACCTGGCCATGGCCCTGACATTGGTGGAATCAATGACCGCCTCGATATCGAGTTCAGTCAGCAGGGGCCGACTTGCGCTACTCATGGCTTCAGTAATCCGGGAAGCGTCCAGTAGTTCCAGCCCACCATCGATCCGGTAGCCTTTACCTTTGACTGACGTAAGCGGTAACCCCAGTGGCTCGAGCTTCTGCAAGTGCTTCCACACAGCCGTGCGGCTGACACCCAATACGTCACCCAACTCAGCGCCCGAGTGAAATTCGCCATCGGAGAGCATATTTAATATCGCATTTAAATCCATAGACGTTTTACTCAATCACGCAAAGCGCTAAGTTTAAGCGTTGCGTTAGGGCAAAAGCCAGCCGGGAAGACACACGACCGGCACCCGGGTTGTGCCGCCTAGGTGAAGGAGACGGGAAAGTCGCGATCCGCCTGCAACTGTTTGGACAGGGCTTCATCCCCGGTCGACGACTCACCCCATTGATCGAGATAGACCAATTCCTCCAGGGGTAACCGGCGCCTCCAGCCCCGACTTTCCAATTCCGGTTGCGAGAAGAATTGATGGACATAGCCCAAACATAAATAGGCAATCGGCACCACCTGCTCGGGGATACCCAACGCCCGTTGCAGAGCCTGCTGTTTGACAATACTGACCCACCCGACACCGATGCCTTCGGCCCGGGCCGCCAGCCACAGGTTTTGCGCGGCGCAGACACTGCTGTAAAGATCCATCATCTTCATATGGGTACGCCCCAGTACTACCGGACCGGAACGCTGACGATCACAGGTGATACAGATATTGAGAGGGGATTCAAGAATCCCCTCCAGCTTTAACGCCGAATAGAGTTCACGCCGTTCACCGGAGAACATCTCTCTGGCTTCTTCATTCGCTTCGACAAAAGCCGCATGCACCTGCCGCTTGATCTCTTCTGAACGGACCAACAGAAAATTCCACGGCTGCATGTAGCCCACCGAGGGCGCGTGATGCGCGGCGTACAGCAGTCGACTCAAAACCTCGTCGGGAATCGGGTCCGACCTGAACTGGCCGCGCACGTCGCGGCGGTTGAAAACGGTTTTGTAGACGGCCGCGATTTCAGCTTCTGAGAAGGCCATCTCCGCCTGGTGAGCGGCATTGTCGGCCAATGATGTTACATTGCCTGCCGGATGCCTATCCGCAGGCCGCTTTGAGTGCTTCATATTATTCCCCTACTGAAGCGCACCGACACCCGTGACAGCACCGGCATCGATCTTATCCAAAGCGCCTGACCAAACGCTTTTCACTCACCTACAGGCCGGTCTTCTGACTCGGGTTCCACTCGCCTTGACACCTTCCCAAAAACAAACCGGCGAAGAGACTCGCCGCCACATTTTCAATGGTACCCGCCAAGGCAATCCCCCTCACAGCGTTGGGCACGTGCCGGATTCACACCGGCTTCCCGATTCTCTGCCCCTGTTTCACCAGGTTTCCGGCAGCACCTGAAGGAATCATTCAACAACCAACTCTACTTTGTGTCTATCGCTAACCCACCAAACCATAAACCCGCGATTTTCGCTACACCGCCATTGCGATGATCCGACCCTTCTGCGAAAACGTGGCAATCCAATAACCCGACAAAGATCGTCGCTAAATCCATTGAATTTGCTGGGCATTCAGTTGTTCCCCGTTGTTCCGGATTGCTTTGCTCCGCCGATGTGTCGGTCCGTCGCAATGACACACCATTAAATAAAATTTCTCGTCTTATGGATAGACACTACTTAGTGGATTTGATCGAGTTCGCCCGGTGGACTTTAGCGAAAGCGGAGACCCGCCTGGCATCATCCACGCTATATTTACCAGTGAGGTATTAACGGTAATTTTGTCTGGCCCGCTGCAAATGTTCGCACATCATCTTTGCCCCGGATAGAATCCTCACCGAGTGCCGCTGCACCAACTCCGGAGGAATAAAATACAATTGTTGATTCTTGACCGCCTGTAAACTCGGCCACTGCCGCCAATCATCCAGCCACTCCGGGCGGGCCTCGCCCATACCGCTGGCAATAATCACCTGGGGATCGACCGCCAAGATAGACTCCACACTGATTTGCGGCGCCGACTCAACACTGACAGACGGCGTCACCAGATTAATATTCGCAAATACATTGCGGCCACCGCACAACCGCATGACATCGCTGATCAGGTGTTTGTCAGTCACCGTATACAATGGCTGATTCCACACCTGATAGAACACACTCACAGGTTCCCGTCCACTGTACGCCTGCCTCAGTTCATGCAATGTTTGATTGAAACGGCGGCTGGCTGCCCGGGCGGCCACCTCATTACCGGTCAAGCGTCCGTAACGCTCCAGACTCGCTGCAATATCCTCCAGGGTTTTCGGTTCGGACACGTACACTGTATAGCCCAGGGCCATCATCTGCTGGATTTTGTCCATCCCGTTACCGCCTCTCCAGGCAATTATCAGATCCGGTTTCAGCGCCACGATAGCTTCCAGGTTAAAGCGGCTATATCCGCCAACGGACGGGATTTTCTGCGCCTCTGCCGGGAAGTTGCTGTAATCCACAACCCCCACGAGCTGACCGCCAGCGCCAGCGCTAAACAGATTTTCGGTAATGTGCGGCGCCAGGCTGACAATGCGGCGCGCCGGTTCGGCCAGTTCGACCCGGCGCCCGAGGTCATCCTCGACCACCACAGGCTCCGCCGGCAACGCCGTTGTCCAACAGAGAGCAAGGCAGGCGATCAACTT
Source organism: Cellvibrionaceae bacterium (assembly GCA_050290225.1). Classification (GTDB taxonomy): domain Bacteria; phylum Pseudomonadota; class Gammaproteobacteria; order Pseudomonadales; family Cellvibrionaceae; genus JBNKHG01. Next base: position 6,148 of record JBNKHG010000089.1, read on the forward strand.
CAATCCCATTTTTTTCGTCATAGCTCCATCACACAGTGATTAATACCGATTCGCAATCGCTGCAGCTGGTCGCCATCCTTGACCAACCCAAAACGCAGACAACCCATTTGTCGTAACTGTCCCTGCTGCCGTTCCGTAAATACAAAGCGGCGCACCCAAATACCCTGGGCCGCCAATCGCTCCGCCAGTGACCGCGCCATCGTATTTGGCAGAAACACCGACATAAACAGTGGCCCCAGCCCCAACCGACAAGGTATGGCGTCACTGCCCCCCGCCAGGGTCTCTGTCAACATTTGCCACTGATCAGACCGGGTTTGTCGCACCCGTTGGCGTTGCCTTTTTTGCCAGACCCCGTCCCGCAGGGCCTTTGCTCCCACGTATTGCGCAGGCCCACCGACCGCCCAGGGTCCCAAGCGCGCCTGCAGCTGTTCCTGCAGTCCGGACTCGGCCAACACAAAGCCCAGACGCAAACCGGCCAAGCCAAAGAATTTCCCCAGGGAACGCAGAACCACCAACCCCGGGCGTGGACACTCGGGTGCCAGGCTTTGGGTGCCGTCCGAGTCCATAAAAGCTTCATCGACAATCAGATGCCCGCCGCGTCTGGCCAACAACTGACTCCATCGCAACAGCCGGGCCTTGTCGATGATTGTCGCCGTCGGATTGTTGGGGTTGATCACCACCACGGCCTCAAGCTGCCCGGCCCGAATCTTTGCCTCGAGCTGCTCCAGACTATTATCGTCATAATCCAGTAACCGATGTCCGGCCGCCTGCCAGGCCTTGCGGTGTTCGAAATACCCCAGGGCCGGCAGCGCCACCCGTCCGGGTGGCAACAGTGTCGGCAACGTCTGGATTGCGAATTGCGACCCGGGAATCGCCAGCACGGCCTCGGGATCACAACCGTAATAACGTCCGGACGGCTCGCGCAGGGGACACTCAACCGCCGGTAACCGCAGCCAGACTTCTGCCGGCACAGCGTCTACCGTCCATCCCCAGGGAGCAATTCCCGTGGACAGGTCCAACCACTGCTCCCGGGGAATGCCAAAGGTCCGCGCGGCCAGATCGAGGTCCCCGCCGTGGGTTAAGTTGATGGTACCAGCACTCATAGCGACAACACCTGTTTCCCCATTATCAATGCAATGATGCACACCAACCAGACACAAACACCGCGCCGCAACAGGCTCAAAGCACGATCGATATCTCCCGGCTCTGGCACCCCACCCCGCCCCAGGGACGGACGCCACAATGGCTGACCGTGATAGACTGCGGACCCACCCAATTCCACATTCAAGGCCCCCGCGCCACACGCCATCACCGGCCCGGCGTTCGGACTTTCACAGTCGGGCGCCTGCTGTCGCCAGCATCTCAGTCCCTGGCGGCCATAGCCGTGACCTTTGCTGGCAACGATGGCATACGTAAGTGCGCAAAGACGCGCCGGTACCCAGTTCACTAAATCGTCCAAACGGGCTGCTGCCCAACCAAAAGCGAGAAATCGGGGGTTGCGGTACCCCCACATGGCATCCAGCGTATTGATCACTCTATAGGCCACTGCGCCCGCTGGACCAGCGACTACAAACCAGAACAGTGGTGCGAACAGGGCGTCACTGCCATTTTCCAACACCGATTCCAACGTCGCCCTGGTAACCCCCACGGTATTCAGTTCGCCGGTTTCACGACTGACGATATACCCCACCCGCTGACGGGCAAGCGCCAGATCATCAGAGTCCAGGGCCTTCCTGACAGCCAGTGCATGTTCTTCAAGACTGTGACCACCAATCACCAGGTAAAGCACCAACGCTCCATACAGCACGGACGCTGCAGCCAAGGGTGCGACCCCGCTTTCGATCAACATTGCCAGCCACACCAGCGGCGCAAGCAACACCCACAAAGCTACGACGCCCAACAGGCGTCGCCGAGCGAATGAGCAAGCCCCGAAATTCAACCGCCGTTCCATCGCCCTGGCGATATGTCCCAAACCCACCAGCGGATGAAAGCGGCGTGGCTCACCAAACAGGCGGTCCAACGCAATCGCCAGCACCAGAGCCAATACCGTCCCCCAGTCCATCAGGCTATTGCCAGCAAGGCCAGCAGGGCCACGACTTCAATCAATTCGATCATTGCCCCCAGTGTATCGCCGGTACAGCCCCCCAGGCGTGACAGCATCAAGCCGCGCAACCAGGCAATGGTCAAACCGACAGTGCACACAAGCACCATCGCCGCCTCGAACCGGATGATTGACAAGATCACCACTGAGACAACACAGAGCAGCTTGGCCTGGGGACGGGGGAAACAGGTCAGTAGTATTTCACCCAGCCCCGCCTTGCGCACATACGGCGTGTTCAAGCACAACACCAACACCGACAGGCGTGCCAGCACTGGCGCCACCAGCAACCCCGGCAAAGACACCAGTACCAAATCCCGAGCCATCAATTCGGCAACCGCCGCCACCTTAACCAACAGCAGGCTGACCACAACGACTACGGCCACGGGTCCCGAGGTGGGATCTTTCATCAATTCCAGGGTCCGCTCGCGGGAGCCAAAGCCCCCCACCCAGGCATCGGCACAATCAGCCAGGCCATCGAGATGCAGGGCGCCTGTGAGCAACGCCCAGGTAGCCACCACCAGTGCCGCCGCCAGCAGCGGTGAAAACAGCCATTGTCCCGCCAGAGACACCCCAATCAACAACAGCCCCAGCAACAATCCCACCAGGGGATAATAGAGCAGTGACAAACCCGTCGCTGCCCGATCCATTTCCCGAGGTCCCCGAACCGGTACAGCCGTTAAAAATTGCAGTGCTATTTGCAAAGCGTTCCAGTGACGGGTAACCGAGAAGTTACTTGCCGCCGCAGACTCACTCATCGGCGGCACCTCCAATTGCAACCCGATTCATAAACACCAATGTCGGCAACTGCCTCTTACCATCGTCGAAAACCCTGACGCGACTCAATCCCGCATAGGGGATCTCCAGGCGCGTCACTGCGGCAAATGGCATCTGCAACAGCCAGCTCAACAGCACCCGGATGGTCCCACCGTGTTGCACCAACAAAATATGTTCGCCCCGATGTTCAGTCAGCATCGCTTCCCAAGCGGGAATCAGGCGCTCCTTTACCTCTGACATGGATTCACCATTGGGAGGAGAGCAATCTCCCGGATCGGTATAAAAACGTTTAACAGTATCGGTATCGGACTGCCAAACCTCCGTCAGACTCCGCCCTTCCCAATCGCCGAAGTGCATCTCCCGAAAGGCCGTTTCAATCCGCAGGGGAATACCGAGAGCGCTGGCTTTGGACTCGGCGAACCTAAGACAACGCTGCAGCGGCGAACTGATGATTTTCTGCCACGGAACACCTTCACCATTCACCCGCACTCCGGCCAGTGACGATTCCATCTGTTGCCAGCCGCTTTCCGTGAGCGGTACATCGGTGCTGCCGCGATAAATTTCGCCGCCCTTGCACTCACCGTGGCGTAGCAGGTCAACCGTAGTGACGGTTCCAGACATTCCACTCATACCTCACTCCCGATGATTGCCCCACCTTAGACCTGATTATTGCTCACACCGGCATCAGCGAAAGTCGCCATGCGGTTGTGTAACTCGCAGCCGAGCCGCATCAGTGGCAGGGCCGTAGCAGCGCCACTGCCTTCGCCAAGCCGCATATCCAGTTGCAACAAAGGCCTCGCCTCCAAACTTTCGAGCACTCGCGCATGCCCCGCTTCGGCAGATTGATGGGAAAAGAACAGCCACGGCCGACAAGCCGGATTAAGTTCCACCGCCAACAGGGCAGCGACACTGCAGATAAAACCATCCACCAGACTGGGAACTCCCAATTGGGCTGAACGCAAATAGGTGCCGGTAAGGGCCGCGATTTCAAATCCCCCCAGGCACTGCAGGATAGCGAGCGGTTCATTCAATGCGCCGCGATGTAACGCGAGTGCACGAGAAACAACGTCCTCCTTGCGTCGTAAACCGGATGGGTCGACACCAGTACCCCGCCCCACCAACGCATGCGGCTCCTGCTGCAGCAGGGCGCAAGCCAATGCCGCTGAGGTGGTGGTGCTGCCAATGCCCATTTCCCCGCCGATAAACAACTGACAACCGCTTCGCTGCAACTGCTCAGCGATACCACTGCCGGTCTCCAGAGCCGCCGCCATCTGCGTCTCGGTCATGGCTCGTGTTTGGCAAAAGTTGGCGGTACCGGTTGCGACCTCACACCCCAGGATTCTTTCACCGACCGGCCCGGGATTCACTGTCCCCATATTCACCACGGCAAAATCCGCCCCCAGGGTTTCAGCCAGGACACTGATCGCGGCCCCACCCTCGGCAAAATTGCGAATCATCTCCACCGTCACCGCCTGGGGAAACGCCGACACTCCTTCGTCGACCACACCGTGATCGGCGGCAAATACGCGTATGGCCACATTATCCAAACTCGGATGCAGACTCCCCTGCATGGCACAAAGTTGTACCGCGACCTCTTCCAGCACACCTAGCGATCCCGGTGGCTTGGTCAGTTGGTCCTGATGCGCCCGCGCCTGTGCGAGAATTTCTTGCGAAGGTAAAGGGATCTCTTCAGCCAGGAACGGTATTGAAATTGATTCGGGCACAAGTATTCTCCGGGTCAGTCTTTTCAGGAAGCAGCGGCATCACCCTTCAGGGTGTGGGGTAAGCCGGCTACAGCGAGAGTAACGCGATCACAGATCTCAGCCAGGCGCTGGTGCAACCAGCCGCTTTCGTCCACAAAGCGGCGGGATATTTCTCCCATGGGCACCACCCCCATGCCCACTTCATTGCTTACCAGAATTATCCGCCCCGGCAGCTGCGGCAGCACTTCCAACAACAATGAGCGTTGTTGCTCCCAGTCATCGGTTTGTTCGGTCAACAGGCAATTGCTTAGCCACAGGGTCAGGCAATCTACCAAAACACAGGTCTGCGGAGTCGCCTGTGCTTCCAGCGCCTTCGCCAGCGCGAAGGGTTCTTCCACCAACAGCCACTCGTCGCCACGCCGCCGCCGATGATGGGCGATCCGCTCCATCATCTCTTCGTCACCGGCTTGGCCGGTGGCGATATAAACCAATTGCAGGCCACTGGCGCGGGCGCGTTCTTCCGCCAGACGGCTTTTGCCAGAACGGGCGCCGCCCAAGATCAGTTCTTTCACTGTTTTACCTCGTCCGGGTTATTCCGCGCGACCACCTCATTATGGACAATTAGCGGGCAGCCAGCTTGCGGATGCACCATCAAAGACACCGAGATGCCGAATACCTCGGCGATATGCTCCGCCGTCAAAACCTGATGGGCATCACCACTGGCAACGATTTTTCCGTGCTTCAGCATCACCAGCCAATCGGCGTAATGGGCGGCCAGGTTCAGGTCGTGGAGAATGACCAGCACACCCACACCCTGCTTCGCCATATCCCGCGCGGTCTGCAAAATCATATGCTGGTGAGCCAGGTCAAGCGCCGCCGTGGGTTCGTCCAACAAAAGATAGCGCTCGCCCAGCGGTGATGCCTCCCATACCTGGGCTAGCACTCGCGCCAGATGGACGCGCTGTTTTTCACCGCCGGATAATGTCGTGTAGGTGCGCGCCTTAAGATGGCTGGCATCGACAGTGGACAGCGCCTTGTCGACAATAGCCTCGTCGCGCTGCTTACCCGTCGCGTGCGGATAGCGCCCAAGGGCCACCACTTCGTCCACCCGAAACGGAAAACCCAGTGTCGATTGCTGCGGCAGAATACCGAGCAGGCGTGCACGTTGCTCGGGCGGCCAGTCCGACAATCGGCGATCCTGCAACATCACCCGCCCGGCGGAGGGTGCCATCTCGCCGCTGAGCGTTTTCAGTAATGAGGTCTTGCCCGCACCGTTGGGCCCCACCACCGCTAGCACCGACCCCGGTTTAACCGACAGGTCGACGGCAGTCAGCAGCGGGCAGTTGCCCTTAAGCGGGTTGCCGAGGCTGACGTGAATGGATTCCGCCCGTAACATTGCCAAGCTCCCCTACTGCAACAACCGTTGGCGCTGTTGCAGCAACAACGAGATAAAAAAGGGTGCCCCCAACAAAGCGGTAACGATGCCGATGGGAATTTCCGCAGGCGCGACCAGGCTGCGCGATACACAATCGGCCAGTACCAACAGCACCGCCCCCAGCAGTGTCGCAGCGGGCATCAGCGAGCGGTGATCGGGACCGATCATCAGGCGTACCAGGTGCGGCACCACCAGTCCCACAAAGCCGATAACGCCGGAAACGGAAACCGCCACCCCGACGCCCAAAGCGGTCCAGGCGATCAGTTGCCACTTGATACGATCCACTCGCACACCAAGGTGGCGAGCTTCAGATTCTCCCAGCAACAAGGCGTTCAGCGCCTTGCTGTAGCGCGGCAGGCTCACCAGCACCAACCCCAGCAGGGTGGCTGCGATGATGACCCGTTCCCAGTTTGCCCCATCGAGGCTGCCCATCCGCCAGAGAGTGATTCTTCGCAGGGCGACATCGTCTGCCACATAGCTGAAGGCATTGGTGATGGCGGCGGCCAGGGCGTTAATGGCGATTCCGGCCAACAACATCGTGCTGACGGACGTACCGCTGCTGGTGGTCCCCAATCGATAGACCACCAGTGTAGCGACAAATCCACCGGCAAAACCAAAAACCGATACCAGGTAGGCGCCCAGCATGGAACTGAAATCACCGAATAAATTAGCAAATAAGTCATCCATGCTCGCCAACAGGGTCGCGCCCAGTACAATGGCGACAGCGGCCCCAACGGATGCGCCGCTGGAAACGCCGATCAGGGTTGGATCCGCCAGCGGATTGCGGAACAACCCCTGCATAGCCGCTCCGCAGAGCGCCAGACATGCCCCCACTAAAGCTGCCAGCAGGGTACGAGGCAAACGAATTGCGAACAGGATCAGCTGCTGTTGCGGGTCTGGCGCCGACACCGGCAGCCCCAACTCAAATGCCAGAGTGCGTACACTGTCGATAAAACTGATGGAGACGACACCACTGCCGATCGACAACACGAATGACAAGGGCAGGCAAACGAGCAGCACCAGCAGCAATAACCTTGCCTTTCGTTCACGCATGGCTGCCTCCGTCACAGACAACCGGGACAGGCTCAGCCACCTTTTGTTGTGGAAAATAGTATTCCAGCGAAGAGACAATCGCATTCATTGCGGCGCGAGCCAGCAGCTCCCCGAAGCGAACATGTTTACCGCAATACGCCACCTCAACCGGCCCCTGGCCGTTGACCACCGCCACCGCATCGGTACCAGTGCCTGTGGCGATAGCTCCGGAAACCGGACTTCGCACTTCCTGCGCTGCCAACACCGCCGCCTTGGCTTCAGTGAGGGTGATGACAGCTTCGGTCAACGCTGCGGGACTGAGGCGCGCTGAGGTTATGGCCACCATGTTGATGGTACCGACCTCAGTGGCAGGCTGACCGATCAGTCTGTGCTCGGCCGGGTCGCCGGCGCATCGGGCATTATCTATCCCGGCGGTAATCGCAACCGCCAAATCCACTCCCTGCTCCCGGCATTCCACCACCCGCAGGGAGTTCATGGATGCAGCGGTCATCATGCCGACAACCTGCCCCGACCAACCCTGGTCGGCAGCATATTTCTGAAGGGCTTCCTGGGGCGAAACCTGATCGCCCTGACTCTTCGCCGCCACCCTCATATTCAACAAGTGGTCGGCCGATACCAATCCCCCGCCCAGCACTGCCGAACTTAACACCTGTCGGGCTCCGGGAAACCGAAAGTGAATATGCCCGGGCGCGCAATCCAGTTTCACATCACCCGCCACCAGGCAACAATCTTCCACCCGTTTCAATCGTTGCATCTAGCAAACCGCTCCAACGGGAGAAAACAGATCGGCGGGTAACAGGGACTGCTCAAGGTGTTCTTCGATCGCATCGGCCAGACGGTCGATATCCGCTTCGCGCCGGGCATAGTAATCGGGCACGTCCACCGCGGTCAGCCCCGCCCACTGCAACAGTGCTGCACAGGCTTCCGGGTGGTCGAAAAGACCATGAAGGTAGGTGCCGAAAATCTGGTTATCCTCGGATACCGCACCGTCGCTGCTCCCTCCCAGATCGGCGAAGGGTCGCGACAAGGCATCGCCACGGGTGACGCCCGCGTGAATCTCGTAGCCATCCACCCTTGCTGTAAGTTGCACTCCGGGAATAGTCAGTACACCGGAGACACGCCGCAACTGCTTTTCCGGTTCCAAAACTGTCTCTATCGCCAGAAGACCGAGGCCGTCAGAGTCACCGGCCTCACCTTCGATACCGAGCGGGTCGCTGATACGTTGACCCAGCATCTGATAGCCGCCGCATATGCCGATCAGTTTACCCCCGTAGCGCAGGTGCCTTTGAATGGCTGCGTCCCAGCCATTGTCCCGCAACCACTGCAGGTCGCGGCGAACGCTTTTACTGCCGGGCAGGATAATCAGGTCGGCGGCGGGCACTGCCTCACCGGGACCAATAAATTGCAGATCCACCTGAGGCTGCAGGCGCAACGCGTCGAAGTCCGTGTGATTGCTGATGCGGGAGATCACTGGAACGATCACTTTCAGGATGGGCAGGTTTGTATTCAGCTCCTGCTCTGCCGCGACAGCGTCCTCGGCCTCCAGGTGGAGCCCGTGCAGGTAGGGCAATACCCCCAACACCGGTTTGCCGGTCTCGGCCGCCAGCCAATCCAAACCGGGTTGCAGCAACGCGAGGTCGCCGCGAAAGCGGTTGATGACAAACCCCGCCACCCGCGCCTGTTCACTTTCCGACAGCAGCGCCAGGGTACCCACCAAGTGAGCGAAGACGCCACCGCGGTCGATATCAGCGACAATGATCACCGGACAATCCACTGCCTCGGCAAAACCCATATTGGCGATATCGTTTTCGCGCAGATTGATTTCCGCGGGACTGCCGGCGCCCTCGACAATGATGGCCCTGTAATGCTCCTGCAACCGTCGGTGGGAATCCAGCACCGCCTGCCGGGCTGTAGCCTTGTAATCGTGGTAGCGAACCGCATCCATTTCCGTCAGGGCACGCCCGTGAATAATCACCTGGGCACCAGTATCGCTGTTGGGTTTCAGCAGCACCGGATTCATATCCGTGTGTGGCTCCAGATAACAGGCCTGAGCCTGCACCGCCTGGGCACGGCCAATCTCACCGCCGTCAGTGGTGACTGCGCTATTGAGCGCCATATTTTGAGGCTTAAAGGGCGCCACCTTGACGCCGCGACGGGCCAACACGCGACAGAGGCCGGCCACCAGGACACTCTTGCCTGCGTCGGAGGTGGTGCCTTGCACCATCAGGGTATAGGTATCTTGCGCCCTCTGGGAAGGAACGTTCTGTTTCTCCAGGGCGACGGTCTCATCTCGATTCATTGTCAGTAGTCGACACCCTGCCGGGCTTTCACACCGGCTTTATAAGCGTGCTTGATCTCTTTAATCTCTGAAACAGTATCTGCCAGCTCTTGCAGCGCACTGCCGCCGCCACGACCGGTGACTATCACACTCATCTCTCTCGGACGGTTTTTCAGGGCGTTGAGGACTTTGTCTTCATCCAGGTATTGGTAGGCCAGCATATAGGTCAGCTCGTCGAGCAAAACCAGGTTATAACTATCGTCTCGCAGCATCTTCTCGGCCACCGACCAGGTTTCCTCCGCAGCCGCGATATCCGCAGTACGATCCTGGGTATTCCAGGTAAAGCCCGTACCCATCTGGTAGAAATCCACTTGGGGTAATTTGTTTTTCAGATAGAGCTCTTCACCGGACAATTGTGCGCCTTTGATAAATTGCACCACACCCACTTTGTGGTCGTATCCCAGAGCGCGCAAAACCATGCCGAAACCGGAGCTGCTCTTGCCCTTGCCGTTACCTGTCAGCAGGATCAACACGCCGCGCTCTTCGTTGGCGGCGGCGATGCCAGCATCGACCTTGGCTTTTTGCTTTGCCGTGATTTTTTTATGCTTGGCGTTTTTCTTTGCTTCTTGATCTGTCATAAGTTTTACCATTAACGCATATAGTCTATAGACATATTTTAAAGCGGACAGGCCACCGGCCCGCCTCATCTTCACAGCCCTACCCAAACCAACAATTATTTATCAACTTTACCTGAACAAACATCTGTTTTATAAACCCAGCGTATAGCCTTCACGCCTTCCGGCACAAATCTCGCTGCGGTCTGTTTGGCAGGTTCGCCGTCCACGCGGTAATACCACCCCATGTCTCCCCGCACACCTTCAATACCATCTATGGCAACCACCATGTTGTACATACCCGCATAGTGGGTTTCCACTTCGGCAACCGATTTCAAAACTTCAAGCACCGTTTCTCCCGACTGGTAAACATGTTCTACCACCCGGGAAGGGCGCCTATCGCCATAGTCGATCTCTACAGAAATCGTTTTCGGGTTGTTTGAAGCACTCGACTGATCAGCGGCGCAAACCATCTGACAGCCCACCAACATCAACGACACTATCACTTTTATGGAGTTCGTTATTTGAATTCTCACTCTCATACCTATCTTTAAATAACCCTTGGAGAATTGAGGCGGAGTACAGGCTCACTAAAAAGACAGACGTAAACCGGCATATACGGCGGGTCTGGCAGTGTTATAGCCAGTCACTTCCTCATACTCTTCATCGGTCACATTCTCGACGCGAGCGTATATCTCCGCGTTACCTCCCAACTGATAGCGGGTTGTGATATCGACTACTTCATAATCGTCCAAATCGACAAAACCAACGCCAAACACCTCGTTTTTCGCATCACGAGCTACACGCAGATTGACCAATAAATTCCATTTATCCGGTACCAAATCGTAAGCCAAACCCAGATTAGCCAAATGAACAGGGCGACGAGAACGAGACTCCCCTTCCGGACTATCCGTATCGTTGTAGGTGTAATTGGTCAACAATTCTAAGCGATCACCCAGAGGCGACTCCAAAGTAAATTCCACACCCTTTGATCGGGCAATACCTTCAGCCTGCAAGTAACCGGAAAAGCCGACAAGGTCGAAAAACAGTTCATCTTCAATTTCCTGATCGAAGTAAACCATTTCAACTCGAAAACCCTGAGCTCCGGCATACTCCAATCCCAAATCAAAGCCTTCGCTGGTTTCTTCGCTCAACTCTTCCTCGGAAGCTGGAGCAAAAGCAAATGGGCTTGCGTTATAGGCAATTTCAGACAGGCTCGGCGCTCTAAACCCTGTACCATAACTCGCCTTATATTTAAGCGAATCACCGTCTGTCAGATCGACCACATAAGCGGCAGTCAATCGGTAACTGGTGTGTTTTCCAAAGTCATCATTGTCATCCTGACGTACTCCGGCGGTAAAAAACAGCTGATCATCAATCTGATTCTGAATCTCGACAAAATAGCCTAATTGATCCCGATCTTCACTCTCACCGGAAGAGGAGATAATGTTCTCCTTCTCCAACTCAAGGCCATAAACCAGTGCTAACTCTTGAGATAACTTGGTACTGCCAAGATACTCAAACTTGTCGATCTCGCCTTCAGTAGAAAAAGTGATGCTACCTGCTGCAATGTTTTCACGCTCCACCTCCGTTTTGGCAACAGCTAAGCTGTGACCGATAACATCACCGCTATACTTGAGGGCAACGCGGTAGGTTTTTTCATCGTAATCCGAGTTTCGATCACTGGTACCAAACACACTGTCAAACTCGTTTTTTGATTCGACATCACGGTATACCATATCTAAACGCAATTTCTGGGTAAAATTGTAACCGGCTTTAAAGTGATAGCTTTGGTTGTCATAGCCATCATCGTCCTTTAGAACGCTGTCAACTTTAAGGGAGTTGTATCCGTCTGTTTGATAATCAGTTACAGACAGATACACGTCGGCGTTGTCATTCCCTGCTCCGATATAACCCGAAGCCTGTTGTGTGCCATATCGCCCTGCCTCATAAGAGATGCCGCCATTTAAGCCACTTTCAGTGGTATTGGTGATTATATTGACGACGCCTCCGGCGTCGGCCCCGTACATCATGCCCTGAGGCCCCCTCAGAATTTCGACTCGAGAAATGCCAGAGCTCAAAATGTGCTGAAATTGAGGCCCCACTTGGGTGCCGGTAGGATCTGAAACCTCGACTCCGTCTATTCTTACCAACGTTCTATAGCCCTCTTCACCTCGAATTCGAAGAGAGGTTTGCTTTCCTTGACCACCTAGATTGCTCACACCAATAGCAGTTTGCGTTCTGAGGACATCAGCCAATGACGTATATCCTCGCGCCTGAATATCCGCAGTTGTGAGAACAGAAACACTAGTGCCTACCTGACGCAAAGGCATTTCTATGCGACTGGAAGTGACAATTATTTCTTCCATATAGGGGGTGGCGGAAAGAGATCCCGACACGGTCAATATTGGCAAACAAATACCAAACGCGTATCTATTCATAAGAATTCTCAATCTTTGAAGCCAATTAGAAAGCGATTGAGGGAGGGGTATAAGTGGGGGAGACTAGATAGGGACAGAAATCTGTCGAAAGCGCTAGACGACCACCGATGAAGCCCTCCGCTACATCGTAGTTGCTGTCTAGGCCGGTTCCGGGCTTATTCACACCTATGTATAATCGATAGGGTGACTTCACCGTTGCGGGGGCAGCGCTGGCTTTATTCAACTGGCTTCTGTCAATTGACAGTCAAATTACCAAACTTCCCGTTTACCCCAGTCACCGGATTTTCACTCTATGAATATCGGCACTGGGCACCTAATCAGTTGCAAGCACTATAGCTAAAGAACGAGCAAATAACAATCACTTGAGATTTGCTTTGGAGACTCGCGTGGAGACAGAGAAATAGGTGTTCGATAGTTTGGAGATGCCCCGGATCCGCCCCGGAGGAAGCCGCTGCGACCCGACACGCCGGACTCCGGGAATCCCATGAACAGCTCATCCATCTCTCGCCCGCAGACCCACACCGTAAACGAAAAAGCCCCAGCCGGATGACCGACTGGGGCTTTGCATTAGAACCTTGACGATGACCTGGTCCGCTCTCGGGATCGGTGCCCGAGACGTCGGACCGTCGCTGCTCGTAGAGCAGGCCCCCCCAACGACAGCGATACAAAGTAAAACGCCCCGCAGATTGCTCTGCAGGGCGCTTTTATTTAGAAGCTTGACGATGACCTACTCTCACATGGGGAGACCCCACACTACCATCGGCGCTGAGTCGTTTCACTACTG
>JBNKHG010000090.1:0-8156 GCA_050290225.1 Cellvibrionaceae bacterium
TTTCGCCGTGCCCATATGGAGCATGGGCGAGATATTGGCCCATTTGCGGCCCAGCTTGTTCAGCTTGGCCTGATGGTGCTCCGGGGTGATGCCTTCCGGCGGAATCGAATCCCGGATAAAAATGGGGGTAAGAATCTGCCCCGGCAAGATGGCATTGACGGTAATCCCGTGGCGCCCTAACTCCATGCCCGCCACCCGGGTCAGGTGACTGACAGCCGCCTTCGAGGCGCTGTACAAATAGCGGCCGTAGTGGGTGCTGTGAGCGGCGATGCTGGAATTATTGATCACCCTGCTAACCATCCCCCCCTTCACCAGCAAGTTTCAATACTTCGGATACCAGCCTCTCGGACAGTCGATATCCGTGGTCACGAAGTGCTCCAAGCAAAGGTTTAACTTCTTTTATCAGACCCGCTTTTTTTGCTTTGACCAAGACTGCCGCTGTGCCGGTTACTGCTATGCCCTGCTTGGCAGCAACCTTGCGCCCACGCCTTTCATCAACGAGGGCAACGCCACTCAACTGTTTTGCCAGCGCCAGCGCTTCTGCTTCGCCCTGGTCAAGAAGCTCGATCAGATCCTGAAAATCCTCGTCCATTTCAACGGGGTGGGCAGTAATCCAGCCCTTGTCGAGAGCGCCGGTAATGGCCAGGGCACCGGGCTTGGCGACATCTTCTGTCACCTCGGCCAATACCCCAAGTGGAATACAGACCTCCGGAAACAGCTTGTGCAAAACAGGAAGCAACTCCACCAGCGCCAAAGCAATCAGCGGGCCTGTGTCGGCGACGATTATTTTACTCATCGATTGCTTTCAAGTCCGCGTCCAGTTCTTCGGCGGATTGATCGACAACAACAACACCCAGGCGAGCCAGTTTCGTCAGAAAGGTTTCCACCGGCATCCTGGCCAGGGCCGCCGCTTTGGACAGTGTCAACACGCCGTCCTCGTATAATTTGACCGCCACGCTGGTATGGACGCCAGCGTTGAGCAGCTCATCCGTAAACGGCACCGAAAGCGAGACAGGATCATTCCGGTTGGTCACCAATACAAACTCGCCCTTGGCGGCACATTGGCTAAGCACGCCAGGATTTTCCCGGAGGGCTCTAACACCGATTGTCTTCATTGCACTAAACCCAGTTAAATGTACCCCGAAATGATAGCACAAAAATGAAGAAGGGGTTCAAGAGCGGAACACCAGGAACTGCTGTTAAACCGCATCACCCGAATCACGGCGGCGCAGGGACTCGGGTTTGCGTACGGGTTGCTCCATCTCTTCGAAATCCCTATCGATTATTCGAGTGATATAGCTTGCCAGTTGCGCTCTTCTGGCACGCGGCGGCAAAAGCCTGATGACGGGGAACCCAGAAGCGACAATATCCCCTGCGTACTGTGATAGCTGTACCGCGGCTGGGCCCAAAACCCCTTTGTGATCGTAGGCACCTTCACACCACCGATCAAGCTGCAGCATGAGTTGATTTAATAAACAACCGTTCGTTCACTTTCCAGGACCGCGACGATCTTCCCCTTAAAATCCTACTCTGCGGCTCCGCGGCTCTGCGAGAACAAAAATCTCAATCGATAATCGCCTGCCGCACCAAATGGTGAAACTTCACATGGGCAAGCCCCGCCTTGGCAGGGGCCTGGGTCATAATCAACCCGACCAAATCGTGTTCCCGGTCAATCCAGAAATGGGTGCCGAAACCACCGCCCCAGGCAAAATCCCCTTTTGACCAGGCCCCGCAGGTGGGAATCGGGTCGGTGACCACTGAACCGGTAAAGCCGAAGCCCACACCCTTGCCGGTGAGGCTCTCGTCTTCGGAGAAGGCGCCCAGGGTATTCAGCGGTTTCTCGCCAAACTCCGGGCCCAGGTGGTTGGACATCATCAACTCCACCGTGAGGGGACTCAACAGGCGAACGCCGTCCAGCTCGCCGCCGTTCAATAGCATCTGGGCAAACCGCAGGTAATCCTCGGCCGTGCCCACCAGGCCGGAGCTGCCGGTTTCCAGGGTCGGTTTGTCACAGAAATCCCCGCCGTTGCTGCTCGGCCAGTCGGGGGCGAAGCCGCCCTCCGGTACATACAAATGGCTCAAGCGGTCGGCCTTTTCCGGGGGGACGTAAAAGCCGGTATCCAACATACCCAGGGGATCAAACACCTTTTGCTGCAACAGCTCGCCCAAGGGCAACCCGGTCACCACCTCCGCCAGCCGCCCCAGCACGCACATACCCTCGCTGTAACGCCACTCCGTGCCCGGCTGGGCGGTTAGCGGGTAGGCCGCGAGCCGTTTGACATACTGCTCCAGATTGAACTCGCCGAGGCGGGCGTGAACCCCCGTCAACCCCTCCCGGCGCATGGCCATGCCCACCTTGTCGTCGGTAACGTAATAGGGCAAACCGGCGGTATGGGTAAGCAGGTGTTTGATGGTGATGGGCCGCGCCGCCACCAGTTCCGACGAACCATCGGCTGCCACGGTCTTGACTTGCATATCGCAGAATTCCGGCAGGTATTTATCCAGCCGGTCGTTGGGCGCGAAATGACCTTCTTCATAGAGCACCATGGTCAGGGCGCCGATAATAGGCTTGGTCATGGAGGCCAGGCGAAACATCGCATCGGGGCGCAACGGCTGCGACTGCGCGGCGTCCCTATAGCCAAAGGGTTGCAAATGCACCGGCTTCCCGTGCCGGGCGACGGCGGTCAGAATACCGGGAACCGCCCCCGAATCCACGTAGGACTGCATGGCCGGGGCTATGCGCGCGACCCTTTCCGTCGACATCCCCACCGCTTCCGCGTTGACCGAATCAATCGGCATGCGTTTCACCTCCTGAAAATGGACAAAGTAGCCCACAGGATAACCCACAACCATGGCATTTCAGGCACGAGTGTTTAGCATTAGTAGCTTGCTATCACCAAGAGAAGATGATGAGGACGGGGCTCGATTTGACATAACCATTCAGTTTTCAAACGCCTTCACTGCACGGCTCACGGTGGCATAGCTCACCCCGAAATGATCGCCCACCTCAGCTAAGGTGTAGTGCCCGCTGCGGTAGGCACGCGCCATCGCCTCATTGCGCGACGGATGGCGCGACGCGAAATACCCCAACGGTTTGGGTGGAGCGAGTTTCTGCGGTTTGGGAATATCCCGCAACGACTGCTCCGGATCCATCCGGCACTGCATATTCTCCACAAAGGCATCCGAGCCCAGATAGATCTGATTCTTGAGGGATTGCCACGGGCTCGGCTGATTCCTGCCTTGCTGAACAAACCGCCGGTACGCCTCCTGCGCTGCGCCCCCTTGCCGGCCGAAATTGCCCAATATCCAATCCGTGGTCAGCGCCGGCGGTGGATCCGCTAACCCCGCCGTGGCCCGGTAGCTGCTCCAGGGCCAGTCCCTGGCGGATCGCACCATCTGCGCCCTTACAGGGTTCAAAACGATATAGCGCGCCAACTCCAACAGATAACTGTCTTTCTCCACCAGGATCGCCTTGAAGCGCCCCTGGAACACATGCCCCACCCGCTTGTGGCGCCGATTGAAATTCTGGGTGTAGCTGCCGTTGATGTACTTCATCCCCTTCGACAAAGTCGCCGCGCGAGTTTCGATTAAGGCGTGATAATGATTGGACATCAGGCAAAACGCATGGCACAACCACTGATAGCGATCACAAGCCCGGTGAAGCAATTCCAGAAAATCACGGCGGTCAATATCGTTCAGGAAAATATCCTGCCGCGCATTGCCCCGTGCAGTAACGTGATACAAGGCCCCGGCGAATTCTATGCGTAGCGGCCTTGCCATATCTCACACCAAGCTATCGATATTGCGCCAGGACAGGACTTGGTACTTGCTGCGGCTCTGATCCTCTTCCCCGCCATACACCAGCCGAGGTGTTTTCTGCCCTCAAAAGTGGTGCACTTTGAACTGGAATTCGAGCCGCAAGCACCAGCCATTGCCGTAAGCACGTCAGGTCGATATCTCTACAACAGGGCTGACTCCAAGCTCAATTGCCACGGGTGTATAAAGATCCACCTCTTCATCCGGGGTAGTAATTGACACGATCAGGGAGTAGCGGGCCTGTTTGCCCCAACTTCCCAGATGACTCCGTTCCCGCCACCAACCAATGGAAGGAGATACCGCCAGCAGATTCGAATTGGCGAGCTCCTGGGCCGAGCCCTGCCAGATATCGGAATGCAGAGAGCCCCGATTCCTGGCCTGGCTACCCAATAGCCAGTGACCCGATGGGCTTTTGGTGCCAGGTTTGTCCTCATCTTCTTCCAGAGCCGCTTGATTGATCCGTTTGATAAACTCGTCCCTGGATTCTCCCGGGGAATTAAGGTCGAAGCGCAAACCGTGGGAGGCATAGCGATAGCGATCCTTCCAACCGACCTCCCCGGGCCCAGGCTCAATAAAATAGGACAGAGTTACCCGCATCTGTACAGGTGTATCGTCAGGCAAATGCAACAGCACCTCCGTCGGCCAGGGTAGATTGTAGAAATGCATATCCCGGGTGGCGAAACCACTTTTAGGCTTCGGCTTTCTATCGAAGGGTTGCAGAGTTGCCTGTGAAATCAACGTCAGTGAATTTTCTGCACTGAACATGGCGCGTTCGAGGTCAGGGACGCCATAGCCTGCAATTTTCAAGAGATTTTTGTAGCTGGTCTTTTTCTCATTTTCCAGGAATTGACGTTTCAGCGTCTCCGGCCACGAAGCACTATGCACCAACAGGCCACGGATTGTCTCCGGCCAGAAGGCCGGGTAATGTGCCATCAGCTTACCAGACATCCACGCCAGTTGTGCCGTTGCCGCGCTGGTCATATTGAAATGACTGAAATGTGCTTCCTGGGGGTCCTTATAGGTGGACAGCAGGCACAAATCATCGCACTCAGTGGCGAAACCGCTACCATCGACAGCCAGGTTTCCACCCTCCAGCAGTAATTCCGGCTTGATGGGCCACTTGTTCTCTTCCCAAGTGGCAGAGGTGGTGGAAAATGGGGATAAACCACCTTTCGGCGCGACGGGGGTATAATTGCCGAGAGTGGGATCAGAGATCTGGTCGAGGTCGGTGTAGGCTCCCACTGAAAGCGCATTCCAGGACTGGGCGGGATCGTGCACAGCATCCGTAATCTGGACTTCGGGGTAGTTTGCAGCTGCCTCACCCGCATCCACGGTAACATTCCCCGCGCTGACCAACAGCAATTTGCAGCTCTCATCCTCCGCCCCTACCGCCAACTGATCCAGCTCCGCTGACCAGGAACTGGGGCGGCCCTGATCGCGGCTATCTTCGGCGGTAATCGCCATGCAGACGCAGCGGTTTCTGTCCGGCGCCTGAATGGCGGCCCGGCTAATGGCCTGTGAGGTGATATACCCCCACAGATGCTTTTCGTTTTGGCCGGTTGGCGGCAAAATCTTGACCGACTCCAGTCGGTGATTCAATTTAAGCTGGTCGCCAGTTTGCAACGCCTCCAGCAAGTTTCCGTATGCCGCAGTGCCGGCCATGAGGGTGCCGTGTTTATGATGATCATGCGTACCCCACTCCTGGTCCACTGCGTGACAATCCTCATCAATGAGCACAGTTTCCAGCAACGGATGTCCATTATTGACCCCTGTATCGAGAATACAGACAACAGCGTTGGTACCTTCATCAAATGCACTGCGACTGAGCAACTCCTCCACCCAGCCTGCCTGATCCCGATTACCGAGCTCCAGCCAAAAAGCCGCCGTCGATTTGGCCCGACGAAATTCAGCGATATGATCGAAGGACGCGGTCAGTTGTGCCAGTTGCTCGTTGTTGGCAAAGATGGCTTTAACGGAGCGCTCGGGAAAGGTCAGGGTTCCCTTTCTGGCCGGTATCTTAAGGTGTTCCAATAACCGCTCAAAACTGGCAATCACACGAGCGGTGTGACTGCTTAACCACACCTCGATCCATTCAGGTTCTTCCCCGGGAAGAGGCTGAGCCTGGTCACTCCAAAAGGAAGCCACCAGCAGCGCCTTGCGAATATCAGCGATGCCCTCAATCAGCTGGCCATTTTTGGGTTTCCCGCTAGGGGTATTCTGGGTGAGGTATTTCTCGAGTTTTTTGACAAAATACTGCTGCTCGCCATTGGGGACGTAGACTGTGGCATAAGCCACAGTTTCATATTGGGGGTTACCGGCATCGTCCTGCCCCACGAGTACCTGCGCTTGGCGCACATTAAGTAAACGAATATTTTTGCGCAGATCCTCCAGGCTCTTGAGTTCCAACTCAAAACCGGGATCGCTTTTGAACTCCAGATAGACTCCGCGCCGGGTACTATGGGCGACAGCTTGTTCAGCCTCGGCCAGCGCCCAGACCTCGGCAAAACGTTGCTGCAAGTAGTGCCCGTGCTCCATCCTTTCCCGCGGCGGATTGACCTTTTTGCGGGGAGGGCCGCCATTGGAGGCATACCGGTGAGTGGCGGGTGGCTGGGTTAATACTATATGGGGTAATCGTCCTGCCGGCACTGTGCATTCCCTTGTTGTTGTCCGTTATCGCCCCCGGTAGGCATCCCGTCGGTAATGGAGGGCCTGGCAGAGTTCGCTGGCGTTGATTTTGGACCGGTCTTTCAGAATCGCGGTTTTGATGGCATCCCGGCAGGCTTGATCGATCTCGGCGTGGCTCAGGGACTGGCTTTCGTCCAGCACGTTCTTCCAAGCAAAACGAGACCGCTTAAAGGTACCCAAAAGGTTGTCCATCAGCGTCTGACGCTCTTCCTTGCCAGGCAGATGGTAATGGAAAACGTCATCGAAGCGGCGGAACAGGGCGTTATCCAGCAGTTTGGGATTATTGGTCGCCGCAATAATCAAGCTGTCCGAATCGTCCTGCTCAATGAATTGGAGAAAGGCATTCAGCACCCGGCGCATCTCGCCAACGTCGTTTTCCCGACTGCGCTCACCGCCGATAGCGTCAAATTCATCGAACAGGTAAACGCCGTGATCCTGCTGGATCAAATCAAAGATCTGTCGCAACTTAGCGCTGGTTTCACCCATGAACTTGGTAACCAGGCGGTCCACCTGGATGATATACAGGGGCAAACGCAGTTCGTGAGCCAACACCCTGGCGGTCATGCTTTTACCGGTACCTGGCGGCCCCGCCAACAACAACTTACGGCGATGATTCAACCCATGGGCCTTCAGCTTGGCTTTCTGGCGATATTCATGAATCACCTTGTCAAGCCGTTGCGTTGTCCCAGCATCCATTACCAGAGCTGACCGGGGAGTATCCGGCTCCACAGCCAGCACCAGCCCGGAGAGTTCCTTGGGGAAATCAATGACCTTCAGGTGCTGCCGATGGGACCGGCGATCCTTGTCCACCAACTCCCGAATCTCATGGGCCAACGCGCCGTGGCCCTGTCTGGCTTCGTGGGCGGCCATCTGCAGCGCGACCGTATAAAAGCGCTCCCTGTCTTCACTGGTATAGGAGCGGATCAGCGATTTTATCTGTTCTGCCGTGGCCATGGCATTGTGCGCCGGTTACTGTATTTGGACGAGATAATGAGCTATTGGAGGCAGATATTCAAGTCTCCCAGCCAAGCACAATGACAGGCGAAAAGCTCTCTAAAACAAAACATTACAACCATCACTTAACAACCTGCAGAGAGACGAACTGCCAGATCGACGCTTCTTGGCCCCCACCCCGCTGCCTGGCGCACTATGTGGTGAAACTTCACAGATCTTGCCCCACATTAGCTGGGTCACGACCAGCTCGATCAAATCGGGCTCACGGTCGATCCAAATGTGAGTGCCGACGCCACCTTCGGGCGCGTAAAGAAGGCCAACCGCCCGTACCGACCAAAACCGGAGGAGTCCATATACGATAAGCCGCAAAGCACGCCTAGACTCTTCTAAAGTCTAACCTCCGCGCCGCCGCGAGAGCAATTTTCTTTTCTCTCCACGTCTCAGCGAGAGAACCAACCTAACCCTCACTAAAATCCGTCCGCCCCGCCGCGGTGGTGCCGCCATCCACCACCAGATCCTGGCAGTTGACGAACGCGCCCATATCGCTGGCAAGGTAAAGTGCCGCATAGGCGATGTCTTTCGCCGTGCCCATATGGAGCATGGGCGAGATATTGGCCCATTTGCGGCCCAGCTTGTTCAGCTTGGCCTGATGGTGCTCCGGGGTGATGCCTTCCGGCGGAATCGAATCCCGGATAAAAATG
>JBNKHG010000091.1:0-83357 GCA_050290225.1 Cellvibrionaceae bacterium
GGCTTCCACCGCTTCGGGGAAGCCGAGACGCTCGAACTCCATGATAAACCCCAGGGCATTGCCGCTGGCGCCACAGCCGAAACAGTAATAAAACTGTTTGTCCGGGCTGACGGTGAAGGAGGGGGTTTTTTCGTCGTGGAAGGGGCAGCAGGCACTGTAGTTCTTGCCGCTCTTCTTTAGTTTGACGCGGTGATCCACCACTTCGACAATGTCGATGCGGTCCAGCAGTTCGTCGATAAAGGGTTGTGGGATCAGTCCGGCCATGGGAAGAGTCTAGCGTTTCTCTGTGTTGGGAGATAGGTCGCTGTGTTTGGAGACAGGTCGCTGTGTTTAGAGATAGATCGCTGTGTTGAGCGATAGGTCACTGTGTTGAGCGATAGGTCACTGTGTTGGAACATTGCGCGGGTCGGGAGGAGGCAATAGTGCGGGTTTGCACCTGTCCAAAGGCTAATTCAGCCGGGCTTTCAGTTGCTGGCTAACGGCGCCCATATCGGCGCGACCCTGTACCTGGGGTTTGATGATTGCCATGACTTTGCCCATATCGCGCATGCTTTCGGCACCGCTGTCGGCAATGGCCTGGTCGATAATGGCGGCCAGTTCCTCGTCGCTGAGGGCGGCGGGCAGAAACTCCTGGATCACGGAGATTTCGAAGCTTTCCTGGGCGGCCAGTTCTTCGCGGCCGGCGTCACGGTACTGCTGTTCGGAGTCGCGGCGCTGTTTGCACATCTTGTCGAGGATGGCCAGGACGCGAGCGTCGTCCAGCTCAATGCGTTCATCGACTTCTATACGCTTAAACTCGGACTGCATCAGGCGGATAACGCCCAGGCGCGGCTTGTCTTTGGCCCGCATGGCGTCTTTCATGGCTTGCTGAATGCGTTGTTTAAGCTCGGACATGGGAATTCCCGGTCTTGCTGGTGTCTGTGGTCGATACCTGGGCGGCTCAGGCGGCCTGATTTGGGCCGCCGGTGCGCGGGATTAGCGATGCAGACAGAGAGCGCCGATCAGTACAGGCGCTGGAACTTGCGATTTTCGCGTTGCAATTTCTTGGCGTGACGCTTTACCGCTGCGGCGGCCTGGCGTTTGCGCACAGAAGTGGGCTTTTCGTAAAACTCGCGACGACGGACTTCGGCCAGGATACCGGCTTTTTCACAGGAGCGCTTGAAACGGCGCAGGGCAACGTCAAAAGGTTCGTTTTCTTTCAGCTTAACTGCAGGCATGTTTTTACCTAATTTTGGTTGATCTGTCTGAAAAGCCGATGCCTGAGCGTTATACCTGGGCAATATATTTATACCTGGGCATTATAAAAAGGTAAGCCGGATCGGGACTTTTCCGCATACTAATCCATCTCTATTTCTAGAGGGGCGCAAATTCTATACGTTAAACACCTTACCTGCAACAGGCTGTTTCGGTGCCTGAGCACAATCGGTGCTGGCCCTTGGCGGGCTGGATGATTATTATGCGCGCCTATTCAGGCAAATTCTGGTCCGGCAAATCTGGCCAGGCTAATCTGGCGATTTCCTGGCGCGGTCTATTAATGAACTGACAATCGGGTGACTACTGGCGAGGCGGATGCGAATTCTCGGTATCGAAACTTCCTGTGATGAGACGGGTGTGGCGGTGTATGACAGCGACCGTGGACTGCTGGCTCATACCCTCTACAGCCAGGTGGCGTTGCACGCCGACTATGGTGGTGTGGTGCCGGAACTGGCGTCCCGGGACCATGTGCGTAAAACGCTGCCCTTGATCCGCCAGGTGATGTCAGAGAGCGGCACCGGTGCCGGCGGGATTGATGGCGTGGCCTATACCCGCGGTCCGGGATTGGTGGGGGCGTTGATGGTGGGGGCCTCCATTGGACGTTCCCTGGCTTATGCCTGGCAGGTCCCCGCCATTGGCGTTCACCATATGGAGGGGCATCTGCTGGCGCCCATGCTGGAGCCCAATCCGCCCGCGTTTCCGTTTGTGGCCTTGTTGGTGTCCGGCGGCCATACCCAGCTGGTGCGGGTTGATGGCATCGGCGAATACCGGCTATTGGGCGAATCTCTGGACGATGCCGCCGGCGAAGCTTTCGATAAAGCCGCCAAGATGCTGGATCTGGATTACCCGGGCGGTCCCCGTATCGCGGCGCTGGCGGAGCAGGGCGATCCCGGGCGCTTCAGTTTCCCGCGTCCCATGACCGACCGGCCGGGGCTGGATTTCAGCTTTAGCGGGCTGAAGACATTTACCCTGAATACCATCAGCGAGCACGCCACCGAGGACGGGCTGCCCGACACCCGGACCTGTGCGGATATCGCCTGCGCTTTCCAGGAGGCAGTGGTTGCTACCCTGGTGATCAAGTGCCGCCGGGCGCTGCAACAAACGGGCCTGAAAACCCTGGTGATCGCGGGCGGTGTGTCCGCCAATCGGCGTCTCCAGAGCGCCCTGGAAACCGCGCTGGCGAAAATCGA
The DNA here is from genome assembly GCA_050290225.1 of Cellvibrionaceae bacterium. Classification (GTDB taxonomy): domain Bacteria; phylum Pseudomonadota; class Gammaproteobacteria; order Pseudomonadales; family Cellvibrionaceae; genus JBNKHG01. Next base: position 2,445 of record JBNKHG010000091.1, read on the forward strand.
CGCTGCGGTATTTTACGCTCGACACGAATTCTGTACCGATAACGGTGCAATGATTGCGTACGCCGGTTGTCAGCGTCTGCTGGCGGGGCAGGGGGAGCCTCTCGGTGTAGTGGTGCAGCCGCGCTGGTCCATGGAAAGCCTGGCTCCCCTTTCGCCCTGATAAGATTGCCGGTGCACGGCGCGAATTCAGTTTTTGAGGGATGTTTTCAATGGATATTGTCTATATCAAAGAGCTGCGTATCGATACCCTGATAGGCATCTTCGATTGGGAGCGACAGGTGCGTCAGACTGTGTGTCTCGACTTGGAGATGGCAATGGATATTCGCCAGGCCGCCGCCACAGACGATATCCGCCATACGCTGGATTACAAGGCGGTGGTCGATCGCCTGACCTCCTTTGTTGAAGCGGCGCAGTTTGAATTGGTGGAAACCCTGGCCGAGGAGATTACCCGCATTGTGCGCCAGGAGTTTGGTGTGCCCTGGGTACGGTTGCGCCTGGGCAAGCCGGGAGCACTGTCAGCGGCGCAGGACGTGGGGCTGGTGATCGAACGCGGCCGGCGGCCGGTCGGGGGCGAGCGCTGATGGCGCAGGTTTTCCTTGGTCTCGGCAGCAACATCGATAGAGAGCGTCATATTGTCGCGGGACTTGAGGCCCTGCAGGCGCACTTTGGTGAGCTGAGAGTGTCATCGGTCTATGAGAGCGAGGCCGTAGGCTTTGTCGGCGACCACTTTCTCAACCTGGTAGTGGGGTTGGACACCGACTGGTCTGTGGGCGTGCTGTCGGCCTGCCTGAAAAAAATCGAAGACGACAACGGCCGCTGCCGTCAGGACCCCAAGTTTAGCGGCCGTACCCTGGATATCGATATCCTTACCTATGATCATTGTGTCGGTGTGATGGACGGTGTTTGCCTGCCGCGCGAGGAAATCACCCGCAACGCCTTTGTATTGCAGCCACTGGCGGAGGTCGCCGGTGGCGAGTGCCATCCGCGGCTGGGGCGTTCCTATGCCGAGCTCTGGGAATCCTACGACAAACAGAGCCAGAATCTTTGGCCCGTGGATTTTATCTGGGGGGACCGCCAAATCTCGGTCGCAAGCCGGCGGTCGGCGACCCGTCGATAGGTGTGTAATTCGGGGGCTAGCCCTGGTTGTCGGCGCAGTTGATACAGAACTCGGCTTCGGGTAGGACGCTCAAGCGCTGTTCACTGATCAGCTCACCGCATTCGCGGCAAATGCCATAATCATCGGTTCCCAGCTTGGCAAGGGCGGCACGAATGCGCTTGAGCTCGGAAGCCGTCTCCACCGCCAGTGCGTCGAGCACTTCGTCATTTTCCCTTTCCTGGGCTTGTTCCGACCAGTCTCGACTGTGAGACTTTTTCCGGTCAGATTGAATGGCTTCGAGTCGTTTTTGCAACTCCGCCTGCTTTTTCATCAGGGCTTGACGGGCTTGAAAGGCTTGCATAGGACTCCCTTTGAAATCGCTTGAGATACTATGTATTAGTTTAGTAATTTTTTACGGGACATGTTTCCCGGCTTCCTTTAAGTCTTTCAGGGCTTCAATGCGTCGACGGTGCAACTCCTGCCCCAGGGCTTTACCGCTAAGACCTTCGGTCACTAGCTGTTTCGGTTCTATTTTCTGGCAGGTTTTCAAGGCTTGGCGGAAATAGTCGGCCTGGGGGTAGCCGTCGGTTTCTCGTCCCTGACGGCCACGGGCATCGGCTTCGCAGCACAACAGGAACAGCTCGAACCGCTGCGGACGGCGGTAGGCATCGATAGCCTGCAATGTTTTGGCCAGGGTCTTGGGCGTGAGTTCAAAAGCGCGGTGACAGTGACTGTGGTACTGGGCGCAGGCCACCGCCAGGTCGCGATAGTCCTTGGGAATAGCCAAGCGCTCGCAACAGTGTTCGATCAGCGCCACGCTGCGCTGTTCGTGACCGATATGTTGAGGCCACTCGGTCTTGGGTGTGGTGCCTTTGCCCAGATCATGGATCAGGGCAGCCAGCCGAACTCGCGTGTCATCGCTGAGGCGACAAGCCTGCTGCAGTGCCAGCAGGCTGTGTTCGCCACAGTCGATTTCCGGGTGGTGTTGGGGCGGCTGCGGCACGCCGAACAGGCGGTCCAGTTCTGGCAGTACTCGCGCCAGGGCGCCACAACGACGCATTACCCGCACAAAGGTTTCCGGATTGGGTTCAGCCAGGGCACGGCTCAACTCTTTCCAAACCCGTTCGGGCACCAGGTGATCGGCCTCGCCCTGCTCAACCATTTGGGTCATCAGGGCCATGGTGTCTTCGGCGACCGTGAATCCCAGATGCTGGTAGCGGGCGGCAAAGCGGGCAACACGCAAAATTCGCACCGGGTCTTCACTGAAGGCGGATGAGACGTGGCGGAGGACTTTTTGTTGGAGGTCGCGCTGGCCATGGTAGGGGTCGATCAACTCGCCATCGGCGGTTTCGGCAATGGCATTGATGGTGAGGTCGCGCCGACGCAGGTCCTCTTCCAGAGTGACATCGGGCGTGCTGTAAAAATCAAAGCCGGCATAACCGGGACCGGTTTTTCGCTCGGTGCGGGCGAGGGCGTACTCTTCCTTGGTGTCAGGATGCAAAAACACGGGGAAGTCCTTGCCTACTGCAGTAAAGCCCTTTGCTTGCATCTCTTCCGGAGTGGCGCCCACCACCACCCAGTCGCTTTCGGAGTAGGGGTAGCCCAGCAATTTGTCGCGCACGGCACCGCCGACCAGGTAGATTTCCATGATGGTGAAAGCTGTTTTGAAAAAATTATTGGGAACCGCTTGACGGCACGGGAAACTATGCCTCACACTCTAAAGCAACCACCCCGGAATTGCCATTTCGGGGTTTTTGTTTTGGGTTCAACCCCAAGGAAGTTTGGGTCTCTTATATTGTGAAAGAGCTTTCAATGAACACGAGTCTTTGCACTGTGGCATCGATTATGGCGTGGCTGGGACGACCAGTGAATCGCCATGACTCCGCTGCGTGCCTGGAGTGTTTGTTGAATTAGGCAGAGACAAAAAATCCTTTTCGACAAAAAATTTTCAAAAGCCGCAGCGTTTACACCCTGCGGCTTTTTTGTTTTCTCAGTCCCCGAAAGAGAATCAGCAATCCCAGGGTAAAGCGCTGCTCTGAGTACTGGAGTATGTCATGTTTGCTTTTATCGCCTATGGTCTGGTGGCGTTAATCTGGTCCACAACGCCGCTGGCTATTCAGTGGAGCAGTACCGACTTTAGTTATAGTGCGGCGGCGAGTCTGCGTATGGCCATTGCCCTGGTGCTGGCCTCGCTGGTGATGGCGCTGTTGCGTCGACCCCTGCGCCTGGAGCGTAAAGCCCTGGCCGCTTACCTGGTGGCCAGTATAGGGATTTTTCCGAATATGCCCCTGGTGTATTGGTCGGCGCAGTTTATCCCCTCGGGACTGATTGCCCTGATTTTTGGCGTTCTACCGTTTGTCACCGCCGGTATTTCCTTTCTGGTCTTTAAGGAAAACCCGTTCAATGGCCGACGGGTATTGGCTTTGTTGGTGGCGATAGCGGGTTTGGGATTGATTTGTCTGGATCAGTTACAGTTGGGCGTCGATGCGCTTTACGGTGTCTGCGGTATGCTGTTGTCTAACGTAATTTTTGCCAGCTGCAGTCTGTGGTTAAAGCAGTTGGGTGAGGAGATGGACGCTTTGTCCCAGACCACGGGTGCACTCCTGTTCAGCTTGCCCGGGTTGGTGCTTTGTTGGTGGCTGCTCGATGGCAGCGTACCCGACGCCGTCGGCGTGCGTTCCATGGTGGGGGTGGGCTACCTGGCGGTGATGGGGTCGCTGTTGGGGTTTACGCTGTATTATTTTGTGCTGAAAGCCTTCGCGGTGGAGACGGTGTCGCTGATAAGCCTGTTGTCGCCCGTGTTTGCCCTCGCCATTGGCGCCTGGTTCGAAGGTGAGGTGGTCACCCCCAGGCTGAAATTGGGGGCGGCCCTGGTGATAGGCGCCCTGGTTTTGTACCAGGGCAACCTTTACGTGGCCCGTATCAAGCAGCTGTCGTCTGGGTTCAGGCGTCGCCGCTTCACGCTCAATCAGCCGGTTGCGCCTGTGGCTGCGTCACGGGAAGAGTCAGGGTAAAGCAGCTGCCTTTACCCTGCTGGCTTTCGACTTCGATGCTGCCGCGGTGAGCCTGGATTATGCCGTAGGAGACCGCCAGCCCCAGGCCGGTGCCCTTGCCCACCGCTTTGGTGGTGAAAAAGGGATCGAAGATCTTGCGTTGAATAGCGGGGGCGATCCCGCTGCCGGTATCACTGATTTTGACAAATATGCAGGGCTCCTCCCGGTCACGGTTACTGGCACCATCTTCTTCAGCGTCGGTACTGGATGCTTGGGCGGTGCCCGTTTCGATGGTAATTGTGCCCTGGTTGTCGATGGCCTGACCGGCGTTGATCAACAAGTTGAGCAGCACCTGATTGATTTGCGGACCGATGCACTCCACTTCGGGTAAGTCGCCGAACCGCTTTATCACTTCGGCTTTGTACTTCAGTTCGTTGTGGACAATATTGAGGGTGCTTTCAATGCCCTTGTGGATATCGACCCGCTGCCAGGCTTTCTTTTCCGGGTAGGAAAAGTCCTTGAGGTCGCTAACGATTTGCTTGACCCGGTTTACCCCCTGCAGGGATTCCGTGATGAGGTGCTGGATATCATCGGTTAGAAAATCAAGATCGATTCGCTGTTTGACCTCCCCGATCCTGTCGCTTATCTCTGTCTTTTCCAGTTGGTGCTCCGCATGCTGATACAGCGTCAGGAGTTCCAACAGGTCGGCGATATAGGCTTTGAGGGTATCCAGGTTGGAGTTGATATAGCCTACCGGGTTGTTGATTTCATGGGCCACACCGGCCGCCAGCTGGCCGAGGGAGGCCATTTTTTCGGCGTGAATCAGCTGGCTGTTGGCGGCTTTCAATTGCCTGTTGGCGGCCATTAATTCGGCTGTGCGTGCCTGTACCCTCTCCTCCAGGTGCTGTTCGCGGTTGTGTAGCGCCAAGTGGGTTTTAACCCTGGCCAGCAGCTCGTCGCGGTTAAAAGGGGTGGTGACATAGTCGGCTGCGCCCAGTTGCAGGCTCCGGCTGATGGCGGCGGGGTCGCTATCGGCGGAGAGCACAATGACGGCGGGCGCGCGTTTCATGTGGCGCCTGGGCAGTGCTTTGAGCACGTCGAAGCCGGACATTTCCGGCATGTTCAGGTCCAGAAGCATCAGATCGAAATCTGAGGCGTCCAAAGCTTTTAGGCATTCTTTGCCATTGGTGGCTTCCTGTACCTGCTGGTAATCCTCGGACAGGATGCGCCTGACCAGTTGTCGATTTACGGCGTTGTCGTCGACCAACAGAATGGCTTGTGGCATGGGGGGCGGCCCTTGGTTATCGTTAGCGCCCCTGGTTGTGGCCGGCTCGGCTTGTCTGGGGCATTGCTCGTGGGGCATTGCTATCTCCAGGAGAGCGGCTCCAGGAAAGCAGTGTTCGGGGTAATTGTGCGGGGAACGGGGGCAAAAAAAAAGCCCCCGATACGACTCGGGGGCCAAGGGTCTTAGGGTGTCCTTGGAGGAGCTGCCACAAAAGCAAGCCCGGGTGTATCCAGTAAAGCGCCGGGCCCTGCCGGGCTGGTGAGGCCAGTAATCTCACCGTAGATGGGGCTATAATTACATTTCATGACTAACCTGTCAATCATGACATTAATAACTTTCTATTATCGTTAATGGACAAATTAATTACATTAGTCATTTAAGTCAGGTGGAAACTTGGCTAATCTAGGCGACTTTCCCGGCGCTAAATCCGGGACTAATCGCGGGGCGTGTCTCTTCATTTGCCCCGTCCAAGGCGATGCACCGGCCCCAGGGCCGAGCGGGACATCTCTATATGACTGATGTACAGGTGTTAACCACGGGCGAAGCTGCCAAGTACTGCGGTGTGAATTTTCGCACAGTTATTCGCTGGATCGAGCGGGGCCGACTCAAGGCCTACAAGTTGCCGGGGCGCGGTGATCACCGCATCCAGGTCGAAGACTTTGTGCATTTTTTGCGTGAAAACCGTATGCCGGTACCCGAGGAGCTGGCGGGCCACTACCGCACCGTGCTGGTGATCGAGGATCAGCCGGAAATGGCGGCGGCTATTCGGCGGGTGTTGAAGCGTGCCGGTTATGAGGTGGAACTGGCACAGGATGGCTTTGTGGCCGGTACTCTGCTATCGCGCTGTAAACCGGCCCTGATTACGTTGGATTTGAAAATGCCCGGTATCGATGGTTATCAGGTATTGAACTATATCCGCGAGCACGAGGAGCATGCCCAGGCCAAGGTGTTGGTAATCTCCGCGGAGACTCGCGAAGGTCTGGAGCGGGCACTTCGGGAGGGGGCTGACGATGTTTTGTCAAAACCTTTCGATAACAGCGAGCTGTTGGACAAGGTGCAGGCCCTGATCGAGGCCTGAACCGGCATTCTCCTTTAAATCTCTTCCCTTTGATCGCTTTCACCTTTCGGCGGGCAGTGAAAAGCCTGCTTAACTTCGTTGTCCTGTATTGAGAGTAAATGGATATCGAAGCCCCACAGCCGGTGTAAGTGCCGCAGGACTTCTTCTGCCGAATCGGCGATGGGTTTGCGGCAGTGCTGCAGGTGGTGCAGGGTCAGGGAGCGGTCGCCACGTACGTCGACATTGTGCACCTGGATGTTGGGTTCGCGATTGCCCAGGTTGTAAAGGCCGGCCAGGGATTGGCGCACCCTGTGGTAACCCTCTTCATCGTGGATAGCGGTGACTTCGATATCTTTCTTGCGATCGTCGTCAGTGATACAGAACAGCTTCAGGTCGCGCATCATCTTCGGCGACAGGAACTGCAGAATAAAACTTTCGTCCTTGAAGTTGCGCATTGCAAAGGCCAGGGTTTCGCGCCAGTCGCTACCGGCGATATCCGGGAACCAGGTCTTGTCCTCATCGGTGGGGTTTTCGCAGATGCGACGGATATCCATCATCATATTGAATCCCAGGGTATAAGGATTAATGCCGCTGTAGTAGGGGCTGTCGTAGGGCGGTTGGTAGATCACGCTGCTGTGCGACTGAAGGAACTCCATCATAAATCCGTCAGTGACCAGGCCTCGGTCGTAGAGTTCGTTGAGCAGCGTGTAGTGCCAGAAACAGGCCCAGCCCTCATTCATCACCTGGGTCTGGCGCTGGGGATAAAAGTATTGGGCGATCTTGCGCACAATGCGCACAACTTCCCGCTGCCAGGGTTCAAGCAGGGGAGCATTTTTTTCAATAAAATAGAGCAGGTTTTCCTGGGGTTCTTCTGGGAAGCGGAAGCCTTCTGTGATATCGACCTCGGCTTCGGCCTTGGGAATGGTTCGCCAAAGGTCGTTTACCTGTTTCTGCATGTATTCCTCCCGCTCTTTCTGCCGTTGGCGTTCTTCTTCGGCAGAAATGGGGTAGGGGCGCTTGTAGCGGTCGACGCCGTAATTCATTAGCGCGTGGCATGAATCCAGTATGGCTTCTACTTCGTCAATGCCATAGCGTTCTTCACATTTGGCGACGTAGTTTTTGGCAAACAGCAAGTAGTCGATAATGGAGTCGGCATCGGTCCAGGTGCGAAACAGATAGTTGCCCTTGAAGAAAGAGTTGTGGCCGTAACAGGCGTGGGCGATCACCAGTGCCTGCATGGTCATGGTGTTTTCTTCCATCAGATAGGCAATGCAGGGATTGGAGTTGATCACAATCTCGTAGGCCAGACCCATCTGCCCGCGACTATAGGAGCCCTCAATATTGAGAAACTGTTTACCGTAGGACCAGTGATTATACCCGAGGGGCATGCCCACTGACGCGTAGGCATCCATCATCTGCTCAGAGCTGATCACTTCAATCTGGTTGGGGTAGGTATCGAGACCGAACTCTTCGGCAATCTGGCCGATATGGTGGTCGTACTCCTGAATCAGCTCGAAAGTCCACTCGGAAGTGGTGGATATGGGTTCTTGCTTCATACGGCCTTCTTATGGAAGAGTTCGCGGAACACCGGGTAGATATCGGAGACATCCACAATCTGTTGCATGGCAAAGGCTTCCGGGAATGCTTCACGCACACCTTCGTATTCCTCCCACAGCGCCTGGTGGTTGCGGGGAGTGATTTCAATGTAGGAAAAATACTGCACCTTGGGAATGATGCTTTCCACCAGTAGCTTGTAGCAGGTGGTGGAGTCGTCGTTCCAGTTGTCTCCGTCTGAGGCCTGGGCGCCGTAGATGTTCCACTCCGAGGTGGGAAAACGCTCTTCCATCACCTCTTTCATCAGCTTTAGTGCGCTGGAGACGATAGTGCCCCCGGTTTCCCTGGAATAGAAAAATTCCTGCTCGTCCACCTCCTTGGCACTGGTGTGGTGACGGATAAACACCACTTCGGTGTGTTCATAATTGCGCTGCAGGAACAGGTACAGCAGGATAAAAAAGCGTTTGGCGATATCCTTGGTGGCCTGGTTCATGGAGCCGGACACGTCCATCAGGCAAAACATAACCGCTTTGGAACGCGGAATCGGTTGCTTGACGTGGAGGTTATACTTGATGTCGAAGTCATCGAGCCAGGGAACACGTTTGATAAGTGCGCGCAGGTGCGCCTCTTCAGCCAATAGGGTCTCGATCTTGTCGTGGTCGCGGTGAAGGTTGTCTTTTGCTTGCAGGACGGCCAGCTCCTCCTCGACTTCCTTCAGGCGGCGGCGTTTTTTACCGGTCAGGGCAATACGGCGGGCATTGGCCGAGCGCAGGGAGCGGACGATATTGATCTGTCCCGGATTGCCCTCATTGGCGATACCGGCGCGGCGAAATTTGAAGTCTTCGTCTCCAGCCAATTGACGCTTGACCAGATTGGGCAGCTCCAGGTCCTCGAACATAAAGTCGAGAAACTCTTCCTGGGTGATCTGGAACACAAAGTCGTCCATTCCCTCGCCGGAATCGCTGGCGCCCGAGCCGGAACCACCGCCACCGGCGCCGCCCGGTGGACGGGGTATGCGGTCGCCCTGGACAAATTCCTTATTGCCCGGCAGGACGTTCTCCACATTGCCGCCGCGGCCGTGGTGAAAAACGGGTTCGTTAATATCCTTTGTGGGAATGCTGATCTTCTCGCCGCGATCTATATCGGTAATAGAGCGGGTGGTAACGGCCTCCGAAACCGCTTTTTTTATGTGCTGGCGGTAGCGCCGCAGAAAGCGCTGGCGATTGACAGCGCTTTTGTTCTTGGCGTTGAGTCTCCTGTCGACGATGTAGCTCATAGGCCCCCCTTACGCAATGAATGGCTAACCCCTTACTGACGCAAGTCCCGTCACTGGGACTTGCGTACCCGCAGGTACCACTCGGAGAGCAGCCGTACTTGCTTCTCGGTATAGCCGCGTTCGACCATGCGATCGACAAAGTCCTGGTGCTTCTTCTTGTCGTTTTCAGAGGCCTTGGCATTGAAAGAAATCACCGGCAGCAGGTCTTCGGTATTGGAGAACATCTTCTTCTCGATCACGGTGCGCAGCTTCTCGTAGCTGTTCCAGACCGGGTTCTTGCCGTTGTTGTTGGCGCGGGCGCGAAGTACGAAGTTGACGATCTCGTTGCGGAAATCCTTGGGATTGCTGATGCCGGCCGGTTTTTCGATTTTCTCAAGCTCTTCGTTGAGGGAGGAGCGGTCGAGAATCTCACCCGTTTCGGGATCGCGGTATTCCTGATCCTGGATCCAGAAATCGGCGTAGGTGACATAGCGGTCGAAAATATTCTGACCATACTCAGCGTAGGATTCCAGGTAAGCGGTCTGGATTTCCTTGCCGATAAAGTCGACGTAGCGCGGGGCCAGGTATTCCTTGATAAAGCCCAGGTATTTTTCCTGTAGCTCGGGTGGGAACTGTTCCTGCTCGATCTGCTGTTCCAATACGTAGAGCAGGTGCACCGGGTTGGCGGCCACTTCCGATGGGTCGAAGTTAAACACCTTCGACAGAATCTTGAAGGCAAAACGGGTTGAGAGACCATTCATGCCTTCGTCGACACCGGCAGCGTCCTTGTACTCCTGTAGCGACTTGGCTTTTGGGTCTGTGTCTTTCAGGTTTTCGCCGTCATAGATGCGCATCTTGGAGAAGAGGTTGGAATTCTCCGGTTCCTTGATCCGTGACAGGGTGGAAAACTGGGCCAGCATACGCAGGGTGTCGGGTGCGCACTGGGCGGAGGCCAGAGAGCTGTTGTGCAACAACTTGTCGTAGATCTTGATCTCCTCGGAAACCCGCAGGCAGTAGGGGACCTTGACGATGTAGACACGATCAATAAAGGCTTCGTTGTTGCGATTGTTCTTAAAGGTCTGCCACTCGGACTCGTTGGAGTGGGCGAGGATTATGCCTTCGAAGGGTATTGCGCCCAGGCCCTCGGTGCTGTTGTAGTTACCCTCCTGGGTAGCGGTCAGCAGCGGGTGAAGCACCTTGATCGGCGCCTTGAACATTTCCACGAATTCCATAATGCCCTGATTGGAACGGCACAGGGCGCCGGAGAAACTGTAGGCGTCCGGGTCGTTTTGGGGGAACTCTTCCAGCTTGCGAATATCCACCTTACCCACCAGCGAGGAGATATCCTGGTTGTTTTCATCGCCGGGTTCGGTTTTGGATATGGAGATCTGGTCGAGAATCGACGGATAAAGTTTGATCACCTTGAAATGGCTGATATCACCGTTAAACTCGTGCAGTCTCTTCACCGCCCAGGGGGACATAATATTCTTGATGTAGCGGCGTGGAATCCCATAGTCCTCCTCGAGGATGCTGGCATCTTCTTCCGGGTCGAACAGGCCCAGTGGTGATTCAAACACCGGCGAATCCTTTATGCAGTAAATGGGCATCTTCTCCATCAGAGCCTTGAGGCGTTCCGCCAGGGAAGACTTACCGCCCCCAACGGGACCGAGCAGGTAGAGAATCTGTTTTTTCTCTTCCAGACCCTGGGCCGCATGTTTAAAGAAGGACACAATCTGCTCGATGCACTCTTCCATGCCGTAGAATTCACTGAAGGCGGAATAGCGCTTAATGACCTTGTTGGAAAAAATGCGGCTGAGACGGGAGTCGCGCGAAGTGTCGATCAGCTCCGGTTCACCGATGGCCATTAACATCCGCTCGGCTGCTGAAGCGTAAACACTGGGGTCTTTTTTACAGAGGTCCAGATACTCCTGGATGCTCATCTCTTCTTGTTGAGTAGCTTCGTAGCGGTCGCGGTAATGGCTGAAAATGCTCATAGTTCATCTCCTTTACCGAAATTGGACCCGAGGAATACGGATTTGATTCCCTCGGCTATCACTTTCTCATGTAGTTTTCCCAGCCCCTGGATATCTTGTGCAATATGTAAACACTTCGCGTACAAGCATACCCGCCGTCGTTTATATAACTTGGACAGCGGCTTGGGTGCCCGATTTATTCCTACAACCTAAGCATAGTCGCTAAATGAGACGCCGACACAAGGAAATAACAAAAGAATAGGTCAAAATGCCATAACAGAAAGGCACTCTTGCGGATTAAAAAATTGTCTTTGCCCGCGCGGTTACTGGCCTGGAGGGAAGTGAAATTTCCCCGTCGCTTCTCAAAAAATATGTGATAATAAATTTTATTTTCATCGTTATTGGGCATATTGATTTTTGCCCTTGCTGGCAAGCGGTGGTTAAAAAGCGATCGCACTGGGTGTGATACGTCGGCGGGTGGTGGCTATAGCATTTGCAGATAATCTTTTTGGGTAAAATGTTTGTGCCCGATGGGGCGCCCCGGGCGGGCGTCAACAGTCGATAATAGAATGGGTCATAAAATGCTCGCTTTGGTCGAGATGGAGTAATTTGAATGGATGTATTGGTAACAGGTGGTGCCGGCTATATCGGCAGCCACACTTGCATCGAACTGGCGGCGGCGGGTTATCGGCCCGTTGTGGTGGACAATCTCTGTAATAGCAGGGAAGAGGCGCTGAACCGGGCGGCGCAACTGGCCGGTGCGGAATTTCCGTTCTACCGCCTGGATGTCAATGACCGCGAGGCGTTGCGGCAAGTGTTCCGTCAGCACGACATCGCGGCGGTTCTCCATTTTGCCGGACTCAAAGCGGTGGGCGAGTCCTGCCGGATTCCCCTGACCTATTACCACAACAATATCAGCGGCACCCTGGCACTGTGCGAGGTGATGAACGAGTTCGGGGTGGAAAACTTTATCTTCAGCTCGTCAGCCACCGTCTACGGCGACCCTGCCCGGGTGCCTATCGTTGAGGATTTTCCCACATCCACCACCAACCCCTACGGCAGCAGTAAACTGATGGTTGAAGAGATTCTGCGCGACTTGTGCGCGGTACCCGACAATCGCTGGAAGGTGAGTCTGTTGCGCTACTTTAATCCCATAGGCGCCCACGAGAGCGGCGATATCGGTGAAGACCCTGCGGGGATTCCCAACAACCTGTTACCGTTCGTAGCCCAGGTGGCCATTGGCAAACTGCCCCAACTGGGGGTGTTCGGAGACGATTACGATACCGTCGATGGAACCGGTGTGCGGGACTATATCCACGTCGTGGATTTGGCTCGCGGCCATGTTAAGGCCCTGGAGCGTCTGCGGCAGGTCGATAGCGGCTGCTATACCTACAACCTGGGCACCGGGCAGGGTTACAGTGTATTGCAGGTGGTCAAGGCGTTTGAGGAAGCCAGTGGCCGTGCGGTGCCGTACATTATCAAGCCCCGGCGGCCAGGTGATATTGCCACTTGTTATGCCGACCCCGGGTTGGCCGCACGTGAATTGGGGTGGCGGGCAGAGTATGACCTGTACCAAATGGTTGAGGATGCCTGGCGTTGGCAGTCACAGAATCCCCGGGGGTATGAGTAGACCTTGGGGAGGCGGTAGGGACGCAACGAATGAAGGCGGGTGTTAAGCAGAGCAGGAACATCGAAAATACTGCTCATCCTCCAGCCTGAGCATGGTCAACTCCCCTCCCCAGACACACCCGGTATCCAGCGCATAAACGTTGGGTGTATCCGCACGGCCTTCCAGCGCGGCCCAGTGACCGAAAATCAGCTTCTCTCCCGCAGTCTTGCGATTCGGATGGGAAAACCAGGGGGCAAATCCAGCCGGTGCATTGGCCGGGCCAGACTTGTTGCTCAAATCCAGTTGGCCTTCAGCGGTACAAAACCGCATACGGGTAAAGTAATTGGTGATCACGCGTAGGCGATCGTAGCCCTGAAGCCCCTTTTTCCACCCCGCAGGCTCATTGCCATACATATTGGCGAGAAAATCCTCGATCTGATCGTCATCTCGCAGGACCGCCTCCAGCTCGGCGGCGCACTTGGCCGCTTTGTCGACACTCCAGTTGGGCGGAATGCCGGCATGAACCATGGTAAAACCCAGGGTCTCGTCGCAGTGCAGCAGCTTGCCCTGCCGCAGCCAGTCCACCAGTTCGTCGCAGTCGGGGGCAGATAGCAGCTCCAGTAGCGTATCTCCCGGGCTTAACAGTTTCTCGCAGTAGTAGACGGCCAGAAAATGCAGGTCGTGATTGCCCAGCACATAGTGGACGCAGCCTTTGCGCTTGTGGCTGAGTTTCTTTATGTAGCGCAGTGTCTCCAGGGACTCCGGGCCTCGATTGATAAGGTCGCCGGCCAGCCAGAGAGTGTCCTTGGCGGGATTGAATTCCACCGATTTCAGCAGGCATTTAAAGGGTTGCAGGCAACCCTGAATATCACCCACGGCATAAGTGCTCATGGAACCTTCCTTTGTGAGCGTCAGATTAGTGGATCGCGTGCGGTGGTACCAGAGCGAATGTGGGGATGGGAGCTTCGAAAATATCGCCGCTGTCAGTGCGCATCTGATAGCTGCCCTCCATAGTGCCGATCTCGGTCTCCAGAATCACTCCACTGGTGTAGGTAAAACTTTCTCCCGGTTCCAGTCGTGGTTGCTCGCCGACCACACCCATACCCTGCACTTCCTGGCGCCCCTCCCTGGCATCGGTCACGATCCAGTGCCGACTTAGCAGCTGCGCGGCCCTCTCACCGCGATTGTGGATGGTTATGGTATAGGCGTAGACGAAGCGTCCATCATCGGGTGTGGATTGCTCGGCGATAAAGTTGGTACTGACGTCGATATCTATCGGATTCATGGCGTTGTCAAATTATTGGATTTACTCGTCGACCAGGATCTTGTTTAGCGTATTGCTGAGCGCCACGAAGGATTCCAGTGACAAATTCTCGGGGCGCACGCTGGTGTCGATGCCCAGCTGATCGATCTGCTCCACCGTCAACAACTGCTTCAATGTATTGCGCAGCGTCTTGCGCCGCTGCTGGAAGGCGATGTTGACCAAGCGTTCCAGCAGTTTGAGGTTGTCGGCGGGGTGAGGTGGACGCTCGTATGGGGTCAGACGCACGATGGCGGAGTCGACCTTTGGCGCAGGCTGAAAGCAGCCGGGCGGTACCGGGAACAGGGCGTCCACCCGGCAGTAATACTGCACCATTATACCCAGGCGGCCATAGGCTTTCTCCCCGGGTTGTGCCCCCATGCGATCCACCACTTCTTTTTGCAGCATAAAGTGCATGTCTTCCACCAGGTGGTGGTAGCTTAGCAGGTGAAAAATCAATGGAGTGGAGATATTGTAGGGCAGATTGCCGATAATTCGCAGGGGCTTGTCCCCAGTTTGCAGCTGAGCGAAGTCGAATTTGAGGGCATCGGCCTGGTGCACAGCGAAATTGCGGTGCTTGTCGAACTTGACGTGCAACCAGGGTATCAGATCCCGGTCAAGTTCAATCACGGTCAGGCTTCCCGCTTCGCTTTCGGCCACCGCGTCCATCAATGATTCGGTGATGGCGCCCTTGCCGGGGCCGATTTCCACCAAATGGTCGGTCGCCCTGGGGGCAATGGCTCGCACAATGCGCTGAATCACGCCCGGGTCGACGAGGAAGTTTTGTCCGAAACGCTTGCGCGCGCGGTGGCTGAGTTCGCCATGGGGCGCTTTAGTCATAGATAAGATCCGTATGGGCGTGATTCCCGGTTATGGGTTGCCTTTTTCGGCGCCCAACATGTCCAGCGCGTAGTTGAGGGCTGTCTGCAGGCTACCCAGGTCAGCCCGGCCGCTGCCGGCCAGGTCCAGGGCCGTGCCGTGATCCACCGAGGTACGGATTATAGGCAGTCCCAGGGTGATATTTACCGCCTTGCCAAACCCCTTGAATTTTAACACTGGCAAACCCTGGTCGTGGTACATGGCGAGCACAGCGTCGGCGCTATCCAGGTACTTGGGGGTAAACAGGGTGTCGGCGGGCAGTGGGCCTTGCAGATTCAGGCCTTCTGCGCGCAGCTTTTCCAGTACCGGTTCGATCACCTCGATCTCCTCCCGTCCCATATGCCCGCCTTCGCCGGCGTGGGGATTGAGGCCACACACCAGTATCCGGGGCCTGTCGATACCGAATTTGTGTACCAGGTCGTGATGCAGGATATGGATTACACGGGTAAGGCCTTCGGGTGTAATGGCGTCGGCCACGTCTTTCAGGGGCAGGTGGGTGGTGGCCAGGGCCACCCGCAATCCCTCTGTGGCGAGCATCATCACCACCTGCCCGGTGCCGGTGGACTCAGCCAGATATTCAGTGTGGCCGCTAAATGTCCGTCCAAAGGGTGTCAGGCCTGCATCGTTGATCACCCCTTTGTGCACCGGGCCGGTTACCAGAGCCCCGTAAAGGCCTTCGCGGCAGCCGTCAATGGCGGCATCCAGGGTGGCAAGCACATAGGCGGCATTGGCGGGGTTGAGTTGCCCGGGTTCAGCCTCGGCGGCCAGCGTCACAGGCTGGACGGCCAGCTCGCCTGCAGCCAGCGGAATGGGGCGGGCCTGTGCGTCGACTTCCCGCAGCCGTAAGGGCAGCCCCAGCCTCGCGGCCCGAGCCGTCAGCAGCCCGGGATCGGCAATGGCAACAATTTCATGGGCTTGGGGTTGCTGGGCGAGGGCGATGGCCAGGTCGGGGCCTATGCCGGCTGGCTCGCCCGGTGTCAGTGCTATACGAAAGGTCATGTCCCGTCTCTCGTCACCAGGGACTGGTGACTTACAGCATTATTTCCACATAGGCTTCGTCGCGGATTTCCTGCAACCAGCTTTGCAGTTCTTCCTCGAAGCGTCGCTTGCGCAGCAAGTTGGCGGCCTGGTTGCGAATCATTGTCTCGCTCATGTCTTCCTGGCGTCGCTCTTGCACCTGCAGGATATGCCAGCCGAACTGGCTGCGGAATGGCACACTGACCTCGCCCACATTGACCTGCTTTATCATGCTTTCAAATTCGGGCACGAATTGGCCAGGCATGGACCAGCCCAGGTCGCCGCCACTGAGCATGGAACCGATATCCTCGGAGTGCTCCTTGGCCAGTGCGGCAAAGTCCTCACCCGCTTCGATCCGGGCTTTGAGGCGTTTCAGCTTTTGGTAGGCCTGGTCGTCACTGAGGATCGCCGAGGGCTTGACCAGGATGTGCCGCACTTTGGACTGTTCCACCAATTGCTCGCCACCACCACGCTGGTCATAGAGCTTGAGGATATGGAAGCCGGCAGCACTGCGGAAAGGCTTGGATACACCGCCTTTGGTCAGTTTGGGGACCTCGTCAGCAAACAGGGCGGGTAACTGCGCCAGCTTGCGCCAGCCCAGATCGCCTCCCTGCAGAGCATTCTGCCCGGCGGAGTTGGCCACTGCCAGCTTGCGAAAATCGGCTCCGGTCTCCAGTTCCCGGTGTAGCTGGTCAGCCTTGGCCTTGGTGCTGTCAATTTCGGCTGCCGAAGCGCCGCTGGGCAGGGCGATCAGGATATGGCCCAGCTGGTAGTCAGGGGACGTCCAGAATTTACCTTCGGTGGAGGCGAGGAAACTGTCGATCTCCTGCTCGGATATTTTGATACGGCGATTGACGCTGCCCTGTTGCACCCGGTTAATAATCATCTCGCGGCGGATCTCTTCTCGAAGGTCCGCGAGAGTCATGCCCTCCTGGGCCAGTTGTTGGGCAAAAGCCTCCTCCGAAAGCTTGTTTCCCTGCCGGATACGGGCTATCGCCTGGTTGAGCTGACTGTCGTCAATACTGACATTGGCGCGCTCCCCCAGGTTTAGCTGCAGCTGTTCAATAATCAATCGCTCCAGGATCTGGCTTTGCAATACATCCATCGGTGGCAATTCAGTGTTTGCCGCCTGTAGCTTGTGGGTGATACTGATCAAGCGTTGCTGCAGTTCGCTGGCCATTACCACGTCGTCGTCGACCACCGCGACCACCTTGTCGAGAGTGATGGTCTGGGCTCCGAGACCGAGGCTGGCCGCCAGGGCGCAACCGGCCACCAGTCCGCTCCATACTTTTTTCAGGCTATGTGTTTTCATCGAGTTACTTATTATCCGGTTATTGGGTTGGAGACCGCTCCATGATCAGGGCAGGGTCTCTTCGCGACGGCTGGAGTTAACAATAGCATCTTCGAGGATGCCACTGACCTTGCCGCCGATGCCGCCCAGCCCCTTGAGCTGGAATTCCAGAAACACGCCACGGTCGTATTCCAGATCGGTATCGGCGATGGTGTCGCTGATGCTATTGATCAGCTCGTTGTCCAGCCAGCGGCGCGCCACCAGGCGTACCCGGTAGCAGCAGTTGTTGTATTCGAACCCGGCAAAGGTTTCGAGTTCCCGGTCATTGGTGAAGTCGTGGTTGCCATGTCCGATCAGGTTCCAGTTGCCGATCAGCGGCCAGATGAAGGATAGGTTGGCCTGATCGATGGTCTGGTCAAAAACTTCGTCGCTGCTGATAAGGCTGTCTTGATTAAGGTCCTGTAGTTTGAAGTCTTTGCGATTAAAGCGGTATCCGAGGTTGAAGATGCGACCCTCATCGTCGAAATAACGCAGGGAAGCGTTTCCCCGGGAGACTTTGCCGCTGTGATCATTCCAGGCGGCATCCAGGCTGTAGCGCCAGTAATCCCCGAGCTGGCCGGCCAGTTGGGCGGCCAGCTCTGATTCATCCTGTATTTGTTTTTGCAGCTCTGCCAGTTGATTGGCGGCGGCGGTGCTGACTTTTAGATCAGAGTCGCCGAGAGCGGCTTCCAGGGCGGCAACCCGGGCATCCGGATCTTCGATCTCTTCGAGGGAAAAGGTGTCCGTCAAGGTTACCCGGCGTTCGCTTTGGTAGAATATCTGACCCAGGCTGGCGCGCAGACGCTCGGTGCCGTCCTCACTGATAAAGCGGGTGGTAAGCCCTACAGTCACCTGATTGGCATCGTCGATGCGGTCGCCACCGCTAAAGCGGGTGTCCCGGAACAGGCTGTCGTAGCTGAAGGTCAGCTCCGAGGTGTCGAAGTCGATGTCGCGACCTCTGCTGGTAAGGTTGAAAAGCTCTTCATGGCTTTCGAAATCGCTGTAGAAATAGAACAGCCGCGGTTCGAAGGTTTGCAGGTAGTTAGCGCCAAACAGGGAGTCTTCGCGCTCAAAAACCAGGCCCATGTCCAGACTGCCTTGGCCGACCGTGATACTGGGTGTGTCATTGACGCTATCGAGGATCTGTTCTTCATCCAGCTGATAGGCGAGGCTCTTGACCATGGCCGAGGGCTTGAAGAACCCCCACAGCCACTGCTTGTCCCAACTCAATTGATAGTCGAGGCGGGCGCGTTCGCCGAGGATGCGCGGGTCGACGGGGATAGCGTTATCGGGGCCGTGGACGTCATCGCGGTGATCGAAGCGTACGTATTCGTGATTGAGGCTCAGGTCCCAATCACCTAGCCGGTAGTGGCCGTCGATATCGATGCGCGGCAGCTGCTTGTAGGGCACTTCCGTGTTTAGCACGATGGTCTGGAACTCCTCCAGCTTGAGGGTATAGGTCCAGTTGTCGGAGACGTAGCCAAGCTCGCCGGACTTCTTCAGGTGAGTGGTACTGTTAACGTCGAGGCTGGTGGTGTCCAGGTCGCGAAAATAATCGATATCGCTGACCTTTGTGTAGTCGATACGGGTATTCCAGCGCTCCGCATCGCCACCGGTGTGGTCGATGTTGATCAGCCAGCGGTCCTCTCCTTCAAAGGGCCGCAGTTGAGCGTCGAACTCTTCCTGGGTAATGCGGCCTTCCGCCAGCAAATCCTCCAGTTGGTCTTCCTTGTCCTGGTCGTTGCCGCCCTGGTCGCTGCCCAGCGCGGCGATGCTAAGGTCGGTACGGAAGCTCTGTGACAGATGTCGGAACTGGGCTTCCAGCATTTCGCCCCGGTCAGCGATATAGCGTGGCGTCAGGGTGAGGTCGTAGTTGGGTGCCAGGTTTAGGTAGTAAGGCAGGGAAACGTCGGGCCCGCCGTCGTCACTGGAGCCCACGGAGGGGAAGAGGAAACCGGTTTTTCGGCCTTCCCCGAGGGGGAAGCTCAGGTAAGGCGTGTAGAAAACGGGCACGCCTTTGATATTGACGCGTACATGTTTGCCGCTTCCCATGCTGTTGGTCGGGTCTATGGTGAGTTTACTGCTACGCAATTCCCAGAAATTACTGTCGGGCTCGCACTGGGTAAAACTGCCGTCGATGAGAACAAGCGTTTTGTCACTGCGGTGATTCAGCTGTTCGGCACCACCTCGAATGCGGGTTTGGTGGAGCACGAATTGGGCATCCCGCAGTTCGCTGTGACCGGTCTGAATATCCAGAGTGGCGCCATGGGCCGATAGCAGCAGTCCGGGTTCGCGCAGCTGTATTTCACCCTCGAGGGCGGCGATATCGGTGCTTTGATCCAGCGTCAGCTTATCTGCGGCCACTTGCCGGTATCCCTGGGTGAGGCGCACGTCGCCTTCAAGGATGGCGATGGTTTCCTGTTGCAGTTCTGAGTTGTCGGCGCTGGCGCGCAGAGGGGCCCGGTCCGGGTCCAGTTTGGCATCGGAGTCTTTGCGTTTGGGTTCGATATAGGCGCCGCAGCAGGCGAGAGGAATCTGTGCACGCTGCTCCGCTGTCAACTGTTCTTCGTCCACCCAATCCAGGTCATAGCGCAGGGGGGCCGGTTTGTCAGTGGGGGAGGCGGCGATCGGCTGCTGGTAGACAGCGCTGTGTTTGGGGCGTGTGTAGGTGGGGCCGGGCGCCCTGATTTCACGGCAATCCCAGGTTTGTTCCGCGCCGATTTTGCAGCGCCATTCGATATGGGTGTCTTCCTCCGCCTGGATCGGTGTTCCCGATTGCGCAGCCATCAGGCCCAGGGACAGCCATAGCGGGCTTTTTGCGTTGAATCCGGAGCGCAGGTGTCGGCGAATTTGCTGTCGCAGCGGGCGAAGCAAAAATGGGGTCCGTTCGGCCATTAGGGAATAATTCCAGCGGTATTTTTGTACTTTTTGTTAAATTGGGCGCTGATTCTACTTGAATCCACCAAGGCTTGGAATTATTAACCCGGTAAGAATTACAAGGGTTGGTTATATACGAACCGATCACACCCTAGCTGGTGGTGGCTTGGATTACGGTGACCTTCAGTTACAATGCCCGTCCGCGACCATAATCGATACGACGGTGATTGAATGACAGACCGGCAAAGACAATTGACAGCCTGGGTTCATAATGCCCTGACGCAGCGGCAGTGGCACATCGATGGGCCGCTGGATCTGCAGTCGCTGACAGGTGATGCCGGATTCCGCCGTTACTACCGTTTACCCACCCATCCGTCGCTGCTGGCCGTTGATGCACCTCCCGATACGGAGGACAGCCGCGCCTTTGTCGATATCGCCCGCTTTTTGCGAGACCAGGGGGTGCATACCCCCGAAGTGGTGAGTATGGATGTGGAACGGGGATTTCTGCTGGTGGAGGACCTGGGTGACCAGCTCTATTTGCAGGCCCTGACTGACGAGACTGTGGACCTGTTCTATGGCGAGGCTCTCATGACATTGTTGCGGATGCAACAGTGTGCTCGCCCGCCACGACTCCTGCCGGACTATGACCACAAGCTGCTGCGCCAGGAGATGGAGCTGTTCAGCGACTGGTTTGTGCCAAAACTTTTGGGTTACAACCTCGAGTCCCGGGAACTGAAAATGCTGGAGACGCTGTTTGAGTGGCTGGAGGAATCCGCTCAGGCACAGCCCCAGGTGTTCGTTCACCGCGATTACCACTCCCGTAACCTGATGGTGCGCGAGGGGGCTGCCCCCGGGGTGGTGGACTTTCAGGATGCTGTCTGGGGACCCATAACGTACGATCTGGCGTCGCTGTTGCGCGATTGCTACATCCGCTGGCCGCGGGAGCGGGTGGAAGGCTGGGCACTGGCCTACGGTGCCATGGCCGCCGATGTGGGATTGATTGACGAGACACAACAGCAAGCGTTCTTGGGTTGGTTTGACCGGATGGGATTGCAGCGCCATATCAAAGTGCTCGGGATCTTTGCCCGACTTTATCTGCGGGATAACAAACCCGCCTATCTCGATGATCTGCCGCTGGTGATACGCTATACCCTGGAAGTGGCGGAGTCCTACCCGGAACTGCAAGCGTTTGCCGATTGGTTTAAACAGCGGCTGTTGCCACTGGCGCAACAACAGCCCTGGTACAGGGATTACACCTCGGCCGGGGAGCCGGCGACAGTATCGCGCGCCGAGACCGCCGAATGAAGGCGATGATCCTGGCGGCGGGGCTCGGCAACCGCATGCGCCCACTGACCGATACCCTGCCAAAGCCACTGCTGCAGGTGGGCGGTAAACCCCTGATCCAGTACCCGATCGAACGGCTGCGCCGGGCCGGAGTGAGGGATATCCTGATCAACCTCGCGTTCCGGGGCGAACAGATTCGTGACCACCTGGGTGATGGCGGAGCCCTGGGCGTCAATATCGACTATTCCGAAGAGCCTTTCCCCCTGGAAACCGGTGGCGCCATCAATGCAGCTCTGGACTGGCTCGACGCCGACGGGTGTGACCATCCCTTTATCCTGGTCAATGGCGATGTCTGGAGCGATTTTCCTTTTGAAACCCTGTTGGCGACAAGCCTCGACAGTAACTGTGATGGTTGTCTGGTGATGGTGGACAACCCCGAATTTAATCCCGACGGGGATTTTTACCTGGGTGACGAAGGCCTGCTCTCGGCGGCGGGGGGGCAAGCCATGACCTACAGCGGTATCGCCCTGTTGCGTCCCTCTCTGGTGGGGCTATATCCCCGGCGGCGGCAAAAATTTCCGCTGGTGGAACTGTTTCGTTACAGTCTGGAACAGGGACGCTTGCGGGGGCATGCCTACCCGGGGCAGTGGTGGGACATTGGTACCCCGGAACGGTTGAATGCGCTGGATCGACTGTTGGTCGCCGAAGCGGTTTCGGGTGGCTCCGTCTAATCCTATTTTAGCTTCGCTTTGTCAAGTTTTTGTCCCCGGGCGTGTTGGGCCAGAAAACCGCGAACCCGGCGCGAGAGGCGGTTGTCCTGGCCGCTCAGGGTGGGGGGCAGTTCGGGTTGGTGCAACTGCTGGTAGGCCACAAACCGGTGGCGCAGGGCGAAGCGTTTTCGCTTTTGTGCCTCTCGTCGGTCGCGAGGGTCGTTACCAAAATAGATGTCCAGGATTGCCAGGCCAGGGTCGTGCAGGCCCTGGAGAAAGTTGAAGTCCCCCTGGGGAAAATGGTTGCGGGCGTTAATGATGATCATGGCCTGCAGCGGTTTGAGGCCCTCGCCATCTCTGTCGTAGTCCAGGGTGCGGAAAAACTGGCTGGCGCGGGTAGCCCCCATGCCGTCGCCGATCACCACAATATTGAACAGTCCCTGGCCATTCAAAAAGCGCATGGCCGCAGCCAGGCGCGCCAGCGCTCGAGCCTCGGCATTGGGTTCCTCCAGCGGCATTCGCGGCATTTCGGATTTGCTGGTGGTATTGTCCTGTAAGGGGGCAGAATCCGGGGCAGCGGATTTCTCTCCCTCTTCTGTTTCCTTGGGGGCCGCTTCTCTCTCAGTATCCACCGTTTTACTCAAGGGCTCTTTGTCCGGTGGGAGCTTGTTTGGGGGCTCTTTGTTTGGGGGCTCTTTGTTTAGGGATTCTTTGTCCAGGGGCTCTTTGTCCAGAAATTTGGATTCTGCGGCTGCATCTCGTGCTGGCGGTTTGGGAATTGCGGGCATTGGCACTGCCACGGCCAGGGTTGACCAGCCGGAGGCGGGCAATTGTTTGCGAATGGGCTCTATGGTTTGCGGCCAGTTGGGGTGTTGCCCTTCGGCATGCAGCAACAGAATGGCCCCTTGGGGCTGGCCTGAAAATTCGGTTTCGTAGAGCGCCAGAAACTTTTCGCTGTCAGTCGTTGGTCCACTTTCCGTTGTTAACCAGAGTATGGTTTCGGGATCTGCAATGCCTCCGGCCAGCAGTTTTATATCCCGCTCCTCCCGTGAACGGTAGCGTGGAGGCACTGGTAAGCGCTCTGGCGCTGCCTCTGTGCCGGAGGCGGCTGTTGCCGGGGTGGATTCCTCCACGGTGGTTGCCTCCATGGGAGGCTCCTCAATAGGGGGTTCCTGGGCGGCCAGTAGCGGCGTCAGGCATAACAACGCCCATAACCCTCGCAGGCTGCAGCGAAAAAGGGGGTGGCGCGCTGTCGACAGTTGCAGATGCTTGGTCATAAGGGGGAGTGAAAGGCTATTGCCTCTTGGGGCTCGACACCTATTTTCAGTACAATGCGCGTCTTCAAAAAAGAAGGCGCGAGTTTTTTAGGCGCGTGTCTGTTTTTTTAAGCACGTGTCTATTTTTTAGGCACATGTCTATTTTTCAAGCACGTGTCTATGAATAATGTTGTCAATACAATCCCAAAACAATGCGCATATTCGCAAAATCGCGCCGCTACTACCACTTAGATCGGGTTCATTATGGAAAACTTTAAAATAGCTCCCTCCATCCTTGCCGCCGACTTTGCCCGCCTCGGGGAAGAGGTGGACGCGGTGCTGGCCGCCGGTGCCGATATCGTCCATTTCGATGTGATGGATAACCACTATGTGCCCAATCTCACCGTGGGTCCCATGGTTTGCAAGGCGTTGCGCAACTATGGCATCAGTGCTCCGATCGATGTGCACCTGATGGTGGAGCCGGTCGATGACCTGATTGGCCAATTTGCTGAGGCGGGAGCCACTTATATAACCTTCCACCCGGAGGCCTCCCGTCATGTGGACAGGTCTCTGCAGCTGATCAGGGATGCCGGTTGCCAGGCGGGCCTGGTGCTGAACCCCGCCAGTTCCCTGGACAGCATCAAGTATGTGCTGGACAAGATCGATATGCTGTTGCTGATGTCGATCAATCCGGGATTCGGCGGCCAGAAGTTTATTCCCGCCACGCTGGGCAAGTTGCGGGAAGCGCGCGCCCTGTTGAATGCCGCGGGCTCCGATGCCCGGTTGGAAATCGATGGCGGGGTTACTGCTGACAATATCCGTGATATCGCCGAGGCGGGTGCCGATACTTTTGTTGCCGGTTCAGCCATTTTCGGCAAAGCCGACTACGCCGAAGCCATTGACGCCATGCGCCAGCAACTGGCCCAAGTGGCCTGACACCCATGCTGTTGCGTAAATTGTTCGCCGGGCGGGATGCCCGGGGGGACCTGCCCAAATTGGTGATGTTTGACCTGGACGGGACCCTGGTGGACAGTGTGCCCGATCTGGCCGCCGCTGTGGATTCCATGCTGGAGACGCTGGGATGTCCCCCGGCCGGTGTTGAAAAAGTAGGTCGATGGGTTGGCAATGGTGCGCCCATGCTGGTGCGCCGGGCGCTGGCCGACAGCTGCGAGGGAGCGGTGGTGGAGACCCTGACCGAGGCCGATATTGCCCGGCCGCTGGCGCTGTTTTTGGCGGCTTACGGTGATAGTGCCACCCACCTCAGTCGTTGTTATGAAGGGGTTGAGGCCTGTCTGCGGGCATTGCGGGATTTTGCGATCCCTCAGCTGGTGGTGACCAATAAACCCGAGCGCTTTGTTGCCCCCATCCTGGAAAGCCTGGGCCTGGCTCCGTTTATCGACTGGGCAGTCGGCGGGGATAGCCTGGCGGAGAAAAAACCGCACCCGCTCCCGTTATTGCATTGCCTGGAGCGCTATGGGGTCAATGCCGGCGAGGCATTGATGGTGGGGGATTCCGACAATGATATCCGCGCGGCGCGGGCAGCCGGTGTGCCTGTGGTGGCGGTAAGCTACGGCTACAACCACGGTCGTTCCATTGCTGACTGCGGTGCCGATGCGGTGGTGGACGATTTGCGCCAGTTGCTGGTTTAGGCAAATTTCGGGCTTTGGGCTGTTCTATTGTGCCTATCACCCGTTTTATTTTCGATGCGTGCCTAAGTCCGACAGATATCTAGGCAGTGGCCGCAGATTTGAGTACACTAGCCGCCTGTTTTCAACCGGCCTCGCCTGTGGGCCAACCTGGTTTTGGAGTCGCACTGTGAACCCCCGAATAGGTGCACACCGCAAGATTGCCTTGTTCGCCAAACGATGGCGAAAATCCCTCCTCTAGGCTGTAAAGCCCTGCCCCCGTTCAGCCTCCAATCTGGGGAGGCCGTGAAACCGTTGCTCGGACGCCAATGTGAACGTCCAGGAAGCGAGCCAATAATAGAGCGTTAACAGGAATACAAGGCGCATGACCCCGGAACATTTTGCTCAACTTGCCGCTGAGGGCTACAACCGCATCCCAGTGGTGCGCGAAGTCTTGGCGGATATGGACACCCCATTGTCCAGCTACCTGAAACTGGCCCGTGGGCCCTACTCCTACCTGTTTGAATCCGTGCAGGGGGGCGAGAAGTGGGGCCGCTACTCGATCCTGGGGTTGCCCGCGCGTACAGTGATGAAAGCCAGCGGTGAACAGATCAGTATCGAGCGTGATGGGGTGGTGGTTGAAACACTGACCCACACGGATCCACTGGCCTTTGTCGAGACATTCAAGGCCAGATACCGGGCGCCGGAACTGGAAGGTCTGCCACGGTTTAACGGCGGCCTGGTAGGCTATTTCGGCTACGACTGTGTGCGTTATGTGGAACCGCGGCTCAAGGCTGGAACCCCTAAAGATGTGATTGGTACACCGGATATCCTGATGATGGTGTCGGATGAG
Organism: Cellvibrionaceae bacterium; assembly: GCA_050290225.1. GTDB lineage: Bacteria > Pseudomonadota > Gammaproteobacteria > Pseudomonadales > Cellvibrionaceae > JBNKHG01. The sequence goes on from JBNKHG010000091.1 coordinate 28,398, forward strand.
GTGTTGGTATTTGACAACCTGGCTGGCAAGTTGATCCTGGTCGTGCATGCCAACCCTGAGATCGACAATGCATACCCGTTAGCCTGCCAGCGTCTAGACCAGCTCGAGGCCCGCCTGCGAGGCGAGCTACCCGCAACTGCGCCTATCACCCTGGATGCCGATGGAGCCAAGGAAGGCGAATTCACCTCCAGCTTTGGCGAAGCCAATTTTCACGAGGCGGTGGCCCGGATCAAGGAATATGTACTGGCCGGCGACACCATGCAGGTGGTGATTTCCCAGCGCCTGTCCATCCCCTTTACCGCCGAGCCCCTGAATCTCTACCGGGCCCTGCGCAGTCTCAACCCTTCGCCCTATATGTATTTCCTGGACCTGGGCGACCACCACGTGGTGGGCTCCAGTCCGGAAATCCTGGCGCGTCTGGAGGATGGCGAGGTGACCGTGCGTCCCATCGCCGGTACCCGTCGCCGCGGCCATACGGAGGAGGAGGATTTGGCGTTGGAGCAGGAGATGCTCAACGACCCCAAGGAGATCGCCGAGCACCTGATGCTGATCGACCTCGGCCGCAACGATGCCGGCCGGGTGTCGAAGGTCGGCACGGTGGCGTTAACCGAAAAAATGGTGGTCGAGCGTTACTCCCACGTGATGCATATTACCTCGAATGTCACCGGCCAGTTGAAAGAGGGTTTGGGGGCCATGGATGTGCTGCGCGCAGCGCTGCCGGCGGGAACCCTGTCGGGAGCCCCGAAAATACGGGCGATGGAAATTATCGATGAGCTGGAAAGCGAGAAGCGGGGCATCTACGGCGGTGCTGTCGGCTATCTGTCCTGGAGCGGCAATATGGATACCGCTATTGCTATCCGTACCGCGGTCATCAAGGATGGCACTCTTTATATCCAGGCCGGGGCAGGGGTGGTGGCCGATTCCAAACCCGAACTGGAGTGGAAAGAAACCATGAACAAAGCCCGCGCGATCTTCCGCGCCGTGGATATGGTGTTGTAGGGGGATCCAGCCATGCTATTGATGATCGACAATTACGACTCCTTTACCTACAACGTGGTGCAATACCTGGGCGAACTCAAGGCCGAAGTCAAAGTCGTGCGCAACGATGAGATCACGGTCGACGAGATCGCTGCGTTGAACCCGGAACGGATTGTGATTTCCCCGGGACCTTGCACCCCCAATGAGGCAGGGGTTTCTGTGCCTGCAATCCGCGCGTTTGCCGGTAAGATTCCGCTGCTCGGTATCTGCCTGGGTCACCAGAGTATCGGTCAGGCCTTCGGCGGTGAGGTAGTGCGTGCGCGACAGGTGATGCATGGCAAGACGTCACCCATCTACCACCGGAATTGCGGCGTCTTTAGCGGGCTTTCCAACCCCTTCGAGGCGACCCGCTACCATTCTCTGGTGATCGATAAAAATAGCCTGCCGGACTGCCTGGAGATTACCGCCTGGACCCAGACCGATGACGGCGAGATTGATGAAATTATGGGTGTACGTCACAAAGAGCTGGCGGTGGAAGGGGTACAGTTCCACCCCGAGTCAATTCTGACGGCCCATGGCCACGATCTGTTACAGAATTTTCTCGACGGCAAATAGCTCGGTAGAGAATAACGACAACCTGAAGGTGCTACCCTCAAACCGGGGGCAGAGCCCTCAAGAGGCGAGACGATGAATATTCAACAAGCCCTGGCCAGACTGGCGGAGAGGCGTGATCTCAGCAACGGGGAAATGGTGACGGTGATGCGCCAGGTCATGACTGGCGAGGCGAATGAGGCCCAAATTGGCGCATTTTTAATAGCCTTGCGCATGAAAGGCGAAACCATCGACGAAATAGCGGGTGCCGCACAGGTGATGCGGGAGCTGGCGACCAAGGTCAGCATATCTGCGGAGCACCTGGTGGATATCGTCGGAACCGGTGGTGATGGCGCCAACCTCTTCAATGTATCCACCGCTTCGGCTTTTGTGGTGGCCGCCTCGGGTGCCAGTGTTGCCAAGCACGGCAACCGTTCCGTCTCCAGCTCCACCGGTAGTGCCGACGTGCTGGAAGCCGCAGGCGTACATCTGGATATTACGCCTGAACAGGTGGCCCGATGCGTGGAGGAGATCGGGGTCGGATTTATGTTCGCCCCAGCCCACCACAGCGCTATGAAGTACGCCATAGGTCCGCGCAAGTCTCTGGGGCTGCGCACTGTGTTTAATATCCTGGGGCCCATGACCAATCCCGCCGGAGTGACCCGGCAGGTGATCGGCGTCTTCGACGGCGATCTCTGCGTCCCAATGGCGGAGGTGTTGGGGCGATTGGGCAGCGAACATATCCTGGTGGTCCACGCCGCTGACGGTCTTGATGAAATCAGTTTGGCGGCGCCGACCCGGGTTGCGGAACTGAAAGCGGGTAAAGTGACCGAATATGAAGTACGTCCCGAAGATTTTGGTATTGCCACTCAGAGTCTGGCGGGGCTGGAAGTCACCGGCGCCACTGAGTCCCTTGCCCTGATTCAGGATGCACTTGGCAAGCGTACCAGTGCCGAAGCGATAAAGGCGGCGGATATGATCGCCCTCAATGCGGGCGCCGCTATTTATATCAGCGGAGTAGCCGACAGCCTGGCCGAGGGTGTGGAGATGGCCAGGGATGCGATAGGCAGTGGCCTGGCCAAGGCCAAAATCCAGGAGCTGGCGGCTTTTACCGAGTGTCTAAAAAATAGCTGACTACAAGCAGCAGACCGGCCGACAACCCTGTGGTTCTGAATGAGCCGGGCACGGTCCAGAGAGTGTTGGAGAAGAAACAGTGAGCGATACCCCCACCATCCTGCGCAAGATAATCGCGCGCAAGTTCGAAGAGATTGCCGAGCGCCAGGCGCGAACAAGCATCGCCGAGTTGAAGTCTCGAATCGCGGCACAGGATCAGCCGCGTGGCTTTGTTGCCGCCATCGAGCACAAAATCGCCGAAGGCCAGGCGGCTGTGATTGCGGAAATCAAAAAAGCCTCTCCCAGTAAAGGTGTGATCCGGGAGAATTTTTACCCCTCGGAAATTGCCATCAGCTATGAAAAGGGCGGTGCTGCCTGTCTGTCCGTGTTGACCGACGTGGATTTTTTCCAGGGCAGCGATGCCTACCTCAAGGAGGTGCGCAATGCCTCCAAGCTGCCGGTGATCCGCAAGGATTTTATGGTCGATGAATACCAGCTTTACGAGTCACGCGCCATCGGTGCTGATTGCATCCTGCTGATTGCCGCCGCGTTAAGTCCGGAAAAATTGCGGGAGCTCAACGCACTGGCACTGTCGCTGGGGATGGATGTTCTGGTGGAAGTGCACAATGCTGAGGAGTTGGCGCAGGCGCTGGAACTTCCCAATAGGCTGATAGGCATCAATAACCGCGATCTGCATACTTTCGACGTTTCCCTCGACGCCACCTTCAGCCTGCTGGGGTCCATTCCGGAGGATCGTATCGTGGTCACTGAAAGCGGAATCCACACCTTTGATGATGTGATGGCCATGCGCGGTCACAATGTGAATGCCTTCCTGGTGGGTGAGGCGTTTATGCGGGAGGCGGAGCCGGGGGTTAAGTTGTTGGAGCTGTTTAACTGAGGGTGTTTGAATTAACAGCTGACAGCCCACAATTGACAGCGGATCGCGCCCGCATAGAACTTTAAGCTTGTAGCTTGTAGCTTGTAGCTTGCAGCTTGTAGCTTGCAGCTTGCAGCTTGCAGCTCTAACTACCGCGTCCCAAACACCACCATGGTCTTGCCCTTGACCGAAACCAGCCCCTGATCCTCCAGCGTCTTCAACACCCGGCCCACCATCTCTCGTGAACAGCCGACGATACGGCCGATTTCCTGGCGGGTAATCTTGATCTGCATCCCGTCGGGATGTGTCATGGCATCCGGCTCCTTGCACAGATCCAGCAGGGTGCGAGCCACGCGACCGGTGACATCTAGGAAAGCCAGGTCACCCACCTTCCGGGTGGTGTTGCGCAAGCGACGGGCCATCTGGGTGCCGACTGCGAACAGGAATTCCGGGTGCTCCTCGGAAATCTCCTGGAATTTGCTGTAGCTGATTTCCGCCACCTCGCATTCGGTCTTTGCCCTTACCCAGGCGCTGCGGGAGTCCTGGTCCTCGAACAGGCCCATTTCGCCGAAGAAATCGCCGTCGTTGAGGTAGGCGACGATCATCTCGCGGCCTTCATCATCTTCGATAATTACCGTTACCGAGCCTTTGATTATGTAATAGAGGGAGTCACTCTTGTCACCGGCATAGATCAAGGTACTTTTAGCCGGGTAACGACGGCGGTGACAGTGGCTGAGAAATTCGTCCACATTTTTCATATGGGGAGTAAGGGAAACTGCGACCAAGGTCCGATCCTCTGAATGTTCCTTATTACCGTTAACCATAACCGAATCTCGTCTAAACGCCTAGTCCGAAGGCGTGACCTTCTTCATAAGTTGTTGAATTGGGTGACATTCGAGGTTTTGGTGCGGTTTGTGGTACCCTTGCCGGCTTTGATTTCCTGTGTCCGACGTCGATTTTCTCGTCGGCTGGGTGTAAGACCAAAGGTGGAATGCAATGGCAATGAGCGCAACGGTAAAATGGGTCGACGGGGCTATGTTCCTGGGGGAGTCCGGCAGTGGCCACAGTGTGGTGATGGATGGCCCGGAGGATCATGGCGGCCGCAATATGGGAGTGCGCCCCATGGAAATGCTGTTGTTGGGCCTCGGTGGTTGCTCCAGCTTCGATGTGATGAGCATTCTTCAGAAAGCCCGCCAGCAAGTGACCGATTGCAGGGTGGAAATAGAGGCAGAGCGGGCCGATGCGGTGCCTTCTGTGTTTACCAGGATGCACCTCAAGTTTATAGTCACCGGGTCGGGTTTAAAGGAAAAGCAGGTGGCTCGGGCAGTGGAGCTGTCGGCGACCAAATACTGTTCGGCTTCCATCATGATGGAGGCTGCGGGAGTGGAAATTACCCACAGCTACGAAATGGTTGAAACCAGCAACGGATAAATGCGGAAATCCCGGGTATTCCGGGTTAATCCGGAGTCATATACCCGTCAAAAAAGAGGTATAGGCTTTCTCATCGCCTACCCGGCGTAGACCGGGCGAGTGATCTTGTCTCCACAGAACTCACAAAGTCCCGGCGATTTTTAGTCGGGTACAGTTAGTGTATGCGGTGTCAAAACTGCATTGACAGGCACCTGTGGTACTCCCCTGCCACAGGTTCGGGTAAGGAGTGAGACGACTATGGTAGACCTGCCGCAAGAGCAGTTTCTGAAACAGGCTGAAACCGTTACCGATGCCCCTCAGGTGGCCTCGTCCGCCATAATGCTGGAGGTTCACCCGCGTCGGGCCGAACTCTACGACGAGCTCCACAACCGCCCCTCGCCCCTGGTGGAATCCCCCTGTTGCGTTTCCCATATCGCTGTATTGGTATCTGAGGAGCAGCGCCAGCTCGAGTATCACCACCTGGTGGATCTTTGCCAGCGCTTCAGCATTGCGCCGCCGGCCCCCGATGCCTCCTGTTTTTACCAGAATTTCGGCGGTTTCGAACTGCGCTGGGAGAGTCACTCGGAGTTTTCCACCTATACCTTTATCCGTACCGGTATGGATCCCGAGGCGTTTGACAGTAGACCGTTTGAGGACAGCGGTCTCAACTATACCCCGAGGGATTGGCTCCACAAGCTTCCCGGACAATCAGTGGTGGCTATCCATCTGGCCATGACAATCGGCGAAAAACCCATACCAACGGTATTGCTGAATGAGGCATTTGAGGGCATGCGCTCTTCCGGCAGCTTGGTCGCCGGTGGTCGAGCCGAGGTTTACACCGCCTTTCGCATACACAGTGATGGCTTTAGCCGGGTGCTGGTGCGCAACCACGAGCTCAACAGCTATCAGGCCGGGCGCCTGTTGCAACGGGTGTTGGAAATCGAGACTTACCGGATGATGTCACTGCTGGCCCTGCCGACGGCACGCAAGCTCTCATCCCAGGTGCGGCAGATGGAAGAGCAGCTGGCATGCCTGAACCAGCGTATCGCCGCTGCCAGTGAAGATGAAGACGACAATGCCATGCTGGGGGAGCTGTCGACCTTGGCCGCGCGCAATGAGCAGTACCGCTCGGACACCAACTACCGCTTCGGTGCGACCATCGCCTACTACGATCTGGTCAATGTCCGTCTGCGGCAGTTGCAGGAAAATCAAATCCCGGGTATGCAGACCTGGCAGGAATTCATTGCCCGTCGCCTCGGGCCGGGCATCAAGACCTGTGAAGCGGTCAAGGATCGGATGGAAAGCCTGTCGCTGCGCATCGCCCAGACCAGCAGTCTCTTGAGGACACGGGTCGAATTGTCGATTCACTCCCAGAACCAGGAGCTGCTGGCATCCATGAATCGCCGCAGCGGCATTCAGCTGCGCCTGCAGCAAACCGTGGAAGGTCTCTCTGTGGCGGGTATCGCTTACTACCTGATGGGACTTTTGGAATATGTCTACGAGGCGATGATTGCGCGGGGCGTCCAACTGGACAAGGTTACCGCGTTGGGGGTGACGGTACCGGTGGTGATGGCTATCACCTGGTGGGCTATGCACAAATTGATGCGTGGATTGAAAGCGGACGACTAGGCGTTTCCCGTCAGTCCGCCCGTTTTAACGGTAACAGGCCTTACGCGGATCAAACGCGGTAGCTGGTTTTTGTCATGGCCTTGGAAACCAGGCTCATGACCGCCTTGATCGGACCGGGGAAGCGCAGGCCGCCAGCTTCAAGTGCTGTATGCGCGTGCTTGGCTTCATCCACCAGCATCTGTTCCACCACGGCTCTGCTCTTGTGATCCTCTTCGGGCAGCGCGTCCAGGTGGCTCTCCAGGTGCTTGCACACCTGGTCTTCGGTGGCGGCGACAAAGCCGAGGCTGATGCGATCGCTGATCAATCCTGCGCCGGCACCAATCCCGAAGGATAGCCCGTACCAGAGTGGATTGAGCACGCTGGTGTGGCTGCCCAGCTGGGAAATGCGCTCCTCGCACCAGGCCAGGTGGTCAATCTCCTCATCCGCCGCCAGTTCCATCTCAGCCTTCACCTGTGGCAATTTGGCGGTCAGCGCCTGCCCCTGGTAAAGCGCCTGGGCACAGACCTCGCCAGCGTGATTAACCCGCATCAGTCCCGCGGCATGGCGCTTTTCTTCATCGCTGAGCTCACTGTGCTCCTCGCTTGCCGCCGGTGACGTTCGCCCGGGGGAGACATTGCCGGGCGACAGGGTGCGCAGGGCGCGGTCGGCTTGGACGATCAGACGATCCAGGGCGGAAAGGGTGGTATTCGGCATGGAGATAACTCGCAGTTTGACAAACGGCTATTCGCAAAACACCTATTGTATCGAAAAGCCGCCAGCGCCACTAACGGGAAATGATGATGATTTGAGTTGGCGCAGTTCTGGTCGACAAGCGTCGTCATTGCGAGCGCTACGACGCCAGAGGTGACGACGGTAGAGGAAAGGAGGGCTCAGGAAGAGCCTCCATCCATTTGCGACTGGATATAATTGGGCAAGCCGATTTTGTCGATCAGCCCCAGGTGTTGCTCCAGCCAGTAAATGTGGTCCATTTCGGTATCATCGAGCAAATCTTCCAGAAGTTCGCGGCTGACGTAGTCCCGCTCCTGCTCGCAGACGCCGATGATCTTGCGCAGGTTGTCGGCCACCGCCTTTTCCGCGGCCAAGTCGTTTTCCAGCATCTGCCGCACGTCGGCACCGACATTGATTTTGTTACGTGAGGCAGTATCCGGTTTGCCTTCCAAAAACAGGATGCGTTGAATCAGGCGCTTGGAATGTTCCAGCTCTTCCTCGTATTCGTGGGACAGTTTTTCGTGCAATCGGTGTAAGCCCCAGTCTTCGTACATTTCTGCATGGGCCAGGTACTGGTCCATGGACGTCAGCTCCATGGTCAGCTGCTGATTGAGCAGGTCGATAACCGTGTTGATGCCTTTCATCGTTGATCTCCCGACTCAGTCGTCCATCATTGATTGTTGGTAGTTTTCCATGCCGGTATTGCGGATCAGGAATTGCTGGGTCTCGATCCAATCCACGTGTTCCTCCTCATATTCGAGAATATCTTCCAGTAATTCGCGGCTGACATAATCTCCCTCCTTTTCACAGAGGGCGATAGCATCGCGGAGGTCGCTGATTTGTGCCATTTGGAAATCCAGGTCACATTGCAACATCTCGGCGGTGTGTTCGCCTATGCGCAGCTTGCCCAGGTCCTGTAAATTGGGCAATCCCTCTAAAAACAGGATGCGCTCAATCAGGTCGTCAGCCTGCTTCATGTCCTTGATGGATTTTTTGTAGTCCTTTTCGTTGAGTTCATCGAGCCCCCAGTTGCGAAACATGCGGGCATGCAGGAAATACTGGTTAATGGATGTGAGCTCGTGAAACAACACCTTGTTAAGCGCGGCGATGATTGTGTCCTTGCCTTTCATCAGGCGACTCCTGCTGTGTATAAAATTGTATTTCCCAATCATAGCCCAAAAACATGTTAAAAACAGATGAGTTTTTCATAATGGAGGGTAAGGATAGTTCCTTGAATATCAGATGCTTATAATGATTTTGAAAAGTGTTTTCACCATTGTTTTTGTCCGCGGGAAATCGAATGGGGTGACTTTGTGCTCCGTAAACGCTTGGATAATGACGGGGATTTCAGTAGCGTATCCCCTTTTTGGATGGATGCAACGGAAGCAACAGCTATGACAACAGACAGCCATGATTTGGGCCTGATTCTCGACTCTCGTGTGCCTTTGGTGGTCGCGGAAACTTATGAAGAAAAGCGGGCACTGGATATGTTGTTGCGGGTGTCGAACCAGGGTCGTGGCGCAGACCACGCTTTGCCGGTCTATCGTTGGTCGCTGACCGACGGCCTGTCGCGGCTGAGTTTTGGTCCCGCGATCGCCATCTCCTCGGACCACACCGAGCCCCGGGCGGTGCTGGAACATATCAAGGGCATGACCCAGCCGGCGATTTTCGCCCTCTGTGATTTTCATCCCTTTCTGGGGGATGATCCGCGAAATATCCGCTTGCTGAAGGATATTGTTCTCAATCACCACAGCGTGCCACACACTCTGGTGTTGATCAGTCATCAGCTCACCTTGCCCAAAGAGTTGGTGCGCTATGCGGCTTTCTTTCAGTTGTCGATGCCGTCATGCGATCAAATCATGGCGATTATCCGTGAGGAGGCCAAGGCCTGGGCTGACCGTCAGGGCGGTGGGCGCATAAAGACCGACAACCTGACACTGAAAAAACTGGTAGCCAACCTGCAGGGTTTGACCTATGCCGACGTACGACGCCTGGTGCGTGGCGCCATTGTCGACGACGGTGCTATCACCGAGGATGATCTGCCAGAGGTGAACAAAGCCAAGTTTGCCCTTATGGAGATGGAGGGCATCCTCAGTTTTGAGTACAACACTGCCCAATTTAACCAGGTGGGCGGGCTCAACAATCTGCGGCGTTGGCTCGACGAGCGCCGACATGCCTTTCTGAGCGGTGGTCCGGGAGGCATGGATCAACCGAAGGGAATTTTGCTGTTGGGCGTGCAGGGTGGAGGCAAGAGCCTGGCTGCCAAGGCGGTTTCCGGCCTTTGGGGGTTGCCGCTGTTGCGACTTGATTTCGGTGCCCTCTACAACAAGTTTTTTGGTGAGACCGAGCGTAATCTGCGCGACGCCCTTAAACTCGCCGATACCCTCTCACCTTGTGTCCTGTGGATGGATGAAATCGAAAAGGGCATGGCCCAGGATGGTCATGACAATGGGACTTCACGGCGAGTACTCGGCACCCTGTTGACCTGGATGGCGGAGCGCCGGTCCCAGGTATTCGTGGTGGCGACCAGTAACGATATCAGTGGCCTGCCGCCTGAGCTGGTGCGCAAGGGGCGTCTGGATGAGATCTTTTTTGTCGATCTGCCCGACCCTGACGCGCGCGATGCCATTTTTTCCATTCATATGCGCAAACGGGATTTGGAACCGGGACAGTTTGATTTGCCTCTGCTGGTGTCGGCGTCGGAGGGGTTTTCCGGGGCGGAAATTGAACAGGCCGTGGTGGCGGCAATCTACGCTGCGGCGGCGCAACAGGTGGTGGTCAGCACTGACTTGGTGTTGTCGGAAATTTATAACACCAGTCCCTTATCTGTGGTGATGGGGGAGAAGGTCGCTGCTCTTCGACAGTGGGCTGAGGGGCGAACGGTTGCGGCTAATTAATATGGCTTATAGGGATTTGTGAATAGAATGTGGCAGGTGAGTGCCAAAAGCGGACTCTTGCGGCTTGCGGCTTGCGGCTTGCGGCTTGCGGCTTCAAGCGGCAAGCCACAAGTATTCGTGGCACGTCGGTTCGTCCGCTTGCGGCACCAAACCGCCAAACGTGCACTTAACCCTGAGCTTTTTCCCGAGCAATCGCCCGATAAGCGATATCCTTCCTGTAGAACACCTGATCCCAGTTGATCTTGCCGGTCAACTCATAGACACGAGTCTGGGCTTCGGTGACGGTATTGCCCAATGCCGTGGCACAGAGAACACGACCACCATTGGTTACCACTTTGTCGTCTACCAGTTTTGTGCCGGCGTGAAAAACCTTCTCGCCTTCCACTTCTTCGTCAGGCAAACCGAAAATTTCATCGCCTTTGTTGTAGTTACCCGGGTAACCGCCGGCGGCCAGTACAACACCAATGGCTGCACGCTCGTCCCACTCGGTTGAACATTGATCCAGGGTGCCGGCGAGAGCAGCCTCACACAGCTTCACCAGGTCGCTCTTCAGGCGCAACATAATTGGCTGGGTTTCCGGATCACCAAAACGGCAGTTGTATTCGATAACCTTGGGAGCACCACGCTTGTCGATCATAAGACCGGCGTAAAGAAAGCCGGTGTAGTCATTGCCTTCGGTGGCCATGCCTTCCACCGTTGGGTAAATGACCTCGTTCATAATGCGTTGGTAAACGTCGGCGGTGACTACAGGGGCCGGGGAATAGGCGCCCATACCTCCCGTGTTGGGACCTGTATCGCCGTCGCCGACGCGCTTGTGGTCCTGGCTGGTAGCCATGGGCAGCACGTTCTTGCCGTCAACGATGACGATGAAACTGGCTTCCTCACCATCGAGGAACTCTTCGATTACCACGCGGCAGCCGGCATCGCCGAAGGCATTCCCGGATAGCATATCGCGCACTGCCTCTTCAGCCTGCTCTTCGGTCTCGGCGACGATAACACCTTTGCCGGCGGCCAGGCCGTCGGCCTTGACTACGATGGGGGCACCTTTTTTACGGATATAGGCGAGCGCCGGTTCCACTTCGGTAAAGTTTTCGTATTCGGCAGTGGGAATCCGGTGTCTGGCCAGGAAGTCTTTGGTAAAGGCCTTGGAGCCTTCCAGCTGTGCGGCGCCCTTGGAGGGGCCGAAGCATTTCAGGCCTTCGGCAGTGAAGCGGTCAACCACTCCTTCCACCAACGGCGCTTCGGGGCCAACAATCGTCAGTTCGATAGCGTTGGCCTTGGCGAAGGCCACCTGGGCGTCAAAGTCCATTACATCGATAGCAACGTTTTCCAGCTTGGGTTCAAGCGCTGTGCCGGCATTGCCGGGGGCGACAAACACTTTTTCTACATCAGGGCTTTGGGCGACTTTCCAGGCCAGGGCGTGCTCGCGGCCGCCGGAACCGATAACCAGTACGTTCATGTTTATTATTTCCAAACGTCTTTCAAACAGGAGTCCATTAAAAAGGGCACCCAATGTGTGCCCTAAGTGTAGTGCTTTGCCTCAATGGCGGAAGTGGCGCATGCCGGTAAAGACCATCGCCATGCCGTGTTCGTCAGCGGCGGCAATCACTTCGTCATCGCGCATGGAGCCGCCAGGTTGGATCACGGCGCTGATACCCACGGCGGCAGCATTGTCCATACCGTCGCGGAAAGGAAAGAAGGCATCGGAGGCCATGACTGCGCCCTTGACTTCCAGACCGGCATGTTCGGCTTTGATGGCGGCGATTCGTGCGGAGTTGACACGGCTCATTTGGCCTGCGCCCACACCCACGGTCTGGCCATTCCTGGCGTAGATAATGGCGTTAGACTTGACCATCTTGGCCACTTTCCAGGCAAACAGCAGGTCGTCCATCTCCGCATCGGAGGGTATCTTTTTGGTCACGACCTTGAGGTCGTTTTTGGTGATCATGCCATTGTCCCTGTCCTGGATCAGCAGGCCACCGTTGACGCGTTTGTAGTCGAAAGCCTGCGGGCGATCTGTGCCCCACTCGCCGCACTCCAGCAAGCGTACGTTTTTCTTGGCGGAGACAGCCTGGGCGGCCTCGTCGGAGACTTTCGGGGCAATAATCACTTCGGAGAACTGTTTGTCGACAATCAGTTGCGCGGTCTCTGCATCCAGCTCACGGTTAAAGGCGATAATGCCGCCGAACGCGGACTCGGGGTCAGTGGCAAAGGCCAGCTCATAGGCGGTTTTGATATCGGCGGCCACGGCCACGCCACAGGGGTTGGCATGCTTGACGATCACACAGGCGGGCTCGTCAAACAGTTTCACAGTTTCCAGTGCCGCGTCGGTGTCGGCGACGTTGTTAAAGGACAGCTCTTTACCCTGCAGCTGTTTGGCTGTGGCTACTGAGGCTTCAGCAGGCTCGGCTTCAACATAGAACGCGGCTTGCTGGTGGGGGTTTTCCCCGTAGCGCATATCCTGCGCCTTGCGGTATTGCACATTGTAGGTGTTCGCGAAAGTTCGGGCTTCGTTACGGGTATTTCTGGCACCAAAGTGGTTTGCAATCATGCCATCGTATTGGGCAGTGTGCTCAAAGGCCTGCACCATCAGGTCGTAGCGGGTGGCATAACTGAGCTGACCGTTGTTGGACTGCATTTCTTCCAGTACGGTCTGATAGCTGCTGGCGTTGACCACGATAGCGACGTCTTTGTGGTTCTTGGCAGCGGAGCGCACCATGGTAGGGCCGCCGATATCGATATTCTCAATGGCGGTCGGTAAATCGCAGTTGGGATCGGCAACTGTCTGCTTGAAAGGGTAAAGGTTGACCACCACCATATCGATGGGCTGGATACCGTGTTCGGCCATGACTGCATCATCGGTGCCGCGACGACCAAGGATGCCACCGTGCACTTTCGGGTGCAGGGTCTTGACGCGGCCATCCATCATTTCCGGGAAACCGGTGTAGTCCGATACCTCTGTCACGGCCACGCCATTTTCCTGAAGCAGGCGAAAGGTTCCGCCGGTGGAGAGGATTTCGACGCCCTGGGCCGTCAGGGCTTGTGCAAATTCGACGATACCTGTCTTGTCGGACACGCTGATCAGGGCGCGCTTTACGGAAACGAGGTCGTTACTCATGTTGGTGTGAGTTCCTGTTGATAAAAGTGGTGGATCTTTAACGACAAAAGGAGTGAGTCAGACTCACTCCTTTAGGAGTAATCGCGTATAGCGCCAGCCGGCGCTCTGACGATGGCTGCCTTGCTTGCGCCCCAGCGGTTTGCGCCGGCTCGTAATTTACAGCAGGCCGTACTGCTTCAGTTTTTTACGCAGGGTGCCGCGGTTAAGGCCAAGTACCTGGGCCGCCTTGGTTTGATTGTGGCGGGTATACTTCATGACCACTTCCAGCATCGGGGCCTCGACTTCAGCCAGCACCAGGTTATAAACCTCGGTCACCGGTTGTCCGTCCAGATGCTTGAAATAGTTTTCCATCGCCTGCTCGACACAGTCGCGCAGGGATTGGTTCTGGTTAATACCGCCGAATGCCTCTGGGCCTGTGCCCGCCGCCGGAGTGGCTAACGGAGTGTCGGCTTGGGTGGTTTCGGTGGATATATCCGCCATTACGGTTTCCGCTGTGTTCATGCCGCTTTGTCCTCTTTCGTTATCAGTCGTTCAAAAAATGCATGAACGCTGGCATGTTGTTCTGCTGCACTGTTAAGTTGGTTAAAAGTCTTGCGAAAGGCCTCGCCCCCGGCGAGGGTTTTCAAGTACCACCCCACATGCTTGCGGGCGATACGAGGCCCCAATGCATCGCCACCCGGGAACTGCCCGTAGAAGCGATGCAACTCATCAAGATGAGCGCTAAGTATGTCCCTGATGTCACACAGAGAGAGTTCGGGTAATTGCTCGCCGGTGCACAAAAAGCGATCAATTTCCCTAAAAATCCAGGGTCTGCCCTGGGCCGCCCGACCAATCATAACCCCATCGGCACCGGTGTAATCCAGTACCGCGCGGGCTTTCTGCGGCGAGTCTATATCGCCATTGGCGAATACCGGAATGTTAACGGTATCGACGACGGCGGCAATGGTATCGTATTCGACCTCGCCTTGGTATCCGCAAGCGCGAGTTCTGCCGTGTACGGCGAGGGCGGCAATGCCGGCATCCTCCGCCATGCGGGCTATACGGGTGGCATTGCGAGTTGTTGGACACCAGCCGGTACGTATTTTCAGGGTTACCGGCACTTCGACGGCGTCCACCACCGCTTCCAAAATCTGGCGTACCAGAGGCTCATCCCGTAGCAGCGCGGACCCTGCGGCCCTTTTACAAACCTTTTTTGCCGGGCAGCCCATATTGATATCGATAATCTGGGCACCGCGGGCCTGGTTCTGGCGTGCGGCCTCGGCCATCATTGCCGGGTCGCCTCCTGCTATCTGGACGGAGCGCGGGTGCGCTTCGCCGCTGTGATCGAGTCGGGTTTGAGTCTTGCGGCTTTGCCACAGGCGGGTATCCGAAGTCACCATCTCTGACACCACAAGGCCCGCTCCCAGGCTGCGGCATAACTGTCGAAACGGCCTGTCCGTGACACCGGCCATGGGTGCGAGAACAACCCGGCTGTCTATGCCATACGGACCTATACGAATCAAAGGTGGACCCCAATTTACCCCGACTTGTTTTCCTTTTTCCGTTCTCTTTACAGGCCTTTCGTCCGGCCGCTTGCAGAACCTTCGACGCCAATCGGTACGCCTGTGCGAAAAAGGGTGGCTATGATACCTGTTTGCCCGGCGAATAGGAAAGCAGAAATTGCACAAATTGCTGCATTTTTAGACGTGACTATCGTTCAATGAAGTTTGATTGGTCGTTCAATGAATTGTGATTGGCGAGATTCTGGATAAGACGACAAGTTGACGCCAATTTGTCGTCTTTTAATGACCCTGGCTGAGGGTATGACTTAACTCAGTCAACCGGAATGGTAGCACTGTAGTTGACAGCATCGGGACCCGGGTCGACCAATTCCAGTGACAAATGAATCGGCTGGTCGATTGGCATAAGCCGCCGGCCCGCTAGCTCGCCACGCAGATACTCGTCGGGTGCAAAGCGGCGCTGGGCGATCGCCTGTCCCTGCAGGTTGGAAAAAGTCAATTCCAGCTCCGGGAATGGCTGGCGAAAACCAGCGGTATTCAGGAGTATGGCATCCACCATCAGAGCCTTCTCGGCGCGGGGGTGGCTGCGTACTACCAGGTTGTAGGCCTTGATAAGGCGGCGATCTTGGATCGGCGGAACCTGGCAACCCAGTGTTGGGCAAAGGGTGATGTACCAGCTTCGATAGGGTTCAATCCGGCCGTAGTACTCGATTTTGAACCAGGCGAACTGGGCGAACAGGACCAGGGCCGCAATCAGGGACAGGGTGCCCCAGAGCAGTTGGCGGTGCCAGCGACGCGAAGGCTTGGCCCAGTCCATTTCCACCGGTGCGGGCTCGATATTGGCCAGGTATTCCCGCTGTTCCTCGGGAGCATTTTGCTGGTCGTTGAACAGGGTTTCGGCCGACGGCTTGGGTTCTGCTCCGGTTTCCCGGGAATGAAAAGCGCCGATGTCGCCGAGGGTGGGTTCGGTGCCGTCGGCCAGGGGTTGTCCTAATGTGGCTTCGATGTCAGCGTCGGAGGCTGGGGAAAAGCTGCCGGTGGCGCGCAGGGAATAGTCGTGTTGTTCTTCCCCGGGCTTCTGCGTCTTGTCGGCCTTAGTTTGCTGCGCCTGATCACCATTCTCGCTCTGTTGTTCCTGCTCCAGCTCTGCCAGCAAACTCACGGCCCAGGATTCATCGGTGGAGGTGCTCTCCTCCTCATCGGGATCAGGCTCCCGGGCAGACCGCTCGAACAGGGAGTTGGGCTCGGGCTTCCAGGCGTGAAGCTCGATAAAATTGTCACCCAGTTCACTCCCGGTATGTTCGGCATCAGGGGTGTCGTCGTCGATCAGCTCCATATCGTCGCTGATAAGCAGGTCATCGTCCGGATCGCCACTATCGGTTTCTCGGTCGATTGCGGCTTGATCGAATTCAAGGCGACCGTCTTTTTTCGGAGCCTCGGCCTGGGTCTCAGCGACTTTGCACTCAGTAGCCTTGGTCTCAGCAGCTTTGGTCTCAGTGGCTTTTGTATCAGTGGCTTTGGTCTCAGCGGTTGGCGTGAGCAGGTGATCGAGAGCCTTGAATATCTGCAGGCAGGAGCCACAGCGCACCGCGCCCTTGGCTGTTTGCAGTTGGGCGGGGGTAATCCGGAATGAGGTACTGCATCCGGGGCAGCGGGTCACCATATCGTCCGGGTAGGGTTTTGTGTTGGTGGATTCCGGCATGGCGAACTCTTTTCCTTTCAAAAAACTGTTTCCCCATATTCCTGGACCTGATTGCCCGGTAGTCATATTCGTCCGTCGGGTTGACTGGCCAGGGAGTTTGCTGGTGCAAGTGTAGTCTTTCCCGTAAGTCGGGTAAATCAACGCTTTGGGGTGAGGCGTCAGGTTGTGAGCTGGACCACAGGGCAGTTCCCGCGAGCTATTGGCGAACTTTGGTAGCTGTCAGCCTCACCCACTCTTCCAGTTGGGCTGGGTCATCGAACTCGAACCAGGGGCGATAGGCCATCATTACCGCCTCGGCCTGGGAGGTGAGGATGCCGGACAGGCAAATTTTACCGCCGAGTCGAGTGAGGTCGTTCAGTGTGCCCGCCAAATCCGCTAGCGGTCCGGCGAGAATATTCGCCAGGGTGATATCCGTCTGCACCCGCGGGCAGTTATCCGGCAAATAAACTGGCATCGCTTCAGCGGGCAGACGATTACGGCGGGCGTTATCCCGGGTGGCAGTCAAAGCCTGGGGATCGATATCGATTCCCACCACCTGCTCGGCTCCCAGCATCAGGCTGGCGATACCAAGAATGCCGGAACCACAGCCATAATCCACCAGGGTTTTGCTGGCCATGTCCTGTTCGGCAATCCACTGCAGACACAGAAATGTGGTGGGGTGGGTGCCGGTGCCGAAGGCCAGGCCGGGGTCCAGCAGCAGGTTGACCGCCTCGGGTTGGGGCGGCTCCTGCCAGCTGGGGCAAATCCAAAGGTTGTCGCCGCACTGTATGGGGTGATAGTGCTTCATCCACTCCCGTTCCCAGTCCTTGTCCTCCAACTGTTCCCACCGGTGTTCGGGTAGTGGGCCTCCAAAGGATTGGGCAATGGCATCGTGGACTCTGCGGGTGTCGATGGCGGCATCAAAGAGGCCGGTGACGCGGGTTTCCCGCCACAGGGGCGTTTCCCCGAGGGCTGGTTCGAGAATCGGTTGATCGGCATTGTCTTCGAGGGTGACAGAGGCGGCGCCGTTGGCCAGCAGCGCATCTTCCACAGATTCAGCCTGGGTACGGGTGGTGTTGATTTTGAGCTGGAGCCAGGGCATAGGGGATGTCATTCGTTTTGTCTGTTGGATATTGGGGGCAGCGTTAAAAGCTGAAACTCTTAGCCGCAAGTATCCATATAAAAAAATCGTTTAAAAAAGATGGCGCTAAGTCCTTGCTAACTGCAAGGGAGAGAGGGGGAGCGCCAGGGCCTGTACTATACTGGAGTTACAGTTAAATAAAACTGGTTCTCATCAACTATTTGTTAGCGTCACGTCGGGGGCAATGTCATGAAAAGACATTACTATATCAGTGATAACCTGGATGAGCTGGAAGCTGTTGAACACGAATTGGAAGACAACGGGGTATCCACGCCGCAGATCCATGTACTCAGTGAGAATGATGCCGGTGTTGAGGAGCATCACTTACACGAGGTGGAGGCGGTTCTCAAAAAGGATGTCGTACACGGTACGGAAATTGGTGCGGTCGTCGGCGTGATAGTGGCGGCCCTGGTGTTGGTGGTGGCCTATTACTCCGGCTGGACGGAGACAGTAACTTGGGTGCCGTTCATCTTCCTGGCAGTTGTACTACTGGGTTTCTGTACCTGGGAAGGGGGGCTATTCGGTATCCAGGAGCCGCATAAGGATTTCCGTCGCTTCCAGGAAAAACTCCACGAAGGCAAACATGTGTTTTTCGTCGATGTGGATGAAAAACAGGAGCCATTGCTGGAACGTGTTATAGGCGCACATCCAAAAATGCAATTGGCAGGTGTCGGTGACGCCACCCCCGGTTGGGTAATCGGAGCGCAACGGCGGTGGCGATCATTTATGGATACTATGCCTTAATGACTGGTCTGGGGCCTTAATGACTGGTCTGGGGCTTAAAGGCGAGTCTTGCAGGATGTATCCCGGTCTGTGCGAGGGCAAACCCAATGGAGTATCAGGTTTGCCCCCGTATCCGAGCAAGAGGCCTTGTCGACCCATCCTCTGACGTGGCTCGATTGAAGTCATAAAATTTGGATTACTGTCCGAAATAAAGCAGCCGGGACAGGAACGTATAATCAGCCTCGGTGGCCATCAATCCAACGAGTATCAATAAACAAAGCGGCGGTAACAGGATCGCATAGATCAGTGCCAGCCGCTCCCACCACATATGCATGAAAATAGCGACAATCAATCCAGCCTTTAGCACCATAAAAGTCAACACCAGCCCCCAGCGCAGGTAGCCCTCCAGGTGGAAAAAATCCACCAGGTACGACAAGGTGCTGAGTACGAACAGCATCCCCCAGATTTTCAGATATAAACTGATGGGGTGCTGTTGCCCTTTGGATGAAACGGTTTGGTCGGTTTGCATGGTTATACCTCTCGCCGCCCTGATACAGCGTGTCCACAACCTGATATGGCGTTACCACAAATAGAACAGTGCAAAAATAAACACCCATACCAAATCCACGAAGTGCCAGTAGAGCCCGGTGATTTCCACAATGTCATAGTTGGTGTGTTCATAGTGGCCGCGCAGGACTTTAAAGGCTACGGTACTGAGATAGATTACGCCCGCCGACACGTGCAGCCCGTGGAAACCGGTAATCATAAAAAAGCAGGCACCGAACTGCGCTGCACCCATGGGGTTGCCCCATGGGCGCACGCCTTCGCTAATCAGTTTGGTCCATTCAAATGCCTGCATTCCGACAAAGGTGGCGCCCAGCAGAGCGGTGGCAACCATCAGAGCCGCGGCCTTGCGTCGGTCGCGCCGATAGCCGAAATTGACCGCCATGGCCATGGTGCCGCTACTGCTGATCAGGATAAACGTCATGATGGCGATCAGGATCAGTGGGACATGGGTGCCGGCAATGTTCAGGGCAAAGACTTCGCTGGGGTTGGGCCAGGTGTCGGTTGTGCCCGCGCGCACAGTCATATAGCCGGTGAGGAAGCAGGTAAAGATAAACGTGTCGCTGAGCAGGAAGATCCACATCATGGCCTTGCCCCAGGGCACCTTTTTAAACGCATCTTTATCGGACGACCAGTCTCTGACCATGCCGGACCAACGACCGGCATTCGTCAGGGGAGTGAGAGGTTCGCGAGTGATTGGCTGCTGCATGCGCCTGTCTCCCTGGTTTTAATCGCTCATTTCGCCGCTGTTTGCGACTGGTATTAAGGTGTTGGCGTCAGTCCGCATAAGCTGGCGATAAATTCAATGCTGGCCGGGGGGCTAATCAACAGGCCGAATAGAACCAGCCAGATAAATAACAGATAGTGCCAGTAAGTGGTGCAGAGCTGGATTCGTAGCCGGAGTCGTTCTCGTGAGGTAATGGATGACCAGCTCAGCATCAGTCGGCACCAGGCAACCAGCCCGCCCACCAGGTGCAAGCCGTGAAGACCTGTCAATAAATAGAAAAAACTGTTGGCAGGATTACCGGCTACACCGAAGCCGGTAATGTTTAACTGTCGCCACAACCAAAGCTGTCCGGCCAAAAACAACAGGGTGAAAAATCCGCCGAGAAAGACCCAGTTTTTAGCTGTGGATTCGACATGACGGGCGCGTTGCAGGCAGGCACTGGCGGTGATTAGTAAGCCGGTGTTAAGTGACAATTGCCAGGGGCGGGCCAGCGGTTGCCAGGGTTGTGACAGTGCCTGCCAGTCGTTGAATTGCGAGCGCATCAACCAGGCGATAATCAACAGGAAGAATAGCGAGGTGACGACGGCCAAAAAGACCCGCAGTCCTATCACCGCATGCTTTGAAGGCAGCGAGGATAGTCCCCCGTGGCCGCTGTAGTCTTCGGCGCGCCATTGAACACTGGTATTCACGTTTGCTCTCCCTGATCTTGCAGTTCGCTGTGACTGTGCAGGTCTTCGTCATCGGCCAGGCCAAGTTCCCGATTGGAGACAGTTTGGGGTACAAAGTCTTCCGTCACATCGGGCATGGAGTAGTCGTAGGGCCAGCGATACACCACCGGCAGGTGTTTGCCCCAGTTGCCGTGTACAGGCGGGGTTTGCGGGGTCTGCCACTCCAGCGATGTGGCTCCCCAGGGGTTGGGATCGGCTTTTTTGCCTTTGACAGTGCTCCAGGCCAGGTTGAACAGGAACAGCAACTGCGAGACACCGACCACCAGGGCTGCGACAGTGATGAAGGCGTTCAGGTCCTGGGCGGACTCGGGAATGAATGCATAGTTTTCATAAGCGAAATAGCGCCTGGGCATACCGAGAAAGCCAAGGTAGTGCATGGGAAAGTAGATCAGGTAGGTTCCGAGGAAGGTGAACCAGAAGTGCCACTGACCCAGGGTCTCGTTCAACATGCGACCGGTAATCTTCGGGAACCAGTGGTAGATGCCACCAAACACCACCATGATCGGCGCCACACCCATCACCATATGGAAGTGGGCCACCACAAAGTAGGTGTCGGACAGGGGAATATCGACAATCACATTGCCGAGAAACAGGCCGGTGAGCCCACCTACCACGAATGTCAGCACAAATCCCAGCGCAAACAACATCGGCACGGTAAAGTGAATGTTGCCGCGCCACAGGGTTAGCAGCCAGTTATAGACTTTAATGGCGGTGGGGATGGCGATAATCAGTGTGGTGGTGGCGAAGAAAAAGCCAAAGTAGGGGTTCATGCCGCTGACGTACATATGGTGAGCCCAGACGATAAAGCTTAATACACCGATGGCGATGATTGCCCAGACCATCATTTTGTAGCCGAAAATATTTTTGCGTGCATGCACACTGATCAGGTCAGAGACGATGCCGAAAGCCGGCAGCGCGACAATATAAACTTCGGGATGCCCAAAAAACCAAAACAGGTGCTGGAACAGTATGGGGCTGCCCCCCTGGTGGTCCAGGGCCTGGCCCATGGACATTATCGCCGGCATAAAGAAACTGGTACCCAGAACCTTGTCCAACAGCAACATAACGCCACTGACGAAAAGCGCGGGAAAAGCCAGGAGTGCCAGAATGGTGGCAATAAAGATTCCCCACACCGACAGCGGCATTCGCAACAGCGTCATGCCATAGGTGCGGGCCTGCAATACCGTGGTGACATAGTTCAGTCCGCCCATGGTGGCGGCTACGATAAAAATCACCAGCGATACCAGCATTAGGATAATGCCCCAGTCTGTGCCCGGAGTGCCCTGGGTAATGGCCTGGGGCGGGTAGAGGGTCCAGCCGGCCCCGGTGGGCCCGCCGGTGACAAAGAAGCTTGTCAGCAGAACGATAACCGACAGCAGATAAAACCAGTAACTCAGCATATTGACGAAGGGGAACACCATATCCCGCGCCCCAACCATCAAAGGAATCAGGTAGTTGCCAAAACCGCCCAGAAAGAGGGCGGTAAGCAGGTAGATCACCATGATCATGCCGTGCATGGTCATATACTGGTAATAGCTGCCGGCATCCATTGGCAGTGCGCCGGGAAAACCGATCTGCATACGCATCAATCCTGACAATATCAATGCGATCAAGCCAACAAAAATAGCCGTTAGCGAGTATTGGATGGCGATCACCTTGTGGTCCTGGCTCCAGATATATTTGGCGATGAAGCTCTGGGGCTCATGTTCCACTTGCTGTTCAATATCTTCGGCGTATGCCATTCAGGGTTCCTCGTCGAGCGATTTTGTGTAGGCGATAATGGCGTCCAGTTGTTCCGAACTGAATTCGTAGGGAATCATCACTGGCGGGTAGCCAGCCACCACCTTGGCTTTGGGGTCGAGTATGGATTCGCGCAAGTAGTTGTCGTCAACGGTGACACGGGTGCCGTCTTCCAGTTCTTCCGTTTTGCCATAGAGGTTTTTCC
Source organism: Cellvibrionaceae bacterium (assembly GCA_050290225.1). Classification (GTDB taxonomy): domain Bacteria; phylum Pseudomonadota; class Gammaproteobacteria; order Pseudomonadales; family Cellvibrionaceae; genus JBNKHG01. Next base: position 50,728 of record JBNKHG010000091.1, read on the forward strand.
AGGTGGGGGCGAGGCTGGGGCTGCCATCGATACTGTGGCAGGCAAGGCAGCCGCGGCTCTCGGAGAGTTTACGACCCTGCTCCGCGAGGCCTGTTTGGGTGCCGCCGTTGAGACTGTGGGCAAAGGTGGTTTGCTGTGAAAGCCATTGCTGATAATCTTCAATGTCCTCAATAATGACTTTGCCGCGCATGTTGTAGTGGCCGACGCCGCAGAGTTCGGCACAGAGAATTTCGAACTCTCCCCTTTCCTTGGGTGTCATCCAGAAGTAAGACACAAGGCCCGGGACCAAGTCCATCTTGGCGCGAAATTGGGGGACGTAAAAATTGTGCAGTACGTCCTTGGAGCGCAGCAGCAATTTCACCGGTCGGTCGACGGGCAGGTGCAGCTCATTGCCCTGGATCAGGATGTCGTCCTGGCCGTTGGGGTCGTTGGGGTTCAGGCCGAAGGGATTGTCGAAGCTGATATGGCGGGTGTCGCTGGTACCCAGCTGGCCGTCTTTGCCGGGGTGGCGAAAACCCCACTGCCACTGCTGTCCCAGAACTTCGATCTTGTCGGCATCGCTCGGTGGGGTTACGAATTCGGAGTAGACCACCAGGCCGGGTGCAAGCATGGCGATGATGCCGAGGGAGGTAATGCCAGTCAGCCAGAGTTCCAGTTTTTTGTTTTCCGGTTCGTAATGTGCGCGGTGTCCTTTTCTGTGGCGAAAGCGCACCAGCGTGTAGGCCATAAAGCCGCCGATAATCACAAAGACGATACCGGTGATGGCAAGGGTGATGATCAGGGTCGTGTCGATGTTGCTCCAGTTGGACGCGACAGGTGTGAACCACCAGGGTGAGTAAAAATTGAAGAGCACTGAGGCTACAACAATTATTAGTATAACGACTGCTAAAGCCATTTTTTGTTAATCCTTGTGCTTATATAGGTTGTCCTATTTAAGCGCTGCAAAAACTTGCCCGGGATAAACTGTGGCTGAGCGGTAATGGATGTTACTACCGTCGAGCCAGGACTTTCCCCTTACTCCTGCCTGCGGCAGTAGAACGGTATTCTAAAAAAAGCTTAGCTAGTGGTTGGAGATTGTGCTAGTTGGCTTGTTATTTGGGCTGCTCGCTGCCTTTCGCTGTCGATTCCTGAAACAGTGAGCTCAAAACAAAAACGCCCCGTTAAAAAACGAGGCGTTTAATCAAGGCAATTGAAATTCAGAAAAAAATCAAAGCCCCAATTTTTTCTCCAGATAATGAATATTCACACCACCCTCCCTGAATGCGGGGTCGCGAACCAGATCCTGCTGCAGCGGCGTATTGGTGCGAATGCCATCCACGACTAACTCATCCAATGCGTTACGCATACGATTCAAGGCGATCTCGCGGGTTTCTCCGTGGGTAATCAACTTGGCAATCATGGAGTCGTAATTGGGCGGCACGGTGTAGCCACTGTACAAGTGCGAGTCCACCCGCACACCCAGGCCGCCGGGGGCGTGGAAAGTGGTCACAGTGCCCGGGCAGGGCATGAAGGTTTTCGGGTCTTCCGCGTTGATACGGCACTCGAAGGCGTGGCCTTTGATCTGTATGTCTTCCTGTTTCAGGGACAATTTCTCGCCGGCACACACGGCGATCTGTTCCTTGATCAGGTCCACACCTGTCACCATTTCGGTGACCGGGTGCTCCACCTGGATACGTGTGTTCATTTCGATAAAGTAGAAATGGCCGTCTTCGTACAGGAATTCAAAGGTTCCGGCGCCACGGTAACCGATCTCTATACAGGCGTTGACGCATGACATGGCGGTTTCCTGGCGTATATCCTCAGGAATGCCTGGTGCTGGTGCTTCTTCCAGAACTTTCTGGTGGCGGCGTTGCAGAGAGCAGTCGCGATCGCCCAGATGCACTGCATTGCCCTGGCCATCGGACATCACCTGAATTTCTATATGGCGCGGGTTCTGCAGAAATTTTTCCATATACACCGTGTCATCGCCGAATGCGGCCTTGGCTTCCGCTTTGGTGACATGGATAGAATTCAGTAGCGCCGCTTCCGAGTGCACAACGCGCATTCCGCGACCGCCACCGCCGGCGGCTGCTTTAATAATAACGGGATAGCCGATTTCGCGCCCGGTGGCCAGACACCGCTCCTTGTCGTCGGGCAGGGGGCCGTTGGAACCGGGCACGGTGGGTACACCGGCCTTCTTCATGGCCGCAATGGCTGACACCTTGTCGCCCATCAGGCGGATCACATCAGGATCCGGGCCGATAAAGACAAAGCCGCTTTTTTGAATCTGCTCAGCAAAATCGGCATTCTCCGCCAGGAAGCCATATCCCGGGTGGACGGCCACCGAATCAGTGACCTCCATAGCACTGATAATGGCCGGAATATTGAGGTAGCTTAGTGGAGACGGGTTGGGGCCGATGCACACCGACTCATCAGCCAGGCGCACGTGCTTCAGATCACGGTCGATCTGGGAGTGCACGGCGACGGTTTTAATACCCAGCTCTTTACAGGCGCGCAGTACGCGCAACGCAATCTCGCCGCGGTTGGCGATAAGGACTTTTTCAAACATGTTGCCAGCTCCTTGAGGGCACCCTTAGACGATGGTGATGACGGGCTGGTCAAACTCTACCGGCTCGCCATCTTCCACCAGGATGGCCTCGATCACACCTGCTTTATCGGCTTCGATCTGGTTCATCATTTTCATGGCTTCAATAATGCAAACCACATCGCCAGGCTTGACGTGTTGGCCTACCTCTACGAAGGCGGGAGAACCGGGGCTGGGTGAACGATAAAAGGTGCCCACCATAGGGGACTTGATCAAGTGGCCGGTGAAGGTCTGGGCGCTTTCCTTTTTGTCCTCTGCAACAGAGGGTGCCGCCGGGGCTGCGGGTGCCGGGGCGGGTGCCGGCGCTGCTGCGACAACAGGTTGGGCGACGGCGACGTTGGCGGAGCCGCGACTGATGCGCACGGACTCTTCGCCTTCTTTAATTTCCAGTTCGCCGATATCAGACTCTTCGAGGAGCTCGATCAACTTCTTGATTTTTCGAATATCCATGAGTTTCTCTCTGCAGGATTAATTTGTAGTGTCTTGCCCGGACCCGGGTTGTTGCAGAGGTCCAGGCGTTTAATGGGTGACTTTTTAGGGGATGTAATTAACTGTTTTTCAATTCTTCGAAAGCTGCTCGCAGTGCCAGCTCATAGCTCATCGCTCCGAACCCGCATATCACACCCTTGGCCACGTCGGAAAAGTACGAGTGCTGCCGAAAGGCTTCACGGTTATGGACGTTGGATAGGTGCACTTCTATAAAAGGGATTTCTACCGCCAGTAGAGCGTCGCGCAGGGCCACACTGGTGTGAGTAAAGGCCGCTGGATTGATCAGGATAAAATTGACTCCCTCATTGCGGGCATCGTGAATACGGTCAATCAGCTCGTACTCCGCATTGCTCTGCAGTGCCTGAAAGTGGTGTCCCTGATCTATACAGAGGCTGTTTAAATGCTGGTTAATATCCGCAAGGGTGGTAGATCCATAGAGTTTGGGTTCGCGGGTGCCCAGCAGGTTAAGGTTGGGGCCGTGCAAAACGAGAATCGTTGCCATGGAATTACCTGCAGCTTTTTTATTGTTTTCGATCCTGACCCCGTGGGCCAGCGACCTGAAATAACCAGCTCCTAAAAAGTGCTGGTGAGTGTGCCGTAAAAATTAACAGCTGTCCATGGTGTTTTAACAAAAATGTGTAGTTGAGCGATAATCGCGGCAAGATTGCAGACGTTCTCGTATTATTAGCAGCTTTATGTTTCGAAGGTTAATAAAAAGGAATTTGTTTTTTGCACAATCTATCCAAATTTAACGATTTTTAGAACATTTGGCTTCCCAAAGCTTGAAAGTGCGAAAAATTTATTCGAATTTCGGCAAAAAGATGGCAAAAAGTTATTTATTTGTCGCTAACGTGTTTTTTTCTTCTTTGTTGGATTTGATGCTTGCATTTTGAATGGCAGAAAGCAGAACTTTCTGGGTAAGAATTTGTGGAAGGATTTTGGCTGGCCCCTGACTATTGGCAGGAAACATTAAGTAAAGGGGTACGCCACTTCGGCCATATTGATTCAATAGGCGGGTAATGTCGGCGTTGCTGTTGGTCCAGTCGCCTTTGAGGGTTGCGACGCCAAAGTGATCGAATGCCGCTTCCACGGCATCAGTGTGTAGTGCCAGGCGCTCATTGGTGAGGCAGGTCAGGCACCAGTCTGCGGTCAAATTGATAAACACGGGCGTGCCGTTCTGGCGTAGCGAAGTCAACCGCTCCGGGCTGTAGGCTTGCCAGCGACTGTCGACATCGGGATGACTGTCGACACGGGTCAAACCAAAGGGGATAAGCAGTGCGGCAAACAGGGCAGTGGCTGTTGCCAGGCCGCGTCCCCAGTGTCGCGACTCTGCCCCGTGACTGAGCCAGAAAGCAAAGGCGATCAGCAGGGCACCCACGCAGACCAGTGCCACGCTGTCACTGCCGGCCTGGCGCCCAAGCACCCACAGCAACCATATGGCGGCCAGGTAGAGTGGAAAAGCCAGACTTTGGCGCAGGGTTTCCATCCAGGGGCCTGCGGCGGGCAGGTAACGCCCCAGATGCGGAATATAGCAAAGGACTAAGAACGGCAGCGCCATGCCAAAGCCCAACGCAGCAAAGATCAGGAGGCTCACCGCAGCTGGCTGGGTCAGGGCATAGCCGAGGGCGGTGCCCATAAAAGGGGCGGTGCAGGGACTGGCCACGACCGCTGCCAGTACCCCGGTAAAGAAAGAACTGCGCCGGCCTGGGCTCTGGGTTAGATTTTGCCCCAGCCCCATCAGACGAGTGCCAAATGTCACCAGGCCGGAGAGGCTCAAGCCCATGGCAAAAAACAGGTAGGCCAGCAGGCTGACAAGAATCGGTGACTGTAGCTGGAACCCCCAGCCCACGGCCTCTCCGCCAGCACGGGCGATCAGCATCAGGGCCGCCACCACCACAAACGAGGCCACGGCACCGGCCGAGTACATCCAGCCGTGGATGTGTTGGCTGTGATTGCTCTGGTGGGCCTCGGCCATGCTAAGGGCCTTGATCGACAGTACCGGGAATACACAGGGCATCAGGTTGAGGATCATACCCCCGGCGATGGCGAGCAAGAGGATATAGGGTAACAGGGCCAGCTCTGATGCGGTTCCGGAAGGCGTTTCGATACCTGTTGGTTGTGCTCGACTCGGCGTTAAGAGGGCGATCTGTCCACTTTGGGGATCGATGGAATAGCGCTGGGTCTGGGGGGGGTAGCAGAGACCGGCATCGGCACATCCCTGGGATTGCACGCTCAGGGTGAAGGGTTGGGTCGTGGCCGGCAGCACGGCATTAATTTCGATACTGTTGTAATAAACCTCCAGCTCTTTCTCAAAATAATCGTCGTACTTTGACAGGCCCCGGGTGGCGAATGTCGGTGTCAGGGGGTGGCTTTTTCCTTCGATCTCTGCGGTAAGTTTAAACCTGTGCTGATAGAGGTAATAAGCCGGTGCTATATCCCAAAGAAGCTGCAGTTTGTTGCTTGAATCACTGTCGCCACCCGTCCAAAACAGCTCGAGCTTAAAAGCTTCATTCACAGGTAAAAAGTTGGATGGCCCGGAGGGCTGGACTTGTGCGAGATCGGTGTTCCCCGAAAGATCGTTAAAGTTATCACCGGATGTCAGCTCCTGTGCCAGGGCATATTGGCCATTAAGGAGTTGGAAACACAGCAGTAACAATAAAAAATTTCGCATGTGGTGGTAAACTCTTTGCAAATTGTCCGGTCTTTTAATTATTGTGCTTGACGCTATTGGGATGCTGGGCACATGGTGTCGGGCGGTGATTGCTTTGACCCGGTCTTTCAGGCAGAGTTCGCGCTGAAAAGCGCTACCTTAAAAAGTGCTACCTTAAATGGAAACACTGTTCTGTATGTAGCCCGAGATCACATTGTAACCCAATGTGATCTTACCGGTTGCGTGCCTTACATGTTACGGTTGGCAGCGGGTGAGGATGGGCCGGATACCTATCGATAATAACGATTGCTGATTGGGAATGTCGAGCACCTCCGCAAAGGGGGGAGCCAAGGGTGCTAAGAGAATAATGATGTTGAACGCGTTACCAACCCTGGGTTGGCAACTATTGGTGGTGGTCGGATTGACTGCCTGTACGCCGGTGGCAATCGTGCCTGAGGCGCCGCCGCCCGCCCCGGTACAGCCGGTCTCAGTCCCCATACCGCAGGTCTCAACTGTGGATGAGGATGTACGCCACTTGCTGGAAGCGGCGGAAAGGGCGCTGGCGGCTGATCACCTGACTTCCCCAATACATGATAACGCTTACGACCGCTACCAGGCGGTATTGCTTCTAAGACCCAATCACCCCCAGGCTTTGAGTGGCTTGCAGCAGGTACTGCTGCGCTACCTGGCCCTGGCGCGCCAGGAAGCGGCGCGCAGTGAATACGGCAAAGCCCGCGCCCTGCTCGAAAGGGCACGATTGGTGGACAAGGACAATCCCCAGGTGGCGGCCCTGACCCGTGAAGTGGCACGCCAGCAGGCGCGGCAGCAGCGAGGTCCCCAATCCGAGAAGGAGTTCCCGTTGGCCCCGGAGCTGCTGGATAAGCGAGACCAGCAGATTGTAGGGCAGTTGGGGGATATTGCCCGCAAAGCCAGCCGCAGTGGTGAAACCTTGTTGATTGTTGCCCGTGCCGATGCCGAGGGGCGTTGGATTTACAGGCAGATGAAGCAGGCAGTGCCCGGCTTTCGCCTGCGCGGTGATATTAAATTGGGGAAAAAGGCAAAGGTGTTATTATTGCCCCCTATTGACTAGAAGGGCGGTTGTAGCCCTGGAAAACAGTACCCAACCTTGCATTTTTGGGGAATAGCCACTAATCCCAAACAGGACGTTGCCCGTGAGCTTGCTTCGACAGCTTATTTTTGCCATCTCCTTATTGTTTATTGGCCTGCTGACCGCGAATCTGATGGTCAGTGTTTACAACGCTCGGGTATACCTTGCACAGCAGATGCAGGTGCAGGCCGATGACACTGCCACTTCCCTGGGATTGACGATTTCCCAGGCGGCACAGGCCAAGGACTTGGCGCAGCTCAACTCCATGGTGGACGTGATTTTTGATCGCGGTTATTACCGTCGGATCATTTATCGTAGCTTGGCCGGGGATTCTGTGGTCGAGCGCCAGTTGCCGATCAATATTGAAGGTGTACCAGCCTGGTTTATCGGTCTGATTTCCCTGCCCGAGCCCAGTGGACGTGCCGAGGTGGTTTCGGGTTGGTATCGACTGGGGGAACTGGAGGTGGTTGCTCATCCGGGCTACGCCTATCGGGATTTATGGCGGGTGTTTAATGAGCAGTTGTGGTTATTTGTGATAACAGCACTGTTGTGTTGCGGTTTGGCCAGCCTGGGGTTGCGATACCTGTTGACGCCCTTGAAAAAAGTTGAGCGTCAGGCCGAGGCCATCTGCAGACGAGAATTTCCGGTCCAGGACGATCTGCCGCGCACGCCAGAGTTGCGACGTATGGTGGTGGCGATGAATCGCATGGTCACCAAGATCAAGGCGATGTTTCAGGAACAGGTGGAGCTGTCCGAGAGCCTGCACTATCAATCTTTCCGGGACTCCATCACTGGCTTGTCCAACCGGCGGGATTTTGATGCCCGCTTCGAGGCCTATATCCGCTCGGAGAGGGGTGGCGGTGCCGGTGCGCTGTTGTTATTACAAGTTAGCCAACTGCAAAGTCTCAATGAGGACCAGGGGCGCGACACCGGAGATCAGTGTCTGCGTTCGGTGGCCGAATCCCTGGAAGGCGCTTTAGCGTCCTACGAGGGAGCGATTGTTTCCCGTCGCTCCGGCGCTGATTTTTGTGTGTTTGTGCCAGGGCTGACCCAGGATGATGCGGAGCAACTGGCTGCGCACGTTTTCGATACGGTCAAAAGCAACGGTTGGTTTGCTGCTGACCATGGCCTGGATATACATCTGGGCCTGGCCTACAGCCAAGAGGTAACGCTCGACAATCAGTTGCTGGCGCAAGCAGACCTGTCATTGCGCCAAGCCCAGCATCGCGATAGTGAAGGTTGGAACGCTTATATCCCGGAAGAGGAATCTATCGCTGAAATCCATGGGGCTGGCGACTGGCAGGCCCTGCTACAGCAAGCATTGGAAGAACGCCGTGTTGAGCTCCATTATCAACCGGTGGTGGCCGCCGATGACCAGTCGCTGTTGCATGTGGAGGTTCTGTGCCGGTTAAGGGTGGGGGAGTCAGTGATCACTGCCGGCGTGTTCTGGCCAATGGTCGAGCGCTTCCGGCTCTCTGCTTCCATGGATCAATTGGTGATTGAACAGCTTCTCGACGATATTTGCGGTAAATCCGGCGATCTTCAATTTTGTATCAATCTATCTCCCAATTCTGTGCGGGAACCCGGTTTTGTGGACTGGTTGCTGACCTCTCTCGACCATCGACGTGAGGTGGTAAATAGACTGACATTTGAGCTGCCAGAAGCTTCACTGGAGAGTGCCGAAGTCGAGATCCGCAGTTTCGCCGAGCAATTGTTTGCTCGCGGGGCGGGCCTGTCCCTGGATCACTTCGGTTTGCGCGCGCAGGCCCTTCACCGTATGCAGAGTCTGCCACTGGCGAGCCTGAAGGTTGACAGCAGCTTTGTCCGGCACATCGACCGCAATGCTGATAACCGGTTTTTCGTCAAATCTCTGGTTCAGATTGCCCACAGTTGTGACATTAAGATTCTGGCCGAGGGTGTGGAAACCCAGGAAGAGTGGAAGCAGTTGCAGTCGCTGGGATTGGACGGCGCCCAGGGTTACCATTTGGGGCGCCCGGCGGCGGAATGGCCATTCGCGACAGATAGTGAATAGGCGGCATCTCCGTTAATGGGAAATGGGTGGCTAGGCGGGGTTACGCTACGGTCTGGGCAAATTGAGTAACCGAAAAAAGGTAAGCTTATGGACATGCGCCGCTGGAAGCGGGTGTTACTGCCTGGCATATTGGGCCTGGTAGTGTGGTCATTGGCGATGACCGCGGCGGCGGAGGCGTTGCTGTTCGCAAGCGATGCCTTTATCCGTGCCATGCCGCCGGGGCAAGCAGTGACCGCAGCCTTTATGCGGATACACAACCTGTCTGACCGGGAAAGGCGTCTGGTCGACGTCAGGGCGCCCTTTGCCGAACGCGCTGAAATTCACGAACACAGTCATCATCAGGGAATGATGCGCATGCGTCGGATTATGGATGTCCGCTTGCCTGCGCGCGCAGAGCAGGCGTTCAAGCCCGGCGGATATCATATAATGGTATTCGGTGTGCGAGGGACGTTGGACCCCGGGCAGAAGCTGCCACTGGAACTGGTGTTTGCCGACGGAGAAACCCTGTCAGTGATGGCGACGGTGCGCAGCGTGTTGGATGAGTAACCGCCGACACAGGTGTGTGGCAAGTCGATTCGGGCCGACGTGAAGGTGTCACCACAATGAGTATTGGAATTACGCAGAGAGAATTACAGGAATGGCCTTGTCAAAGATGCAGCAATTCGGGGTAAAGTGGCGGAGTGGATTTCGAGAGTGGGTTGGTGATCTGCGCGAAGACTTTGTTGTCGATAATAGCGTGGCCAAAGTGGTTGGAGTGGTGTTGGCAATCTACGTGCCGCTGGTGGTGGGTGTCGGCATCTTCTGGAGCAGTGAACCTGAGCTGTTTGATGTCAAAGCGGCGGTAGCGCAGAGATTGCCAGTCAAACAAGGCCAGACGGCGACAGATGTGGTGGGAGCCACCACTGCAGCGACTCTGTTGGAGGTGGTCGCCACTCTGCTGGAGAAACGCGGTGGTTATATCAGCAATGACATCCTGCCTCCTGGCGTGTTGCTGGACAACATTCCCAAGTGGGAGTACGGCGTACTGATCCAGGTACGGGACCTGAGCAAAGCCATGCGCGAAGCCTTTAGCCGCTCGCAGTCCCAGTCCACCGAGGACAACAAACTGGCGCTGGCCGAATCGCGTTTTAATTTTGATCACAACAGCTGGGCCGTGCCGGCGTCGGAATCCGAGTATCGCGAAGGCATGAAGTTTTTGCAGGACTACCTCAAGCGTCTTGCCGACGAGGACCAGCACAATGCCCAGTTCTTTGCCCGTGCCGACAATTTGCGCTACTGGTTGAGTACTGTGGAGTCGCGTCTCGGTAGTTTGTCCCAGCGCCTGAGCGCCAGTGTCGGCCAACTTCGACTTAATACCGACCTGGCGGGCGAAGAGAAGGCCGTGCAGTCCACCGCAGCCCCGGGCGAGATGCTGGTAAAAACCCCCTGGATGGAAATCGATGATGTGTTTTACGAAGCACGCGGTGCCACCTGGGCATTGATTCAGTTTCTTAAAGCGGTGGAGATCGATTTTGCCGAGGTGCTGGAAAAGAAAAACGCCCTCGTCAGTCTGCGGCAGATTATTCGCGAACTGGAGGCGACCCAGGAGACTGTATACAGTCCCTTGATTCTCAATGGCAGCGGTTTCGGCCTGCTTGCCAACCACTCTCTGGTGATGGCCTCCTATATTTCCCGCGCCAACGCGGCCCTTATCGATCTCCGTGATCTATTGGCGCAGGGCTAGGTTACTGTTCGGCGCAACCGGATTTAAGCAGTCGGTTACACAGGTAGCGCTTTAAACGCTGCCATTTCGGGGACACTATGATTGACGGCTTTTTGCTGACACGCCAGTGGCGCGAATCGAGCACTAAGCCAAATAGGACGGCAGCAGCGGCTCAGGAAGACGGCGTCACCCTCGATTTCTGGTTTGCCACCGACCAGGGGCCACGTTGGGTGCAGATTACCCGCCAGGAGGCGGTGTTGTTTATCGCCCGGGCCGACGCCAATGCGGTGGCGGCTTTGCTGGGCACGCACCATGACTGGCGTCAGGCGCAAGTGTCCCTCGCCAACTTCCACAACCAACCGGTAAACGCCCTCTACCTTCGCAGCCAACGGCGTTTGTTCGAGTTACGAGACCTGCTGCACAATCGCGGCATTCGTTGCTGGGAGGCGGATATCCGGCCGCCCGAGCGCTACCTGATGGAGCGTTTTATCACCGGTGGCTGTCAACTGCAGGGCGGCGAACCTGCGTCTGCAAAGCAACCCTGGCGCAATCCCCGCCTGGTGCCAATGGATTACCGCCCCCGGCTAAAACGTGTTTCTGTCGACATCGAAACCTCAATGAAGGCCGACGAACTCTACTCCATCGCTGTTTGGGCCGAGGAGGATCGGAGGGTCTTTATGGTGGGAACGCCGGACCATGACGGAAACGGCGAGATTCCAGCGGAATCAGATAGCGATTATGTGCCCTCTTTTGACATCCCTATACAGTACTGCCCAACCCAGGCCGACTGTCTGAGGGCATTTCTCGATTGGATCGGGGAGTATGACCCGGATGTATTGATCGGCTGGAATCTGGTGCAGTTCGATCTGTGGGTCCTGGAGCAACTCAGTCGTCGCCTGCGAGTGCCCTTTTTATTGGGGCGTGCCCGTCAAGCGCTTCACTGGCGTGAGGACGGCAGCGATCGCGATCGGCACTATGTCACTATCCCGGGGCGTGTGGCGCTGGACGGCATTGAGTTGCTAAAAGCCGCCACTTACCATTTCGACAGCTACGCCCTGGAGAATGTGGCACAACAGCTGCTGGGACAGGGTAAGTTGCTGAGCGGCAGCGACCGGGGAGGGGACATCACCGCACTTTTCCAGTGCGACAAGCCTCGCCTGGCAGCCTATAACCTGCGAGATTGCGAGTTGGTGTGGGATATTTTTCTGCACACCAAACTGCTCGAGTTTGCGGTCGAACGCAGCCAGCTGACCGGCCTGCTAATGGATCGTATCGGCGGCTCGGTGGCCTCGTTTGAATTCGCCTATTTGCCCCGCCTGCATCGCGAAGGCTATGTTGCCCCTAACCTGGGGGAGTTGGAGTCGGACGTGGTCAGCCCCGGCGGCTTTGTGATGGATTCGCAACCCGGTATCTATGACAATGTGTTAGTGCTGGATTTTAAAAGCCTGTACCCGAGCATTATCCGCAGTTTTAAAATAGATCCCTGTGGCTTTTGGTTGGCGCAACACCGACAGCTGCCGCCCGAGGCGGTGGTGCCCGGCTTTAATGGCGCCCGCTTCGCCAAGCAGGGGCATATACTACCCGGCATTATCACCGAACTCTGGCAGGCCCGTGACCGCGCCAAATCCGAACGCAACCAACCACTGTCACAAGCCATCAAGATCATTATGAACTCCTTTTACGGGGTGCTCGGCTCTCCCGGTTGCCGTTTCTTCGATCCCCGGGTATCGAGCTCAATCACATTGCGCGGTCATGAAATTATCCAGTGCAGCGCTGACTGGTTGCGGGAGCGGGGATTGAGCGTGATCTATGGCGATACCGATTCTGTATTTGTCTGGTTGAACCGGGATTGCAGTCCGGCTGAGGCCCGGGCCATTGGCGTGGACCTGGCAAACGGGCTTAATGCCTGGTGGGCGCAGGAGTTGCTGCAGAAGTTCGGTGTCGAGAGCGCCTTGGAAATCGAATTTGAAACCCATTATCGGCGCTTTCTGATGCCGACCATTCGCGGTTCAGACAAGGGCAGTAAAAAACGCTACGCAGGCCTCGTGCAGGCGGCCACCGACGGTGGCTCGAGCGTAGGTGACGACCCATTGCGTCTGGTATTCAAAGGCCTGGAAAATGTGCGCACCGATTGGACACCCCTGGCCAGGGATTTTCAGGAAGAACTGTATAAACGCATTTTCTATCGCCAACCCTTTGCCGCTATGGTTCGCTCACTGGTGGCGGATGTCTGGGCGGGCCGATGTGACAGCCAACTGGTGTATCGCAAGCGGCTGCGGCGACAATTGGCGGATTATCAAAAGAATGTGCCGCCCCATGTACGCGCTGCACGGCGGCTTGAGGAATTGTCCTCGGGGCGCATTCGCCCCAGGCGTGGCGACTGGGTGGAATATCTGATTACACTCAACGGTCCGGAACCTGTTCAGTTCCGTCGCAGTTCCATCGATTACAGCCACTATATCGAGCGGCAGTTAAAACCGGTGGCAGACAGCATCCTTCATTTCCTGAATACATCCTTCGACCAGATTGTCGATCGCCAGTTGGGACTCTTCGAGGATTAGCCCTTGGCCGACAATTCCCCTGTATTTCTTCCTGAGGATCTGTCTGCCCGGACGATCTGTCAGTTCTCCATTACCCGGCACAGGATTTCTCCATGTTGTTCGGGACGCAAGCGCGGTCCGAATTGCGAGACCACGGTGGCGGAAGCCAGGCTGGCCAGTTCGCCTGCCTGCTGGAACGACAAATCGTGGGTAATGGCATAGAGAAAGGCGCCGGCAAACATATCCCCGGCGCCATTGCTGTCCACAGCCGTGACCTTGTGGGGGGCGATGCGGATTACATGTTCGCCATCGCACACCAGTGCGCCGTCGGCGCCACAGGTAATGGCGAACGTATTCGCATAGGCTTTCAACGCCTCGGCTGCCGCAGCCAGGGAGTCTGTGCCAGTGAACCCCTGGGCCTCTGCCTGGTTGCAAAACAGCAGGTCGACACGCTCGCCGATCATAGCCTTGAGGCCCTCGTTAAAGAACTCCACCATGGCGGGGTCGGAGAGGCTGAGTGCGGTTTTGACGCCGTTGGCCTCCGCCAGCTCGCGCAGACGGATGGCGGCCGCGCGTCCGGTCTCTGAAGTCACCAGGTAACCCTCAATGTAGACGTACTCGGATTTCGCAACCGCGTCTTCGTGCAGCTCGCGGGTGGAGATCGTTTCGCTGATCCCGAGGTAGGTGTTCATTGTGCGCTCGGCATCGGGGGTGATCATCACCAGGCACTTGCCTGTAATTCCGGATTCCAGGCCATTGTGATGGTAATCCACCCCGGCAGCCACCAGGTCGTTGAGATAAAAACGGCCGTTGTCGTCATCGGCGACCTTGCAGCTATAGAAATTTTTGGCTCCAAAATAGCTGGCGGCGATGATAGTGTTGGCCGCCGAGCCTCCACTGGCGCGCTTGGAGGTGACCAGGTGGTCGGACAGACACTCCACCAGCCGGTGCTGGCGGTCTTCATCAACCAGGGTCATCACCCCTTTTTCGACCTGAAATTCGGTCAGGTCGGTATCGCTGACTTCGATTTCGGTATCGACCAAGGCGGCACCTATGCCGTAGAGGTGGTATTGACTCATGGTTGGAATCTCTTTGCTTGAGCGGTCTCAATGCCGCGGGAACCTGTATGGCCGAGGCCTGGAGTGGCGCATTATGCGGAAAATTTGCCGTCCTATAAAGTACAGAGATTCCGTACTGAGGCAATTGTCATGTTTCGTGTCGTCGCGACAGGTATACTAACGCCCCATGAGTCAGTCCCGTTCTTCAACAAACACCCGTTCCCGGAAGTCCAAAGGCAAGAAAACGCCGCCCCGAGCCGGTGGCGGTTTTCGCCGTATCTGGAGGCTGGTTATTGTCTCCGGGTTAATTGTGACAGTGGCTGGCGTCGGCCTGCTCGATTGGCTCGTGACCAGTAAGTTCAACGGCAAAAAATGGGCATTACCGGCGCGGGTTTATGCACGCCCCCTGGAGTTATTTGAGGGCCGCGCGCTTAAATCCGAGGTGCTGGAACAGGAGTTGAAAGCGCTCGGCTATCGTCAGGTCGGGGCTCTGTCCGCACCCGGTCAGGTGCTTCAGGCTGGAACCCATTTTTCCATACACAGCCGCGGTTTTGATTTCTGGGACAAGCATGATCCCGCCCAGCCTTTTTCCCTGACGCTTAGCGGAGGGCGGGTGCGTCAATTGCGGGACAGTCGTGGTGATCCCCTGGAACTGGTACGCCTGGAGCCGCGTGAAATTGGCGGCATCTATCCCGCCCATGGGGAAGACAGGTTGTTAGTGCGTCTCAGTGAAATCCCGCCGTTGATGGGCGAGGCCCTGATCGCGGTCGAGGACCGGCGGTTTCTCGATCATTTCGGGGTGTCGCCACGCGCTATAGCCCGGGCTGCACTGGCGAACATCAAGTCGGGCAGCGTGGTCCAGGGAGGCAGCACCCTGACCCAGCAGTTGGTGAAGAACTTCTACCTCAACCAGGAACGCAGTTTGATGCGTAAAGCGGTGGAGGCAGTGATGGCGCTATTGCTGGAGTTTCACTACTCCAAGGCCGAGATCCTGGAAACCTATATCAACGAAGTCTATCTGGGCCAGAGCGGTTCGAGAGCGGTGCACGGCTTTGCCCTGGCCTCTGTGCACTATTTCCACCGACCGCTGACGGAGTTGGAATTACCACAACTGGCGTTGTTGGTCGGTTTGGTAAAAGGCGCGTCCTACTACAATCCCTGGCGATTTCCCGAGCGGGCCAAACGTCGACGCGACCTGGTGTTGGGGGTGATGGCTGACGAAGGCTTGATCTCTACCGAACAACTGGCTGATGCCAAGGCGCAGCCATTGGGTGTAAAGGATCGGGGTGGTGGTCAGTTGCACCCCTATCCCGCCTATATGGACCTGGTTAAGCGACAGTTGATGCGGGATTATCGGGAGGAGGATCTTCGCTCAGAGGGTCTGCGCATATTTACCGGACTCGACCCCTGGGTGCAGGCTCGGACGGAAGAGAGCTTGGCGAAGCGGTTGCAGGACCTGGAAATCGCGCGTGGCATCAGTAGCAATAGCTTGCAGGGGGCTGCCGTGGTTGTGGCGGTGGGCAGTGGCGAGGTGATGGCGGTGGTCGGTGATCGCAACAGTCGTTTCTCCGGATTTAACCGCGCCCTGGATGCCCGTCGTCAAGTGGGGTCTCTGATTAAACCGGCGGTTTATCTCGCGGCCCTGTCGGGGGATCAGGGCTATACCCTGGCTACGCCCATCAGTGACGGGCCTGTGACTGTGGCCGGGCGCGATGGCAGCTTTTGGCAGCCGAGCAATTTTTCCCACAAGAATCATGGCGAGGTACCTCTCTATAAGGCACTTGCCCATTCCTATAACCAGTCTACGGCTCGCCTGGGGATGCAGCTGGGATTGCACCGAGTGAAACACACGGTAGAGGCTCTGGGGGTGACGGTGGATGTGCCTCAGGTACCATCCATGCTGTTGGGGTCGGTGGAAATGTCGCCGCTGGAGGTTGCGACAATGTACCACACGTTGGCCACCGAAGGGTTTTACACCCCGCTGCGGTCGATTAGAGCGGTATTGTCAGCCGATGGAACACCGCTTAAGCGTTATCCCCTGCAAGTGGAACAGCGATTTAGCACCGAGGCGGTTTACCTGTTGAATTATGCCTTGCAGGCGGTGATGCACGAGGGGACCGGCAGGAGTGCCTATAGTCGCCTGCCCAGGGAACTGCGCCTGGCCGGGAAAACCGGCACCACTAATGATCAGCGCGACAGCTGGTTCAGTGGCTACAGTGGCGACCATCTGGCTGTGGTGTGGCTGGGGCGCGACGATAACGGGCGTACGCCTCTGACCGGCGCCAGCGGGGCTTTGCAGGTGTGGACGGACCTGATGCTCCAGTTACCCACCCGCAGTATGGACACTACTCCACCCTTGGCGGTGCGCTATAGTTACGTGGACATAGACAGCGGTCAGTTGAGCGGAGAAAATTGCCGCGGGGCACAACATTTGCCTTTTATCGAAGGGCAGGAACCCATGGGCAAGGCCCACTGCGAATGGGTGGAGAACCCAGTGGTTCACTGGTGGAAAGGTTTGTGGCGAAAGTGAGACAGCGATGCAAGTGATAGCGGGTTGGGTGGCCTCCAGGTGGCGATACGGCTGGCTGCTGCTGATAATGACATTGTTACAGGCCTGCGCAGCACCGGGTCAGCGTGCCCCGGTGAGTGATCCGGGAGCGGAATCAGGGCCATCGGTGGAAGAACGGCCCTCCTCGATACCTGTCAGGTCGGTTCCTGTGGAAGATTTACCCGCCGTACGCGGTCTATTGCAGCAGGCTAATTCACATTATAGTGATGGTGACTGGTCGGCGGCCATCGCAGCGGCTGAGCGCGGCTTGCGTATCGAACGGCGGGTGGCGGACTTTTACCTGGTGCTGGCGCGCAGCTATCAGCAATTGGGCGAGCTGGAGCGAGCCCGGGAATTTGCACGACAGGGGATACGCTACACCCAGCCCGATGACAGTGTCAGGCATGCATTACAGCAAATCCAGGGGAACGCTGAATAGGGCGATGTCAGCTTGAAGGAGTACTCCTGCAGCCCTGCTCCTGCGTAGCCCGGTTTCTGTCAATGCCGTAAATTCAGTGCTACTATCGGGCAGGAAGAAAACAGGCGAGTCGGCACCGGCACCTCAGGCATCACATCAAGGGCTTGAAGGCATCCACAAGGAATAAATAACAGCCGGCTAATTAGAGCCTTGCCCTTTTGTGAACTCTGCAGCGCATTCCATTGTCTGCGAGCTACACTGTTAGAGAATAAGTGAGTAGGTGAATAGAGTAGGTGAATAAAAAGGGCACCTGAACCAAGGAAGTTGTCGATATTATCCGAAAGTCTATGAGCATGAATACTAGCCTGGATCCTCGCGGCGGCGAGCGGAACTCCCACGGCATGTCAGAGGCGAAGTTGATCGAGCGTCTCAAGTCCTGCCAAACCATTGCTGTCAAGCATGCGCGCGAGCACTTCCCGCGCTTTATCAACGCGTTGGAGGAAAATCTTGCCGAGTTGGCCGAGGAGGCCAGGAGCAATCAGGAGCAGGCCCGCCTCTATGAGACACTGAGGGAATACCGGGACAACCGGGCAGAGTTGGAGCGGTATTTCTGCGGCTATCTCGGTGAGGGCTATATCAAGTTCAAAAACAAAGATCTTCAAACAGAAACCGGGGAGGAGAAGTTTCGCGGCGATATGTTGTCACTGGTGGACAACGAAGACCTTGAAGAGACCATTGCCATCTCGTCCATTACCCACCGTGCCGACAACCATTTTGCCGAACCCCTGTGGGCCTTGAACCAGCGCTTATCGGTACTGAATGGGGGTGACAAGGTTAACGATAAGGGCAACCCCATCAGCCCGGTGCAGTTTTGCGAGTCGCTGCGCAAGGCGCTCAAACTACTCAGCGTCGATACCAAAGCCAAAATTATTGCCTATCGTGTGCTCGATCGCGAGTTTATCCCCACACTGAAGGAGTTGTTGGATGAAACCAACAACCTGCTGATCAACGAGGGGATTCTTCCCAATTTACACTATTCTCCCGGCGTGGCGGGGCAGAGTATCGGTTCCGCGTTAGAGCAGTACCAGAGTGAATTTGATAGTGGTGCGCTGGAGACCGCGCCGCCGAGACCTGCGCCCTTGCCCGGTTCCGGAACACTAGCGGGAATCCCCGGTATGGCTATGCCGGACCCGAGTTTGCCCAGCGACCAGTACCAGGGCAACCTTGTGGATGCCATTCGCATGTTACAGGGGCATATTGCCCAATACGGTCCCGGTGGTGCTCCCGCAGGGGGTGTTGCCGGTGGTGGTGTGGCGCCAACGCCTGCTTCTCCCGGTGGCGCGGCCGGCGGACGTCCGGTGATGTTCTACAGTAACCAACAACTCGTGGGGGCGTTGCAAAACCTGCAGACCCAGGCGCTTGCCGTTACCGGGCAGCTGCCTGAAGGTGGCGAGGGTCAGATCGTGTCCCTTACCCCCAACAATTTCGCCGCTGTGGGGGCCCAGCTACAGGAAGAGCTGGAAGAGGAGGGAGAGGTCGATCCCGGCGATATGCACACCATCGATTTGGTGGGCATGTTGTTCGAGTACATGCTCTCTGACGATAACCTGCCCAGCGCGGTCAAAGCGCTGCTCAGCTACTTGCATACCCCTTTTCTTAAAATCGCCTTTATCGACAAGGACTTTTTCGAGCAGACAGATCATCCGGCGCGCCTGCTGCTTAACAGTCTTGCCGAATCCGGCGCGCGCTGGGTGAGCAATGATGGCAGTAGCCAGTACGAAATCTACCCCAAAATAAAGAACATTGTCTCGCAGGTGTTGGAGGAGTTTGAAAACGACGTTCGTCTGTTTGCTGAGCTGCTGTTGGAATTCAGCGCCTACACCAAAAAAATCGCCCGGCGCCAGGAGTTGATGGAACGGCGCGCCATGGAAAAGGTGCAGGGCGAAGAGAAGTTGCGGGAAGTAAAAATTCGCGTCAACCAGGAGGTGCGCTCGCGTACAGACAATCGTGAGCTGCCCTCGGCGGTGCTGCTGCTGTTATTGCAGCCCTGGTCCGATTACCTGGCGTTTCTGTTGTTGCGTTACGGTGATCAATCCGAGAGTTGGCAGCGGTCGGTCGGTGCTATAGACGACCTGCTTTGGAGTATTGAGCCCAAGGAGTCGAACGTCGACAAAGCGCGGCAGATGGAAATGCACGACGAATTGTTGGATATCCTCGAGACCGGATTCGAGACTATCGGTTACGACCAGGCCAAAGGCAAGAAACTGCTGGAGGCGCTCGTCTCCCTGCAAAAACTAGCGCTACAGAGTAAGAAGGTAGAGCCGGCGCCGGCGCCCATGCGCGACAGGCTGGAATCCATGGCAGCGGAAAAAGTTGGTCATTTCGCAGCTAATGAAGACCAGCCGACACCGGAAGAAGCGAAGATGGTTGAAAACCTGAAAATGATTGAATTCGGCACCTGGTTTGAGTTTGAGGGAGGCAAACGCCTGAAAGTGGCCTGGTACAATTCCAAAACCCTGCACTATATGCTGGTAGATCAAATGGGCAAAAAAGTGGCTATGAAATCAGGTCTGGAATTAGCGCGGGAAATGCTGGGTGGTACAGCCAAAGTAATCGCCGGTAGTACCAAACCGTTTTTTGAACGGGCGCTGGAAAATATCTTCCACAATTTGAACGCCAAAGCCGAGGCGATACAGCCGGGAGAGTCCGATGCCTGAAGCCATTCGATCTTACACACGGCGTTTGAAGCGCCATGCTCTGGATGGGCACGTAGAGGTGTTCGACAGTGTACGGGGCGTCTACCTTGGTCGCCTGGTCAATATTCACGCAGAAGGCTTGATGCTGATTGGGGATATTGCCCTGGAGGACGACAAACTCTATCAGCTGGATTTACGCCTGCCGCAGGCGATCAATGGACGCGAGTCGATCCCGCTGGGCGTTGACTGTCTCTGGGCCAGGGCTTCTGACGACTTCAGCAAACACTGGTCCGGTTGCCAAATCATCGATATTTCGCCCCAGGGGGCGGAGGATATCGATGCATTGATCCAATTGATGGGGCAGTAGCCCCATCAATCATTCCATTTCTGGCCGATTTCAGACGGTTAACCCCGCGAAGACTTTCTCGGCGGCGTCCAGGGTGAACTGGATGTCCGCATCACTGTGGGCCGCTGACATAAAGCCCGCCTCAAAAGAGGCTGGCGCAAGGTAAATTCCTGCGTCCAGCATGCCGTGGAAGAAGCGGTTAAATCGGGTGTTGTCGCAGGCCATCACTTGCTGGTAGTTGGTGATCCGGCTTTCCTCGGTAAAGAAACCGCCAAACATGGTGCCTACATGGTTGGTAGTGAAGGGGACGCCTGCGGCTAGGGCGCGTTCTTTAAGACCAGTGACCAGTTTCTCGGTCTGGACCAATAGAGGCTCATAGAAACCCGGCTGGCTAATCAGTTCCAGGGTTTTGAGACCGGCTGCCATAGCCACCGGATTACCTGACAGGGTACCGGCCTGATATACCGGGCCAAGCGGGGCAATCTGTTCCATCACATCGCGTCGGCCACCAAAGGCGCCTACCGGCATGCCACCTCCCATGACTTTGCCGAGGGTGGTGATATCCGGAGTAATACCGTAGTGGCCCTGGGCGCCGGTCAGACCGACACGAAAACCGGTCATGACTTCGTCGATAATCAGGAGGCTGCCGTGCTGGTCGCACTGCTCGCGCAGGCACTCCAGAAAGCCGGGAATCGGTGGCACGCAATTCATATTGCCGGCCACCGGTTCCACAATCACACAGGCTACCTGTTCTCCGATATCCGTAAACGCCTGTTTGACCCCTTCGATATCGTTATAGGTAAGGGTTACCGTGTGATCGGCCAGACAGGCGGGCACCCCCGGGGAGCTGGGCACGCCCAGGGTCAGGGCGCCGGAGCCGGCTTTGACCAGTAGAGAATCTGAGTGGCCGTGGTAGCAACCTTCGAATTTTATGATTTTGTCGCGACCGGTATAGCCACGGGCGAGGCGTATGGCGCTCATGGTGGCTTCGGTAC
This sequence comes from Cellvibrionaceae bacterium, assembly GCA_050290225.1. Lineage (GTDB taxonomy): Bacteria > Pseudomonadota > Gammaproteobacteria > Pseudomonadales > Cellvibrionaceae > JBNKHG01. Next base: position 71,894 of record JBNKHG010000091.1, read on the forward strand.
CGGAGTTGACGAAGCGCACCAATTCCATTTGGGGCATGATGGTGCAGAGTTTGTCCGCAAGTTGGGTTTCCAGCTCAGTAGGCGCGCCAAAGCTCAGGCCCAGGCGGGCTTTTTCGATAACGGCGTCAATGACCTCCGGGTGCGCGTGACCCAACACCATCGGTCCCCAGGATTGCACATAGTCAACGTAGCGCTTGCCGTCGGCATCGTAGAGATAGGCGCCTTCGGCCTTCTCAAAAAATACCGGGGTGCCGCCTACCGCCTTGAAAGCGCGCACAGGGGAATTCACTCCGCCGGGAATATGTTGTTGGGCTTGTTGGAATAGCTGCTCGGAGCGACTCATAGTGGTGTCCTTTGTAGCAATAGCATGTATCGATTAAAGGCGTGCATTATCCAGGGTTATGGCGTCGACGGCTACTGGCCGGTGTCTGTTCACCGGCCAGGTCCGTTATCGGGAAGGGGAGTGGCCTCGAATCCGGAGCGTCAATGCGGCGGGTGGTTAACGGTTGATAACCTTTTTGACGCTGGAATCGTTTCGGTCGGCCCAAAACATACGATTGGGAATACGTTTTCCCATACCCAGCTGGCGACTGGCCGCCAATGTATTCCAGGTAAATTGCTGGCCTTGTTCAACCGCATCCTCCAGCCGCAGACCATGGGCAATATAGCTGGCGATACTGGCGGCGAGGGTGCTGCCACAGCCATGGCTGAAGAACTTCAAGCGCTCCCAGGTGTAGTGCTTGATCAGGCCCTGTTGGCCATAGAGGCTGTTTATAAAGCTGTTGGTGGTTCGTTTGGCGCCACTGATCAGTACATAGTCGCACCCGCTTTCGAGAATTTCCGCCGCACAGGCGTCCAGTGTGTCCGCCTGCTGGGCCAACTCGTGGGCCTCCACCAGATCGGGGGTCGCAATGGTCGCTATCGGTAGCAGCAAGGATTCGGTGGCCTGGGTAATGGCGGGAGCGTCAAGCAGTTCGCTGTTGCAGACATTGGTGACGGGATCGAGGATCACTGGCAGGGTGGGGTAGTCCCGCAAAATGGTGTGTATCGCTTCCACATTATCAACACTGCCAATAAAGCCGAGTTTGATCGCTTTTACCGGCATGTCTTCGAGGATGGCGCGTGCCTGTTCTATCAGTAGCGGCGATTCCACCGGCACCACGTCTTTTAGGTCGCGGGTATCCGTGGCACAGAGCGATGTAATTACCGGTGTGCAGTGGCAGCCGAGACTGGCGGTGGTCTCGATATCAGCCTGAATGCCTGAGCCGCCGGAAGGGTCGTGCCCGGAGATGCTCATCACCACTGGGGTCACACAATCAAATTCTGTCATTTCGGTTGGCTCCTGCAAAGTCTGGAGCCTGTGGGTCGCCATCGTGTGGCAGGGCGATTAGACCACAGGTTGTGAATTATGATAAAGGCCAATACGCAGCCTTTTAAGCATATCACAGCCTCTGGGTTTTGCTTGGGAGCAGAGCCTTAGGGCAGTGTCAATCAGAAAGGACGGACCACCACTAAAATCACGATTCCCAGCAGCAGCAACACAGGGAATTCATTGAATACGCGAAAATATCGATGGCTGTGCGGATTGAGGTCTTCGCGAAGCAGGCGCAGGTAGCGTCCACAGAGATGATGGTAGCCGATCAGTACCACAACCAGGGCGACTTTGATCCAAAACCAGTTGGCCAGGCGGTAGTAATCCCACTGGAAACTGACCAACCAAAGGCCGAACACCAGGGTGGCAATCATGGAGGGAGTGGCGATACCGCGATATAACTTGCGCTCCATTATTTTAAAGCGCTCCCGGCTGGTTTTGTCCTCGCTCATGGCGTGGTAGACAAACAACCGAGGCAAATAGAAGAGTGCGGCGAACCAGCAGACAACGGCGATAATGTGGAAGGCTTTGACCCAAAGCATAGAGGATGATTCCTGTTGTGGTGATCAGTGCATTTATATCTGCCAGGGCATCTATACCTGGTAGTAGTTGTTGATAGTGTCGGCGGTGATTATGCCCAGAACGGACGACTCCAGCGGGGTCGGCGCACGCTCGACGTAGATGGCGTCGGCGGTTTTTTGTCGAAGCAGTTGTTGTGCTTCGTATAGGTTGGCTTGTTGGTGAATGGGCAGTAGCTGGTAGCGCTGCGCCGGGATACGCTCCAAGTCGATGTCCTCCTCCAAGCCAAGGATTTTTTCATTGGGATTTTCGAGGAAATTTGCCAGGTCCGCCGCCCGCAGCAGGTGCTTGTTTTTGCCCAACTCCTCGATAACGACCCACAGGGGTTGGTTGCTGAGCAGGTGGTGGGCCTGGTCGTATTTCAACAGCCTGGGACTGGTGGCGAAGGATGTATTCATTACGCTAAGCACGCCGACTTTACTGAGGATCTGTTTGACCGGTCCGGAATTGAGAGCGTTGCCGTTAGCTTCCAGCAGTGCCACAAAAATGCCTTCGCTGTGGGCCAGCTGGCGGGTGGCTAGACAGGAGACCACAATGATCAGCATGCTGGGGAATATAATATTGGGGTTATAGGTGAGTTCGAGGATGGCGATTAAAGCGGCGAGCGGTGCGTTAAGCACCGAGCCCATCATAGCCGCCATGCCCAGCATGACGTAGAAACCGGTATCGGCGGCTTCGCCGGGCATAAGCAGATCGCCGACTATACTCATGGCGCCGCCGATACAGCCGCCCATGACCAGGCTCGGCCCGATCAGTCCTCCGGGCATTCCCAATCCAATACTGGTGCCGGTGGCCAGTATTTTGGCCACCACGATCAGAGTCAGCAGGCCGAGAGCGAAGTGGCCCTGGATAGCATGGGTGAGGGTGTCGTAGCCCAACCCCAGCACCTGGGGTGTGAAAATGGCGATGCTGCCGGTCACCAGCCCGGCAATGCTCAGGCGTAGCGCAATGGGGTAATGCTTGAGGCGGTTGCAACCCAGGATCAGGTGGATATAGGCGCTGGCGCAGACGGCAATCACCAAGCCTGTGAGGGCGACATAGGGTAGTTCCCATAGCGAATGCAGCTGGATATTGGCTACCGGCAGGGCGCTCTCGGGGCCGAACACTATCTGTGTAATCACGGCGCCTGACACAGAGGCGAGAATAATTGGAATAAATCCAGTGATGGTGTACTCCATCAGTACCACCTCCATGGCGAAAATCACTCCAGCCATTGGCGTATTAAAGGAGGCTGCGATCGCCGCGGCCACACCACACCCAACCAGCGTGCGAAGGCTGTTATTGGGCAACTTGAGCCACTGTCCCAGCTGACTTGCGGCACCGGCGCCCAGGTGTACGGCAGGGCCCTCCCTCCCTACCGACTGTCCGCTCAGAAGGCACAGGGCAGCACCGAAGAACTGCACCAGGATATTGGCCAGGGGGAGCTGGCCCTGATAATTGTGGAGCCGGTGCAAGACGTGGCCAACGCTGATGTTGTGGTAGCGTCGGTCCATTGTCTGTAGGAGCAGGCCGATAATTGCAGCGCCGGTAAGTGGCAGCAAGAAATACCAGTGGCGCGCGAGGCCCTCGAAATTCTCGCTGCTGCCGGGCAGAAAGTGGGAAAGGGGGAGATCGATCAACAGGCGCAGCATTACCATGATAGCGGCGGCGAGTATGCCGCAGATCAGCCCGAGCAGGGTCAACTGCGGCAGGGCATCGATATATGCCAGCCGGTGACGAAAGTCGTCAACCGCATTGCGAAGGCGTCGCTTGAGGCGATGAGCGGTTCGGTCGACTGTTGCCCTGTCGTTCGGGGATCTGGGAGACCCGGACATAGATAACCGTATTGTTCTTGATATGAGGATATTGTTGTTCTATTGAAGCCAGTGACTATCAATGATTTTGGCCGTTGGCGCGAGTTTACACGCCTCCGGCGAAACGATGTAGTGCTGTGTGCGGAGAACTGCCCTTTCGCTTTCTGTGTTGGGCTCTTATTATAGGCCCTTTGGCTGCTCCGACAGGTAATAACGACAGCGCCGGATCCTGGGTCTGGTGTCGACAGCAGCGCGGGTAAATTGACAGATTGAACTGCGAGGTAGTAGGTGTGATTCGAGTGGGAATTATCGGCGGTACGGGATATACCGGCGTCGAGTTGTTGCGTTTATTGGTTAACCATCCCCAGGTTGAGGTGGCGATTATCACGTCCCGTGCTGAGGCCGGGGTGAAAGTGGCCGATCTCTACCCCAGTTTGCGGGGTCACCTGGATCTCACCTTCACCGTGCCGGACGTGGATAAACTTGCCGGCTGTGACGCAGTCTTTTTTGCCACTCCTCACGGGGTTGCCCAGGCGATGATGCCGGCATTGATTGAGCGCGGTGTGCGGGTGGTGGACCTGTCTGCGGATTTCCGTATCCAGGATGCCGAGCTTTGGTCAAACTGGTACGGACAGGAGCACGCCTGCCCCGAGCTTCTGCCACAGGCTGTGTACGGTCTGCCCGAAACCAACCGGGCAGTCATCCGGGAGGCGCAACTGGTGGCCTGTCCCGGTTGCTACCCCACCGCCACCCAGCTGGGGTTACTGCCTTTGCTGGAGCAAAATCTGGTGGACGCCACACACCTGATTGCCAATGCCGCTTCCGGTGCCAGCGGGGCCGGGCGCCAGGCGAAAGTCGATAACCTGCTGACCGAGGTCAGCGACAGTTTCAAGGCCTATGGCTGCAGCGGGCATAGACATTTGCCGGAAATCGAGCAGGAGCTGCGCCGGGCGCAACCGGCTGGAGCGGCCGAGGCGCAGCTGACATTCGTGCCTCATCTGGTACCAATGATTCGCGGCATCCATGCCACCCTCTACGCTAACCTGCTGGATGCCGGCAAAAGTGTGGACTTGCAGTCGTTGTTCGAGCAGCGGTACGCTGCGGAGCCCTTTGTGGACGTGATGCCTGCCGGTTCACACCCACAGACACGCAGTGTCAAAAGCTCCAATATGTGTCGCCTGTCAGTGTTTCAACCTCAGGGGCGCGATACAGTAGTGGTTTTGTCTGTTATCGACAATCTCACAAAAGGCGCATCCGGCCAGGCGGTACAAAACCTGAACATAATGTTTGGCTTTGAAGAGACCGCTGGGTTGAACCAGGTGGCATTACTGCCCTAGGAAGTAGGAGATCGACGTTTCAACGCCTAATCGCATACGTATTGAAGCCGTAACCACACCATCGGAGAGTGTTAATGACCGCCGTCAAAGGCAGCAAACAGTACAAGCTGAAAGTAGTACCCTACCGGCCGCTGTACCGGGCGATGGCCTGGCTTGGGGCGTCTGCAGTTATTCTGGCTGTGCTGGTCGCGAGTTACTTCTGGGGCAGTATCCATGGTCTGGAGCTGCAGGCCCGAGCCATCGCCGAACGCGACCAACTGCGTATCGATCTGCAGGCCAAATCCCGCGAGGCAGAGGAATACCGCCAGCGGGTCGCCAACTTGCGGCTGGGGTCGGAGGTTGACCGCAAGGCCAGTGAGGAGGTGCGCAATGAGGTGATCGAGCTCAAATCCCAGATTGCTGACCTTGAAGCGGATATCGCTTTTTATCGGGGCTTGATGGCACCTTCAGGCAACAAACGTGGATTAACCATTGGCTCACTGGATGTCATTTCCACAGGGTCGGCACGTGAGTACGACTACAAATTGACGGTTCAGCAATTGACGACCAGCCATACGCTGTTGAAGGGTTATCTCAACTTCAACGTGGTTGGCCGCAAGCCGACCCCAGATGGCCAGGGTTCAGAGGAGCTTGTCCTGCCGTTGAGGGATTTGACGTCGAAAGTGGCCGATGAAAATATCCAATTGCGCTTCAAATATTTCCAGAACTTTTCCGGTCGTCTGAAGCTGCCGGAAGGGTTTGAACCGGTAAGAATTGAATTGCTGGCCAAATCCACGGGGAAAAATGCGGTTACCGTCGAAAAGAAATTTGGTTGGTTAGTACAAGAGGGCTAAAGGCCATGTTTGGAAAAAAGGAAAAAGTTGTGGGGTTTGCGTCAGGTAGCACGACCTTAATATCCAAATCCACCGAAATCGTGGGCGATATTAAATTTAGTGGAAATCTTGAGATTGAGGGCACGGTTCGAGGCAATATTATTTCCGAGTCTGACGCTGATGCCAGGGTTAGGGTAATGGAAAAAGGACTTGTGCAGGGGGAAGTACGTGTGCCCAAGGTGGTTATCAATGGCCATGTGGAAGGGGACGTGCATTCGGACAAGCATGTCGAGCTGGCGGCCCGTGCCACAGTGGAAGGTAACGTACACTACCGTTTGATCGAGATGGTCAAGGGAGCCCAGGTTAACGGCAGCCTGCTATATGCTGACGACAAGACGGCTAAAAAGGCCCCAGCTACTGAAATGGATGATTCTGATGCCAAGCTGGCAGTTGAGAACCCGGCAGTGGCCGAGGCTGTCTTGCCTAATAGTTGACTAATTTACTCGGGTAAAGGGATAATAGAGGCAGGTGTCGGCCAGTTGGCTGGCACCCCGTGGGCGAACTTGATTGTATTTGTTAATGGATCGCCCCTGGATCAGTATTTCGTTGGATTATGTATGACCGCGCCCGAAACCTTTACCCCTAATGCCCTTAATGTAACTGCCAGTGCAGCGGCAAAAGTGAAAAGCCTGATAGAAGAAGAGGGCAATAGCGAACTGAAACTTCGCGTTTTTGTAACCGGAGGCGGTTGTTCCGGGTTTCAGTACGGATTTACTTTTGATGAACTGGTAGCCGAAGACGATGCTGTGGTGGAAGCCGGTGGTATTACCGTGCTGGTGGATGCCATGAGCTACCCGTATTTGCTTGGTTCCCAGGTAGACTACGAAGAGGGGCTGCAAGGCTCTAAGTTTGTGGTCCAGAATCCCAACGCTTCCACCACCTGTGGTTGTGGCTCCTCCTTCTCCATCTAGGTTTGCCCCGGTTAATGTAACTTCCCGATGTGGCTACAGCTGATTTTGCGTTGATCTTTGCCTAAGTCGATTAAGTCGGTCGTATACTGAATGAAGGGCGGCGGCTGTCATCATTAGGGATAGTAGATCCCGCCCAATATTACTTCACGCTTGGCTCCGGTAACACTGGGCAGATTTCCCGCCTGGCGGTTCAGTGTTTGTCGAGCCAACCACGCGAAAGCGACAGCTTCCACCCAGTCAGGTGCCAGCCCCAGTCGGACGGTGCTGGCAACGGGGCTTGGGGCCAGTAACTTCTCCAGCCGCGACATCAACTGGAGGTTGTGAGCTCCCCCCCCGCACACATAAATTTCCGAACGGTCGCTGGTGCGCATTGGCAAAATAGCATCGGTGATGGTTTTGGCGGTGAGTTCCAGCAGGGTAGCCTGTATCTCACTGGCACTTAGTTGAGCTTCCAGTCGTTCAAGCGTTGCGGTCAGCCATGGAAGATGGAAAGCCTCGCGTCCGGTGCTTTTTGGGGGCGATTGAGCAAAGAATGGATGGGCTAGCAACATGTCCAGCAGAGCGGGTTGTACTTCCCCCTGTAAGGCCCAGTGGCCGTCTCTGTCAAATCCACAGCCCAGGTTTTGGTTCACCCAGGCATCCATCAACACATTGCCGGGACCGGTGTCAAAGCCTATAGTCTGAGCATCCAGCGGCAGGTGGGAAACATTGGCCATGCCTCCGATATTCACTACAAAGCGTTCAACTGCAGGGCTCTGGAACGCTGCTCGATGAAAGGCGGGTGCCAGGGGGGCGCCTTCTCCGCCAGCGGCCATATCGCGGCGGCGAAAATCTGCGACCGTGGTAATGCCGGTGTTCTCGGCAATGGTATTGGGGTCGCCGATTTGCAGGCTAAAAGGGTGTTCACAACTCCCGGGTGGGCGATGACGAACGGTCTGGCCGTGACTGCCGATGGCGACAATTCGATCAGCAGTCAATGCCATGGCCTTCAACAGGCTGTTAGCGGCATCTGCGAAATGCCTTCCCAGGGCACGATCAAGCTCTCCCATGCGATCCAGTTCCCTCTCCCCGGGTTGGCAAAGTGCCAAAATCTGCCCCTTGAGACTAGCACTGATGGGATGGCTGTGATGCCCAGCCAATTTTACTGATTCGCCACTGAAATCCACCAGTGCGGCATCGATACTGTCGACACTGGTGCCGGACATCAGTCCGATATAGAGATCCCGATCTCTCATTCGGGCTGGGCGAAGGCAGCAGTTTGAAAGTCGATCGCGGCCAACTGGGTGGACTGATGATAGGCGTCGAGCTGGGCCAATATGGGTTGTGTCTGCTGGAAAAAGCGAACCCGCTCGCTCTCCGGAACCGACTTGGCTTTGGGAAGCTTCTGCAGGATTGTCCGCGGGTTGCGGTGTACGCCATTGAGCAAAAACTCGTAGTGCAGGTGCGGCGCCGTGGAATAACCGGTGGTGCCGACGGTGCCGATCAGCTGCTTTTGCGCTACGCGCTGCCCTTTACGAACCTTGCGCTTGTTCAGGTGCAGGTATTTTGTCTGAATATTGTTGCTGTGTTGAATTACCACGTAGTTGCCGTTGGCCTTTGTGTAGGCCGACGCGATCACGCGACCACTGCCTGAGGCGTAAACAGGTGTACCCCTGGAGGCGGCGTAGTCGGTTCCCCGGTGGGGGCGCACGGTTTTGTAAATCGGGTGCAGGCGACGTGGATTAAAATTGGAGCTAATGCGGCGGAAATCCAGCGGGGCGCGTAAAAATGCCTTGCGCATGCTCTTGCCAGCGGGCGTGTAGTAGTGGCTCTCGTCGGCCGTGTTGGTGTAGCGCACGGCTTTAAAGGTTTTTCCCTGGTTGGTGAACTGCGCGGCGAGAATGGCGCCGTTGCCAATTTTCTCCCCATCCAGGAATTTTTCCTCAAACAGCAATTTGAAGCTGTCGCCTTTGCGGATATCCAGGGCGAAATCGATATCCCAGCCGAAGATGTTCGCCAACTCCATAGTCAGACTGGCTTCCAGTCCCGCCGCCTGACCTGCGAGAAAAAGGGAATTGTCGATCTGGGCTTCGCGGTAAGCGAGATGGGTATCCGGCTCGCGAATCTCTTTGACCGTTTCAAAGCCGTTGTCCTGACGGCGAAAGAGGGTGCTGTGCAGCCGGTCTTCCACATAGTGGAGTTCTTGCAGTTGGTTGTCAGCGTCGATCCTGAAAGTGAGTTGGTGGCCGGGATGGATACGCTTTAGCGCTTTGGCGTCGGGATTTTTGTGGGTGAATTTATACACATCGTGGTTGGTGAGCCCCGCGCGTTGGAACAGCAGCGACAGGTTGTCGCCCGACTTTACGCGGATTGTTTTCTCGGTCAACGAGGTCTGAGTCACCGGGTCGTCTATAGTGGTGGAGAGAGTGTCTGGATCTTCCTCTCCTGCCACGATGGGAAGGTTGATGTCTACTTTGATTTCCTGGCGTTTGGCTGAAACCGGTTTCGAGGGAAATAACGCCAGCAGCAGCGTCAATGAAACCGCCAGTGCGCCAACAACCAGCAGGTGTTTGCGGGGAAAATGTTTTATCCCGGCAGCTGTTTTGGCAGGGTGCCGTGGGTTCTCGTTGGTCCGGTTTTTATGGGGGGTCGACGAATCCATCAAACAGTTGCTCAGTCCAGTCGCTCTAAGGCCCCACTTTATATCAGAAAAAAGGCCCTAATACATTAGTAAAGCCCCGGATTTACTGGGCTGCAACCCGGTTTTTGGGGATCGGCTCTTGTTTTTGGAGGAATATCCGGTATGGTTCCCCCCCAAATTAGGCGCTGCTTCCGTGACCAGAACAATCGGTGTCGTACTATAATGAGGCCGGAAGTAAGTGCAAACTAACATAATATTAATTTGCTGACCGGAACTGATCTATGCCCTCTGTAGACTGCAACCTTTTGCAAGACCTGAAGGATCGCGGCCTGATTGCCCAAATGACGGGGGATAATGCCCTGGAGGACTTTTTGGGAGGCGAATCCCGTACCCTTTACTGTGGATTTGATCCCACGGCGGACAGCCTCCATATCGGCAGTTTGGTGCCATTGTTGACACTAAAGCGCTTCCAGTTGGCCGGGCATAAGCCCATCGCCCTGGTGGGTGGCGCTACCGGTTTGATTGGCGATCCCAGCTTTAAAGCCCAGGAGCGCAAACTGAACACGCCGGATGTGGTGTCCGGATGGGTCGACAAAATTCGTGCCCAAGTGTCCGCCTTTGTCGATTTTGAGGTCGATGGGAATGCCGCCGAGGTGGTCAACAATCTCGACTGGATTGGAGAAATTAGCGTTCTGGATTTTCTACGGGATGTGGGTAAGCACTTCTCTGTCAATAATATGATTAACAAGGAGTCCGTTAAGCAGCGTATTGATCGCGAAGGAACAGGGATTTCGTTTACTGAGTTTACTTATATTCTGCTTCAGTCCTACGACTTTTCCGAGCTCTACCAGCGCCACGGTTGCACCCTTCAGATTGGAGGCTCGGATCAATGGGGTAATATAGTCGGTGGTGTGGATCTGACCCGCAAGCTTCACGGTGGCCACGTTTTCGGTATGACTCTGCCGCTGGTGACCAAAGCGGATGGGACCAAGTTTGGCAAGACAGAGTCCGGGACAATATGGTTGGACCCCGGTAAAACCTCACCCTATGCCTTCTACCAATTCTGGCTGAGCACTGCGGATGCCGATGTCTATAAGTTCCTGCGTTATTTTACCTTTCTGTCGCCATCGGAGATCGACGTCATTGAAGAAGAGGACAAGGCGGCTGGCAGGCCCCAGGCGCAGGCTGTTTTGGCAAGGGAGGTAACCCGCTTGGTGCACGGTGATGAAGGACTGGCTGCCGCCGAGCGAATCACCGGTGCCATGTTCAGCGGCACCTTGGATGCGCTCAGTGAGGGCGACCTGGAACAGTTGAAGCTCGATGGTTTGCCGTCGAGTTCCCTGCAGCGAGTTGAGCTGGGCGGCAAGCCGCTGACAACGCTGTTTACCGAGTGCGGCATGGTCAAGGCGGGGCGAGAGGTCAAGGATGCCCTGGCGCGTAACGCCGTGCTGATCAATGGTGAGGCCAGGGGCCCTGAAGACAATATGAAAGCGCCGGAGTGCTTTGCTGCGTCGGCAGCTCTTTACGACCGCTTTTTTGTGGTAAAACTGGGTAAGAAAAAGTACCACCTGTTCGAAGTGCTCTAGTGCGAACGGTGGCCCATAGCTGTTTACAAAAAAGCCCGCAAACGCGGGCTTTTTTGCAGATGTAAATCGGCAGTTAAGAAATTAAAAAAAGGCTTGCGTCACTGCTTCTGTAAACGTATAGTTCGCGCCCTCTCAACGGAGAGTGTTTTCTTGGCCGGGACTGAAATAACAGCGGAAAAACGGCAAAGATAAGCAGGCAAGCAGACTTTTAAAATTGTTTTGAAAAACTGCTTGCCAAGCTCAAACGGGGCGCTATAATGCGCGCCTCTTCACCGCTGAGGCGGGTTGGGAAGAGTGGGGATTGTCGAGGTATTTGAGGCGATTTCCGGGCGAGTAAATCGGTTTTAAATTCTTTTGAAATTAACGGTTTACAAGCATATTGAGATGTGTATAA
>JBNKHG010000092.1:0-23978 GCA_050290225.1 Cellvibrionaceae bacterium
CGGCTTCAAGCGGCAAGCCACAAGTATTCGTGGCACGTCGGTTCGTCCGCTTGCGGCACGAACGAGACGTCGTTACCAATGCATGGATCATAACAACCAACAAATTTTTCTGAAGAACCCTAAAGAATTTGGAGCCGCTGCAGAGTTATTCAAGCAAGTCCACACCGTAGGGGGGAAGGCGCAGGGTTTCATTGTATTTTTCACCTGAAAGTAACCCTTGTTTTTTCCCCGCGATTGAAACTTGTTTCTCAGCAGTTGTCGTATTGACATATAGAGTCCGACCCTGTACTTCTCGCGCGAATACTCCCTCTGGCGTAGAGCCTAATTGCCAACATGCCGCCATCAAGACCCGGGTGATCGGTGCGGTTAAACACGAGCCCCATGACATCTTTGAAAAACTACCAGACCTGGAGGAGGTTATGCGCTCAATCGAGGGATACTTACCTGTTCGGTAAAGTAATACCTCCTGGAAACTCGTTAATGACGGAGGCTCCATAGGCTTTTGTCCGTTTACGGGGAAAAATCCCCAGCACCCCAAGTTGCTGGGGATATCGCCAGCCCGGCTCCCACTATAGTATATGGTCTAAAGTTTAGAGCGAAACCGCCCGTTCAGACCGTCGATTTCCAGTCTGAATGGAGAGGCTTCCTCGCTAATTTTCGTTGTATTACGCAGCATTACGCTGCTCATACTCGATAACTCTGTTTCCTGCCCCGTCTGGGGGCTCGAATTTTCGACATTTACTGTTCCACCACTGTCTTACGGCAACATGCCAAAAAATACGGACGGGCCCTTTACGAATTTGTCCCGCCGTTTGAGGGCTACCCTCTCGCCAAGGGGAGTGGCGACATAATTCCGATACCGCCAAACTGTTTGTCCAGCTCAACAATTGCACCAAGCCATAACCGACCATGGTGATATGAACCCAACGATGTAACGTTTGGCGCGTTTGCTGCCAGGCTTCATTCATTCCCCAGGCCAGTTTCCATTGGTTGAACATTGACTCAATCGACCAGCGTAACCCGTAGCTTTCAATGACTTGCTCGGGTGAGAGTGTCACATCCGTACTCAATAGCAGACAAGTCGATTTCCACCGACCGCTGTCGCTTTGAAATTCACACCACACCGCGCGCACCAACTGACCGACAAGAAACTGCGCCTTGACCAGTTTACTGCGATAGCGCACCACCTGTTCTTTGCCATAGAGTTTCAGTGTCACAACCGTCCGCTTCAAATGAGCGATACGTTTCTGGGTGTACTTCTCTCCATATTTCCTGGTCCGTCCTCTCTGGCCTGGCTTTCTCGGCGGAGGCTCATCGTACAGGCGCGTATCGATTCTGATCTGCCCGATCACATGAAAACCCCGCTCGCGCATCGATTCAATAAAGCGGCGCCGCATGTACCAACTATCTACCAGCACGCGAACCGTTATCCCTTCAAACAAGCGATAAACACTGCGGATCAAGGTGTTAGCCGCTATGAGCTTTCCCGTATTACTGGCGCTCGGTATCAATCGAGACAGCGCCGGCAGTGCCACCTGTTCTTTGTCTGATCGTTTAACGATCATCGCCAAGCTAACCCAACATTGCCCTCGGACGTACGAAGCCAGATTCGGCTTATTGCCATGCTGATGATGAATCTGGCTGCCCGGCGCCTTTTTTGACGCGCGCAGTGTCAGCGTATCATCTATGGCCAAATGCACGACATCACACTTGAGTGTTACCAGAACCAACCGGACAAACTGTCTCGCCAGTGCCAACCAGGACCACTTGCCCTTTTGCAACCATTTGTAATAGCTGGTCCAGTGATTGCGCATATCCACCATCAAATAGGCGTCGGTGACGAAACCAGTCGGTGCCAACATCGCCCCGATCAATAGCTCAACAAACGTGCCAATTGAACTTGAGGGTAGCGCTTTTACCAAAAATTTTATCCAATAGCATAGTTCGCTTGGGATACGGCAATATCCTCTTGCGCTCATTGCGGCCTCCAGAAGTGAAATCATTCCAATTTCTTTCTGAAGGCCGCGTCCTGAATACCTTTGAAAAACAAAGATATTCAGGACGCGGCGAAAATTTATGCGCCACTATGTCAAGCTATTTTCTCCATTATTCTATTTTGAAGTGCCTCCTGAGACTCTAAACTCCAGTTATATGATATATAATACACAAAAAATGGATTTAGAGGCTCAATGCAAATGCAAAAAAAATTCCGTAGAAACTACCGAAATATAATGATGGCAATCTGTTTCCTTTTGTTTGGCGGCGTTTGCGGAGCCCAGGAGCTGTACGTTGGCGCGAATTACCATCCACATGATGACAAGAACAGGCAAAAGTGGGAGCGGGATATCCGACTGATGAAGGAGGCCGGCTTCAATGTGGTTCGGCTGGGGCATCTGGCGTGGGACAGTTATGAACCCGCCGAGGGGCAGTTTGACTTTGAGTGGTTCGACACTTTCATGGATATGATGGATGAGGCGCGAATTAAAGTCATTCTTGATATATCCGTCCGTCCGGCGCCGATCTGGCTGCACCAAAAGCACCCTTCAATCAGTATTACTGACACCAGTGGGAATCGACTCTACCCGAATCATCGCTACATGGAAGATATGGGCGATCCCGGCTATCAAAAATATGCATTGCGATACACCGACAAGATTACCCGGCGGTATGCAAACCATCCGGCGCTGCTGGCGTTTGGGATCGACAATGAATCTGGCGATGGCCCCATATCCTATTCAGAATCAGTCCGGTGGCGATTTGTCGAGTGGCTGAAGAAAAAATACAAAACCGTGGACGCACTGAATCAGGCTTGGGCGGGACAGCGCTGGTCCAGAAAACTTGTCAAGTTTGATGAGATAGGTCTCCCGGTGTCGGGTTCAATACAAGGCCCCCCCGAGAGGACGTTAGATTTCAGACGCTTTGTTTCGGATGAGGTCAACCAATTTCTTTTTCAGATGATGGATGTGGTGTACACCAATGCCCCTGGGGCTCTGACGACGACAAATGCCTGGTATTACAGCCATAAGAAGTATTTCGATTATTCCAAAATTGCCTACAGCGGAAAAATGAGACGGGGAGGAAATGGCTTCTACCCTGGAAACTCACTTGTTGAGAACTGGGGTTTAATGCACTCTCTATTTGGTATGGCGCGCATACAGTTCGAAAACGAAACACCATTCTGGAATGTGGAATTTACCACCATGACTGCAGTTCCCAAATCGGTCCGCAAGTCGGCCTACGCCGCTTTGATGTACGGCAGCCAGATGATCTGCGGTTGGACCTGGCAAAGTATGCATGGTGGCGAAGAGCAATATCTGGAAGGTATGCTGGATTGGGATGGCGTTACTAATCGCACGTATGACGAATACAAGCAGATTGCCACAGAATTCAAGAAAATTGAGGAATACGGATTCCCATATCGGCCTGAAGCCGATGTGGGCCTGGCCTTTTCATTTCCCAGTCAGATAGTAAGTTATGGTTATCCTATTCAGCACGATAGCCAAATGCAGACGGTCTTCAATGAGTTTTATTCCAGAAACATTGACTTAAAGGTTGTAGCCATAGATAAAAGCCCACTGGATTACAAGTTGTTGATTGTCCCCGGTGTGGCGCTTATGGATGAAACAACTGCGAACAAGATCCGGGATTACGTCGACAACGGCGGGGTTGTAATCATGACGGGTTACTCCGCATTTGTCGACGAGCACAACCAAGTGTTTCAAAGCACTCGCCCCGGCCACCTGGACGACGTTTTCGGGATACGCATTGCCAACTTTGAGGACACGAGTAGTCTGAATGAGATATCCCGGCTTGGCTATAAAGGCAAGAAATTGCAAGTCAATTACAGGGATGACAACATTGAGATCGAGTCCGCGCGCTTTGATGTGGTGGAGCCAAAGGGCGCGACTGTTCTGGGAGAAATTACTAGCCTGGACAAGGATTATCCCATCGTTACATCACATAAATACGGCAAGGGCCGCGCTATTTACATCGGCCTTGCGGCGGATGGTTGGGTACTGGCCCCCATTTTGGATGAGTTGATAGACGAGCTAGGAATCCGAAGAGGAGGCCCTGAGGTGCCACGCAATGTCATGGCCAGATATATTGATGATAACCATATTCTGTTTTTGAATGTCAGTGGTGAGCCCCAGGAGATCAAGTTGAAAGGCAAGTCGAGAAGTATTCTACTCGATAAAGACTATGTAGATAGTTTTGTCATCCAGCCATATGAGCCTGACTTTGTAGAATGGCACAAGTAAATACATCGACTTGACGGGTGGTCGGATTCGAAGGTGCAACAGGTTAAAGGCCTGGACCCACTACCGAGTCAGAAAGAATACCATCCCCTCTCAGGACCTTCAGCAGCAGGGCTGCTGCTGTCGAGCCTATAGGGGTGTATTCACGGCTTGCCCTGAGAAGGGGCGATATTCTTTCCTGGTACCCAGCTAGTAAATCGCCTGACATTTAAATTGCTTCAGCGTGATGCTGCCCTCCCCGCGCTGTACACACCAACGTTCAAACTCAAAAAGCTACCAAACACAAAGGACCTGCGCCTTGTGCCCTTTGGCCAGTCACAAGCCGGCATCGACCCGGCACGGCAGGCGTTGGGCTATTTCGATTTCGACCGATTCGGCGATGCGCGTGCAGGCCAAGGCCTTCATCCAGCCTTCGGCGGGATGGCTGGCGGCCTTTAGCGAAGACCAAGTGTTCGTCATTGAATTTCCCCTGCACCCACGCGCAATTATTCACCCGGACCAGGGACAGGTGGAGTTGTATATCGATAGGGATCCCACCGCGCCCGAGGCGGGCTTACTGGAGTTGGAAGTGCATGTCCCGTATCACACGCTGGCACCCGGCGAGCGCATGAGCCCACCGAAACCTGGTCAGCCTGGCCTTACACCGGTTACGCCAGCGTGCAATCTTGAAACTGCTAGGATACGGCTTGGCAAAACAGTAACTCTTACTAACGCGTTACATGGAAAGGCAAGTTCAAGGCACCAGGGCTGGCTGGGTCACGCACGGGTTCCAGTGGTCGTGTAAAACTGGCGCCCCACCTGTAGCAAAAACCCGACTATTCATGCAAGGTAAACGTGGGCGTTTCCATAGCTTCACCGGCATCGCGCGTGCCCTGGAAGCCAAACTCGACATAGGCACCCGACTGGATCTTCTTGTTCTAACCCAGGGGCGCGGCGCTGCAGGGATTGCTGCCACTCAACTTGGCGTTACACAGACTGGTGATGCGGCGGCTGCCGCTATAAACAAAATCCACCTGCCAGCCATTCACCACCTGGCTATCGTTATTGATGAAGCGCACGGTGCCCGTAAAACTGCTGCCCCAATCATCACCGGCAATATAGCTGCAACTGAGCACGCCGCCGTCGTTGGCCGGGGTGACTTGACTTGCACGGTAATGCTGGCCTGGCCGTCGCTCACGGTGAGCGTCGCGGTGTAGCTGCCGGCCGCGCTGTAGGTGTGGCTAGCGCTGGCGCCGGTGGCAGAACCGCCATCGCCAAAACTCCAGCTGTAGCTCAGGCTGTCGCTATCGGTATCGCTGGAGGCTGAGCCGTCATATGTCACCCATACCACGCCCTGCAACTGGTTCTGGTAGTTGTTGGGGTCCGAGGGATTTGCGGCGTAGCTGTAATCCCCTAGTTGATCTGCACTTTTGCCATGGGCTCTGGCCGCTTCCATCCCACCTGCGTCCAGGTGCAGTAGCTGCATCGGGTACCCGATACCTAGGACTTACGGCTGAACGTACGCATAGAATGCATTTGTACAACTTGCGTGCGATTACTCCTTGTCCTTCCAATAGGATGGATGAGCAGCCCCCTCCATAAGTGCATCCAGCGACTGTTGATCCCGGACCGTGTATTCACGTCGGTCCAACAGGCTGCCGGTATCCCAATAGAACGGGATCATGCCCGTGGCTAGCGCTCGTTGTGTAACATAGGAATGGTAATAAGCGCGACTTTTTAGATGCAACTCCAGATCATCGCCTGTTAGCTGGTCGCGCAACCTCGCATTATATTCACCGAGGATTACCGGAATACCCTGATCGGCGAACTGGACTTTCATCAGATTAAATGTCTCATCCACATAATCCTCCTCACCCCAAGTCGGATTGTGGTCTGTGTCTGTATTAGAGTAATTACCGATACCCCAGTAGAAAAACTGGTTACCCCATGATTCGTCTTTTTCCATAAGGGCAAAGTTAAAGGGGGCGTAAAAGTGCACCTCCACCATCAATCGCTCACTGGCCGTATCCATGGGTAATACCACCATCCATTCGTAAGTATGTTCCATGTTGGTATCTGGCCCCGGGAGAACCAAGGTTCGATAGGCGTTCCGGCCGCCTGTCGAACGGACCGCATCAACAAATGTCTGATAGTAGGAAAGCAACACCTCCATTTCTGCTTCGTTGTCCACGTCGGGCTCATTGGCGCCAGCGAACAGGAGGCGCTCGTCAAAGTCACGCAAAAGCGTGGCTATCTGCTCCCAGTAGGCCTTTTGCTTCGAGTTAACCGCTGCTTGCTTATCTGGCGTTATGTTTTTCTCCAGCCAGCCGCCATCCCAGTGGATGTTGACGAGCACGTACATATCTTCATCTATGCAGTACTGCACCACTTCCTTCACCCGATCCAGCCAGGCTTGCTCAATCTCCGCCGTGCTTTGATCGGCGTATTGATCCCAGGACACGGGCAAACGAATTGCGTTAAAACCCGACGCTTTAGCAAACGCGACAAACTCGCGGGTGATCTCGGGATTCCCCCAATAGGTCTCAGACTTCCCCCCCCACGCCTCCAGCGTGTTGCCAATATTGAGGCCAATAGTCATCTGGCTCGCGATCTGTGCCGCGGTGCTTTCCATGCCGGTGTTGTCGGGTGCCTTGGGACTGGTGTTATAGCTCGGCAGCTCTACTGAGGGCTGCGTGTCGTCGTCGCTTGGAATTGGTTCGGGCCCTGGTGTCGGCTCGGGTTCGGACTCGGTTTGTGGCGCAGGTTCAAGCACTTGGGCTGAACCTGAGCTGCCAGAACCACCGCCTCCACAACCATACAACAACACAAGCCCCAACAGGCATACAAACACTTTTTTCATCGTTACCACCCACATTTTGTTATTGATCTAAACCTCATTCAGTTCTATCGCCATGCTGCGCAACCGGCGCATTGCCAAAGAACAGAAACAACTCACCTGAGTACCATTGCCCCAACCTTGCAATCCGGTTTGCATTGCCTTGGGGTCCATGGGCATCGGCTTTGTAGAATTTGGTACCCATCGGTGCTATGCCCTACAGCAGTGAAATGTCACCAGGTGGAAATTCCACACAAACGGCTATTTCTTTGATGTGACTTCACATCAGGTACACGTCGTTTTCCCGCCGGGGTAATGCGTGTGAAAACTTACCCTGCCGACCAACGTTTGCAGCCTCCTGAATCGACTTAAACACTAATGGGTGCAACAGACGCTCCACTCAGCAGGTCGACGCTTCTATTTCGTCCGACTGCGACCGTCGTTGTGGGCGCTATACGCACCCACATCAATCTCTCGCATAGCGGTACATACCAATGAGTTTGCACGGCTGAGTACCTGTATCTGAATCAGTCGTCGCAGCGTAAGGTCGCCTGAACCGCAGCGCCAGGCAAATACTTCACATTGGCCACCGCCAACGCCAGTGGCCCCTCGCTGTGCAATGCAAAACCGGTTTCAATGCGGGTGAAATCCACGCCCTGTTTGGCAAAACATTGCAGATCAACACTGAAGGCCTGCCATTCCGATACCGGCAGCTGGCGCAACTGCGCAGCAAGCGGAACCGCCGCCGCACAATCCTCTCCGCAGCCGATGGACAGCAGCACGTCGCTTACAGGTCGCGTATCCAGGCGCAGGTCGAAACTGAGCGCGCCACCGGCCGCCAGATAGCGACTCATGTCCTGCGCTTTGCTGGCCTGCATCGCCACCGTCGCCGGATGTGTACCCTGCCATTGCAACAGGCGGGCATCTTCCTGGTTGAACATATCCACCGCCGTCAGACGCAGGTTACCCTTCGCAGTTTCAGCCACATTACCAGCGGCCACTACCGGTGCCTGGCCGTCTTCCAACAGCAACAGGTCCCAGGGCGCACGCGGACGCCAAACCATCAACCAGGCATCCCGCAATGGCCCTTCGGCATAGCTTTCACCCTGTTCCGACAGATTGCTGGACAGTTCGACCTTGTCGCTGTAGCTAAGACCGAAACCATAGGCGAATAATGGATTGTAGTCGGCATCACCCAGATTCAGCGGTGTCTGCTTGACGCCCTGAGGCCAACTGAAGTTCAGCTTGCCGGTAAAGTCGTAACGGACTTCACCCTCGGCATCGGTAAAGATCACATCGGCAATACCCGCCCCCTCCGAACCGGGTAGCCAGGCTGCTACAAAAGCGTCTGAGGCATTGATTTCCGGGTTTACCCACAGGGGCCGACCAGAGAGGAAAATACTCACCACCGGAATGCCCTGTGCCTGCAGTTTTTTCAGCAAGGCCAGGTCGCGCTTGTTGCCAAACTGGTATTCCAGGCTGGTAATATCGCCGTGCCATTCCGCATAGGGTTCCTCGCCGAACACCACGATGGCCACATCCGGCTGACTGCCACTGGCAAAACTGTCAGCCTTGAACTCACCGTCGACACTGAGCAGGGCCTCGCCACCGGCGCTTTCCACCGCGGTCTTAATGCCCTCGAAAATAGAGGTGGCACCAGGGAAGTCGGCCCGGGTGTTACCAGTACCCTGCCAGGAAATGGTCCAACCACCGCTTTGCTTGCCAATATTGTCGGCAGCATCCCCGGCCACCAGAATGTTCTGATTCGGCCGCAAGGGCAGCAGGCTGCCCCGGTTTTGATAAGGGTTGTTCTTCAGCAGCACCAGCGATTTACGCACGGCCTCGCGGGCAATGGCGCGATGTTCCGCATTGCCCAGAATGCCCGACTTGCCTGCCAGAGGCTGTTGCAAGTCAAACAGCCCGGCGCGCAGTTTGACCCGGAGAATGCGGGTCACTGCATCATCCAATCGGCTCTGGGGAATCTCTCCGCTGCGCGCCTGGGCCAGGGTATTGTGGTACAGGGCCTTCCAATCGGACGGCACCATAAACATATCCAAACCGGCATTGATAGCGGCGGCGCAGCTTTCCAGGGTGCAGCCCGGTACAAACCGGTGGCCGTTCCAGTCACCCACCACAAAGCCGTCGAAACCCAGCCGCCCTTTCAATACATCAGTCAGCAAGTGTTTATGCCCGTGCAGACGGTCGCCGTTCCAGCTATTGAAAGACGCCATAATGGTTTGTACACCCGCCTCCAGTGCTGCGTAATAACCGGCCGCATGCACGCGGGCCAGCTCCTCTTCGCTCACCTGAGTATCGCCCCGGTCCATACCGTCCTTGGTGCCACCATCACCGACAAAATGCTTGGTGGAGGAAATCACATGGCTACCATGCAGAAAATCTGGCGAGCCAATCTCGCCCTGAATGCCCTCTACCATGGCCCCGGCATAGTCACGCACCAGGGCCGGGTTTTCCGAATAACTTTCAAAGGTGCGACCCCAACGGTCATCCTGTACTACCGCTACGGTCGGTGCGAAGGTCCAATGGATACCCGTAACGGCTACCTCACGGGCGGTGGCCTGACCAATGCGCTTGATCAATGCCGGGTCGTGGGCCGCGCCCAAACCAATGTTGTGCGGGAACAAGGTGGCGCCGATAACGTTATTGTGTCCGTGCACTGCGTCGGAGCCCCAGAGTACGGGAATGCCGACACCGCCGTCGCTCGTGTCCATGGAGGCCTCGCGGTAGGCCTTGGCCAATGCCAGCCAGTCGTCAGGGGTGGCGAATTTGTCGTTATTCGGGTAGGTACCGCCGCCGTTCAGGATTCCGCCCAGGTGGTACTTCCTCACGTCTTCCGGCGTGGCGTACTTGATTTCGGCCTGGATCAGCTGGCCGACTTTTTCCTCCAGCGTCATGCGCGCCAACAGCTCGCGGATTCGACTTTCCAGTGCCGGGTCGGCGGGTAGTGCCGGTTGCATCATTGGCCAGGGGCTGGCTGGCCCAGACTGCAACGCTTGGGCATTTTTCTCGGTGCCGCAGGCGCACAGCAGCAGCCCAAGCAGAAGGATTGAAATTCTGTTAGTGATCATTGACTTTTTCCGTCCTAATGGTCGTTGCAGTAGTTGGATCAATGGAGGGGTCAGTTCCAGGCCGGCCACCCGCGCTGCAGGAGACGAGGCAGACGCCCGACTTGGAGCATCGTTTTAAACACAGGATCCAATAGTAGATTCCCAGCAAGATCGCCCCGCTAATGCCGGGCATTATTTGAGGTATCTTCTTCAACTGTCCAAGCTTTCAAAACAAACGCCAACCAATTAAGGTTTCATCCAGGAATAGGGGGTAGCCGGGTTCTCTTCATAATCAAACCAATCGAAGTCAGCCGGGTTTGTATTTTTCTTGCCATTTCCTGATGCATACATCCCAAGGTAGACACCGGTAAAGCCATGAATCTTTTCCGTGGAAACGTTCTTGGTCAACGCAGTGCCAACAAGTTGCGCGGGCTTGCCCTTTTGCTGCACCCAAAACTTGTATTCAAGCGGGGTGGCGCTGATACGCAGCGTGGCATCACCCGCTACTATTTTGCGGATTTCGGTTTTGGCAACCTTGTCATCCAGGTACTGACGCAGCATAACCACCCTGTCGTCACCGCGCTTTGTGATAACAAAATCGTAGTGGTTTGCATCGTTACCACGAATCACAAGCCCGCCCTCCTCATTTTCAGCAGTCGGGGCAAAGCTGACCTTGGTAGAAGCCACCATGTCAAACGCCGCTTGTCGCCTGGCCACGTAAGCTGGAGAGTTCTTTCCTGTGAAATTTACCGCCGAACCGTTCAGCCGGAGGTAACCCTTTTTATCCACTAAAGACCAATCAGCATCATAGGGATTGCGGAGAAAGTTCCACGACAGACGCAAGCGATCGCTGTCAAAATCATCGCGTACAGGCTCCTTCTCCCACTCGTGCTTGGGCAGCTTGGGCAATGTGTATTCTTCCTGAACAACGCCATCATGGCTTGCTTTCGGCCAGCCGTTCTCATCCCAGGTAACCGGCGCTAAAAACGTTTCGCGCCCTAAATGATGGAACTTCCCGCCTTTGGGTCGAATACCCAAACAAACCATCCACCAGCCGTCAGGCGTTTCCACCAGGTCTGCATGGCCGATCGCCTGAAATGGGTTATCAGGGAAATTCATATGCGATGCTACCGGATTTGTCGGGCTTGCTTCATAGGGCCCATACGGCGATTTGCTGCGTTGGATAACTGCCCGGTGTTCGTAACCTGTGCCGCCTTCTGCACTCAACAGGTAGTAATAGCCATTGATTTTGTAAAGGTGCGGGCCTTCGGGCGAGGAGCCTCCCTGTCCCTGCGCAACGGTGCGCAATGGCTCGGTAAACTTACCGGTCTTCACATCTATCTCACCCACGGCAAACCCACCCTTTTCATCAGGGCTATGCCAATAGGCTTTTCCGTCGGCAAATAGGATTGATGGATCAACAAGCCAATTATTGACCCAAACCGGCTCAGACCAAGGACCAGCCGGGTCTTTTGCAGTTACATAAAAACCACCGCGACCAGCGTAGTTCGTTCCCACAACATAAAACAAGCCATCGTGGTATCTAATCGTTGGCGCATACTGACCACCGCTGGAACCAGTTCCCATCAGCGGATTGCTGGTTTTACTCGATACCGCATGACCAATCAACTTCCAGTTAACCAGATCCTTGCTCTTGTAAACGGGTAGCCCAGGAAAGTACTCAAACGTTGAGGTAACCAAAAAATAGTCGTCGCCAACTCGCGTAATGCTGGGATCAGGATTCATTCCCGTTATGACAGGATTGTGAAATGTTTCAGCGGCAACGCTATTGCCAATTAATAGCAACGACAAGATCGACAATAAAATTCGGATTTTCACGTTGTACATGCCCCAACAGTCAAAAATAACAGCAAGCCATCCCAGCGCCGAACGAAGATCACAAACTGGAAAAACCTATGACCTGTCATTAAATAAACTTACACAACAACCTATAACAACCGTAAAAACTATAGAGATATTGGACATTGTTATAGGTTGTTATCGTCTCTTTTATTGTTCAATGCCACCTTCGGCATACATGCCAATCACGGCACCGGTGAATCCATTTGCCTTCGCTGAAGTCAACACCTTTGAATCCGCGTTACCCAACAACAGTTGGAACTCGCGCCCGTCCAGACTGTACAGAAAATCCAGACTCTCCTTGTCCACTTCCATACGAAGGTAAACCGTCTTACCTTTATCAACTCTTACCTCTGCCATGGTCTTACCGCGGGCAGCTTGTGACTTGCCTTCCCGTTTCCGAATGCGAAGCACCCTATCACCCGCGTCATCCATGCCAAGGCCAAAAGCGTAGTAGTAGTCATCATTCTGTAACGCCAATATACCTGCTTCATCACCTGTGCTGACGGGCGAAAACCCTAGCTTTGTCGTTATTGATGCGGTCATGTGAGCCAAGCGTCGGCCCACGAACGATGGCTGGCCATAATCGCCAAGCCGGTCGGTACGCGGCATTAATTCCAGAACGCCTTCACCCACTTGCCACCACGTGGATTGAGGAGCACGAACGAATAGCCAATGGGGATCCAGTTCGCCCTTATCGAATGTCTCATGAACAGAGAAGTTACCTGTCATAGCCCGGTCCGCAGGCGGTGACAGCGGGAGATTTGGCCGTTTTACCGCGTAGGGAACCGACTTCCCTTTTTCCAGAATCACAGGCCAGCCATCCTTCCAGGTTACTGGCAGCATGAACGTTTCCCGTCCGGTATGAAAATTTCCCGGGTCTTGCGGCGGCGTTTCCAGGTCATAAACGCGGGTACCCAGAAATACCGCCCACCAGTCGCCGTTAGTATCCTCGAAAAGATCGGCGTGACCGGTCGCGGTGACGGGGTGCTCACGGTCATCGGGCAGGCCGAACTGCGTCAGCACCGGATTGTCCGGATTCGCTTCGTAAGGGCCAAATACATTATCGGAGCGGTAGAGTAACTGCCCGTGATAGTATCCGGTGCCACCACCCGGCGCCGACAGGTAGTAAGTACCACCGACCTTATAAATATGCGGACCTTCAATATATTCCGTGTGCCAGGGCGCCGGCTCAGCACCATCCACCAGCATGACATCCTCCGACAATGGTGCGAAGGTAACCGGATCCACCTCCATCACCCACAGTGCCGTATGGGCCGGGTATTTTGGCTGGGCTGGGTTTCGATGATGAACAATATAAGTTTTACCATCGTCGTCAAAGAAAATTGACGGATCGATACCCTCTATGTGCGGCATCCAGATCGGATCGGACCAGGGTCCGGCGGGATCAGTTGCCGTTACGACAAAATTGCCGCCACAACCAACGCAGGTGTTTGCCACGTAAAATACCCCATCGCGATATTCGATGGTTGCTGCATAAACACCGGCACCCCCCAGGCTTATTCCCTGGTAATTAAGTTGATCCGGGCGGTGTATCGCATTGCCAATCTGGGTCCAGTTGGTCAGGTCACGACTATGGAATACAGGGATCCCCGGAAAAAATCCAAAGGTTGAATTCACTAAATAATGGTCTTCACCGACCCTGACAATACTGGGATCGGGATGAAACCCGGTGAGAATAGGGTTTCTGAATTCATCACTTGCCAGGGGTGTTGCAAACACCTCATCACGGCCGGAATAATCCAGCCAGTAAAATACCGCGTTGCGGTTAATAGCGGATTCGGAGTGGTTATTTTCGAACACACTACAGGCTGTTAAAAGCAATAGGGAAATAGTAAAAAAAAGAGATCGCTTCATTAGATAAATTCTCAGCAAGACTCAACTTAACTATCGACGCTCACCTGGCGCGGCCGACCAAACATATTCACTGCCAGCCGTTGTCTTCACATCAACCAGAAAACTGTTCTCCAGTGAAAGCTGGGGCAGGCGCTTTTCGGTGTGAAAAACGGGCGGCTTTATCTGCGGCAATGTGTAAAACGGGTTCTTGTTGCTGCCGCGTGCGCGTTTGACGGCGAAACCTTGAGCTTCGGGCAGAGGCGAATAGCTTCGCAGGCGCAGGTTGCCACCCAACCGGGAGTGAACTTTCAGATAAGTCACCTGCCCCGCCTCCCAGCGCATATCCAGCACAAAACCACCGCGCATCACCAGGCCCGTCACCTTACCCGTTGGCCAGGCATTGGGCAGCGCCGGCAGCAGGTGCACGGCGCCGTCGTGGCTCTGTGCCAGCATTTCTGCCACGCCGGAGGTAAAACCGAAATTACCATCAATCTGGAATGGCGGATGGGCATCGAACATATTCGGATAGGTGCCGCCGCTCTCGGTAACCCCGTCAGGCGCTATTGCTGGCGAGATCTGGTCGCGGATCAATTTCAGGGCACGGTCGCCATCGAGCAGGCGCGCCCACAAATTGATTTTCCAGTTCATGGACCAACCCGTTGAGGGGTCGCCGCGCTGCTCCATGGTCACACGGGTAGCGTTGAACAGGTCCGGAGTCCGCAACGGCGAAATCTGATTGCTGGGATAAAGACCGTAGAGGTGCGACACATGACGGTGATGATCCTGGGGGTTGTCCCAGTCTTGCAGCCATTCCTGCAACTGGTGGTAACGGCCAATCTGCATGGGCGGCAACTGATCAATAATATGTTGCCAGCGACGGGTGGCGGCTTTATCCAGGCCGAGTACCCTGGCTGCCTGGATGCTGTGCGTGAACAAATCAAACAGTAACTGATTATCCATCGTCACACCGGCAGCAATCATGACGCCGGTAGTCCAGGGCCCGTTTTCCGGTGAAATGGAGGGCGACACGATCAACCAACCGGTCTTCTCATCCGGCACCAGGAAATCCTCGAAAAACTCACAGACGGATTTCATGATGGGATATACACTGCGCAAAAATTCCTTATCGCCGTTGTATTGAAATTTTTCCCACAGGTGTTGCACCAGCCAGGCATTACTGGTGGGCCAGGAACCCCAGGCCCAGTCCACCCCGCCGGTAATGCGCCAGATGTCGGTATTGTGGTGCGCCATCCAGCCACGTGCGCCATACATGGACCTGGCACTGTCCTGCCCGGTAACGGCCAAATCGCGGATCATCGACACGAACGGCTCATTAAGCTCGCTGAGGTTGGTCACCTCCGAGGGCCAGTAGTTCATCTCGGCATTAATGTTCAACGTATACTTGCTGTCCCAGGGCGGCACCGACAGGGGGTTCCAGATGCCCTGAAGGTTGGCCGGTTGCGTGCCCGGCTGAGACGACGAGATCAACAGGTAGCGGCCGAATTGGAAATAAAGGGCCACCAGATCGGGGTCATAGCGTTGGGCAAAGGCACGGATTCGCTGGTCAGTGGGTTCGCTGGCGAAGTCGTTATAGCCCAGATCCAGGGTCACGCGCTCGAAAAACCGGCGGTAGTAGTCGGTATGTGCCTGCATGCGCTCAGCAAACCCGCGTGTGCCTGCACTGAATTGACTTTCCGCCAATGCCATGGCGGATTCCGCTCGCGCCTGAGCGTCGCCGCTGATATCGTGGTAGTTGACGAAATTGGTGGCCATGGCCACCAGAATCACGACATCGCTGGCACCGGTTATGCGCAGTTGATTACCCTCCGCCGCCACGTCGCCATCCACCTGAACCAGTTTGGCGAGATCCACCAGTTGCACCTGCCCCTTGACACCCTCGTGATCGCGCGAGCGTCCGCGCATCTGCATGGTGCGCTTGCCTTCATCAACCCGGGTATCCATGCCATCCGGGTGCGACAGGGACAGAGTAAAGTTCAATGCACCCTGACGACTGGCGGTTAAGCGTATGGCTACCACCTGATCCACAAAAGAGGTAAAGACTTCACGCGTGTAGTGCACATCGCCGACGCGATAGCGGGTACGCGCCACAGCGTTAGCCAGATCCAGCTCGCGATAGTAATCCTGATAATCGGTTTTGCCATCGAAGTGAATCTGCAGTGCGCCAGCCGAGTGGTAAGGCATGCCCTGGGCACCTTGGCTGGTGATGTGCTTTTCTGCCAGCTTAGAGGCAGCGGAATAATTGCCGGTACTGAGCAAGCGACGGATTTCCGGCAGGTTTTCCAGCGCAGAGGGATTCAGATTGCTATGTGGCCCACCGGCCCAGAACGTGTCTTCATTGAGCTGCAGAGTCTCCTCCACAACACCACCGTAAACCATCGCGCCCAGGCGGCCATTGCCCACCGGCAAAGCCTCTTCCCAGCGGCTGGCGGGCTTGTCGTACCAAAGCTTCAAAGGCTGGTTACCGGCCAGGGCTGAGTGGGTCGAGGAAACAAGAATGACCATACCGGCCAAGATCCGCAGCCAAACAATCATTTTTGCGCTCCGCATGATTATTCTTTTATAAAAGTGCGGCGGGCCTGTCTCGCCCTCCGCCACACGCCATTTCAACGCCTAAAGTTATTTCAACAAGGGTGATACCATTGGTATCAAGGCATCGGCCCAAATCTGATAGCCCCGCTCATTCGGGTGCAGATAATCAGGCATGATGTCGGCGCTCAAACGACCCTCAGCGTCAAGGAACTTGTCGCCAATATCCCGATAGATGATGCGCTCGCCATCGGCGTGACCGGCGATGATGTCGTTGACGCGCTGGTTGATCCTGCGCATGGCAGTGCCTGGTTGCGCGTCGCGCGGGAAAATGCCCAGCAGCAGGATTTTCATTTGCGGCTGGCGCTTGCTCAGCTCATCCAGCACGGCGCGGATGCCGGCGGCGATGAGTGCTGGATCTTCCCGACGGTGGCCGGTGTTGTTGGTGCCAATCATTAGCACCGCCGCCTTGGGCGTGATGTTGTCCAGTTCACCGTTTTGCAGGCGCCACAGTAGGTGTTCGGTGCGGTCGCCACCGTAGCCCAGATTGACCGCGCCAATGGGCTCGAAGTGCTCATCCCACAGGCTGCGGCCCGCTTTCTCCCAACCCTCGGTAATTGAGTCGCCCAGCATCAGCAGTTCTACGTTGCCCTGCTTCAGGCGGGCCTGATTGTGCTCAAAACGCTCGTCCCACCAGGCCTTGGCCCAGTATGCGTGACGCCGTGCTGGTGTGGTGGATAAAGTCTGAAGGGTCTTACAACTGGCGGACTTGGCATCGCTGCGGTGTACCCGGACGTTGGCCACCGAAACCCGCCCTTTACCACCACCGCGCAACTCGAAGGGCGAGGTGATATTGGCAAAATCATCTCCGGCATGGGCCAGGCAACGCAGAGGGAAGGAAAGGTGATGCCAGCCTTTGCCGGATTGCGCACGCGCGTCCACGGTCAGGTCTACCAGCCGCTCACAGTCGTGACCACAGCGCAGGGCCACAAACAGGTCACCCGCGTCCAGTTCGTCCACCTTGAGGTCGAAGCTCAGGCTGCCTGCGGCCATGTAGCCGGACAGATCCAGCGCCGGTCCGAACTCCAGGCTGAGTCCCGACAGCCAGGTGTCGTGCCAGCGCAATTCCAGCGCGTCTTCCTGCACGTCCTTATCACGTGTCTCCACCGTCACCCGGCCAGAGGGCAGCTGCGCAAAGGCACCGCTCAGCAATTGCTTCTGGTCATATTCACGGATCTCTATGCCCCAAGGTTGCATGGGCCGGCCCACGTACAGGTTTAATTGTTCGGGTTGGCCAGTCACCAGACCAGGCACGTTCTCTGCCAGTAGTGCCGGGCCTGATTTGCCCTCGGTATAGTTCAGGCCGTAGCCGGAGTCAAACAGCGGCTCGTAGTTGTCGTGGTGCGGATTCAGGCGGGCCTGCAGTGGCTGCTTGGGCCAGGAAAAGGATAGCCGGCCCGTGAAATCAAATTGCGGTTCACCGTCGGGCTTGGCGATAAGCAAGTCCGCGACGCCGGCGCCCTCACTGCCCGGCAGCCAGGCCGCCACGAAGGCATCGGACGCGTTCAGTTCCGGGTTTACCCACAGGGGCCGACCGGACAGAAAGACCGATACCACAGGGATGCCCTGTGCCTTGAGTTGCTTCAATAGCGCCAGGCTTTGCTTGTTACCCGGTTCAAACTCCAGGGTGTCGCGGTCGCCCTGTCCCTCGGCGTAGGGCTGCTCGCCAAACACCACTACCGCCACGTCTGGCTTGCTGGTGAAGCTGCCGTCCGCAGACAGAATCGCCTGGCCGCCGGCTGATTCCACCGCCGACTTGATACCAGCGTAGATGGACGTAGCACCCGGGAACTGGTCGTTGGGGATACCGGCACCCTGCCAGCTGACGCTCCAGCCACCGGACTGCATGGAGATGCTGTCAGCACCGGGTCCGGCCACCAGAATGGTCTGCGCAGGTTTGAGCGGCAGCAGGTGATTGCGGTTTTTCAACAGCACCAAGCTTTCACGCACGGCGCGGCGTGCCAGGGCGCGGTGTTCCGGGCTGCCCACTAGATCGGGACGCCCAGCAAGGGCGCGCGCGGACGGCTTCTTGTCGAACAAGCCGGCGCGCAGCTTAACACGTAGGATACGGCGCACGGCGTCATCCAGGCGCGCCTGGCTGATTTCACCGGCGCGCACTTGCGCCAGCGTGTTTTTGATCATGGCCTTCCAGTCGTAGGTCACCATCAGCAGATCGATACCGGCATTGATGGCCTGAGGGCAGCTGGCATTGCTGCAGCCGGGCACCTGGCCATGGCCGTTCCAGTCGCCCACTACCAGACCATCGAAGCCCATGCGCTGCTTGAGCACCTCGGTCAGCAGGTAGCGATTGCCGTGGTGCTTTTCACCGTTCCAGGAAGAGAAGCTGGCCATCACCGTTTGCACACCAGCCTCAATGGCACTGGGGTAACCGGCGTTGTGGATGTCGATCAGTTCGCGCTCATCGATACGCGCGTCGCCCTGGTCATCACCCTGATAAGTGCCACCATCGGCCAAAAAATGTTTGGCTGTAGCAATCACGCGGGAGTCGTCGAGGAATGCGTCACTGCCCACCTTGCCCTGCAAACCTTCTACCATCGCACTAGCGTATTCACGCACCAGGTCAGGTTTTTCGGAATAACTTTCGTAAGTGCGGCCCCAGCGATCATCCTGGGCCACCGCCAGAGTGGGAGCAAACACCCACTCAACACCAGTAGCGCGCACTTCCTCTGCCGTCGCTTCGCCAATGGCGCGTATCAGCGCCGGATTGTGCGCGGCCCCCAAACCGATGTTGTGCGGAAACAGGGTGGCGCCCACCAGGTTACCGTTGCCGTGCACGGCGTCGGTACCCCAGAAAATGGGGATGGCAGTGCCGCCGTCGCTGGTGTCCATGGAGGCTTCCCAATAGGCGTCTGCCAGCGCCAGCCAGTCGGCCGGTTGTGCACCCGCCTTGCGACCGGGCATGGAGCCCCCCCCGTTCAACACGGAACCGATGTGGTATTGCTTCACCTCTTCCGGCGTGATGGACTGGATTTCCGCCTGCATGATCTGGCCGACTTTTTCCTCTAGCGACATGCGCGCCAACAACTGGTCGGCGCGTTGCTCGATAGCGGATGAGTAAACCGGGCTGGCAACGCTTGGCCAACGATTTATGTCACGCACAGGCTCCTGTGCTGTGCAGCTGATAAGTGCCAGGCCGGCACACAGGATAGTCAACGGTTGAGTCAGTTTATTCATAGGGCGATTTTGTCGTGAACTGTTTTGGGGTGATCAGCTAGTGGGAGTTTCGTGGCGTACCGTGGCTTTCCACAATGCGAATGTGTTGTTCCTCCATGGCCATGTCTCCACCGTCGGCCAGTTGGGTCACCGAATTGCGGTAGATTTCCTGCCAGGGAGTTTGGTTGGCCAATTTCTTCGGCTGCCAGGCCGCGCGCCGGCGTTCCAGCTCGGTATCGGACAGCAGCACATCAACGCGGTTACAATTCAAGTCAATGTCAATGATGTCGTTGGTCTGTAGCAACGCCAAGCCTCCGCCAGCAGCGGCTTCCGGCGAGGCATTGAGGATGGACGGGCTGGCGGAGGTGCCACTTTGGCGACCGTCCCCCAAGCACGGGAGGGCGTTGATTCCACGCTGAATCAAATAGGACGGTGGTCGCATGTTTACCACTTCCGCCGAACCCGGATAACCCAATGGTCCGCAATTCCTTATGACCAATACGCAACGTTCGTCCACTGCCAAGGCCGGATCGTCGATCCGGTGGTGATAATCTTCTGGGCCGTCAAACACGATGGCCCGGCCCCGGAACACGTTTGGACGCTCCGGGTCAGACAGGAAGCGTTGCTTGAAATCTTCGCCGATTACGGACTTCTTCATGATTGCGCTATCGAATAAATTCCCACGCATAATGGCAAACCCCGCATTAGTCCGAAGCGGCTCTGAGAAGGGCTTGATGACCCGCACGTCACGCGAGTGAATATTGCTGTAGTTTTCGCCAATGCTGCGTCCACTCACAGTGCAGCATTCGCCATTGACGAGCCCGGCGCGCAACAGTTCACCTATCACCGCCGGTACTCCGCCGGCGCGGAAAAACTCCTCACCCAGGTATTCGCCAGCTGGCTGGCAGTTCACCAGTAACGGTATTTTCTCGCCGTGTGTCTGCCAGTCGTCAATGGACAGGTCAACGCCCATGCGATTGGCGATGGCCTGCAGGTGTGGCGGTGCGTTGGTGGAACCGCCGATGGCGGAACAAAGGCGGATAGCGTTGAGGAACGCCTCTCGGGTCATAACGTCGGATGGCTTCAGATCTTCCCACACCATATCCACAATGCGCTGGCCGGTGTAAAAGGCTATTTGCGGGCGCTCCTTGTAAGTCGCCGGAATTGCGGCGCAGCCGGGCAACGACATGCCGAGCGCTTCGGCCAGGCTGTTCATAGTCAGCGCAGTGCCCATGGTGTTGCAGTGACCAGGACTTGGCGCGCTGTCGGTGACGTTTTCCATAAAGCGTTCATAGTCTATGTCACCGCGCGCATAATCCTCACGTGAGCGCCATATTATTGTGCCGGAGCCAACTCGCTGCTCGATCGTGGACGCGTGCCTGTCCCACCCATTGAGCATGGGACCGCCGGACAAAACGATGGCGGGGATGTTGACGGCAGCAGCAGCCATCAGTAGCGCCGGGGTGGTTTTATCACAGCCGGTGGTGAGTACCACGCCATCGAGGGGATACCCATACAGAATTTCCACTAGGCCCAGGTAGGCCAGGTTGCGATCCAACGCGGCAGTGGGCCGCTTACCCATTTCGTGAATGGTGTGCACGGGAAATTCGAAGGGCACACCTCCGGCATCGCGGATACCGTCGCGTACGCGCTGTGCCAGTTGCAAATGGTGGCGGTTGCAGGGCGACAGATCGGAACCGGTTTGCGCGATGCCGATAATGGGCTTGCCCGATTGT
Organism: Cellvibrionaceae bacterium; assembly: GCA_050290225.1. Taxonomy (GTDB): domain Bacteria; phylum Pseudomonadota; class Gammaproteobacteria; order Pseudomonadales; family Cellvibrionaceae; genus JBNKHG01. The sequence continues at coordinate 21,371 of JBNKHG010000092.1, forward strand.
AGTTCCTCGCGGGTCAGGCCGTAATTCAGGTAGCGCTCGATGTAGATGGCGGTCTGGTCTGGCTGGCTGGGGTCGTTAAACCAGTCGCTGGAGCGCAATTTGCGGGCTTTGGTCATGGTTTTCGTTTGGCTCAAATTAGTTCAATAATGTTTTGTTCAATAACCGGTGAGCGCTAGTTTGGGTAACGCTGTTGCAAAGCACCGAACAGTTACCTCACAACAAACCACGCTGGCTCAAATTACGCATCAATGCCGCGATGCCAAATTGCCATGGCGGTGCCTGGTCGCTGGTAGTGACGCTGTTCACCAACGCGCCCAATTTTGGCGAGTGGATGGTGACCCGGTCGCCCAGTTTGTGAGTAAAGCCCTGACCGGCCTGATCCCGGTCTTTTGTAGGCGCGAACAAAGTGCCCGTGAATAGGGCAAAGCCGTCCGGATATTGGTGGCAGTCGCTGATGGTTTGGCTCACCAGGTCCAGGGGATCACGGCTGATAGCACTCATAGGGCTGACCTCGCGCAGCGCAAACCCGTCCTCGCCGTCGATGGCCAAACCGATGTCGACCTGGCGTACGTCATCCAGGGAAAAGCTGTCGTCAAACAAGCGTATCCAGGGGCCGAGTGAGCAGGACGCATTGTTGTCCTTGGCCTTGCCCAGTAACAGTGCGCTACGACCTTCGATATCCCGTAGGTTGACGTCGTTACCGAGTGTGGCACCAACCACCCTACCCTGACTGTCCACCAGCAAAACCAATTCCGGTTCCGGGTTGTTCCAATTGGAGACTGGGTGCAGACCCACCTGTTCGCCCGGGCCTACGGCAGACAGAGGCTGTGCCTTAGTGAACACCTCGGCGAACGGACCGATGCCTACTTCTAGATACTGGGACCAAATACCGTTGGCTTGCAGCGCTGCCTTCAGCGCATTGGCTGTCTCCGAACCGGGTTTGACCTTGGACAGGTTGCCACCAATGGCGCCCGTCAATTGGGCGCGGAGAGACTGGGCCTTGGCCGGGTCGCCGCCGGCGCGCTCTTCAATCACCCGCTCCAGCATGCTAATGGCAAAGGTAACCCCGCAGGCCTTGATAGCCTGCAGGTCCACTGGCGCCAGCAGGTAGGGCATTTCGGCATCACGCTTACGCTGCTCCAGGGGCGCCATCGTGTTGGTTAACAACTGGTCGACACTGCACAAGCGGCGCATGTCCTTGAGATCGGCTCGGTCACTGCTAAAACCTTGCTCCAGTAATTGCGACAAGGTTGGCGCCAGGGCACTCAAGTCAAATACGCCGTCTGGGTTCAACCAAACCGGACTTGGTCCGGCAACACTGCCGGTTTGGCTTGCTGGTAACCAGACCCGTCCCACTAAAGTGCCGGTCAGGCCGTCTTCGGGTAGCACCGAATGTAGATTTTTGTTTACAAGTGTCACTATTGCCTCGACTAATGCCAAATTGCTGTAAACGTTTACAACAATAGTTTAAAAGTAATGCTCCAAGACGCAGAATCCTCAACCTAAAAACAGAGGTGTCTCCAGACCGGTAACGCCCGGCTGGCAACGGAACAGACCTCCAGCCATCGGCTGTCTCTCCAATTCTGGCGGGTTCAGGCCTTTGCGGGCACTGGTGATGTAGAGGGTGTCCAGCTTCGACCCCGCGAAGGTGCAACTGGTAACGTTGGCCACAGGCAGCTTTAATCGCGCCAGCCGTTCACCCGATGGCGATACCCGAGTGATACACCAGCCGCCCCAGTGGCACACCCACAGGCATCCCTCAGCATCCACTGTCATACCGTCCGGGTAGCCCTCACCTTCCTTTAACTCGAGAAACAACCGTTTGTTCTGCAGTTGGTCATTATTATCCATGTCAAAGGCGTAAATCCGCCGCCTCAGGGTGTCAGTGTGGTAGAGGGTGTGGCCATCCGGGCTGAAAGTGGGACCATTGGTGATTACGTACTCAGTGTCGGCGACTTGCCAACGCAGGTCAGTATCCAGTCGGTAAAGGGAGCCGGTAGCCTGGCATTCGCCATCATCCATGCTGCCAGCCCAGAAGCGTCCTTGAGGGTCAGCCTTACCATCATTAAAGCGATTGGAGGGCAGATCCTGCTCGGGACCGCCAAGCAACTGCAAATGTGGAGTGTCTCCGTTGAATTCAAGCAATGCGAAGCCGTTGCGGGTAGCTGCCACGAAGCCACCCTCTGCACGCGGTGCCAAGGCAGACAGCTGCGCGTCCAAGGGCCAGCTGTGTTGAGCCCCGGTTTGGTGGTGATGGCGGTGCAATTGATGTCCCTTGATGTCCACCCAGTAGAGGGCTTGTTCCCGCTCCACCCAAACAGGACCTTCGCCCAGTTCTGCCTGAGCGGGCCAGACGCACTGCGGTGTTATGGGCAACTCGTACACGGTCTATCCCTCCATGTTCTCGAGTTCAAGGCCCTTGGTTTCATGCACGCACTTGGCCACAAACAACACAGAAATCGCCGCGCACAGAGCGTAGATGCCGTAACTGCCAGACAGCTGGATGGTCGCCAACAGTATGGGGAAGCTCAGCGTGATGCCGAAATTGGCCAGCCACTGCACCAGGCCGCTGACCGCCAGGCCGGAACCGCGCATCTGATTGGGAAAC
>JBNKHG010000093.1:0-109739 GCA_050290225.1 Cellvibrionaceae bacterium
GACTCTTGCGGCTTGCGGCTTGCGGCTTCAAGCGGCAAGCCACAAGTATTCGTGGCACGTCGGTTCGTCCGCTTGTGGCACGAACGAGACGTCGTTACCAAAACATGAATCATAACAACCCACAAATTTTTCTGAAGAACCTTATGTTTATACACGGCGCCGAGTGATCTGGATAATCCTCAGTGCACGCTGGCACGGTGAACGTTGCAGCGGGTTTTGATGGCTTTGGCTATCAATCCGTGAACCGGGGATAGATCACAGAGTTCGCGAATGGTATCCAGCTCCTTGTCGGTTACATTACCGCTGACAGCAATATCGTAACGCAGGTCGCCCAAACACTCTTCATGGGCGTCCGGTCCTTTCAGGCCAAACAGGACTCTCGGGTCTACATCGGATTGAATACTGACTTCCAGTCCTTCCGTATCAATGCCGAGGCGAGCAGCATTGAAAGTGACGGAATTGATCAGACAGGCTGCAGTTGCAGCCATGGCGACTTCAACGGGCTCCATGCGATCGGTGGGGCCTTCCATTCCGGTCAGTTCTTCCACTTCTTTCCAGGCTCCGAAGGCAATGGTGTATTGACGTGTTGGCCGGTCGAAAACTTCATCGTCGATACCGAAGCGCCCGATATGCACGTTGCTTCTTCCCGCCTCGCCTTCATACGTGGCATTCACTTGCAGGTGTAATTTTCCCTTGTCGGGATTTTGGGCGAGAAAAGTGCGGAATTGCTCCAACTTCTCAATATTGACATGCTGACGTACAGTCATAATTGGCACCTCTGTGTTGCTGCAGGATTGCAGTGAGCAGTATAGTCCGCTCCCGGTGCCGCACCTATTGGCAGGCTAGACTGATTTTGACCTACTGCATACTTGGTTAGATGGAACCGGACAATAGAAACAGGCCTCCTTCGCCAGCCCGTTTTTGTGGGTGCAGGGCTTTCCATGCGTTGGGAAAAAGCGGGAACTAAATTCGTGGTAACAGCGTCCTTACCGGTAACAACAGGATAAATGAACGGAGCCTATGTCATGAGTCAACGAAATATACACAAACTACTGTGTTCGCTGTCCCAGGCATTAATCTCCCTGTTGATGGTGCTGGGATTTTTGGTCGATGGCGCTCAGGACAGTGATCCGCTGTTTTTGATTGCGACATTGCTCTGGGTTTACCAGCCGACGGTCGTGCGCACCGAGTCCAGGCTTTGGAGATCGCTCGGCGCGCGGTATCTGCCTCGCAGTACCAAGGTCTAATGGGTCGACGGGGCTGGTTTGATCATGGACAATTCAACGGTGTGGGCATCAAATCCGGCGGCAACACGACGAGTGTTCTCGCTGGAACTGCCGGCAAAATAGTCGAATCGCCGGCGAACCTGTACATCCTGAAAACCGGCATCGACAAAAAGCTGTATATAGAGGTCTTCCGTTGAGGCACCGACGACACACTCGGCCCACAGTTGCGGATCGCTCCGGCACTTTTCCGATATGGGATTGGACACCACAATGTCCGCCAGTTGTACTTGCCCACCGGGGCGAAGGACGCGGAACATCTCTGCAAAAGCCTTGGCTTTTTCCGGTACCAGATTCAGCACGCCATTGGTGGTAATAACATCCACGGAATCATCAGGCAGGGGAATTTCTTCCGCATTACCCTCTAGCGGAACGACATTGTCGACCTCCATCAAGGCAACGTTGGCACTAAGTTTGTTAAGCATGGCGGCAGTCATGTCCAGACCGTAAACCTTTCCTTCGTCGCCAACCCCAAGGCTGGCGATCAGTGTGTCGGTGCCTGATCCAGAGCCTATGTCGAGCACCACATCGCCGGATTTGATAGTATTCCAGGCGTGGGGGAAACCGACGCCGGCGAAAGATTCCACTGCCGTCTCCGGAATTGAATCCAGCCAGCTTTCCGGGTAACCGACAAATAAACAGGCCGCGCGCCCCGTGGGAAAATGAAATTCTTTCTCAGGATGAACGGCGACATCCGTATACATTTCCTGAACGGCTGCAAGAATATGTTCCCTTTGATTTGAAAGAATTCCCACCATAGTCCATTCCTCTCATGTTTGTGTTTTATTGACCGCTTGGTTCGCGGAAATGTTGTGGTTTTTTTAAAACATCAGTAATTTTTAATAATTTGGTTGATCCGGTTGCGCAGCTTGTCGGGCACCTCCGGCTCCACTGTTTCGCTGATGCGCTGGCGCAGACGGCGTTCGAACTCGGCGCGGGAAAAGCAGCTACGACAACCTTCGATATGGTGATCAAAGGCATCACGGGTTTCAGGGCTGACTTCCCCGTCGAGGTAGCTGAACAGCTCTCTTATCACCTCTTCACAATTGATATTCAACTGTTTTTTGCTCATTGTGCGTCCCCCGAATCTACCTGATTTTGCACTGCTGAATAACGGGCTTCCTGCGCGTGAGTCCACAGTTGTTTTTGCATCTGTGAGCGCGCCCGTTTCAGGCGTGATCGAACGGTGCCAATAGGGATGGCCAGAATTTCCGCCACTTCCTGGTAGCTATACTCCTCCACGTCCACCAATAGAATTACCGCACGGAATCCCTCGCTCAGGGTGTCGAGTGCTCGCTGCAGGTCTTCCCGCAGGAGCTTGTTGAGGTAAACCTGTTCCTGATCACCTCCCCAAAGGAGGAAGGGCTGATGCACTTGGTTGAACAGCCAAAATAGATCGTCTTCACTGTCGCCCTCACCGCAATCGGAAAAGCTGATTTCCCTTCCCTGGCGTCGGTACTGGCTGCGAAATGTATTCATCAGGATGCGAAATACCCAAGGACGGAAGCGAGTTAAATCCTGCAGGCCATCAAATCCTTTCCACGCTTTGGTAACAGCTTCTGCCACAATATCTTCTGCGGTCGTCGCGTTGCGGGTCAGTTGGCGAGCGGTTGCGTACAACTTTCCAAGAACGGGTTCAAGTTGCTCTTCGAACAATTGTGAGGATCGATCATGCACGGACAGTGCCTTCTCCTTTTCACTCCCAGTCTTTAAACCCGTCGCTGTTTTCGTACAATTGACAGTTTCAGGTTCTCCAATGCCCCTATCAATATAGTACAAACCAATGGTGTGGCGAGCGCATGGGGTGCAGGTGTTATCATACAATTGCATTTCCACAATGCTTTTTATAACCTCAGTTTCTCAAATTGTGATTAAAAGACACGCTTCCTTTGCGAAGACGCATTTCAGGCTAAAAAAGTTCCTGCCAATTACAGCGCTCCTCCGGAAACCACCGGGCCATAGTCTCGAGGTTCATAGGGGGCGAATACCTCTTTGACCGGAGCAAAAATACCCTTTTTACGTAATGGATTGACGCCCAGGTCCCGGAGCAGTTCGTCGTGGTAGTGGAGCATATGCAGTGCCAGTCTGGCGCCTCTGCCTCCACTGATCGGCATCCACCGTCGTTTCCAGGCTTTCAGTAACTCGATATTGGCCTGCATATCGGGCCGGGACGGTAGCCGGTGCCGGCCTCTGATCAGTTCCGCCAACCAGCGCGCCTGAAGGTTATAGGTGAGTATGCTGCAGAACGTCGATGTGTTGCTGCCGATAAAAAACAGGTAGGGCAGTTGTGGATGTACCATTTGCCGGTACAGGTAAAATCCATCCCGCTCCAGGTTCAGGTGGGCGCGCAAGCGCTCGGCCAAAAAGCCATAGTCCGTTGTCCAGCCGGTGGCGAGTATCACCACATCCGCTTCCAGCTCTCTTCCGTTTGTCAATTTCACCCCATGGTTGGTGTAGCTCAAGATGCCGGCTTTTCGCGGGGTAATCACTTTGCGCCGAATAAGACGGAAAAACGCCGGGCGCGGTAACATGGCTGCTTCGCTGAACGCGTCCATTTCAACCGCTTTGTCCGGAACCAGGCTGGTTCGGGTGCCAAAGCGTGACCACAGGCCGCACTGAAGAATCAGGATCAGCTCGACAATGCGCCACCACAGCCAGACCATGGGTTTACCCAGCCTGTGAACCCAAAGCTCCAACCAAGACGGTCGGTAATACAGCGGCAGTAGCGCGCTGGTCAACCGGTTAAAGAGCGCCCATTTGAAAGGCAGGATGCCGACAAGTTTTGAAGGGACAGGCCAGTGGCATTGACGAAAGACCAGTGTTGTTTGCCGGGCTACCGCTGCTGATTCGACCGCGATGTCGGTTGCACTTTTCCCATATCCCAGGATTGCGACTTTCTTGTCTTTGAGCTGTTGCGGATCTTTTATTTCAGAACTGTGGAGTACCTCACCCTGAAAGCGCTCGCGTCCGGGAAATTGTGGGCGGTGAGGTGTGTGTGAATAAAGACCCACGCAAATCACTACCAGGTCAAACTCCCGAACGGCGCTGCGACCGCCCTGTTGGTGGCTCAGTTGCCATCCCGAATCATTACCTGCGCGCTCCCGGATATCGCTAACCAATGTGTTGAATTGGATGTGGGGCGTTACACCAAAATGGTCGGCGTAATCGCTCAGGTATTGTTGCACCCGTGGACCCGGGGTAAAGTCCGGCACTTCTTTTGGCAACGGCCAGTCGGGAAATTCATACAGTTCCCGTTGCACCTGTACGCCGAAGTTGGCGTACCCCTCTGCCCACACGCCACCGAGATGGGCACGACGTTCGAATACGGTACAGTCCAACCCCTGTGCCAGCAGGGCTTTCGCTGTTGATAGTCCCGCCACGCCGGCGCCGACAATGGCAACTGTTTTAACTTGTGAAAGGTTCATGAGATCCTCCGCCACTGAAGAAATTTGCCGCCACCTTTTGATAACCGGTAAAAAGCGTAAATCGCTGTGGACGTTACCCAGAAATATACCAGGTAGGATCCGCACAAGAGCCACAACACAAAGGTCCACAACCCGTAGTACAGCGCACTCAACTTCATCATCAATGGGTTGTCTGTTATGCGGCCAACCTGATTTTGATAAACACGCCAGGCGTGAATCAGGCCGATTATCGCGGCGATGGCTATGCCGATAGTCAATGAACAGGTCATAACATTGCTCCTCGAAGAGTTGTTAGTGGTAACGTCGCCACCCAAGACGCCGCCGGTGAAAAAAAAGTTCCCAAATTTTTTCTCTTCGGCGGGAACTATTTTTTCACCGGCGGCGTCTTGGGCAGCGAACAGATACGAAATGTTCTTCTTTCGGTCATCTTTCCTTACTCAATCAACAAACAGGTGCTGCTGTGAAAGACAAAATTCTGGTTAACTGCTCTGACGGTATGAACAATACAGAAAAAGCGACTGTGGCTTTTATACTCGCCTTTACCGCGTCCAAAACTCACGAAACCGCCGTGTTTCTTACCGCCGACGGCGTACAGCTTGCCCTCAAGGGCGGGGCCGAAGAGGTTAGGGCCGAAGGCTATGAGCCCCTCGAGGACCTGCTTCTTGGCATGCTGGCCAATGGTGGCAGGCTGTGGATCTGCCCTGCATGTGCGAAAGCCAGGGGTATCACCGAGGAAGACCTCGTCGAAGGCGCCGAGATAGCGGGCGCTCCGCGCACCCTTGCCTATTTGGCGGAAGGCGCCAAAACCCTGGTTTAAGCAATCAATAGAAATTTGGGAGGCACCCATCATGCAAACAATATCAGCCATCGCCCAGGTGGAAATTCCACAGGTTGACCGGGTTTCACTCGAGTCGCAGGTAAAAGCCATGTATAGGGCGGTTTCCCAAAATCCCGGGGGCGACTTTCATTTTGAGATGGGACGCCTCCTGGCGGAGAACCTTGGCTACCCCATTGGAGATCTCGATAGCATTCCCCAGCAGGCGATTGAATCTTTTGCCGGCGTTGGCTACTACTTCCACCTGGCCGAAATACAACCCGGGACCCGGGTGTTGGATCTCGGCAGTGGCTCCGGCACCGACAGTTTTATCGCGGCCCTGAAGGTGGGCGAAGGAGGCAAAGTCATCGGTGTGGATATGACTGACGAGCAACTGGCCAAGGCGCGAAAGTTGAGCGCGCAGGCCGGATTCGACCGGGTTGAATTCAGAAAGGGGTATATAGAGGACCTGCCCTGCGACAGCGAGTCAATCGATGTGGTCATCAGCAATGGCGTGATCAATCTGTCGGCAGATAAGTACCGGGTTTTCCGGGAAGTGGCGCGGGTGCTCAAGCCCGGCGGTCGCCTGGCTCTTGCCGATATAGTAACGGAAACCCAATTGCCCGAAACTGTGTCCTGCAATGCGGATCTTTGGGCGGCTTGCATCGGCGGTGCCATGCAGGTGGAGGATTACCAGAATGCAATCGCCGAGGCGGGTCTTCAGGTTCGCTATATTGAGACCAACCCCTATCGCTTTATCTCGGATAATGCCGCCAGAGCCAGTGAAAGATGGGGTGTAAAAAGTATTTCGCTGGTGGCTTTTAAGATAGATTGATATACCCCAGTGCCTGGATAAGGAATACATAATTCCAGGCACTTGAAGGGTAACCATTCGACCAGAAAATCCACGAATACCCGCACCTTGGACGGCAGGTGTCGCCGGTGCGGGAACACGGCGTGTACCTGCTGCGTTTCGCGATTGCAGCTTTACAGCAGCGGCATAATTCCTTAGTCGTTCCAGGCGAAGTCCTTGTAGGCTTCGCGAATATCCTTCTTGCTCAGCTTGCCCGTCGCTGTGTGGGGCAGTGAATCCACAAATACACAGTCCGCCGGAATCCACCACTTGGCCACTTTACCCTCAAACCAGTCGAGCATCTCTTGCCTATCCAGTTCTTCACCCTCTTTGGTGATCACCAGCAACAAAGGTCTCTCGGTCCATTTGGGATGGGGAATGCCCACAACCGCAGCCTCAGCCACTTTGGGATGGTTCACTGCGCAGTTTTCCAGCTCAATTGACGAGATCCACTCGCCACCGGACTTGATCACATCCTTGGTGCGGTCGGTGATATTCATATAGCCGTTGGGGTCAATGGTGGCGACATCCCCGGTTTCAAACCAGCCGTTTTCATCGGTAGCGGGTTTGTCCTCCCTGAAGTACTGGTTGGTAATCCAGGGGCCGCGTACTTTCAGCGAACCGGCAGATTCGCCATCCCAGGGAAGTTCCTCTCCGTCTGGACTTTCTATTTTCATATCGACGCCAAAGATGGGGCGGCCCGCCTTGAGTCGGATCCTGTTGAGTTCGTCGGCGGGCAGTTCCTTCATGCCTTTCATCAGGGAGTTGTAAGTGCCGAGGGGACTCATCTCTGTCATGCCCCAGGCCGCGTGTACCCAGACCCCGTATTTTTCTTCCATTGCCGTCATGATCGACAATGGGCATGCGGCCCCGCCGACAGTGACCCTTTCCAGGCTGTCGATAGTTTTGCCGGACTTTTCCAGGTATTGCAGCAGCGCCAGCCAGACCGTGGGAACGGCCGCTGACTTGTTGATTTTTTCTTCGTTAATCAATGCGCAGAGGGTTTCTCCATCACCCATTTTCGGCCCTGGGAAAACCACTTTACAGCCGACCATCAAGCAGCTGTAGGCGGTGCCCCAGCCGTTGACGTGGAACATGGGCACGATGGGCATAACCGTGTCGGATATGGAAAGGCCGAAGACGTCGGGCAGGGCCGACGCATAGCAGTGCAGTACGGTAGAGCGGTGATTGTAGAGTACGCCCTTGGGGTTGCCGGTGGTGCCCGATGTGTAGCAGAGCGCGCTGGCCATATTTTCATCCAGTTGCGGCCAGTCGAAGCTGTCCGCCTGGTCGGCAATCAGGGTTTCGTAACACTGGGCGTTGCGCAGGCTGGTGTTGGGCATGTGGGTCTCGTCGGTTAGGACGAAATAGCCTTTCACATTCGGAAACCTGTCCTGCAGTTTTTCCAGCAGGGGCACAAAGGCGACGTCGGTAAACAGGTACTGGTCATCGGCATGGTTGACGATATATTCCAACTGCTCCTCGAACAGGCGCGGGTTGACGGTGTGGCAAATCATGCCGGAGCAGGAGGTGGCGTAATAGAGTTCCAGGTGCCGGTAGTCGTTCCAGGCCAGGGTGGCGATCGTGTCTCCGGCTTTGGCGCCCAGGCTCTGCAGCGCGTTGGCCAGCTGGCGCACGCGGCGGAAAGCGTCGCGATAGGTATAGCGGTGCCGCGGGTTGTCGGCGGTTACCGAGACAATTTCTGAAGCGCCATAGACCTTATCCGCAAAGTGCATTATTTCGGTAATGGTCAGTGGGGTGTCCATCATTAGGCCATGCATCAAGATTCCTCCCATCTATCGAGTAAGGGTTAGTTGTTATTCTCTCACCGGAAGCTAATTCGAGGATGATTGACACTATTTGCCAACGATTTCTCCCGTTATCACTCCCTATACTGGTCTGACGCCAGTTTCCGGAAGTCGTGCCACAGATTAAAACAAACGTTTGTCTGAATTAATCATCGACTAAAAAGATTAAAAAATCGCCGCTTGTGATAGGACCGGCTTACTGCACGATTTTGATCCATTCTCCGGGTTTTGGTTCGCCGCGGGGATAGTAACCATTGAGAAGGCGCAGCTGCTCTTCCGAGTAGCGGCCAATGCGGACATGCTTCGCCAGCAGGGCAAAGGTGGTCTTGTCATTGGCTTTCACGAAACGGATGGCTTTGGCCTTGGGCGTTGGGCGCTTGGCGCTGCGGGTGGGCCTGAAGCTGCGGATGGCGCTGACAAACAGATCGTCGTAATCCACGTCGGCGGCGGGCTCTGCAATCTTGCCGGTAAACAGGTAGACCCGACTGCCCTGGTAGAAAACCGCCATGCGGGTGGGGTGCGGGTCTTTCGCATCGGCACGTTTGATACCGGTATGGCCGATCAAGCCATACTGTTTTAGAGGTTCTGAGCGGGTCAGCAGGTTAACGCCCAGGCGTTGCATAATATATTCATCAGGTGGCAGTTTTTCTTTCAGGCGTGTCACTTCCAGAGTCAGGGTGGCGCTCTTGTCGTCGGCGGTGCCGACGATGGCACTGCGCTTGTTTTCCACCTCCCACTTATCGGGAAATACCAGGGTAAAGCCCAGGCGGCTATGGGTGTAGCGGTTTGTATCGCTGGGTTTGCCGGCAATCAAGTCGTAGTTGACGCCGTAGATCAGGCCGTTGATTTTCTCCCTGAACTTGCTTTCGTTGGTGATTCCTTTCTGTTCTTCCGACAGGGTGCCGGCTTTGGCGATCACCCCCCGGAGGCGTTGGTCATTGCGGGGGTGGGTGGAGAAGACGCCGTGGTAGCTCTTGGGTTTTTTCCCCTCCTCCCGGGCGCGGTAGCGGGCAAAACGTTCCTGGTCTTTCAGCACCCCTATCACATCCACCATCGCCTGGGGGTCATAGCCGGCGTTGAAAAGGTACTGGGCGCCGAAACTGTCCGCCTCCAGTTCCATCTCCCGGCCATATCCGAGCACCGCGGCGGTGCTCCACAAGGAGGTTACATCTCCCACCACGGTACTGCCTGTGGTCAGGACCGAAAGCACAGACAGGACTCCGGCGCCGGTCTGGGCTGTTTTCTGGCGTACCGCGTGTCGTGCGGTCACATGAGCCACTTCGTGGGCCAGGACGGCGGCGAGTTCGGCTTCGTTGTTGAGGTAGCCCATCAGGCCGCGATTGATATAAATATAGCCACCGGGCAGGGCGAAGGCGTTGATGTCGGGGCTGTCGATAATGGTGAAGTGGTATTCCAGTTCAGGCCGGTCACTGGTGGCGGCCACCTTGCGGCCGACCTCTTCCACGTAGGCCTGGAGCTTTTCGTCCTGGTAGATCGGGGTGGATTCGAGAATCTTCTCGTGCATATCCCTGCCGATTTTGATCTCCTTCTCCTCCGACATGGTGACCAGTTCCGGACTGCCAGTGGCGGGGTTTATGGAGCAGGAAGTAACGGACAGCAGGGTTAAAGCCAAAAAGCCCACAAAAGTCAGCTTAAGAGCGTGCACAGTTGATCCTCGCAATGGTCAAATTCATGTTACTTTTTCATGTTACTTTCAAATATCACGCTACTTTCAATTTCGGGCCCGCAGGCCCGAAATCTTTATCATTGGACCGCAAAATGCTGTTAGCGTTGCGCGGTCTCATCGTCGTCCGGGCGTAAGAAGTGGCGCAACTGCGAGCCCATGCCCTTGCAGGCATTGGCTTGCACTCTGGCAATCAGCGGTATGGGAACTACCACCGCCGGCATATAGGAAGTGCCGGTGGCTCCGGCGCTTATCTTGCCGGAGAGACGGCGTTGGTCATAATCCCAGATACTTGCCTCGTAGTCCGATTCCTTGTCCCAGGTGCCGAAACCAAAACAGCCGGCGCCACCCGTCCCGATGGAGCAGCCGATGGAGCCGGAGCTATCGGTGGTTTCGGTATTGCCATCGATCCAGATGATATAACTGATGTTGTACGCTTCCAGGGTTTGGGCCACTTCCTGGCGCTCCACCAGGCGATTGAGGCGCTTCAAATTCATAGGGGCGGTGCGGGGTTCAAACCAGGGGTAGAGACGATCGAGAAATTCCTGTTCCGGCACCACTGTAATGCCGTCTGAGCCGGCGGCGAGCACGTCACCAATACATGCAATCAATTCGGGTTCGGTTTCATAATCGCTGGAGTGGCGTCGACCCAATACCACCACGGAGCGATCGCCGTCGAGATGGCTCGCTGTTTCCCGGTATTCATCAATCACGACAGTGGTGCAACCACTTAAAACGAGCAGATATAAAAATAAGCTTCCGACAGATAAAAGCGGTCTTAGATAACGATTTGGGAATACAGTGTATCGAGTCATGACGCTATCCGGTTTGTTATTAAGCGGGAGGCGTTTCACTACTACTAATCATAGACTTGTTGTGTTGCTCCAGCCAGGCGCGGATTTCGGGCACGCGGCTAAAACCCAGGGAAAGGCTGGCACCGATATCGCGCAGGGCCATAATCACGGCTTCATTCAGAGCCTCCTCCTTGGATTTCATAAAGGCGGTGGGCGTCTTACCGTAGGCGCTCATAATCCAGTCGGCGATCAATTGCCCGTCATTGGAATAGACCCGCATATTGTATTTTATCCAGATTTCAAACACATTGACCTTGGTTTCCCGGGGCATAGAGTATTGAAATTCGTCCACCCGCGGTGATAGCAACAGGTCAAATTGGCTGTAGTCGATATTACTGGCGGGAGCGGCAGGGGGCTGGGTTTTGTGATCCGTATCCTGGGTTACAGGTACTTCGGACTGATTGTCTGCCTGGTCGGCTTCAGGCCCTGACGCCTGCGGTTCGGTGGTCGCCAGTGGTACCTCGTCCCAGGGTTTGTCATCATCGCTCGCAGCACTGTCAACTTCTTCCGGGTTAGCCGCTTCCGGTTGCGCTGCGCCGTCTTCTGCTTCCGGGGGCGACTCTTGACTCTCAGAGGCGTCGTCGGCCGTATCCGTGTCGACACTGGTCTCTTCCGCCATTGGTAGGCCGGGAATAGCGTCGACCATCACCACCTTTTCAAACATTTTCGGTAGCACTGTATTGAACAGTTGAGTTTGGGCCTGGCCACTGTCGATGGTCCACTTGGTGCGGTCGTCGCTCTTTTCCTCGTAGACATACTGACGAAACTCGTCCTCGTAGTGTACGCCAAGGGTCAGCGGCAGCTTGTCGATCATGGGGCCGGGAAACTGGCCCTCAACCACCAGGGAATTGGAGCAGCCGACGGCAAGCAAACAGCTGGCAATGGCTAACCCGTATTTCAGTATTGGATACAGGGTTTTCATCATTAAGTCGCCTCGGTTAAATACAGGGTTTTGGAATGCCAGTCACTGTTCGACAGCCACTGATCTCTCGCCACTCCTAAGGTTTAAAGTCATTAAGTCCGACAAATGTACCGCCGTTACGATAGGTCAGTTCCCGCATCAGCGCTGCAAAGCGAATACCTGTGGCCGGCCGCGCCCCGGGCTGGAAATACACCGGAAAACCTACTGCGTGAATACGTACAAGACGTTCACCCTTGGCCCGCTCGGCGTTGAGCCTATCGACGGTCTTTACCACCTGTTGTATCGAGCGGCCGGTAAATTCGTCGCCGAACACATAGATACTGATTTTCTTATTCGGGTCGTAGAATCGGCGCACTGCGTGCTGGATACCTTCCACCGGGCTACTGTTACTGAAGGGGTTCCAGGTGCGTATGCGATTGATAATGGCGCGACGGCGGCCCTCGGTATCGGGGATCCATTTATTGCGATAGTTGCTGAACATATAGTCGCCCATATCGTTCAGTATCTGGATGCCTTTCACCTGGGGGTAGATATCCAGAGTGGCGATCAGCTCGTCCATCATCCGCCGCCAAGCGTGGTTAAACATACTGCCTGAGGTATCAATGATAAAAATGATGTATTCGCTGTCTACCGGGATTCCGCCAATCAAATTGTTTTTTCGCTGGTAATTTTCTCCCAGCAGGCGTTGCATCTCTTCGGTCAGGCTCTGTAGGGCCTGGGCCAGTTTGCCTTTGATGGTGTCGTCGACATTGGCCGCCTGGGCAATCTTGGCGTAGCGGGCCTGGAGGGCGGCATAGCGACCTTTGAGAAGGGCGACTTTTTCCGTTTCCAGGGACAGCTGTTCGTGTTTGGCATTTAGGTCGCGGTTAAGTACCTTGGTTTCACCACGGATTTCAAACAGTTTTTTCTGCAGGTCGGCCACTTGGCCATCGAGGCGGACTGTGGTTTTTTCCAGTACCACCGGCTCCACAGTTTTGGCAATCATCAGTAGCAACACAATGGCGCCGAATCCACAGCAGATCACATCCAGGAAGGATATATTGAAGTCTTCGTTGGTACGTCGCTTCGAATGTCGCATCAGGGCCAATCCTTCGAGGGGCTGAGGAAAGAGCCTCGGCTGATATAGGCCAGGTTCCAGAAGGCCGCCGCCGCCATGGGATCACCCTCCATCGGGGCGAGGATCACGTTGACGGGAATGCCTCTGGGCAATTCCTCCACTGCACGGTTAAAGAGTTTTACCCGTTCGGGACCTGTGACGGTGTTGCGCTTGGGTTTGGTCAGCCCCTGGGTTGGCAGGCCATCGGTGATCAAAAAGATATTATCCGGCAGGGTGGGAAAGCTGTGTACCGCCCGGAAGGCGCGCTCAAGGCTGGTGCCCCCGTCGGGAATCACCTGGCGCAGGTTGCGCACCGATTGCTCGAGCTGGGCACGATCGGCGGTTTCCAGCCACTCACCCTCAGTGCCATCGATGGCGGCAGTGATGTTGGTGTTAAACGTGTACAGCTGATAGCTGCCCTGGGTGGGAAACTGGGCGGTGAGCCACTCTATGGTTCTAATGGCTCGCTGCCATTTGCGCGAGGCGCGTTTGGTTTCGTCGGACATATTGCGGCGGCGAATGATATTGACGATGGTATCGTCCAGCATGCTGGACGAAGCATCCAGCAGAATCAGGATGCGTGCGCCGCCCAGTTTTAAACCGGTGAGGTACTGGCGGTCGCCCTCGCCGACAAAACGCAGTACATCGTTACCCAACTGGCGGTTTTCCTCTTCCAGACGTTTCTTTTCTTCCTCAAGTGTTTTCAGGTCCTCCTTGAGTTTGTTGAGTTCGTCTTCGCTGTCGCTACTGTCGAGTTCGGCGATCTTGCCCTGGGTCGCATTGATGTCTTCGATAATGCGTCGAGACAGACCATGGGCTTCCGCCAGCTGGTCGTCGATGGCTGAGAGGGTGTTGCGGGTGCGCACCAGTTGTTCCTGACCCATGCGGACTTCTTCTTCCAACAGGTTCACTTCCGCCAGCAGGTACTGGTTTTCCGACTTGATCTGGT
Source organism: Cellvibrionaceae bacterium (assembly GCA_050290225.1). GTDB lineage: Bacteria > Pseudomonadota > Gammaproteobacteria > Pseudomonadales > Cellvibrionaceae > JBNKHG01. The sequence goes on from JBNKHG010000093.1 coordinate 13,689, forward strand.
TGTCGACATCGTGCTTGATGATCAGAAAGATCAAAGCCACTGCACCGAAACCGCAAGACATGATGTCGAGGAACGAAAGACTGAAGGTGGAAAAGCGCCGTTTGCGTGCCATCTGTCTGGCCTAACCACTGTTATTCTGGGGGTGAACCCGGATCGCGGTGATCACCCCGTCGCTGCCGGGCAGGGACAGCTGGTCACCACAATGCAGAGTATGGCCATTGTGGGCCGCTTTGTTATTGAGCGTCAGGCCCGAGCCATCGATCTGCTCCAGAGACAAGTTTCCCTGCCGATAAACAATTTGCCCCAGTGCCTGTTCACTGGCGGCGGTAGACAACCGCGGTTGGCCGTTGTCTTTAACAATATAGAGTGGCTGTTCCGCCGGATAGGCCTGGTGGTCGCAGAGCAGATAATTGGCGCGTTCCGTTGTCGCGTCTTCTGACTGTTTGGGGCTCGTGGTGACCGGCAGTTGCGTCACGAAACTTAAATGTTCTCCCTGACCGCGAATAAGCGACTCGTGCAACTGGCAGCCAGCGGCAATGGCATCCGGTTCGAGCAACTGGGCGCTGCTGAGCGTTTCGCTAAAGCCGGGAAGTTGGCGCCATCGATCACTGAGATAGATCCGGTCGCAGGGTTGTGACAGTTTCTGCAGGATGCGTTCGTACAGCGGTGCGACCTTTTCCCGTACCTTGTGCTGCGGCAAGGCCACTTTGTGCTCGCCCAGTGCGAGGGTGGCTTCGCCAGCACGGCGACACTGCTCAAGAAAATCCGGCAGCGCGTCATACAGCTGTTGTTCGGTATCGGCACTGTGCAGGGGGTCGAAGCGGGTGTGTAGAATAAACTGCTCGGCCAATAACTGTGCCCAGGCATCATAGAGCGCTATGATGCCCACCCCCGGTATGGTCTCAACTTGACCGCGGGTCACTGCCTGATTCGCCTCCAGGTGACTGATCACCGTCTGGTGCAACTGAATATCCACGTGTAAAAAGTGCCCGCGTCCCACATGGGGGGCGAGAGCGGCGGTGGCACTGTCGACCAGACCCACGGCATTAAAATCACAGGCCTGGGCAATCCCCAGCAACAGTGACAGTTGTTCGCGGCTAAAGTGACCGGGAATGGCAAAGATGACTTCTTCGATCTCCTGCGCCAGTTGCCGGATTTCCCTGAGGTGATTGAAGGCCAGGTCGGCGTGGTGGCGGCAGTTGGGATTGGCATTATTGAGGGGGTCGAGATTTAGGCGCTGCCAGAATTGGTTGTTGGTCTGCAGGGGATGCAGTCTCGCCTGCCGGCGAGCTGCGTCACCAAGCAGCAGGTTCTGTTCGGTAATCAGCGCAAAACCCGGGCTGTCGAGCGGAGGCCTGTCCGCCTGGTTAAGGCGCAGGCCACTGTCGTTCAATTCTATAATGCCTGTGCTCATACGCGCGATTCCATTAATGCACCTTCAGGTAACGTAATAAATTCTGGTCGCAGTAGTTTTGGGTATCCAATACCAGTCGCTCCTGCAGAAGCTGTAACTGGTGCGTGAAAAACATAATTACAATGCTGATCACCAGGGCGATAAAGGTGGAGTTGAAAGCCACGCCCAGGCTGACCGTAACCCCGGCAATGTCCCCTTCCACCGCCCGGTGGGCTTGGCCCAGGGCCTCGCCGATACCCCGCACGGTGCCGATGAACCCGATGGAGGGAATGGCCCAGGCGATATAGCGCACCATGGCTAATTCGCTGTCGAGGCGATCCGATTCCGTTTCACAGGTTTCCTTGACGGAGGCAGAAACGGCGGACACATCTTCAGTGGACATAAATCGTTGCAAGGCGGTGAGCAGGGTGCGTGGAATCAGTAACGCCTGCTGGGTCGGGCTCAGAGCTTGCAATGGGCGGGAGAGTTCACGCGCGTCCTGGGGCAGGATGCTGGTACCTTCGTTAATATTGAACAGCGCGCGATCGAGCATGGATCGCTCTTCCACTGCCTGCCTGGCTTTACGGCCCATAATTGCCATAGCCCAGAGCATTAATACAAAACAGGCTTCCTGCTCATAATCTTTCATCACGATATAAATGGAGCGCTGAACAACATAGGGCTCACCCGAGGCCTGGCGGTCCAATTGCTCTTGCAGTATGGCGTCGGCATTGGGGCGAATCAGGGCCACATAAACCGCATGCACCACTATCAACGACAGAATCAGGGCGAAGAGCTGATAAATAAAGTCCGAACTGGAATTGCGTTTCATGGCGTGTCCTTAAATATCCACCGGGAAAGAGACCGACAGGTCTTCGGAGATTTCTTCTGTGGGCTTGAAAACTTCGTCTTCTGCCGCCGGTGGCTGCTTTTGCGGCGCTTGCTCAGTCGGCGTTTGCGGCTCGCCGGGTGTGGTTGCCTGGGGTTTTTCGTCACTGTTGCCATCCTGCGCCCAGGGTGCGCCAGCGGCAACGAGAGTCAACATCAGGGCCAGTGAATGAATCAGGACATTTTTCATAGGCATTCTGTCATAGCGGTTATTGATTACTCCACGTAGCGGGCAACGCGAAAACCCAGATCGTTGCGTCCCTCGACACCATAATCGCGAAACGACAGGCGCAGTTCGGTAACCGAGCCGTGTGCCCAACTGGACCCGCGAATCACATGGTGATCACCTTTGGAAGGGCCCAGGGGGTCGGTCTGGCGCCCGCTTGAGATGCCGGTTTGGACACCGTAAAAATCGTTGATCCACTCGGCGACGTTCCCACCCAGGTCGTAAATGCCTTTGGCATTGGCGGGAAAACTGCCGGTTGGTGCGGTAACGGCGTAGCTGTCATTGTAGTTAACCTGGATGCTGCCAAGCAGGGCGGCGGCGGAGCGATCACCGTAGTTGCCGGAATTCGCCGCCGGGGGTAAATTGCGGCCCCAGGAGTATTTCAACATGCGGTTTTTGACCGAGGCGGATTGGTCAAAGCGCGCGGCCCACGCCCATTCGGCTTCGGTGGGCAGGCGGTAGCCGTTGGACTGCGGATTGAAACCGTTAATCTTGCCATCGGTAACCTGGTAAAAGGGCGTTAACTTTTCCTGCTCCGACAGCCAGTTGCAGTAGCGGGCGGCCTGCTGCCAGGTGATATTCACCACCGGATGGTCGTCGCCATTGAGGCTGTTACCCTTCACGTGTCCGGATGAGTGGAATTTTTCAAATTGCCGGAATTCGCCGTTGGTCACTTCTTTTGTGCCCAGGTAAAAGGCCCGCGTCAATTCCACTTTACGCAGCGATTCGTTGGATCGCCGACCCTGTTCGCGGCGGGAGCTACCCATTGTAAATTGTTGCTTGACTTTAAACAGTTTTAGTTGCGGGCCATTGGTTCCTGCGGTGATCAGGGGTTTGATATTTTCCCACTTGGCCTGCTCCAGGGTTTTCAGTTTCACGGTTACCACCTGGGCAAAACCGGGGCGGGGCAGGATAGCGGTGGTGTAATCCACATAGCCATCTTTCTTTACCCGCAGCTGGTGTTGTCGGGCGGGAAGGGACAGTTTTTGATTGACGCGTCCCATCAGGGTGCCGTCGATATAGAGCAGGGCGTCCTGGTGATTACTGCGAATATTGATATCGCCGAGTTGCACGTTGAGCGCAACGGCGAGAGCCAACTCTTCGCCGGAGTTGACTGCAAATCGCTTGTTGGCGGGCTGGAAGCCGTCCTTGAACAGAGTAACCTGGTAATCCTGGCCCGGCGCCAGGGCCAGTTCCAGGGGCGTGGCGCCCCGGTATTTGCCGTTCAGGGTGACGCTGGCACCAGAGGGTTTGGAGGTGAGCATCACCAGCCCGTCGGCTTTCTCCAGGCGGATGGGTGGTAATTGCAGGTCCTCGCCGGCGGTAATTTCCAGAGTCTGTTGCCAGGCTTTGTAACCGGGCAGCTTCAACATCAGCTGGCGTTCGCCCTCGATGATTTCCGCACTGAGCGGGGTCTGGCCGAAGAATTCGCCGTCCACCAGTAACTCGGCGCCCGCGGGCTCGGTGGTGAAGCGAAGAGTCGCCCAGGCGGGCGTGAGGCTGACCTGTAACTGCTGGTGCTTGTCCATACCTTCGATGGTGATGTTCTGCTCGTGTGGACGGTAACGCTCGGTTTCCACCCGGAGCTGGTGTTGCCCGGCGGCGATTCCGTCGATCACCGCGCCCCCCATACCCCGTTTTTCTCCATCAATCCAGATATCTGCGCTGGATGCGGGAGTGGTGTCTACAGTCAGGTGGCCCGGTAGTTTTTGCAGGGTTAATTTCAGGGTTTGATTTTGCGCCTCTGTGACAGTGAAGGTTTGTTGCAGTTGGTAGTATCCCGGCGCTTCGGCTTTCACCTGGTAGTCACCGCGCAGGACGAGGTAGTGATCGGCGAGTTTGAACATCAGGCCACCAGCGATGTTCACCTTGGCGTTAGCGGGGGCGGTTTCGACGATCAGGGCTTTAGCCGCAAACAGAAACCAGACGACCAGGGCGCTGACCAATAACAGGCCGCCGATGGCCATTGAGACCGGGCGAATCTGTAGCCGCTTTTTCTGCACCTGCCCCGTAGCGGGGGTAAAGGCCGCGGGTTGAATTGCCTCGCCCTGCGCTGGCGCGGCGCCTTTGTTCGATGGCAGGTCCCGCAGGTTGTCCATATTCATTCGTTACTTGCTCTGGTATTTCTGGATATAGAGTCGTCTCTAGTGCTCACCGTTTTCTTACGCTTAACCCTCTCCGGAAATCGGTTCCACACATTGGATCACAATGGCCTGTTTCGAGCCTTCTGCCGAGACTGTAAATTCCCGGCGCACATCGCGGTAACCGTTACGGGTACCGACAGCGGTATAACGGCCCGGCTTCAGGGTCATCTCGCGGGAGGCAAACTGACCCAAGTGACCGATTTTGTAGAGAGTGACGTCGGTGACATTGTCCGATTGCAGTTGCACGGTGACCGGGGTGATCGCCAGTTGCAACTGCCTGGCCAGTTCACGCTGCTGTTGCTTCAAGCGCGGGCCTGGGCTCTGCAGCTCCCGGGCATCGGCGTAGAGGTGTTGGGCTTCCCGGTAGACGGCATCGGATGTCAACCGTTGGGGATCTTCCAGAATGGTGACGATCTTGCGGTCAAAATCGGCCCTGGCCTGGGTGCGAATATGACCAATACGCGCCTGAACCAGGCTGTTGTCCAGTGCCAGGGCCTGCTTATAGGTGTCAGCCGCCTGCTGCCAGGCCTCCCCGGATTCGTGCTCCTGGGCTTGTGTCAACAATTGTTGAATTCGGGACTGGGTTTGCTGGTTGCGGGTCTGGGCCAGGGCGGTTGCCACTTCGTTGGCCTTGGGTTTTAGCGCCTGGGCGCGTTTGAACGCCTTGCGAGCCTTGTCGAAAGCGCCGGTGTTGAGGGCGCTATAGCCCGCCGACATGGCTTCAGTAAAATCGCGTTCCAGAATGGCCTGCCTGATCTCTGTCAGTTTGGCCTGCACAGATGGGGAGGTGGCATCCAACGCCTGGGCCTGTTTGTATTGGGCCTGTGCCTCCTCAAAAAAACCGCTCTGCTGTAAAAGCTCGCCCTTTTTCAATAGGGCTAATACCTCTTCCAGTACCTGGGCCCGGGCCCGGCCCTGAAGGGCATCGGTATTTTTGGGATCTATGGCCAGGGCCAGATCGAAAGCGGCCTGCGCCTGCTTGGCATCACCGGTGTCAATGGCCTCGGCGCCCTTTTGCAGGTTGTGGCTCAACACTTTTTGCGATTCCTCCAACAGCGTCTGGAACTGTTCCAGCGCGCTGTGGTATTGGTCTTTAGCCCGGGTAAATTCCCGCAGGCGATAATCTGTGTCGGCAGCGGCTGCTGTTTCCAAGGCTTGGTTATAGGCTTCGCCCGCCCAGCGAGTTACCGATTTCTCCTCCAGTTGCTTTTGCAGTTCCAGCATGGGGGAGAGAATATCCTGGGCTTCTCGACGCTCCTTGGCCAGTTGCGCATCGCGCCAGGGGGATTCCAGTTTGCTTGCGGGTTTGGCTGGTTGCACGGTTTCGGTGATCGCCACCTTTTCCACCGGCTTGATCAGGTTGGGAAGCACAAAAATCACGCCCAGAAGAATAATCAGGAGGGCGGCCAGGCCCAGCAGCTGGACGCGATAGGTTTTGCTCCAGTGGGGTTTCGCCTCGGTTGCGTGGATGTCGGGTAAGCCCTTTTCCATGATGGCCAGTTTGAGTCCTCGTTAATGTTTCCTGATGGTAATTGGCGAATTTGCGTAGCTTTTTCTTAAACCTCGATGGCTTATGAAACGTCGATGGTTTTAAACTTCAACGTAATCGGGCTCCGCAGAGCCCTATAAAGCTTCAAATTCGCCTGGCGATCAAGTTGTTACCGGGTGCCGGTCACCCGGTATCTTACTCTTAATTGTCAATATTTTTATTATATTGCGGTTGTTGCTGTCACAGCTTCTCCCTGTTCGTCGATTTTGGGATTGGATGAACAGCACCCCTTGTTACAAGCTGCTGTGTCTATTAATTCGGCGCCGTATTGCCTCTCTATCTGTTGGGGCGCTCTGCCTCTCTTTGGGACTCTCCGACTCTCTGTGCTCTGGCTCTCTGTTTAGATTCTCTGCGCTTTGGGTTTAGGCTCGCTGCGCTTGGGGCTTAGGGGCGCTGCGCTTGGGGCCCCGCCGCTGAACCGGTTTCCAATTCGTAGAGTTCTCGCAGGATGTCCCGCCACTGGTTGTACTGGTTTTCCACGGTTCCTTCAAGGGTAATGGTTCTGTCTTCCAACTCGATCACCTGTGGTTCTATTTGGGCTTCCATTGAATCGCCCAATTCCTGCAAGGCCTCCACGTGCATCTTTGATTCTGCGCTCTTGTCGAAGCCGCTCTTTACCATATAGCCACCGGCAGCCACAGCCACCTGGCCGGCGGTGCTGGCGGAACCACTGTCGGAACCGGCAGCGGCGATACCGCCTAGAATGGCAGCGACGCCCATAATCTTGCGGTTGCGGGCTTCACGTTGCATATGTTTGAGGGCGATGACTTCCTCATAGCTCTGTGCGCGCCACTGCTGATAGTGATCTTCCATTTCCTTGACAAAGCCGCCGTAGTAATCCTGCAGGGTATCGACGAATAAATAATCCCGTTCACGTATCTGGCGAATACGATCCAGCATGGGATCTCCCTCGGCGGGCAAACGCTGGATTTTGTAATGCCCCTTTCGATCCTGGGTCAGGTGGCCATCAAAAGTCTGTGGGGAGAAGGATTCCGCGAATTTGAGTTCCGCCACGGTGCGAATTCTCACTATCGATTTGTCCTTGAGGTTGTCGCGACGGTAGTTGAGCATATCGTTGGCAATACGGTTGTATATGCTCTGGAAGGGATCGCGGGGGACATTCTTTTTCGGGTCGTAAGCGTAGCGGCTGGCCATCTCCTTGTAATCCCGGGTAAACCATTCGCGGCCGGTGGCGTCACTGACTTTAATGCGTAACTCCAGGGTCTCGCCGTCGGAACCCAGGATTTCGCCCTCCACATAGACGTCGGGAGCGCTCTGGTCATTGGGGACTACCCGCACCGCCCCCCAGGCGGCACTGGTTTGCAGGGTTTCCATTAACAGGTAGGGCATAAAACGGGATTCGGCTTTGCGAATCTCGGGGAAAATGATGGTGTCCTCGTCATCGGCGGCTTTGTCCAGGCCGGGGTCAAACTGGCGAATACTCACGTCCATCAGCAGATGTTCCGGAATCTCATTGGTTTCCTGGATTACCGGCGTGAGGGCGGTGGTTTTTACCGTCTGGCTGGAGCAGGCCGCCAGGCCGAGAACAAACAGGAGCAGAAAGGCCTGCTGAAAAAGGTGCTTTGTCATTGGTGTTGGGTCTTGGGTCATCTTCATTATTGCCAATACCTGAATCGAGTTTAGTCGCGGGCTCTTCCTCGTAGTCCGACGAGCCCCGCTTAAATTTTAGTTGCTCTTACTCTGATTTTTATATTTTCGATACTCTTCCCACAGTTTTTCCCGCAATTCCGGGTCGGTTTCCCGCATGGCCGCTTCGCGGATCTGGCGCGCTACCACATCATCGTCATTGCCATCGGGTATATCGGCCGGGGGCGCCGATTGGCCTTTGTGCTGATAATCGCCTTTGCGGCCCGACCCTGGCTCCGCCGGGCGGTTGCCACCACCAGAGGCTTCGCTTTCATAGGGGCTGGAGGACACTCCTCCGCCCGCTGGCTGTTCGTCACCCAGGTCTTCATCGTAGGGTTTACCGCCTCCGGCATCAGCAGTTTCCAATTCCTCTTCACTGCCACGCTCGTTATTGCGGTTGAGAATATAATCCCGCTCGCGCAGGATCATTCCGTCGTAGGTGCTCATGGATTCGTCTAATTCACCCTCCAGGGTTGCCTGGCGCTCTTCGTCCGACATGGCCGGTTCATTGGGAGGGGCGGACGCGCTACTGCTGCCAGGACTGCCCCCCTCGGCACTGCTGGCGGAACTGTTCTCCTCCGCACTGCTGGCGGAGGCTGCACTGCTGGGATCTTCCTCGGAGAAATCCACGTCATCACTTTCGGGTCCGGCTTCGGCGGTGTCATTGGCGTCGCTTTCGGACGCTTCATTGCCCGGTGCCTGGTCCCCTGGATCGCTGGCATTTTCATCGCCCGGCAAGCCACCTTCGTCTTCCCAACCTTCACTGCCGCTGCTGCCACTGGGCTCGAAACCCTCCTCACCCGAGCGTGAATCGCGACTGGACTCATTGCCGTCGCTACTGTTGCTATCGCCTCGCTCGCGACCCGAAGAGGGTATTGACGGCATACCCGATGAACTGGTCGGTGAGGGCATGCCGGCCGAGGGCATCGACGGTCCTCCGCTAGAGGGCATGGATGAGGAACTGGAGGAGCGCGATGAGCTGGATGAGCTGGATGAACTCGAGGACGAACTGCTGCTGGAGGAGCTGCTGCTGGAAGAGCTACTCGACGAAGAAGGGCTTGAAGGTTGCGACGTCGACTGCTGGGTTTTACAACCTTGCAAAGTAAGGAGTGAGGTGGCGAGCAGCGCTGCCACGGGCACCGCGATCAGTCTGTTCATCATAACCCTTCTATGTAGGCCAAGTTCTCGAACTCCCTGATTAGACCACACAAAGGGCGCTTGGTTGCGCGTTGGGAGACCCGAGTCAGGACATTGTCTTTAGTTGAATTAATTATAACTAAAGATTTGATAGTTGTGATTCGAGCGCTGAAATTAGCGCCTTAATTCTCATGGGGGAACAGGTAGCGGTGTACCAGATTCTCCGTCAGCGCCGGAGCGCCGTTTTCGAAGCGGGGGCGGAATTTTGCCACCTTGAGCGATTTGCGCACTCGTGAGCGAATACGAACCTTGTCGGGGGGGTTGGATTCCAGTATTTCGATATTGCGGGCCCGCCCGTAGGGGGTCACGTTAAAACGCACCAGCACGTAGGAGGGGTCTTCCTCATGGTTGGGTAGCTGGGTGTCTATCAAAGGCAGGTCAGGCAGAGCGATAGGCTTGCCAAACAGGCGTTTGATCTCTTTTTCGCTGGCATTTTGTGCGATCAGGGTGTCATAGGCTTCCTGATAAATGTTCAGTGCTGAGTGCCACTTATTGAACAACAAATACCAGTCTCCCAGTTCCACCTTCGCCTTGACGGTCGCCGCAGGCGGCGATTCGGGATTATTGGCATAAACGTCCACCATGCGGGTGATGGCTTTCTTGCCGCTGCTGTAACTGTTGATAATGTACTGATCCAGGCGCGCGCGCTCTTCTGCCGAGGGGCCACTGCTGGCGTTTGTGGTCATTTGAAAGCCTTTACTGCTTTTGGCTTGATAGGTGGCCAGATAATAGTTGGAGACGGTAAGGCCACGCAGGGCGTCAATCAGGCGCAAGTCATGGCTGCCGTAGTTGGTGTCGATAATATCCACCGCCAGCTTGAACAGGTTGTGGGCGTTGATCAGATGATGGAAGAGTCCGGCGCTGGCGTCCAGAGCATAGGCATTCAGGTGCCAGGAGCTGAGTTTGTCAATCACCGGTAACATCCGGGGGTCGTCATCGCCATAGTTGCGTCGGTGCAGCCAATAGAGATATTGGTGGCGATCATTGGCATCTTCCCATTCACCGCGGGCGACATGACTTTCGATCAACCGCTCCAACATCGGTACCTGGTTAAGATTGTAGAGCCCTTCATTTATGCGGGTGACGTGAATGGCACGCTTGAAGAGGTCGATGGCTTCCTGGTGGTCGCCCTGCTCCTGCAGGTTGAGTCCCAGGCCCATCAGGTGTTGCGGTAACTGGCTGCCGTAAGCACCCTCATCGGCTTCGATTTGTTCGATGGCAGAGATGTAGTCTTCGGGAGAGTGTGTTGGATCGGCGACCGCTCGCTCTTCTGGCGAAGGTACCCGGGAGATATTGCTGTCGCCATTATTGTCCGGCGTCACCACGTAATCGGTGACGGGCGTAGGAGATGCTTGAAGAGCAGACTCCGCCCCAACAAGCCCCGAAACAAGACTAAAGGCCAATATCAAGCCTTGACGAATAGAGTAATGCACAGTTAAACCGCTTAGTCTGGTCAACAACATGCTCAAACGATTAGCTATTTGAGCGTTCTTTTTGGATAGGGTTCCGAATATTCTTCACTCGCTTGCCTATTTTTTCGATCCCTGTCCACTCTTGCCCTGTCAATCGGTTTAATTCAAGTATAGCCAAGTATGCCAGGGGATTAAGGCTGAGCAGACTGGCCGATAAATTGCTTGTGGGGTAAAGGCCCGGTAATGTCTGGTGCGACAGTATGATTGTTACCTCTTTCCGGCTTTGAGCGTCGCGGGTTACTTTCGGATGGTCACCCTAAACCGGATTGTGCCTATAAGCCACTAAAATAAAGGACTGGAACAATATTACGAAAAAATATAGGTAATCACGGGTTCCCTGTCATACAGGAGACTAATCGGTGGGGGCCTTTTGCCAATTGCAACGGGACGCGCCTGTGCTTACCATGCCGCCTCACCAAAAGAGGCCGCCCATGCTAAGCCAACTCTTCGCTATTATTGCCCCCATATTGATCTGCGCTGTCATCGGTGTGATCTGGGTGCGCAGCGGTGTCGATTACCCCGCTGATTTTGTCAGTCGCGTGGTGATGAACGTCGGTGCTCCCTGCCTGGTGGTGTCCACTATGGGAGAGGTGAGTGTGGACCTGATTGCGCTCGGTCAGGTGGTCGGCGTCGCGGCGCTGGTGTTTGTACTGATGATACCGGTGGGGCTACTCGCGATCCGCCTTCAGGGGCTGTCCACCAGCACCTACCTGCCGCCGCTGTTATTTGCCAATAACGGCAATATGGGGCTGCCCCTGTGCCTGTTTGCGTTTGGTGAAACCGGGCTGGCCCTGGCGCTGGGTTATTTTCTGGTGCTGCTGCTTACGCACTTTACGCTCGGAGTGTTGATCGTCGGCGCCGGGCAGGGCGGTATCGGCAAGAGCCTGTCGAGACTGGTGCGGCAACCGTTGCTTTACGGGATGGGGCTGGCCATGTTTATGCTTTTCAGCGGCTGGAGGCTGCCGAATTGGGCCGCCAATACCGTCAGTTTGCTGGGGGGATTTACAATCCCCTTGATGCTGATCACTCTGGGTGTATCCCTGTCGAATCTCAAGGTGGCCCTCTGGCATCACGCGCTCGGGATGAGCCTGCTGCGGGTGTTAGGCGGTTTTGGCCTGGCCTGGCTGGCCTGCGAATGGCTGGAGATTGAAGGCGTGGTGCGTGGTGTGGTGTTGCTGCAGGCGTCTATGCCTTCGGCCGTATTCAATTATCTGTTTGCCCACCAGTACCGGCGTAACCCGGAGGAGGTGGCAGGTATGGTGGTGATATCCACCCTGCTCTCATTCGTTTGCCTGCCGTTTGTGGTCAAATATGTGTTGGCCATTTAGTTGTGGCTGTCCGGGAGCTTTGCCGGGGATAACCAGCGATGCCAAACTGGTGTAAACTCGGTGCCGATTTCAATGATTGGACAGGCGTGTGGTGATGTCGACAGCTAAGGAAATAGTGCTCAAATTCAGTTGTAATGATCAGCCGGGTATTGTTGCCGCGGTCGCCAGTCTGTTTGCCGGGCGCGGTTTTAACATCAAGGAATCCTCCCAGTTCGAAGACACCCACAGCGGACGTTTTTTTATGCGAACGGTGTTGGAGTGCCCGCAGGTACAGACCGAGGTCGAGGAGGTAAAAGCCGCCTTTACCCCGATCGCCGAACGCTATGCGATGGAATGGGAACTCTACGATAAGTCCTACAAACCCAAAGTGCTGATCGCCGTTTCCCAGTGGGGGCATTGTCTGAACAATTTGCTCAACAGTTGGAAACGCGGCGCGCTACCGGTGGAAATTGTCGGTGTGTTTTCCAACCACACGGTATTGCAGGATCTGGTTGAGTGGTACAAGTTGCCCTTTCACTACTTGCCTATTACACCTGAGACCAAGATCCGGCAAGAAGCCCGGATACTTGCGTTGATGCAGAACAGCCAGGCTGATTTTCTGGTGCTTGCGCGTTATATGCAGATTCTTTCCAATGACCTCTGTGGTAAGCTCGATGGGCGTGCCATCAATATTCATCACTCGTTTTTACCGGGTTTTAAAGGGGCTAAACCCTATCACCAGGCGTTTGAGCGCGGTGTTAAGCAAATCGGTGCCACCGCCCACTATGTGACTGCCGACCTGGACGAGGGGCCGATTATCGAACAGGCGGTGGAGCGGGTCTCCCACGTCAACTCGCCGGAAGAGATGGTGGAGATCGGCCGCGATATCGAAGCTGTGGTGTTGAACAGGGCGGTAAAATGGCATGCCGAGCACCGGGTGTTATTGAACGGTGCCAAGACAGTGGTGTTCGCGCGCTAATGCAGGTATTGCCGGCAAAGTCTGGATCGGATCACGATGGCATTGTCGGACGGCTCTGCCGGTTTGACGCTGTAGGCGGAGGCTGTCACGTCAGCTTGTTCCTGTTATGACTCTCATGTGGAATTCACTTCGGTAATAGGCTTGGTATGAGAGTTCCGTCCGCGCAAGGGAGTTCGACCAATGCCAGGCAATGGGGATATAAAGGAAAGCGCGATGTCGCCATCAGTGCAAGACGATACGACCGATACATCCGGGAACATTGCACGGTCCGAGCACCACGCGAACTACCCCGCCAGTAGTCACCGGCAAGAATCTCCCACCACCGATGCCGAAGGACTGAGTTCGGCCGAGGCGGCGCAGCGGCTCCAGCGTTACGGCCCCAACAGCCTGCCGGTTGCGCCTCTGCCCGGGCCAGCGGCCATATTCGCACGCCAGTTTCTCAGTCCCTTTATCTACATTCTGCTGTTGGCAGCGGTGATTTCCTTTGCCTTGGGCCAAACCCCCAGCGGTGTTTTTATCCTGGCCGTACTCTTGTTAAATGCCGTGATAGGCGCGGTACAGGAGTATTCGGCTCAACAGAGTGCGGCGGCGCTGCGCAATTTGGTCAGGGGCGTGGCGCGCGTGCTTCGTGATGGGCAGACCGAAACTGTCGATATCGAAGCATTGGTACCGGGGGATGTGATTCTGCTGGGTAGTGGTGACAAGGTTCCCGCCGATGTGCAGTTATTGTCCGCTGCCGATCTGGCTGTGGACGAGTCAATGCTCACCGGCGAGTCGTTGGCGGTGGACAAACGTATTGGCGAGCCGGAGCCCGATGATGGGGCGTTGGCCGATAGGGTGGGGCATTGCTTCGCCGGCAGTATTGTCACCCGTGGACGGGCCCGCGGACGGGTGATCGCCACCGGGTCGCAGACGCAACTGGGTCAAATTGCGACCCGCGTTGGCCGCGAGCGTGTCTCGGAACCGCCACTGATGATCCGTGTCCGCGAATTTACCTACCAGTTAGCGGGCGGCATCCTGGTGGCAATCCTGTTGTTGGTGCTGATGATGGTATGGAAGGGAGGCTACAGCACCGAGTCGATGGTGTTGATGTCCATCGGTTTGGCCGTGTCGGTAATTCCGGAAGGGTTGCCGGCGGCGCTCACGGTAGCGCTGGCGATCGGTATGCGTCGCATGGCAAGGGTCAACGTCATCATCCGCAAACTGGTGGCGGTCGAATCCCTGGGTTCCTGCACATTTATCTGTTCCGACAAGACCGGCACGCTTACCGTCAATGAACTTACCATCCGTGAGGTGGTGCTGCCGGATAACAGCCGCTACCGGTTGAATGGGGAAGGTGTGGCGCCAGGCGGGTTGGAGGTTGACGAAAGCAGGGAGGGTGGAGAAGCGGGGTGCCCGGACTCTCGGTTGGAAACTCTCTGTGTCGCCGGGGTGCTGGCAAACGAGAGCCACCTGGATTACGCCCGCGGTGAATGGGCTGCGGCGGGGGATATTGTCGATGTGGCCTTTTTAGTGATGGCTAAAAAGCTGGGCTTGTCCATCGGCGAGTTGCGGCGGCAACTTCAACAGCTGGCGCTGATTCCTTATGAATCCGAAAATGCCTTCTCCGGTAGTCTCAATCGCTGCGGCGAAGTTTCCTGCTTTTACGCCAAGGGCAGTCCGGAAAGAATCCTGCAAATGTGTGATTCGATGCAAACCGCCGCCGGAGAAGAGCCTTTGCGGCCGGAACTGATCGAACAGCAAATTCACCAACTGGCCAACCAGGGTTACCGCTTGATCGCGCTCGCGCGACGGCAGGATAACGAGGGTCAGATCGATGCCCGGCACGACCATTTTGTGGGTATGACTTACCTGGGGATGGTAGCCATGATAGATCCGCTGCGACCGGAAGCCGCAGCCGCGGTGGCACACTGTCGGGCGGGTGGCATCGAGGTGGCTATGGTCACCGGTGATCACCCGGTCACGGCCAAGGCCATTGCGCTGGAGTTGGGTCTGTGTGAGGCATCGGACGCGGTGGTGACGGGTAGTGACATTCGCCAGTGTCTGGACCAGGCTGCACTGGATAAACTGGTTAATCCGGCACGGGTCTTTGCCCGCATCGAGCCGGAGCAGAAGGAATCGATAGTTGCGAGCCTTATGCGCCAGGGGCATTTTGTTGCCGTCACCGGTGATGGCGTTAACGATGCGCCGGCCATGCGCCAGGCCAATGCCGCCATTGCCATGGGCAAGCGCGGCACGGATGTCGCCAAGGAGAGTGCTGACCTGATTATTACCGACGACAATTTTGCATCCATTGTCGCCGGTATTGAACAGGGCCGGGTGGTCTACAACAATATTCGCAAGGTGATCGCGCTGCTGGTTGCGACCGGCTTTTCTGCCATCCTTTTGTTTTTCCTGGCCGTCAGTTTTGGTTTGTCCATGCCCATGACCGCTGTGCAGCTACTTTGGTTAAACCTGGTGGCTAACGGTTTTCAGGATGTGGCATTGGCGTTCGAACCCCGGGAGGGCCGCGAATTGGCAGTCAGGCCTCGACCGCCCAATGAACCCATTTTCGAACGCCACATTATCGAACATGTGCTGATCGCCGGTTCAGTGATGGGCGGCCTGGCGTTTCTCACTTTTCACTGGGCACTGGCGGTCGGAAACAGTGCAGAGCAGGCCCGCAACCTGACGCTGATGCTGATGGTGATATTCGGTAATATTCATGCGCTTAACAGCCGCTCGGAGACCCGTTCCATCTTTCGAATGCCGCTCAGGAACAACCTGTTTTTGGTCTGTGCCGTTCCATTGGCGCAGTTGATTCATATCGGTGCCATGTACACCCCGGGATTAAAGGATGTACTCCAGTTGCAACCCATCGGCTGGGATGAGTGGGGCCGCTTGCTGCTTATCGCCAGTAGCTTGCTGGTGGTGGAAGAGCTTCATAAATGGTGGATACGACGGCGTGCCTGTGCTTGAAGACAATGTCATTGTCAGGTGCTACAGATTGTGCAGACATCTCACTATGGTCAGTCATTTTCGGCGGAAAGGGTTGGCCTCGTCGCCAGTAGTGCAACGGTAGAGAATACCGAAAATATGGCTATGAATTTGGTGTAGAAAGGCGACTGGAGGAAGCCGCCGGCGGAATCTGGGGATTATCCAACAGTGGCGCGTGGCGTAATGTTTTATTGATGCCACTTGCGTATACGCTTCATCTTTTCAAGATTGATTTTGACGGTATAACCCGTGGCCTGCTCGAACAGGATGTTAGAGACGCCGTGATATGTTCGAGATGCTGTGAGATGCAAGAGACGCTGCGAGATGCAGGAGACGCCGTGAACAGTGTAGCGTGATTTAAAACCATCCGTATAGACGCCTGCATGGATAGACGCCTGCATGGAAAAGTTGATTAATTTCTCAACAGATTTCGGATGGATGTAAACTGCCGGAGCAAACTCGCAACGACCTGAACGGCCGGTGTTAGATCGATTTCAAATACTAAGGAATATTCTCTTTTTGATATTGTTGGGGAATAAGCTCTTTATAATCCTTGGCCTTGCCTTTAAAGTTAACGGTTTAACCGTACGAATAAGGATAAAAGGGTTGTGATGAAAAAATCCACTGCCTGCTCCAGGGAAAGGTCTACTCGCGTGCGGCGCCCACAGCCGCTTATGGGTGAGCATCATAAGGTGCATGCACAATAACAACCATAACGCCGAAAACATGCCCTACAATTTCAAACAAGTGCTGAATGCCATTCCGGATTCGCTGCTGATCATTGATGCCGAAGGTACCGTCCTCTGGGGAAATGCCCAAGTGGAAGCTCTGCTGGGTTATTCTGCGGATGAGTTGGTGGGGCAGTCGGTGGAAGTGCTAGTGCCGGAAAGCTTACGCGAAAGCCCTGTGTCCCAGCGACGCCATTATATGTCGGCGCCCGCCCTCCGCGCCATGGCAGACAGCGCTGACTTGAAGGCTCGTGCCGCTGACGGCCGTTTGATCCCAGTGGATATAGAACTCAATCCGCTGGATTGGCAGGGGCAGCGTTGTACCCTCGCGGTTTTACGCTCTGAGGCAATATTGTTACAGCAACAGGAGAAGGAGCAGCAAAAAGCGCTGCGGCTTAACGAAGAGCGATTGCGCCGTTCCCAGGCAATCGCTCATATAGGAACCTGGGACTGGGACATTCGCACCGGCGAGGTAGTCTGGTCGGATGAAATTTTCAATATCTTCGGTCTCGACAAGGATGAATTCTCCGCAAGCTATGAGGCCGTTTTCAGTAATGTGCATCCCGGTGATCGGGATCTGGTGAAAATGGCATTGGATGCATCTATTGCCGGACTTGAGCCCTTTAACATTGAGCACCGAATACTGATCAGGGACGATCAAGTCCTTCATGTGCGAGAGGTGGGCGAGGTCTATCGCGATAAGGAGGGGGTGGCGGTACGGATGTTGGGGACCGTTCAGGATATCACCTCAGACAAGGAAAAACGCATCCAGTTGCAGACATCACAGGCCATTTTTGAGCATGCCCACGAGGGAATTCTTACCATCAACGACCGACTGGAAATTACCTCGGTCAATCCGGCGCTGGTGAAAATTACCGAGTTCAGTGAAGAGGAACTCTGCGGCAATTCCGTCCTCATGTTGCTGCCAGCATCGCACGCTCACTATCATCTGCGCCCGATTCTGCGTTGCGTGAATCAAGTCGGGAGTTGGCAGGGGGAGATTGAATTGGCAAGGAAATTCCAGCGGCTGTGCCCGGTACTGGTTTCCGTCTCTATGATCGAAGATGCCTATCTCGCCAAGCAGTACGCGATTACCCTGACGGATATTTCCAGTATCAAGAGAAACGAGGCCCAGCTGCACAACCTGGCGCATTACGATCAACTGACGAAGCTTCCGAACCGTCGGCTCTTTATCAAAAGCATCAACTACGCGATCAATAGCAATAGGGCCTTCGCTCTGCACTATATTGATATGGATGGTTTTAAACAGATCAATGACAGCCAGGGTCACAACGCTGGTGATGAACTGCTTTGTGAAATTGCCGAGCGGTTATGTCGCTGCACAACCGAAGACTGCGTGATTGCCCGTCTCGGTGGTGATGAGTTCGCCGTGTTGCAGTTAGGGGCCAATACGGAGTCATCCAACGCGCTTGCGATGATCATGGTTGACAAGTTGCAATTGCGTAAGGACTTTGTGGAGCACTCCCTGGATATCAGTGCCAGTATTGGTATTTCACACTTTCCCGTAGATGGCAGGGACGCCCTGGAATTGGTGAAGAAGGCGGATCAGGCCATGTATCAATCCAAGTCCATGGGCAAAAATACCTACCAACGCTACGAAAGCTCACTAGGTGATGAACTCAGTTACCGGTTGCAGCTGATCTCCGATATCAAAAAGGCGGTGGATAATCGCGGTTTTGACATCTACTACCAGCCTAAGGCGAATGTTAGGCACCCGGAAGTTCACACGGCCGAAGCGCTGATCCGCTGGTGTCATCCGGAGCTTGGCCAGATCTCTCCGCTCGACTTTATTCCACTGGCGGAGGAGACCGGGCTTATTCTGGGTATTGGGGAGTATGTGCTCGAGGAGGCTTGCAACTTTATCAACCGTTGGAGCAACGAGAAAAATGAAAGGTTGCGGGTGGCGATCAACCTGTCGGCGCGCCAGCTTCATGACAAATTTCTGCTCAGCAAAATCAGCCGAATTATCGAGCGTACCGGTATCCTTGCCGAACAGTTGGAGTTCGAAATTACCGAGAGCGTTGTGATGCAGAATGTGCAATCTACTATGGCGGTTTTTGAACACCTTAAACGCCAGGGCGCCTCGCTGGCTATCGACGACTTCGGCACCGGCTATTCGTCACTCAGTTACCTTAAGCGGTTGCCGGTGGATACCCTGAAAATCGATCGCTCATTTATCAAGCATCTGCCCGATAGCGCCGATGACCTGGAAATTGTCAAAGCCATTATCTCCATGGCCCACAACCTTAATATCAAGGTTGTGGGCGAAGGTGTGGAAACCAGGGGACAACGCGACCTGTTGATCGAATTGGGCTGCGATCAACTTCAGGGCTTCTTGATCGGTAAGCCGATGCCGGCCAGGGATTTCAAGACAGCTTCTTCTTTAGGGGCATCGTCGGCGTATTTTGCCGAGGGGATTTAGCTGAAGTAATCGGTGGCCCCCTACCCCTAACCCATTTGCGCTAACAACACCTGGATCGGGTGCGGTAAGGTGACATCATCGATGCGCTTGGTCTGGCTTCGGCAGGAATAGCCGGTTGCCGCCAATTTTCCGCTGTTGGCCGGGTTGTTGACCGCTTCTGCCCAGGACAGCTGGTAGATATGTTTGGATGTGTCCACATTCGCGGCTTCATGGCCATAGGTGCCCGCCATACCACAGCAGCCGACCTCCAGGTTGGCGAGCTCCTGCCCCAGTGCTCTGAATACAGTTTTCCAATCAGCCATGGCAGGTGCGGCGTTGGTTTTTTCGGTGCAGTGTGCCAGCAGTTTGAAATCACCTTTGTGTTTTAACGGACTGAGCTGATCACGCCGTTGCGCCAGCCATTCCTGAACCAGTTGTACTTGAGGCACGCGATCCCGACCCAGGGCCTTTTCGTACTCGGCTCGGTAGGCCAGTGTCATTGAGGGCTCGATACCGATTAACGGTATCTCGCACTCGGCCAGTGTCGACAGCATATCGGCGTTTTCCGCAGCCGCTTTTTCAAAAGCCTTTAGAAAACCGTGCACATGCAAAGGTTTGCCGTTCGGCTTAAAAGGCGCGAGCAACGGCGTAAATCCCAGTTGATGCAACAGGCTTAACAGGTCGATCACCAGCTGGGTTTCAAAATAGCTGGTGAAGGCATCCTGCACCACGATGACGGCATTGGCCCTCTGGTCGTCGCTGAGCTTGTCGATATTGTCGCGGGTTGCCCAAAGCAGGCCCTTATCCTCCAGTGCTGTATCCAGGCAGATACCGGTCAGCTTGGGGCTGTCCACCATGCCGGCCGTTTTGGCCAGCAGGCCGGCGGTCAACCTGCTACCGACCAGGAGATTGTACAGCCCGGGGACCTTGGCCAGGGTCGGCATCATATATTCCAGACCGCCGATAAAGTAATCCTTGAGGGGGCGCAGGTAGCGGCCGTAATAGAGTTCCAGGAATTTGCTGCGAAACTCCGGTACGTCCACCTTGATAGGACACTGGCCGACGCAGGACTTGCAAGCCAGGCAGCCGAGCATGGCCTCGTGCACTTCGTGGGAGAAATCGTACTCACCTTTGCGTTTGCCCCAGCTGTTCTTGATGCGCTCCGGCAGCGAACCGATAAAGCTGGCTTCCTTAATCCGTTGGCTCTCTGCGATGGGGTCGATATGGCGTTCACCCAGTTGCTTTAACCACTCCCGTACCAGGGATGCGCGCCCTTTGGGCGAGTGAATACGCTGACGCGTGCCTTTCCAGGAGGGGCACATGGTGTCATTGGGATTCCAGTTGAAGCAGGCACCGTTGCCGTTGCAGTACATCCCCTCGCTATAGCCGTCCCACACCTGTACCGGGATCTTGCGGTCCTGTTGTCCGCGGGTGGGTACTTCGTCGATTTTCAGCAGGCTCTGTTCCGCAGCGGGGGTAGCGATCTTGCCGGGATTTAACTGGTTAAAGGGATCACAGGTCGCCTTGATGCGCTGCAATTGCGGGTAGAGTTCGCCAAAGAAGGCGGGCGCGTATTCTGAACGCACTCCCTTGCCATGCTCGCCCCAGAGCAGGCCTTTGTACTTCTGTGTCAGTCGCACCACCTCGTCGGTAATTTCGCGAATCAGGGGTTCCTGTTCGGGGTCCTTCATATCGATGGTGGGGCGCACGTGCAGTACGCCGGCGTCCACATGTCCAAACATGCCGTAGCTGAGGTTCCGCTGGTCCAGGGCTCTGCGGAATTCGAGGATATAATCGGCCAGGTTCTCCGGTGGCACCGCGGTATCCTCTACGAAAGGGATGGGACGGGCTTCGCCTTCGGTATTGCCCAAAAGGCCCACAGCCTTCTTGCGCATGTCCCAGATCCTGTTGACGCTGGCCGCACCCCAGGCGACGGTATAGCCGAAAGACTTGCCTTCATTGCCACTGACTTTATCCAGGTGCTCTGTCAATTTCGCCACCTTGGCCTGTAGCTCCTCCTCAGAGTCGGCGTTGTACTCCACCAGGTTGATGCCCTGCAGTTGCTTGTCGGCATCTTCGGGGAAAAAGTCCGCCACCGTATTCCAGACAATATCACCCATGGCCAGGTTCAGTACCTTGGAATCCACGGTCTCGATAGAGGTGGGGCCGGCTTTCATCAACTCGGTGGCATCGCGCAGGGCGGCGTTGAAGTCCTCGTACTTGACGTTGACCAGGGCGGCGCACTTGGGAATAGGTAACAGGTTGAGTTTGGCTTCGGCAATAAAGCCCAGCGTGCCCTCGGAACCACAGAGAATACTGTTGAGGCTGAACCTGCCATCGTCTTCTCTGATGTGAGCCAGGTCGTAACCGGTCAGGCAACGGTTCAGTTTGGGGAATTTGGCCTCGATCAGCTCTCCATGCTCCTTGTGGATGTTGTCCAGCAGTCGATGGATCTGGCCTACTTTGTCCTGGCGATCACAAATAGCGGCCAGGGCCTCGTCATCCACCGGCGTGGAGCCCCACTCGCTGCCGTCGAGAAACACGGTGCGCAGCTCAAGCACATGGTCGCGGGTTTTGCCATAGCTGCAGGAGCCCTGGCCCGAGGCGTCCGTATTGATCATGCCGCCGATAGTAGCCCGGTTACTGGTGGACAGTTCCGGGGCAAAAAACAGTCCGTGAGGCTTAATGGCGGCGTTGAGCTGGTCCTTCACCACCCCCGCCTGCACCCGTACCCAGCGTTCCTCAACGTTTATCTCCAGGATCTGGTTCATATACTTGGAGATGTCCACTATCAGACCGTCTGTCAGCGACTGGCCGTTGGTACCTGTGCCGCCACCACGGGGGCTGAGCACGATGCCGTGGAACTGTTTCATGTGGGCCAGTTCTGTCAGGCGTACCAGATCCCGGGTGTTCTTCGGGTAAATCACGCCTTGAGGCAGAACCTGGTATATGGAGTTGTCCGTTGCCAGCACCGTACGGTTGGCGTAGTCGGGGTTCAGGTCCCCCTCGAAACCACAGGCTTTCAGGGCCTCGATAAAGGCCAGGTACTGGGCTTGCAGAGGGGAGGTTTCACGGATGCTGGGGATCATAGGGCTGGTCGGTCTGTCGCGGTAAAAATGGGGGCGTATTTTAGCGGTTTCGGGGTAGGGGGGGAACTGGTGAGGGGCGTTATCGCTCGGATCAGTATTGAAAGCAACGCTGTGCGATGAGAAGAGAGCCTGAGTAGATCTTGCGAATCAGTTCGGTGCTTATCGTCAACGCGCCGAGACCAAACCCGGAGAGCATGTATTGGCAGGGCATTACAGCGCAGTCTACCTCTGTTTAAAAACGGTTATTCCGGAAATCTTCGAACGCCTGTAATACCTCAGCTTTGCTGTTCATCACAAAGGGACCGCCGCGGGCAACCGGCTCCCTGAGCGGCCGGCCGGCCACCAGCAGGAAACGGCTGTTTCCGTCAGCGGTCACCCGCACCTGTTTCCCGCCGCTGAGCACCGCCAGCGTGCGCTGGGGGACAGTGCTCTCGTGTTGACCGATATTGATACTTCCCTCGATCACGTAAATAAAGGCATTGTGGTCTGCTGGCAGCGACTGGACGAATTTGTCCCCGGGTTGAAGCTGGACATCCAGATAGGTTGGATTCACATGCCCGTTTTCGACCGGACCCTCGGTACCCCGGTCGGTGCGTCCGGCTATTACGCGTATTTGGGTACCACTTTCCCACTGTTCGATAGCCGTGCGACTGGCGGAAAACTCCTGGTAATCGGGTGCTGTCATCTTGGCGCTGCGCGGCAGGTTGACCCAGAGTTGGAATCCCTTCAGCAGGCCATTTTCCTGCTCGGGCATTTCCGAGTGAACGATACCCCTGCCGGCGGTCATCCACTGCACACCTCCCGGCTCGATGACCCCCTCGTGACCGGTGCTGTCTTTATGGCGCATTCGGCCGGCCAAGAGGTAGGTCACGGTTTCAAAACCGCGGTGGGGATGGTTGGGAAAGCCACCGATATAGTCGTTCGGTTGGTCTGATTCGAACGCATCCAGCAGCAGGAAGGGATCGAGCATATCGAGTTTGGGGGTGCCGATAATGCGCGTGAGCTTGACGCCGTCGCCGTCCATGGCCGCTTGACCGGTGCTGGACAGCAGCAGCTCCCGGACCGAGCCGGTAGCCTTTGAGTGAGTGCTCTCTATTTGATTTTCCATAATGGATCTCCGGCATAATCCAGGGTGGCAAACCGGCAACCAACGGCTGCGGGAATTTTCTGTTGCCTGTTTATGGTGTGCCCTGATATTCCGTTCAAAATCGGGTGTCGTTGTGTGCACATTAAACGTTGATTTAATTGAATGAACTATGCGTATTGTGAAAAATATAGTTCTCAACAAGAGAACATTCGAGCTGGCATATGGGTTGGCCCGAGGATAAACAGGTGCTTAGGCGTTTGGTGGAAACGGATTAGGCGCTGGTGGAAGCCGACGAACGTGATCGTCCGGCGGAGCAACTGCGCTTTTCCGGGTTTGTTAACGCATTTGTGCCTTCCGGTGAACTGAGGTGTCCTATGAGATTAACCACGCTAACCGCCCTGGCGGTTTATCCGTTATTGGGTATGTCCAAGGTTCATGCCGACTCGGGGTGGACCGATTATGGGACGGTGTCCGAATTGGTGCCCTCGACTCGCCACTATTACCAGGCAGAACTTCGGGTTCAAGATAACCCCAGTGGCTGTAAAAATAAAACCCGGTTTTACCAGGATTACAGTGCCATGGCTTCCGACAAAATGTTCGAACTGTTGCTGGAAAGCGTCAAGTCCGGATTAAAGGTACGGGTATATGTTACGGGGCTATGCAACCTGAAGGGACTTTCTGAAATTTCAGCAGTCAGCGTTGTACCCTAGGTCGAAGGGGATTGGTCGGTGTATGAGTTGATTCGCCTATAAAAAACACACGGCTTATTCCCTATCCGTTTTGTTTTATTGCGGGATTTGGGGGCATTATGGAAGCATGGATGCCCAGTATTCACCCGTGCCCATACCCTACGACCCGTCGCTGCTGGTTGAACACCTGCAACAGCAGGAGCACGCGGTGCTCTTGCTTTATGGTGAGGCAGGGATGGGGAAATCCACTCTCGCCGCCAGGCTGGCGGCATCGCTTTGGGATGCTGCGCAAAGCTGTTATTGCCTCAGCGGCGATCCGGGCTCTCCCGAGTTTGGGCCGCCCGGGGCCGTAAGTTTTGGTGTGCGACAGGCCGAAGGCTGGAAGCTGCTCGACTTCGAGCCACTTTGTAGCCTCGATGCGGTGCGCTATCGCTTGCCGTTGACCAATGCCGAGCGCAAACTCTGCTCGCGCCAACTCCATCGCTTCCGTCGTGATGCCGGCAAATTGATTGTCGATACCCCCGGTGTTGTGGCAGGTGCGGCCGGCGAGGAATTGCTATCGACACTGCTGAACCAATTGCCGGTAACGGCAGTATGCTATCTCACACGTGAACCCGTGCCGCGGCTACTGTCCGCGCTGACGCCGTCATCGGGCATGAGTATTACTTTGATGCAACCTGCCCCGGGGGCTTTGCCACTTAGCAAAAGCCGACGAGCCGAAGCCCGCAGCCGGGCGTGGCAGGGATTTATGGTGCAGGCGCGGGAAATAAAGTTGCCATTATCGCAGTTGACGCTTTTGGGAATGGGTACAGAGTTAGGTGATCCCGACAGTTGGCAAGGCCGCCAGTGCGCGCTCTATGCCGACGAACGCTTGCTGGCCATGGGAGAGGTGTTGGTATGGGAGGATGACGGCCTGCGGCTCAAACTCCGCCATCGAGACAAGGATGACGCACCAGAGCATGCCAATCGGCTGTTGGTGCGCGATGCGGTATCCAGTCGCGGGAAATTGCGCACATCCCACTTTACTCCGGTGACGGATTTACAGCGAGTCGGAGCCAGCGATTGGGCCCGTCATCACCGTGGTTATAACCCTCGACCGCCCCGCGGGGGTGACCCCGTCAGTGTCCGTTTGGGCTCAGCCACAGCGACTCTCATAAACGGCATCTTTGGTGACCCGCTGTTACATGTGCACTTGACCAATCAGCGCCGTCACCTGTTATTCGACCTGGGTGAATCGAGCCGGCTCCCGACCCGTGTTATTCACCAAACCAGCGATATCTTTTTCAGTCACGCCCACGCCGATCATATCGGTGGCTTTCTCTGGTTTTTGCGCTCCCGTATCGGCTATTACCCCTGTTGCCGTATCTTCGGGCCGCCGGGTATCGCCCTGAATATCGCTGGTCTGGTTCAGGGGTTGCTGTGGGATCGGGTGGAGGATCGCGCACCGCAGTTTGATGTGGCGGAGTTGCGTGGCGATCACCTGGAATGCTGGCGCATTGTCGCCGGAGAGTCGGCGTCGCGGCGATTGGCGGATATACCGGTGGCAGACGGGATTATTCTTTCCGATCCGGCATTCACCGTAAAAGCGGTTGTCCTGGAACACGGTATGGGAACCGGCGTGACCGACAATGGGACTACGCCGGTGCTGGCCTACAGCCTGAAATTGTCACCCCATTTTAATGTCAGCAGGGAAAAACTGGCCGAATTCACAGTCTCGCCGGGCCCCTGGTTGCAAGATCTTAAGCATGGGCTGAAGCGGGGTGAGTTGGATTCGGTGATCACCCTGCCCGATGGTACCAGCGCCACCGTGGAAACCCTGGCAGAGAGGCTCTTGGTCGAGGGGCGCACCGATACGCTGGTCTATGCAACAGACCTGGCGGATGTCACCCGCAACCGCGAAGCGCTGGTCGAACTGGCCCGGGATTGCGATCTGTTTTTTTGTGAGGCGCCCTACTGTCTGAAGGATGAAAAACTGGCGAAGGCCAACGGGCATTTGACCACTCGGGCCTGCGGAGAACTGGCTTCAGCGGCGCAGGTAAAAAAGCTGGTGCCTTTTCATTTTTCAAAACGTTATGAGGGGCAAGCCGAAACTGTATATCGGGAAATAAAGACGTCGTGTGCGCAAATGGCGCGTACCCGCCGTGGGTCTCATCCTGCGGTTTCCATGTATCCTGCGGTTCAGGCAACGAATAGACGCTAATTATTCTGTCAATTTAGAATTAAAATCACAAAATTTGGCGCTGAAAACACTATGATTGCGAGTATCATAGTTAAAGCCATGGTGAGGGGTGCGACAGTTACAACCTGCTATTTTTTTCGCATTTTTTTAAAAAATAGGGGGAGAAGTTGAATCCCGCTTTTTTTTAATGAACCCGTAATCATAACCGTTGATAATCATGCATGGTGTTAACTCATTGGCGACAGCATAATCGGAGAAGTAGACATGAGCGCCGCTCAAACTCAGCACGATAGGCAAGATGACGTGCAATTAAAGGATTCAGAAGAGCGCCATCGCACGCGCCGACGGTCAGTGTTAGAAATCAACCCACAGGAATTTCTCCCACCTGCCAGACACCTTCCCGATGTCTCGGTCGACAGTGCGGGGGATAGCTGGGCCTATTGTAAAAGCAGCAACTGACATCGGTGTACACCGGTATTTCCATCCTCCTGATCGGTAAAACAAGCTCGCAGGCGCTGCCGGTTAGGATGAGGGAGATTAAAAATCCCTGTTTTTATTACTTTATCCTTTTTGTTTTGCCGCGCACTTTGGGTGCATTATGACAACTGTAGTCACTGCATCAGTTGGAGGTCTGGCAATCATGAACAGGATAGAAGGTAACGCCGAGCAGGTTTTGATGGAATCCAAAGCTTGTGCGGGCGATCACTACCTGGACGATTGGGGCAATGAATGGATTGTGCACGATGACCGGGACGGGTTGCGCCTGCAGAAAGAGGATAACCCCGATGCCTGGATTCCCTACTGGACCATGATGACTATCAAGCTACCCGGGCTGCATCGGGTGAGTCGTTAATCCGTTTGTCCCGTGTTCTAACGGGATTGGCGATCAGGGGTGGTCAGCGGTGAGCAGGTGTAAGCAGGTGTAAGCAGGTGAAGAGAAGCGCTCTGCTCTGATTGCATCGGGTGATGGGACAAGGCTAAGATCCCGTCACAAGCGATAGGAAAGCTTCAGGTTGCGGCCGGGTTCATTGCTGCCGGCGTCGCGATTGCGATAGGCCTCGTCGAGAGGGTTTTCCCGCGCAAGCTGGAGGCGTAATCGGGGCAACGCCAGAATGTGACCGGGCAAGCTGGAGACGTAATTGTGGCGACGCCTGCATGTGGGTGCGCAGGTACCGGAGCCGATAAGCGGGCGTGCCACCCAGGGGTGTCCGCTGCAGGTTGTCCTGGTCGCCGGCACACAGAAGAACAAAAGGCAACATGGGGTGTTCCATCGACCGGAGGGGCCGGTTGACACTCGTTAGTCTCAAACAAGGGGGGAGTAGTGGAACTCTTCAAACTGTTACTTTTTATTCCGGCGTGTTTTGCGCTAAATATGACACCCGGTCCCAATAACCTGCTGGCAATGAACAATGCGCGTTGCTTTGGCTTCAAAGCGTCATTTGTGGGTAGCTTGGGAAGGCTTATAGCCTTTTCGGGTATGATTACACTCACCGCATTAGGCTTGGCAGCAATTCTATACACGTCAGAATTGGTTTTTTTCGGGGTTAAGGTTGTTGGTGCGGTTTATCTATTTTGGATGGCTATCCAACTGTGGCGTTCAGAGTCCAGCCCAATGTATGACCTTGAAGCTTCACAAAGCCTTTCAAGGCTGGCGACTCAAGAGTTCACTGTTGCTGCCGGCAACCCGAAAGCCATCTTGATATTTACGGCTTTCCTGCCGCAATTTGTCGATACGGCAGCAAACATTAACGAGCAGTTTTTTATATTAGGTGTCACTTATTTGGTATTGGAGATGCTGGCAATCTCTGTGTATGCCATTTTTGGTTTATACCTTCGTCACTGGTTCGAAAAGCCCCGCATGGCCAAGCTGTTTAATCGTGGATGTGCAATCTTTTTGGGGGCTTCAAGTGGTAACCTGTTATTTGGCCGCCAAGCATGAAACCATTAGGCGGCGCGGCTCCATTGGCAGCGCGTGGTATTTTCAGGTCTAATCAGGTTCGGCGTTTAGGGCGCATTCCGGGGGCTCCCTACAGCGCCGTTCACCGAGTAACAGTCGGTTATGTTTCAGGGGGCGTTCAGTGATTTATAAAGGTAGCTGTCATTGCCAGGCGGTAACATTCGAAATTGAGGCGCCGGAGGTTATAGAAGCCGATTACTGCAATTGCTCAGTCTGCTCAAAGTCGGGCTATCTTCACTATATCCTGCCGCTGAGCAAATTCAAACTGCTGAGCGGCGAGGACTCGTTGTCCACCTATTCCTTTAATACAGGTGTAGCGAAGCACACATTTTGCAAAATATGTGGCGTCAAGCCATTTTATACGCCTCGTTCAAATCCTGACGGCATTGATGTCAATGTTCATTGCCTTGATACTGAACCAAAAGCAGTCAATATCACGGAATTTGACGGGGAAAACTGGGAGCGACATGCACACAAACTCGCACACAAAAGCCGGGAAGCCTAATAATCGACTGTGGCATCACCCCCCCCCTAAAAAACTCTCAATATCCCCATGTTATACCATCCCCGGCCATCGCGTTAAGGATGGTAATCAGCTTCCACATACAAACGACTATCGCCACTCGCTATGCAAAAGCCGGTTGGATCCCGGCTGTCACCCTGCCATGGTTAGCGCCATAGCCACTCACTGAAATTCCCGATACTCAAGTACCGCGCCAAAATTATTTGATCGGCATCACTCCCTTCGGCGCTCCTTCTTGCATTGGCAACGGGCACGGTGATACTAATAAGTCATCTATGGGGGTTGGGGTTGCTGTACCATGTTTTGGCGTTCGTTTATTCATGTATGTCTGTTGTTTTTGGGCTTTGCTATCAATGCGGCTGAAGCCGGGATAGACGTTGCGGGGAGGGACGTTGCGGGGAGGGACGAATCCGAAAAGGCAGGTGTTGAAACTACCCTTGCTCGCGAGACCGAACCCGAAGCCCCAAACCCGGCATCGGACTTTCCCCCGTGCGTCACAAGGCTACAGCAACAAGCGCGCGAAGAGGGCCTGACTGAGACTTTGATCGCCGGCCCACTGGCCCAGGTGCAGTTTGTCCCGCGGGTTATTGAGCTGGATCGTCGCCAGCCGGAATTTACCGAAACGTTTGCCAATTACCTCGATCGCCGGGTAACCCCCCAGCGTGTTGAGCGTGGCCGTGAGCTGTTGCGTGAACACCACAAACTACTCAGCAGGTTGGTAAAGACCTACGGCGTGCCTGCCCAGTACCTGGTGGCCTTTTGGGGGTTGGAAACCAATTTCGGCAGCTATCTCGGTAAGATGCCGACGCTCGATTCCCTGGCGACCCTGGCCTGTGATAAGCGCCGCAGTGCGTTTTTTACCACCGAATTGTTCGAAGCACTGCGTTTGCTGGAGACACCTGGGGTGACGCCGCCTCTGACGGGGTCCTGGGCGGGAGCCGTCGGGCATACCCAGTTTATGCCCTCGGCCTACCGTCGATTTGCGGTAGACGGGGATGGCGACGGCAAGGTGGACCTCTGGGGCAGTGTGCCGGACGCGCTGACTTCAGCGGCCAATTTCCTGCAGTCGCTGGGTTGGGTGCGGGAGCTTCGCTGGGGGCGCGAAGTGCTGTTGCCGGCGGATTATTCCTACGACCAACTGGGGTTGAAGCATCGGAGAGCCCTGGCTGAATGGCACGGTATGGGTTTGCGAAACGCCTTTGGTGGTGGCATTCCGGTAGCGGATATCAAGGCTGCCCTGTTGTTGCCCACCGGCGCCACGGGTCCGGCATTCCTGGTGTATGACAACTTCGATGTGATTATGGGTTGGAATCGCTCCGAATTTTACGCCCTGGCGGTGGGCCACCTGGCGGACCGTATCAATGGAGCTGGCCGGCTCAAGCGCACGCCGCCTGATCTTCCCCGGCTCAGCCTGGAGAAGGTCAGGGCGTTACAGGCACAGCTCAACGCCGCGGGGTTTGAGGCCGGCGAGCCCGACGGTATCGTCGGTCCCGCGACTCGCTACGCGATTCGTGCCTTTCAACAGGCGAGGGGACTTATTGCCGATGGTTATCCCAGCGAGGCGGTATTTGGCGCTTTGGGGTTGAACTAGTCGAAGTCCCCGTCTGCTGCGGGCATTTCTTTCAAAATGCAGGCAATGCGCTGCAGTCCCTCTTGCAACTGTGTGCGAGTTGTTTCGCCGCCCAGGCAAAGGCGTACCGCCTGGGGGGCTGGAAACTGGCCGGCGGCGAATACTTCGGCCGGTTTCAGCAATACATCCGCCTCGGCGGCGCGCCTGGCAAAGGCAGCGGCGCGCCAGGGTTCGGGCAGGTGCAGCCAGAGATTGAAGGCGCTGGAGACGGCTTCGTACTCATAGTCGGCAAAGGTCTCGGCTGCCATCTGATGGCGGATGTGCAACTCGTCGCGCTGCAAGGCCATCATGCGCTCCGCCCGCTCGGACATGATCCAGCGGCAGGCAACTTCGGCGGGCAGGGGGGCGATCATCCAGCAACTGACGCGCAGGCTGTTGGCTACCCGCTCAAACGTATCGGCGGTGGGGTAGATAAAACCGATGCGCAAACCACCCGCCAGTGCCTTGGAACAGCTGCTGACTAAAATGGTGATGTCCGGCGCACGGTTAGTGAAGGTCGCATGCTGGCTATCGGTAAGGCAACCCTGCACGTCGTCTTCGATAATATGCACCTGGTGTCGGCGGCAGATACTCGCCAGGGTATCGATGCGCTCGGCCGACATCTGCCGACTGGTGGGGTTGTTCAGGCGAGGCATCAGATAGATAGCCCGGGGCTGGTAGCGCTGGCAGGCCAGCTCCAGGGCCTCCGGGGTGCTGCCCTCCGCGTCCATGTTCAATCCGATCAGGCGCAGCCCCAGTTGGCGGGCAGCGGCGATAAATCCGGGGTAGCTCAGCCCGTCACAGAGTACGGTATCACCCCGTTGGCAGAGGGCCAGCAATGTGGTGAAGAAACCGTGCTGTCCACCGTTGGAGACCAAAATCCGGTTTTCATCCACACACTCAATGCCTGTCATCTCCAGCCAACGCTTGCCGGCATGGCGATGGCGCGCCATGCCGTATTCCGGGTGATATTGCAGCAGCCGGTGCATTAACACCCTGTCCCGTCGAATCTCTTCCAGCTCATCACTCAGGTCCTGCTCCTGGTTCAAGGACAGGGCGACGCTGTAGCTGAGGTCGATCTGGCTGTCGTTTTGGCTTTCCTCGTCGGCAATCAGGAAGCCACTGTTCTCGGATGGATGATTGCGCACATAGGTGCCGCTGCCGACTCTGGCTTCCACAAGGTATTGCCGTTCCGCTTCCGCGTAACCGCGGGTAATGGTGCCGACGGTAACGCCGAGGCAGTCTGCCAGGGCGCGATGGGTGGGCAGCCGTTCACCGCTCTTAAGCTCACCGGCTTTGATGGCCTGGCCAATGGCATCGGCAATGGCCTTGTAGGTCGGGCCGGAAAACACCGTTAGGTCGGGAGTCCACATATCAAATGCCTTCGGGGATGAAGTGAATTGTCTCTATTGTAGTGGTGACAAAAATCCTGTTGACGCACAGATTACAGGCAATATTATGACATTTCTACAAAAATTGTAGCAATTGTCGATATTTTCACAACAGTCTTGCATTTATTGTATCGATACAATTCAAATCTGCGGAAAAGGGGCTTCAAACGTGTTATGGCCAGTTATTCTATAGACAGTCAATATTTGATTTCTTTGTTGTTATTCGTATTTTCCGTGAGTGTCACTCCCGGTCCCAATAACCTGATGCTGACCGCTTCGGGTAGCCACTTTGGCTATGTGCGCACCCTTCCGCACATCCTGGGTGCGTGCCTGGGATTTACGCTGTTGATTGTGGCGGTCGGTGCCGGATTGGGTTCTGTGTTTGTGAGCTTTCCCAGTCTTCAGCTGGTGCTGAAAGCGGCCGGTTCTGTCTATTTATTGTGGCTGGCCTGGAAAATAGCGACGGCATCCACCGCTGCCAAAGCCGAGTCCCTGGGCAAGCCGCTGAGCACCCTGCAGGCGTTTATGTTCCAGTGGGTGAATCCAAAGGGTTGGACTATGGCAATCACTGCATTTTCCGCTTTTGCGGTCGAGGGCAGGGGTATGGCCTGGTCACTGGTGATCATCACCGTGGTCTTCGCACTGGTAGTGGTGCCCACAAGTTTGTTTTGGACGCTGCTCGGTGATCAGGTAAGCCAGCACCTGACATCGGAGCGTGCCAGGCAATGGTTTAATCGTTCGTTGGGTGCTTTAACGGCGCTGTCAGTTGTACTGATTGTCGGCTAGCGCACTTGCGCAGAGCTATTAGCGGCTTACTTCAGCAGTTTCTGGAACTCGGACGAGGTGGCGATCACGCCGTCGTTGAAGTAAGCCTCGTGATTTTCCTCCACCTTTTTCAATTCGTAGGCATAGTTCACCAGCAAGCCGGCGGACTGTCTAATGCCATTGACGGATGTGTCGCCGAGCCAATTCAGGCGCGCAATACGGGCACCATTGCCCAGGTGGAAGCGGGAAACCGGGTCCAGGGGTGTGCTGCCTTTTTTGGCGTGGTAAAGGTAGTGGGCGCAGAGCCGCATCAAAATGGGTTGCAGGGATTCCGTGCAGGCGGGGTCGT
Source organism: Cellvibrionaceae bacterium (assembly GCA_050290225.1). Taxonomy (GTDB): domain Bacteria; phylum Pseudomonadota; class Gammaproteobacteria; order Pseudomonadales; family Cellvibrionaceae; genus JBNKHG01. Next base: position 46,255 of record JBNKHG010000093.1, read on the forward strand.
TATACCAGGTTTTGGAGCTGAGCATATTGAGCCGCTCCCGCTCCTCTTCGGTGACCAGTGTTGAAGGGCCCGCCAGGACTTCGCGCTCCAGCCAACGACAAAAGCCGGGAATGGGGGAGAGGGTGGCAAACTGTTTGAGTTGCTCGAACTCCTTGCGCAATTCCAGCACCACCTGCTTGATCAGGAAGTTGCCGAAAGAGATGCCCTTGAGCCCTTCCTGGCAATTGCTGATGGAGTAAAAAATCGCGGTATCGAAGTCGGCTTTCTTGCCATTTAACAGGCCGTTGCCGTTATCCAGCTCCGGGTCGGCAAGCAGTTGCTGAACGTTGCCTGCTATGCCTTTGACCAGGGCCACCTCCACAAAAATGAGGGGTTCGTCTTCCAGCGCCGGATGGAAAAATGCGAAACAGCGGCGGTCATCGGCCAGGCGCCGGCGCAGGTCACTCCAGCCACGCATTTCGTGAACGGCTTCGTACGCTATCAGCTTCTCCAGAATGTGGGCCGGGGTGCGCCAGCTGATCTGCTCCAGGGTGAGAAAACCGCGGTTGAACCAGGAGATCAACAGGTGCTTGAGGTCGGCATCGACGGCGGCAAAGGCCGGGTTGTCCGGCACCGTGGCCAGCAGGTCCTGACGCATCCCGATCAGCGTGGCGGTGCCCCGTGGGGCCATATTGATGCGGCGAAACAACTGCTGGCGCGGGGCCTCGATAGCGTGACTGAGGCAGCGATAGTTTCTGAGGTCGGGATTATCCTTGTAAGCCTCGGCACAGTGAATAATGGTTTCCGGATCGGGACTGAAGTCGTCGCAGAGCAATTGAAAAAAATCGCGCTTTTCCTCGCTGGAAAGTGCCCGGTAGGCTTTGACCACCCGGTGGGCAATGGCAGTGCCCATTGCCTCGCCCTTGCTGGTGCAGAGTTCGCGACAAAGCCCGGCGAGGGAGTTGCCCGGCTCCTGCCGGCTGCCGGCCAGCAGTTCCAGGCCGGCTTCGGCGATAGAACTCACCCACTGGTTAAAACTCTTCATAAAGCTACTGTCCCTACACGTGTGATTGACTAAATGGGGAGTTCACAGAACCGCTGTTGGCGATACTGCGCGAAAGCTCCTAAGTCTGGAAAGTTCCAAAGTTTAGTATAAGCAAGGCTGGGAGTGTAAGGTTATGGAGGATAAAGAGCTGCGCTCTGTACATTGCGCGGGGTAGCAGGCAGATCTGGGGCGGTGGCTCGATAAACCGGCCGGTGATATCGCCGGCCGGTCTACCCTGTGTGTCGTTACTCTACGCTCACAGTGAAGTCAACGACGCTGTCCTCGTTGGCGACTACGGTTGTCGGGCTGTCGGCGCTTTCAACGAATTCGATGACGTCACCGCCCAGCTCCGAATCGTCATCGGCGGCCTGACAGGTGAATACAACCTTGTATTCGCCGGGTGCCACATAGCCCACAGTGTATTCGTACAGGCCTGAATCAGCATTGAAACCGACGCTGGCACTGGTCAGCGGTGCATCTTCGCTACCTTCGTCGCCGGTCGTAGTGTCGGCACCACCTTCGTACACGTAAACGGCATATCCGGTTTCAGTGTTGATATCGCCGGTACAGCCATCCGCCGTTAGCAGGTCGGCATCCACGCTACCTGTGATATTGCCGCTTACCGCCATGTCCACCATACGCAGAGAGGGGCGCAGCCGGTAATCACTGAAACCCTGGGGATCGTTGACGGATTTGCGCAAATCGAAATCAATCACAAAATCATGAAGGCCGCCGGCCAGTATTGTAAAGCCGGTATTCAGTTTGAGTCCGGATTCGCTGCCGCTGGGGATATACAGGGATTCAATGCCGCCGTCATCCAGGACCACCATGGAGTCCATAACGCCGCGCTCGGCCTGCACATCCAGGCGCATCCAGGGGTATTTGCCGGCTGTCAACGTTTCCCCATCCAGCAGGCTTGCACTGTCCGTGCCTTGCAATTCTTTCAGCTCAATACAACGGACGGTGGATTCGCCTTCGGGTGTGGGGCTCGGCTCCACGCCATCCAGCAGCTCCTGGCAAGTCTGGCTGTCTCCGCTCAGCGGCAGGCTTTCCTGTCCACCCTCCGCGTGCTGGACGGTGACACCGACAAACTGGACCAGAACCTTCTCGACGTTGTCCACCGTTGCATCGGTAACGTCCAGGCTCAACACGCCGGTGCCGGGATCGGAACTGTCTGAACCGCCGCAGGCAACGAGGCCAAGGCAAGCCAGTGCTATCACCGATGATCGGTAAATTGGTTTTAACATGTGTCTGTCTCCCTACTTTATGGTCAATGTTTTCGCGCCAACTGCACCTGGCGCGTAAATTTCCTAAAGGATATTACTCTTGAAGTGGAACACAACAAACCGGGCGGGGCGAGAGCTGTGATGAATATCAAGTTTTCCACAAATTCATGAAAAGTCCTGAAAGGGAGCGAAACCAACCGGACGGGGCGAGAGTTGTGACGAAGTTCAAGTTTTTGACACAGGAGGGCGCATTGTTGATTTGACCGACTTGTTGATTCGGCCGCCTTGGCCGGGGACAAGGCCCCGGGGTTGAGGCGCAGACTGAACAATCAGCCAAACTCGTGAATGATGTCCAACAGGTCGCAGACCCGGTTGGAGTATCCCCACTCGTTGTCATACCAGTTCAGGGTGCGCAAAAAACGGCCGTCGGTGACTTGAGTGAATTCGGCATCGTAGATGGAAGAACAGGGGTTGCCGATGATATCGGAGGACACCAGGGGCGTGTCGGCATAGTGCAGAATCTGTTTCAGTCGCGGGCTGTCGCTAGCGGCGCGCACCGCCTGGTGGACGTCTTCGATCGTGACCTGTTTGCGAAGTTTGGCAAACAGATCCACCACCGACCCGTCGGGCACGGGTACCCGGCAGGCAATCCCATCGAGCTTGCCTTTCAGTTCCGGCAGTACCACCCCTACCGCCTTCGCCGCGCCGGTGGATGTGGGGATGATGTTTTCCGCCGCAGCGCGGCTGCGGCGCCAGTCGGAGTGTGGTACATCGGCCAGGCGCTGATCGTTGGTGTAGGCATGTACGGTATTGATTACCCCCTCCTCGATACCGAAGGCGTCATTGAGCACCTTGGCCATCGGGGCGAGGCAGTTGGTGGTGCAGCTGGCATTGGATATCAGCCGGTGCTCGGGCTTGAGGCCATCCTCGTTGACGCCGAGCACTACGGTGTAGTCAATGGCGTCTTTGGCCGGTACCGTCAGGATAACGCGCTTGGCGCCGGCATCCAGGTGTTGGGTAAGGCTGGCGCGATCGCGGAACACCCCCGTCGCCTCGATCACCACATCGACATTCAAACCGGCCCAGGGCAGTTGGTCGGGCGCGCGCAATTTGAGCATGCGGATACGGCCGCGGTCGGTTATCAGGTCGCCATCGACCAGTTCCAGTTTGCCGTCAAAGCGCCCCATGACGGTGTCGTAGTTGAGCAGGTAGCGCAGGGTCTCGTTGTCGAACAGGTCATTGATGGCCACCAGTTGGATATCTTTCGACGCCGGCATCTCATGCAAAATCCGGAACACTGAGCGGCCGATACGGCCAAGTCCGTTGATAGCGACTCTCATGGGCGACCTCCTTTGCCGCTTGCGGGCACTGGCAGTTGGCTGTAGAGCCGCAGGGCCTCGATCAGCCGGCAGGCGTGACTGAGGCCGTTATCGTACCAGCTCAGGGTTTTGACCAAGTGCTCGCCAGACATAAGGGTGGCCTTGAGATCATAGATGGCGGAGTAGCGGGAACCGATGACATCCGAGGACACGATCGGATCGGTGGCCACACTCAACAATTGTGGGTAGGTCTCGACGCTTTCAGCCACGGCGCGGTTCACATCCTCGACATCGTGGCCGGGGTTCTTCAGTGAGACGGTCAAGTCCAGCAGCGACCCCTTTTGGATAGGAACATTGAGGGCGCTGCTTTGCAATTTGCCGGCAAATTGCGGCAACACTTTCGCCACCCATTCGGCCGAGGCGTTGGTGTTGGGAATAATATTCTCCGCGCCGCAGCGACTGCGGCGGAAATCCTTGCCGGCATAATCCTGCAGCGACTGGTCGCTGGTATAGGCGTGCAGGGTAACCATACTGGCGGCTTCCACTCCCAGGGTCCGGTCGAGCACGGTCAGCAGCAGCGCCAGGGCATTGGTGGTGGAGGATCCGGCGGAGATCAACCGGTGCTCGGGACGGGCATCCCGGTCGTTCAAGCCCGGCATGACCAGGGCGTCGATGGGCTCGGCCGGGAGCATCGAGGTAAACACCCGGGGGGCTCCGCTGTCCAGGTGGGCCTGCAGGCTGCGGCGGTCGTTAAAGACTCCGGTGCAGTCCACCACCACATCCACATCGAAGACGTCCCAGGGAACGGATCTCGGGTCTCTGACGCCCAACAACCGACTTCGAAACTTGTCGTTGATCAGGTAGTTGTTTTCGAGTCGGGCGTCACAGCGGTTGTGACGGTCGTTGGTCAGTAAATAATGAAGGATATCCGGTTGGGCGATATCGTTGATCGCGACTACGGCGATATCGTCCCCCTCCATGGCCAGGCGATAGAGGTGGCGGCCGATATGGCCAAATCCCATAATGCCGATGCGTGTGGTTTTATCCATAGGTGTTGGTTGTTCCGTGTTGGTTAACGGGTGGGGCGAACCCTAAGGGTTAGTATAGATAAGGTGGGGAGAGTCGCTGCTAATCCTGTCGATTGTCGGGTAAATCCCGGCTTTTTCTTTGCATCTTATATCGAAAAAAACTATCTTTTGGTTATATGGCATAGGGAAAAGTGATGCGGTATACGCGAAAACCTAATATTCGTGTGAAAGCGACCGATAACGTATGAGAGGCGGTACCACTTGACGAGAGTCGCTGTTGAATGGTGCGCTCTATACCAGTGAGAAGTTGGGGGATAGTAAAATGCTGCGTTCCGTTGAACTCAAAGACTATATGGTTTACAACCCGGTGAGCGTGAAACCAGACACGAACTTGCTGGAAGCCATTCACCATATCATCGTCAACAAGGTTTCCGGTGTGTGTGTCGTCGACGATGACAACTACCTGGTCGGTATGTTATCGGAAACCGACTGCATGAGAGCGGTGTTGAGTTCCATCTACAATGAATCCGGTATCGGTTTGGTGGGGGACGTGATGACCACCACAGTCGAAGTCGCCAATGCCGATGAGGATATCGTCGATCTGGCATCGGATATGATGAAAAAGAATCAGCGTCGCCGCCCGGTAGTGGAGGAGGGGAAACTGGTGGGCCAGATTACCTGTCGACAGTTGTTGCGGGCGGTGAAGGAATTTGCCGCACCGGAGGATCCCACAGAGCATATGGGAAAAGACTGATTATTCCGCCCAAACGTTGATGATGTAATACACTCAGCGACAACCGACTGACCGACTGTACGTTTGTTGGGATTGTCATTGGGGATTGTTATTGAGGTTCGTCACAAGGGATCGACAGAAAATCTTACACCTGAATCGTTGAGGGCGCGGGTGCTGAGTTCGTCATTTGAGAGTCAGACGAAAAGAGATGAGGTTGATAGGTGATTCCCGATGCTATAGCGCCCCTTTACCCGACGCATATTCAACAACACTTTAAAAACACTTGCCAGCTGCTGCAGTCCCTGGGTTATGAGCAGCTGCTGATTGGTGCCGGCGACCAACTCTATCGCTTTCGCGATGATGGTCACTATCCGTTTAAATGCAACCCGTATTTCACCACCTGGCTGCCGTTGGAAGAGGCCAGCCAGTCGTTGCTGTTGATCGATGTGAACAGCGATCGCCCGCAGTTGTTTCACTTCCAGCCGGAGGATATCTGGCACAAGGTGATTCCGGTTTCCAGCGAACGGGTTCAGCAGCAGTTTGCGCTGACCACCTTTGCCACGGTAGAGGCGTTGTTGGGGCGTCTCCAGTCCAGTCTTCGCGCAGCGGCCTATATCGGCCCGGCAATCAACCTGTTGGATCAGCTGCCCGGGGTAACGATCAATCCCCAACCCCTATTGAATGCGTTGGATTACCGGCGCGCTTACAAATCCCCCTACGAGCAGGGCTGCCTGCGCCTCGCCAACCGCCTTGCGGTCAAGGGCCATCGGGCGGCGGCTGAAGCTTTTGCCGCGGGGGCCTCCGAGTTCGGAATCCATATGGCCTACCTGGAGGCCACCGGACAATTGGAGAATGAACTGCCCTATACCAACATCATCGCCCTCAACGAAAATGCCGCCGTGTTGCACTATATGCAGAAGCAGCGTCGATTACCGGGGGAACACAGGTCATTCCTTATCGATGCCGGGGCGGATGTGGCGGGATACGCGGCGGATATCAGTCGCACCTACGCCGCGTCCGGGTCACGATTTGCCGAACTGATTACCGCGATGGATCAACTGCAGCGGGATATTATTGGCGCCATCAAACCTGGCGGCAGTTATATTGATCTCCATATCACTGCCCATCGTTTCCTGGCCGGTGTGCTTTCCGAATTCGACCTGATCGATTGCACAGTGGATGAGGCTTTGGAGACAGGCATTACCGGCGTCTTCTTTCCCCACGGTTTGGGACATCTGTTGGGCGTACAGGTACACGATCGCGGTGGCTGGATGCATTCGCCTGAGGGGGATGAGTTGGCGCCGCCCGACGCGCATCCCTATTTACGCCTGACACGCCGGATTGAAGCGAATATGGTGTTTACCATAGAGCCGGGGCTCTATTTTATCCCGCCTTTGTTGGCGCAGGCCCATGCCGATGAGCGTCGGCAGGGAATCAACTGGCGTGAAGTGGAAAAACTGCAACCCTACGGCGGGATTCGTATCGAGGACGACATTTTGCTGACCAATTTGGGGGTTGAAAACCTGACGCGGGAAGCGGGGCTAAAATAGCCCCGCCCGCAATTACCTGTTTAAAAGCGCGAACTGCTAAGTTGAATATCCGCGTCCTGCCAGGCGTTCTCAAAGCGCTTGGCAATCACTGTCCGGGTTGTCTCCTTACCCTGCGCTTTTAGCGCCTGTTCCAAACCAAACAGGGCGTAGCCGTTTTCCGGATTGCGCCGCAGGTCCTCCCAGTAGACCACTTCCGCTTCAGCGGGTAGCTCGGCTTCGAGCAGTATCGCGCCTAACACATGCCGCACCGGAAAATACCAGTCCGGTGGTTCGTTGTAGAGCAATCCATCCTCCAGGCGCACGGCTCTTTCCAGGTGCGCAGCCGCCTTGGGATAGTCCCCGCGCTTGGCGGCAATCTCACCCGTAAGGACTTCCTCGGCGATGGTCATCAGGCTTGCTGCCGCACCGAAACCGATAAAGTAGTTTTCGTCCCTGGCGACCTGTTTGCGCAGTTGCGTCAATGCCTTCAGCTCCTTCTGCGCCTTGCGGTGTTGCCCTTGGTGGACATGGGCCATACCGCGGGCGTAGTGCCAAATACCGTTCATATAACGGGCTTTGGGGTCGGGTTGGGGTTCTTTGAGAATCTCCTCCCAGCGACCGAACCGGACCAGGACGAAGATCGGTTGACTGAGAAAAGTTTCGTTCAGCGCCCAGGTATTCTCTTCCCCGTTGACCGCTATTTTCGCCGCGACTTTGCGTGCGGCTTTCAACGCCTCCCGGCTGCGGCCTTGAAACATGGCGGACCAGGCCAGGAAGTGGATATTGTGTGGGTAGTAACCCAGCGGATACAGCCCCTGGGCGCGGCACTGGGTGATATAACCCTCATCCGCTGCAATAGCCCGCGTATTGGCATCAAAGGAATCGGCATAACGCCCGACGCGCATGTAGATATGGGCGGGCATGTGCACCAGGTGTCCGGCTCCCGGCATCAATTCTCCCAGTTGATCGGCACTGGCTACGCCCAGCTCGGGGCGAAAGGCTTCCACGGTGTGAATCAGGTAGTGGTGGGCACCGGCGTGTTTCGGATCGCGTGCGATAACCGATTGCAGGGTTTTCATCACGATCTCTGTGTGCGATTTGGGACTGCCGTCGCGGTACCAATAGTCCCAGGGATTGGTGTTCATAATAGCGGCCGCGTAGAAGGTGGCGGCGTCCAGGTCATCGGGATAACGCTTCGACAGCGCCGCCATGGCATCCGCATAGGCCGCGTCCAGGGCTGACCGATCGGCCTCGGGGTCATTACTGTAGCGTCGGGCGAGGGCATCGATATAATCCTGTTCCCGCTTGGTTGCCCGGCTTTTCAGGGCCTGGGCTTTTTGAATGGCGGCATAGGCCTGGGGGACCACCCCGGGTAGCATCGGTAAATTCAGATTGGGCCCCAGCGCCAGGGCAATGCCCCAGTAGGCCATGGCATTGTGGGGATCCAGCCGGGCAGCTTCCTTGAAGGAACGCAGAGCCTCGGAGTGGTTAAAACCCAGCGTCAGGCGAAGACCCTGATCAAAAAAGAATTGGGACTTGGGGTTATCGGTAGTGACTTTGAAGTGATGGTCACCCAATCCGGAAAGCGCTGGGGCGATCGGGCCGGTGGCGGTCGCCGGATCGGCAAGCAGGGCTTTTGGATCGTGTACCTGGGTTAATCCCGGCACAGAAAACAATATAGCGATGAAAGCTAAGGTAGCGATAACCATAGTTCGACTGTTCATAAGTGCCTCCACAACACCGGGTTGCACATAGTATAGTCAGGCTTTTCTCTAACGCCTGACGCCGGAGAGATCGGCAGGCAAACTGATGTCGGGGCCACGGGCTTCAAGCTGAGATTGCCCTATTCAGCGCTGCCCTGATGTCCCGCCGCCGCGTTGCCGTGTAGTACCAGTGGGGTTGACGCCACAGTCGCTTGTTATACTTAAGTGCGTATTAACCTACCCAATAGGGAAGACAGGTATAAAGCGTGCCCACATTAAATTTGCTTCTGCCATTGGAGACGCGCTAATGCGCAAATCGGAACCGGACTTCGATGCCTGGAATGCGCACCTGGCAACGGCCATGGCTGCCCTGGGGGATGAAAGCTTCGCCGCCTGCCTGTACGACGCCTTGGCGGTTCTGGCACCCCACGATGATCCCATCATCTGGTTTTATCCCCATGGCCAAGCCCCGTTTGCCAAGGATACACGCGGTCAGATGGCGGATACCGGGGATGTGGAAGCCTTTCTAAAGGGCCCCTATTTGCTGGATCCTTTCTATCTGGCCGGCGCTGAACAGTTCGCTGAGGGATTTTATCGACTCGCCGACCTGGCGCCCGCGGCCTTTCGCGATTCGGAATACTACCGCAGTTACTATGTGCGTATTCATATGATCGACGAGGCGGGCTATATCGTTTACGACAACGATGGCGGGTTCGCCAATATCTCCTTTGGCCGTAAAGAGAATCAAACGCCCTTCAGCGACAGGGAGTTGTCACAGCTTCGCTCGGTCGCCGGAATTGTGTGCCAGTTGATGCGTCAGCACATGGCCCGCCTTAATCCCACACCCATGATAGACAGTGGCGAGAGAAATTTACCGCAATACCTGAAGTCCGGACTTGCGCATTTTGGCACCTCGTTATTGACCAATCGGGAACAGGAAGTGATCCACCTTTTTTTACGCGGCCACTCCACCAAATCGGCAGCGGAGAAATTGGGCATCTCACCGGAAACCGTCAAACTGCACCGCAAGAACAGCTACGCCAAGTTGGATGTAGCATCCCAAGCGGAACTGTTTGTGCTCTTTATCGACTCCATGGCCCAGAGCGGGCCGCGTCCGGGCGAGGATCCGTTAATCCGTTATCTGGCGGTGCCGCCCTAGCATTGCCCTCTTTTTTCTCTCCTCTATATAGTATGGGCTGCACTGTTTTGGTGCGCTGCTTTGGTGGGCTGTTGTCGGGTGCTAACGAAATGGGGTTATTTCGCCCGCTTGGTCAGTAGCGCTACGCTAACGCCATCATGAACTCATAGGGTTTGCCCTTGGTTAAGAGTTTGGACAAGGTGAGCGTTTGGACAAAGAGGAGAGATAACGATGATAAGTAGACGGGTTTTTCCCCGACCGTTTCTGGCCGTTTCCATTGCCGGCCTGGGTGTTGCCAATGTCACCTACGGTCAGCAACAGATCGAAGAGGTTGTGGTGACCGCTCAAAAACGCGCTCAGAGTGTCAATGACATTGGTGTGTCTGCCAGCGCCTTCGGTGGCGACGACTTGAAAAAACTCAAGGTGGAGAGTGCGGTGGATCTCGGCGCCCATACCCCGGGATTGGTGACTACCAATGCCACCTCTGGCGGCACCCCGATATTTGCCATACGCGGTATCGGGCTCGACGATTTCAGTCCCAACAATAACAGCGGCGTCGGTGTGTACACCGACGAGGTCTTTGCCAGTGCGCCGGCGCTATTGGGGGGCCAGCTGTTTGATATCGAACGGGTGGAAGTGTTGAAAGGTCCCCAGGGCACCCTGTATGGCAAGAACACCACCGGTGGTGCAATCAACTTTATCAGCAACAAACCCACCGACGAATTCGAAGCCTATGTGGAAGCGGATTACAGCCGCTGGGACAGGGTAGAGGTAACCGGCGCAGCCAGCGGTGCGCTGAATGATGCCGTGCGCGGTCGTGTGGCGGTTAACCTGGTGGACCAGGACGAAGGCTGGCAAACCGATATCAATACCGGCGAGGAGTATGGCAAGGATGATAGCCAGGCCGTGCGCGGATTACTGGCGTTTGATCTGTCCGAATCCACAACGGGCCTGTTTAAGGCCTACTACACCAGGGACAAGGGTACGCCCCTGTCACCGGATGCCGAGCGTCACGAAACCTGGGGCTACCCGGAACTCAACAGTCCGATAGACCCGCGCAAGGTGACGGTGGGCAACCTGGATGTCGGGCGTGATGAGGAGGGCTATGGTCTGGCACTGAACCTGACGGTGGATTTTGAACCCTTTACCCTCACCAGCATCACCGCCTGGGACAGCTACGATCAGGAAGTGGTGGACAACTATGGCGGCACCAGCGAGCGTATTACCGACTTTATGCAGGACAACAGTATCGAGCAGGTATCCCAGGAGTTGCGTTTTACCGGCAATACCGACGGAGCCTTTAACTGGATACTCGGCTTTAACGTATCCAGGGAAACGGTGGAAGCCCTGGGCACGTTCGATGATTCCTTTGTCGCCTATGAAACCTTCCGCGATGTGGGCTCCGATTTGATTATTGCCGATTACACCCAGGAGACCGAATCCTACGGCGTCTACCTGCACACGGAAACCGAACTGAGCGAGACCTTGAAACTGACGGTGGGGCTGCGCTATTCCCAGGATCAACGCAGCTTCGACGGTATCGACACCAATACCGATCTTGCCGGTTCCTTTAACGATACATTGGCATTGCTCGACGAGACTCACGACGAAGACGGCGTGACCGGCAAGATCGGCCTGGACTGGATGCCCAACAACGACTGGCTGGTGTACGCCAATGTGGCCACCAGTTACAAGAGCGGTTTGTTTTACGGTGCCCCGGTACTCGACAGCGATCCCGGACGCGCCTGGGGCTATGTGGAGCCGGAAGATGTCACCAGTTACGAGATGGGCTTTAAGGCGACCCTGCTGGACAACACTTTGCAAATCAACGGTGCGGCCTTTTTCCTCGACTATGAAAACCGCCAGTCGCTGATTACGTACGTCGAAAACGGTTTCAGTGATTTCTTCGGGTTTGAGATCACCGACACCACCCTGATCGGGATCCCGGAATCGGAAACCGAAGGGGCCGAGTTGGATTTGCGCTGGTTACCGATGAACGGACTGGATGTGCGTCTGGGCGTGGCCTATCTGAACAGCAAGGTCACCAAAGCGCCGAGCACAGCGGATATGCGCGGAATTTCCGATGATCCCGGGCAGCCGTTTACGGTGGATCATATCACCAACGCCATCGGTGTCGGCCAGACACTGGCCCAGTCTCCGGAGTGGAGCTACAACGGGTTGGTCAATTATGAGTGGCCAGTGGGGGATAACCTGATTGCCAGGGTCCAGACCAGTTACAGTTGGACCGACGATCAGGCGGCGCAGCTGGGCGATCCCAATGCCGGTTACGGCCCGGTGAGCAGTCTGGATGCCCAGGTGGCGATCGCCGCCGCCGATGATATGTGGTCCCTGACATTGTGGGGTAAAAACCTCGAAGGCAGCGAAGCGGAAACCTATGCGTTTTCCGGTTTCGCCGGGCGGGTTGTATACCACCAGCAGAGCACCCGTTATGGGTTGACTTTGAGGTATAACTTCTAACGTTTCCCGCTTGTTGGCCAGTCACACAGGGGTGAAAGTATTCGCCCCTGTGTGACGTTGGGCGACAGCGTTTGGGTCTTAAATTCCTGGACCTCAAATTTCACTCATCAAGTCCTCAATGAAATGCGCTGCCAATTCATTCCTTCCCGCATACCCGGACTTCGCATAAATACTTGTGGCCTGGCTTCGAACAGTCTTTTCCTTGACACTACGGGCGTCGGCGATCTCTTTCATCGATAGACCTTTAACCAATAGCAATGCCACATCACTCTCCGAAGGCGTGAGATTCCACTGGGAAAACTGATCCCGCATTACCGACAGCAGCTCTCCAGCCAGTCTTGCCGTCTTTGACTTTTCTTCCTTGATCGCTTTGTTCAAGAGTTTGATATGTTGCAATTCACGAAACAAAACAACCGAGATTGCTGCAAATACCAACAGCTCAATACTGATGTGTAGAGAGCTGTCTACATTGTCAATAACATCGATGACAATGTCATAGACAAAAAAGGCCATTGCAGAAACCAGCACCAATGCTGGCAGATACTTCCCGATCTTCACATAGGAGTCCCTCTGTTCGGAGCGCCCTAATCCGCTTTCAGCTTGAACATTTTCTTCCAGACAGGATTTCCACCCAGCGTATGGAGTATGACAGCACCCACGTGAAGAGCCAGATAAAGCGGAATCAACGACTCACCCACTTCATGAACCTCTTCAATAAACTCAAACAGTTCGCTTTCTGCGCCGCCCTCCAGGATAAAAAGCGCTGTGCCGGTGAGTGCCATCCAGGCGAATATGGCGAGTCCAAACATTTGAGTCAGTCCGGCCAACCCCTGGTGCCTGTCGCGCTCGGGTACATGCAGCCTCAGCAATGTTCGAAAGTCCTCCAGCGCCAGCCGCCATTGCCGGCGGGAAAACGGAGACCACTGTTTGAAAGACAGTGCTTCAGAAGATGTCAGCCCGATAAAAATCCGCGTCAGTATAAAAGCCGTCAACGATAGCCCCAGATAAGCGTGCAATAAATAGCCTTGCGATGTGGCACCGTCCTCCGCTAATTCACCGGTAAGGAAGGCTGCAATACCAAACGCAGCAAGCCCCAGGTGGATAAATTTAGCATATATCGGATAGGTATAGGTTTGCTCACTCATAATTCGCTCCGAATCTAACCAGCGGTAAACTTGATATATATGCGTTAATTTACTGTTTTCAGGAACGAAGAGAATTGGGCAAGGGCCTTAATTTGGCACTTTTGGGCATATGTCCTATGCTGCGATGGTTAAAATATGAGCAAAATGCTGTTCCTCATGTTCGCTTTGGGTTGAACGGCTTGGATTAGTACGTCCTAATTCTCTAGCAAATTACCCCATCTGCCAGCTTCTATATCGCTATGACAGGTTTGAAGTCATGCCGTTTGCCTGATTACCGTCCATATTACACACTTCCAGTTGTATGTTATTTGCACACGCCGGTGGAAGGATGGGGAGAAAAGCAGCGATCACTTCGATACGCCGCTGCTATGGAATAAAGGCAAGCTGAGAGGCCAAAAATCACTACTCAAGCTCTGTAGTAATCCCCTGATCATGGGCGCACTACCTTACCTAATGCAGGCGGAGATTCCACTTATCGTGTTGTTCTATTTTCCGGGGTCAGTTCTGTTAACCTGCTGACCGGTAAAAAATGCAATGTAAACACTGGTTATGGCAGGCTTACTTACTGCTTCCGCGACGGGTGTATCACGGGATATTCCCAAAACCAGCGCTCAGCCGACCACGTGCGATTAAACCCCTGTTTTTTCGCCGCTGCGGTATAAAGCGGCTTTAAAAAAACACTCAATTTTCCCATTAACTCGGCAAAGGACATATCACTGGCCAGTGCATTTTTCGCGAGAAATGCCTTCCACTGCGTACTCTTCACTTCATTGATCGCGAAGCCGTCGTCTAATACAGTCGGCCCATCTGTGGAAAGAGCCGTCTCTCTGCGCGCACATGTAGCTTTGATCGCCTTCAGCATCAAGCTGCCTTCTATATCAAGTTCTGAGGCTATAACCCATAAGTCATAAAAGTCTTTTATTCGACTATTTGTTTCCCCAAGCATCAACATCGCTTGAAACTTTTCTGCTATCACGGTCTGCACTGGATATACATTAATTTCGGGGGCCGGCAAATCCAGAAACGAAGGTAAGGTTGCCCTCTCTGCTGCCGGCATAACAGCGTCACCAAAACCAACATCCACCTGGAATGTGATACTGGCGTTTCCTAGCGCAGCCCTACCAGTCACCCTAACCCCTTGGTACAACGCATCTTGCTTTATCTCAATACCCTTGATGGATTCCAGGTCAAAGACAAGCCCGTCATCCGCATCCACAACACAGATAACTCTAAAATCCGAGACCAACGTTGAAACGTCGTTATCGCCAAACCCCAGCAGGTCAATATCCCTTGTAGGCCGATGAGCCTCTTTCCCCCAAACCCAGAACAGCATTGCACCCTTCAGTAAAAATTTGTCCTTGTAATCTGACGCACCCAAGCGATAAAGCAAACGTTGAATCAGATATTGTTTCAACACATAGTCAAAGTTTTCTCTCCGTTCGTGCGCAAGATTGAGTAATCGTTGTCTAATGGAGGCGGTCGTATTTCTTCCCCATGTTAGCGTTCTCCTGCTTTAGGTCAAACTTTCCAAATAGGGTCGCATCACATTGCCGACCCTGCATGCCCGTGCGTAACGCGCGATCTCATCCATACTAAAGCGCCTTTCCCGCCAGCCCTCCCTCAATGCCTCCAGCGCTACATCAAGTCCGATCTTATTACGGTATTTAAAGCAATCCACCACAGTTCTCGCCGGGTTAAATACTCTCACGGCAACACCGTCCACGTTGTGTGTTTCAACACCTTCCGCTAGCAGTGCGGCCGACATCGTGACAAAGCGTACCGGTGGATACTCAATATGGGGGCGCCAGGCTTTTCGATCGATAGCCAACCACACTTCAAATGGATTCTGCGTGGTGAACTGATGGAAGCTCAAAGCCGAGAGTAATGACACTATGGCATTCGGCGCTTGCTTAGTGGCCTCGATCAATGATTGGTGGTGGCTAACAGCACGCGTCGGATACCGGTAGAGACCTCTCCCAATGCGTTCAAGGGCCCCCGCTTTGAATAACCGGTACAGGTACTCCTGTGGCAAACCAAGTCGTTCCAAATCTTTTGGCCGGACCACTGCGTGCTTCCGGGTATATTTGAGCACTTGTTGTTTTTTGGTGATAGAGGGCATGAACTCAGCTCGTCAATGTTTTCATAATTTCTGGGCATTTATAAATATATGCCGAGGAATTATGATGATCAAGCGATAAAAGCGCATTCTCCTATTTTTTAGGTTCTTGGGTGCGAATGTTCCAGTTAAGGGGTGCCTAAGGTTTTTACGCCCCAATATTGCAAAAACCGCCACTACCATTCCGGTTCTGGCCTGTGGGGTCTTATCACTTATCTTGTCTGCTGAGAAAATTGTCGCTACAGCGACCAAAATCAAAGAGTTAGGGGAATAATGCAATATTTGGGAAAAACATTGGGACCTTAGTTGAATAGAATGTATTTCAAAAACTATGGCATACCTTGGCTTAATGATTTACCAAGCCATAATGGATTGCAGGTAAAGCCAGAGTAGGATCAGCCAACCACTTCCCCAGGTGACGATATGCAGGAAACTCCTCTTTCTCAAACGACTAGCGGGCAGTTGCTTCAAGTGTGGTGCTGCAGGATGTGGATCTCCAAAGAGTGTCAACCAAATGTTCCAGCGCCGTCATTAACCGGCATCCGCCACATCCGGGGCAAGCCTTTTCAATTGACCATAGACAACACTGTAGATAGCGAAAGCACCCAAAGAGCCTGCCGCCCCCAGTATCATCACTGAACCGTAACCCAGACCCCGGCTCAACAGAAAACCGGCGATGGCGGGCGCCACCGTTTGCGCCAACCCCTGGGCGCCGGGCACCAGGGCGGCAAAGCGGCCGCTGTGATCGATATTGCTGATCGTGCCCAGCTGATAGATATCGGTAAACAGCCACATAATATTGAAGATAAAGGTCCCCAGGGCGAACACCAGTGGATTGATGCCGGTCGAAAGCATCAATAACCCGGCGCACATCACCAGCAAAGCCGCCAGCAGGGGTTTGGACTGACCGGCGCGATTGCTGAGCCAGGTCGCGGCAATGCAGCCCAGCAGGGTGAACACGGTACCCACTGTCAGGGTGTTGCTGATAAAACTGTCTGACAGGCCGGCATCGACACCGGCCCTTTCGATAAAGGCCCAGAAGGAACCGACAGTGATGTAAAAACAGGAGACCGCCAGCAGGCACAGCTTGGGCAGGTAACGGGGGATTTCGGTCTCGCCGTGACGCTTCACCGCGTTTCCGTTCCCGTGAGCCGGTGGCAGGGAGGTCTCCTCTGTATAGCAAGGCAACAGGGGCAGCACCAGGAAACAACCCGTGAAGGAAACACAAAAAGCGTAGAAAATGCCGTTAATACCCCAGGCATCCGACAGCCAGGGAAAGGTGTAGAGTTCGATGGCGTTGATGGCCACCAGGCCGAACATCAGGATGCTGAAGTTGCGCGCGGTATGGTGGGTGCCGGCGATACAGGCGACGCCGGTGGAATAGCAGATGCCACCGCCAATACCCGCCGCCACCCGGGCCAGAAACAACGGCTCAAATTCGTGAAACTGAATCGAGGCATAATTGGCGAGCAGGGCGATAAAAATGCCGGCGCAAGCCAGGCCGCGGCGGTTGATGCGGGCGATAGCCGTGGACGTAAAAACAGATGCCAGGAACATCCCGCCCAGGTCTGCCGACGCCAGCCAGCCCACCTGCTGTTCGCTAAACCCCAGGCTGTCGGCGAAGGAACCTACAATAATCGGCATGCCCAGCACCACGGCGTTACCCACAAAACTGATCACGATGGCGGCGAAGATCGCGATATGGCTGTCGAATACCGTCAACAGGGGGGTATCTGTTTCAATCAAAAACGGTTCCTGATAACTCATGTGTCGGTCTCATCGCGGGATTAGGTTTTTTTGCGCCTACAGATTAGGGGCTGCGCCGACCGGTTTCTATCACCCTATTTAGTTAGTAAAAAAGCTCACAGCTCACAGCTCACAACTTGCCGCTTGCATCTTGCCGCTTGCCGCTTGCATCTTGCCGCTTGCATCTCACAACCAACCCCTTGAAAAAAAAAGACTCTTCCTGTCAGCTATAAACTAAACCCCTCTTTCCGGTTAAACATTGGTAAGACAACTCCCACCTACCCATGGGGGGTATGTCGGCGAGCCCCTCGGCTGATTAATCTGGTTACCCTAGTCGTTCACCAATTCCCAAGGGGCCGAGCAATGAGATTACCGGACAGATCGGCAAACGGACTATTTGAAGCCATGGCAACGGTGACCGCCGGTCTGGGGAAACGGGATATCAGTGATGCGCTGGTGGCGGTAATCAATGCCATTTGCCGGGTAGACAGCCTCTGCATAGTGGCTTTTCCCCGGGACGCCCGGCCCGTTGTGCTACACGAATGTACCGACAGGCAACTGGTGCCGGCGGCGGGCGATTTAAACCAGTACCTGGAGGGAGCCTACCTGCTGGATCCGTTTTACCGGGCCACCGGTGAGGGTTATGCCTCCGGTTGCTATACCCTGATGGAAGTGGCGCCGGACGATTTCGTTCACAGTGAGTATTTTCGCCTCTACTACCGTTTCTCCCACCTGGTGGATGAGCTGGGCTATTTATTGAGGCTCGACGACGGTTCCTGTATTCATATTTCCATCGCCAAAATTGAATCGTTCAGCGCCGAAGCCGTGGCTGCCTACCAAAACATTGCGCCCTGGCTGCTAACGATATTGGAGCGTCAATGGGCGGGCACCCAGCTAAAGACAGAAGTCAGTGCCACCGATATCGATATGCACAAACACCTCAACCATGCGTTCGAACATTTTGGCCGCTCGTTGCTGACGGAACGGGAGTGCGAAATTGCCCGCCTGATTTTGCACGGCCACTCCACCAAATCCATGGCGGCCAAGCTGGATATCTCCATGGAAACCGTGAAAGTACACCGGCGTAACCTGTACCAGAAACTGGATATTTCCTCACAGCCGGAACTCTTCTCCCTGTTCCTGGAGTCGCTGGCGGTGGCCGGGGGTGAAGCGGATATCGATCCGTTGGAAGCGTATCACCAACCGGCCTGATCACCGTTTTTTGTGTCGGCAGGCACCTACCCCAGAGAGGTATGGTGACGATAATGCCCACGAATTAAGCTGAATAAACAGTGTTAAACACTGACGTTAAATGCGTCAAGCAACAAGGTTCCACAACCAATGGGAAGCAGCGAAGGGCTGTAAGGAATTAACCATGAGTAAGTTCGATCAGTACAACACCCAAGACATCAATCAGAAAGACAAGGCGCATTTCCTGCACCCGTGGCAGCTTTTCGACGTCTTTAATGAGGAGGGTGCGCTGGCGATCGCAGAAGGAGAGGGCAGTTATATTTACGATACCGACGGCAACAAATATTTCGACGCTGTCGGTGGACTCTGGTGTAATAATATCGGCCTCGGTCGCCGGGAAATGGCGGAAGCTATCGCCGGGCAAGCGCTGAAAATGTCCTACGCCAGCCCCTTTGTGGATTTGACCAATGTGCCCGCCGCCGAGCTGGCCGCCAAGCTGGCGGAGCTGGCACCCGGCAATATCAATCGCGTGTTTTTTAACTGCGGCGGTTCCACCTCCATCGACACTGCATTTCGTTTGATTCATTACTACCAGAACTGTCGCGGCAAGCACGGAAAAAAACATGTGATTTCCCGCCTTAATTCCTATCACGGTTCCACTTATGCAGCCATGTCCATCGGTGGTAAGCCGGGTGACCATCCGCCGGAATTCGATTATCTCAGCGATACGGTTCACCACATCGCCTGCCCGAACTACTACCGCTATGGCGAGAAGGGCATGAGCGAGGCGGAGTTTGTCGACACCCTGGTGCAGGAATTTGAAGACAAGGTTATCGAGCTGGGCGGTGCGGAAAAAGTCGCGGCCTACTTTGCCGAACCCATCATGGGCGCCGGCGGTGTGATTGTGCCGCCGCTGGATTACAACAAACGTATGTGGGATGTCTGTAAAAAGTACGACATGCTCTATGTTTCTGACGAGGTGGTGACTGCGTTCGGTCGCCTCGGCCACTGGTTCGCCTCCGAGGCGGAGTTCGGGGTACAGCCCGATATTATCACCTGCGCCAAAGGCCTGACCTCCGGCTACCAGCCCCTGGGCGCTACCCTGTTCAGTGACGATATCTGGTCTGTGATTGCGGAGGAGGGCAAGGGTCGTTGCTTCGCTCACGGTTACACCTACTCGGGCCATCCGGTGGCCTGCGCGGCGGCGCTGAAAAATATTGAGATTCTGGAGCGTGAAAAACTGTTCGACAATGTCAAAGAGGTTGGTCCCTATTTTGAACAACAGTTGAAAACGCTGGAAGCGCTGCCCATTGTCGGCCAGGTGCGCGGGCGCAAATTTATGATGTGTGTGGAAAGCGTAGCCAATAAGGAAACCAAGGCACTCTTCCCGGAAGAGCTGGATATTGGCAAGCGCATTGCCAATCACGCCGATGCCCGGGGGTTGATTGTGCGTCCGATTGTGCATCTCAATGTGATGTCGCCCCCCCTGACCATGAGCAAGGCGGATGTGGATTTTATTGTCTCCACCCTGCGTGAAAGTATTGAAGCCACCATGGAGGACCTGCGCCGCGAAGGACTCTGGCAGGGATAGGTTCAACCCCGGCGACCCATGTTATTTCTAAAACAACTCTCCATTTGCCGGGTTTACACCCGGCTGTTTTTTATGACTAATCAGGACAAACATAATGACCGATTACGCCATTACCCGTACTGATCTGAAAGGCACGGATATTGAACCCACCTATGGTGGTGTGCTGAGTTTTATGCGCCGTAACTACAGCCGCAACCTTAGTGGCGTGGATGTGGCGGTGACCGGCATCCCCTACGACCTGGCGGTTTCCAATCGTCCGGGTGCCCGACTCGGTCCCCGCGCAATTCGCGCCGCCTCCTCCAACCTGGCCTGGGGCAAGGTCACCCATTGGGGATTCGATCCCTTCGATAGGCTGGCGGTTGTGGACTACGGCGATTGCGATTTCGACCCCTCGATGCCGGAAGCGGTACCGGAGCAAATCGAGGCGCATATCGGCGCTATTCTGGATCGGGGGGCGGCCACCCTTACCCTGGGCGGCGACCACTTTGTGACTTACCCGGTATTAAAGGCCCACGCCCAAAAATACGGCCCCCTGTCGCTGATCCACTTCGATGCACACTACGATACCTGGAACGACAGCAATGGCCGCATAAACCACGGCACCATGTTTTACCATGCCGCCCAAGAAGGGCTGGTGGTGCCGGAAGCGTCGGTACAGATCGGTATGCGTACCGCTATCGATGACACCCTCGGTTTTCATGTGCTCGACAACCAGTGGGTGCACGAAAACGGGCCCGACGCCGTGGCGGAAAAGATCAAGACGATTGTTGGCGACAAACCCTGTTACCTGACTTTCGATATCGATTGTCTCGACCCCAGTTATGCGCCCGGCACCGGCACACCGGTCATCGGTGGACTCACGTCCTACCAGGCGCAGCGAATTCTTCGCGGCCTGGAGGGGATTAATGTGGTGGGTATGGACCAGGTGGAAGTGGCACCGGCTTATGATGTGAGTGAAATCACCGCACTGGCGGGTGCCAGCCTGGCATTGGATATGTTGTGTCTGTACGCGGCGAAGTGCCTTCGTTCTAGGAACGTATAAAGATGTTTTGTCTCACTGATCCGATCAGTGACTTTGTCCACCAATGGCCAGTGGGTTGTCCCGACCCTGCCGCCGACATGCTATACAGCGAGCTGATCGACACATTCATTTGATCCCCGTCAATGTCCGCCTTGGATGTTCATTGAACAATGACTGATTTTCCGCCAAGGCGCGACTACCCGGAGAGTCAATGCAAGCCCTGCTGAATACCCCCCTTAAATATAAGTTCTGGCTGGTCAATGGTGTCTCCTTCCTGAGCATGAGCCTGCTAACCCTGTTTGCCATCAATTCCGAGCACGATGCCCTTCGCCAGCAGCTGGGCAGCGCGGCGCCCGGCTATGGAGAGCTGTTTCTGACGCTCGCCCCCCAATACGCCCTGGCCGTATTCGCGCTGATGATCCTGGTGCTGGTGACTTCCCAGCTCCTGATCAGTTTTGTGGAGCGGCACATTGTCGAGCTGCTTCACGCCATGCAGCACGCTCAACGCAACGGAGATTTGACCAAGCGCGTGACCATTGATTGCAGCGATGAAGTTGGCCAGATGTCCATCGCCTTTAACCAGATGCAGCAGAGCTTTCAGGGCATCGCCACCGAACTGCGCCAGTCAACCGATCAGACCCTGGCCACCGTCGATACGCTGGAGCGGGAGTTGATTGACGGTCAAGAGGCCATGAGCCGGCAGCAAAACCGTACCGATCAGGCGACAGCGGCAGCCAACCAAATGGCGTGCTCCGCGCTCGAAGTGGCCAAACTCGCCAGCGCCGCAAGCACCGCCTCCGGTGAAACCCGGGCGTTGGTCAACGAAGGAAAGACCGTGATTGACGGTGTTATTCAGTCCATTCATACCCTGGCCGGAGACAGCCGTCAGGCCGGCAGTCTGGTTCAGGCTCTGGCCAGGGAAAGCGAGAACATCAATACCTTTCTTGATGTGATTCGATCCATCGCTGAAAAGACCAATCTTCTCGCGCTCAATGCCGCCATTGAAGCGGCGCGCGCCGGTGAGCAGGGCCGCGGCTTTGCCGTGGTCGCCGATGAGGTGCGCAGTCTGTCCATGCAAACCCAGGAGTCCACCGGACAGATTCAGGAGATCGTCAGCAATTTGTTGAGCAATACCCAGCAGGCGGTGGCTACCATCGTCCAGAGCCAGCAAAACGCCGAAGTTGGTGAGAATATGGCGACACAGGCCGTGGACACCTTTAACCAGATCATGGTTGCGGTTGACAATATCAGCTGCCATAACCGTCAGATCGCCAGCGAGGCTTCCCAGCAGTCGGACGTCACCGGCCACCTCAGTCTTGAGATCAGCGAAATCAACCAGCTTTCCCGGCAAACCAGCGCCACCATGGAGCGGCTGGGCAGCGGTGGCATGGCGCTCAAACAGAATGCGCGACAATTGCAGGACGTCAGTTTGCGCTTCGAAGTGTAGCTCAGGTTCCAACAGTCGACGCTTTAGGCGAGCGCGGCGAGGCGGAGCCTGACATGAACATTTACCTGAACTTCGACCGGTGCTTGCCCAGGCCTGATGAATATCCGCCGTTGCAGAGCGACTCCCACGCCAGCCAATCCGGTGCGCAACAATAAAGCCTCTCACATTCTGGCGCCGGTTTATGATATGGGTGCGATCGGTGTACTGCCAGGTACCTGCCTGGCACTGGATATGTTGTGTTTGTGTGCGGCTGGGCTTAAAGCCAAATGTGAAAAAAGGCCTGTATTTACAGGCCTTTTCTCTATCCGGGGTTTAACTCCGGTAATTGACTTCCGGCAACACGCAAAGCATTTCATAGAGCAGGTTTGCGCCCACGACCGAGGTGTTGTGGGTCGTGTCATAGGGCGGGGACACTTCCACCAGATCGCCCCCTACCACATCCAGCCCCTTGCAGCCCCGCACGATTTCCAGTCCCTGCTGTACGGTCAGTCCGCCAATTTCCGCTGTGCCGGTACCGGGGGCAAAGGCGGGATCGAGGCCGTCGATATCGAAGCTGATATACACCGGGCCACCGCCCACCTTGTCCCGCACTTCCGCCATCAGGGGCGTCAGGGATTTGTGCCAGCAGTCCTCGGCCTGTACCACCCGGAAGCCCTGCTCGCGGGACCAGTCGTATTCGTCGGGGCTGTAGCCGGTGCCGCGCAATCCAATCTGCACCACCCGGTTGCAGTCCAGCAGGCCCTCCTCCACGGCGCGCCGGAAAGGGGTGCCATGGGCAATTTTTTCGCCGAACATCTCATCGTTGATATCGGCGTGGGCGTCGACGTGCACCAGGCCCACGGGACCGTGTTTTTTCCTGAGCGCTCGCAGGATGGGCAACACAACGGTGTGGTCGCCGCCGATGCTCAAAGGTTTGATCGCCTTGGCCATGAGGTCATCGTAAAAGTCTTCGATAATCTGCATGCTTTTCTGCAGGTTAAAGGTATTGATGGGCACGTCGCCCACGTCAGCTACTGTGATGGAATTGAACGGATCGGCACCGGTGGAGACGTTAAACGGGCGCAGCATGCGCGACTCGTCACGAATTTCCCGGGGGGCCAGGCGGGCGCCGGGGCGATTGGAGGTGCCTATATCGAAGGGTATGCCGACGAAGGCGGCATCCAGGTGGGCGTCGGCCTCGACGGCGGGCAGCCGCATAAAGGTCGCCGGGCCGCCAAAGCGGGGCATATCGTTGCCCCCCAGGGGCTGGTAAAAGACTTTTTCAGTCATGGTATCTACCTGTTGTCTGAGCGCCTTGATGGAAGGCGCTTGTTGAATTCCAGTATCAACCCTCGCCGAGTTGAACGGATTTTATTTCCACAAACTCGTGCAGGCCGGCATCGCCAAACTCACGGCCATTGCCAGACTGTTTAAAGCCGCCGAAGGGGGCGTCGTAGTTAAAGCCGGCGCCCTGCACAAAACAGAGTCCCGCGCGCAATCGACGGGCGATCTCCAGGGCCTGCTCGCGCTCGCCGGCGTAAACGCCGCTGGAAAGACCGTAAGGCGTATCGTTGGCAATAGTGACTGCCTCGTCGAGGTCCCGGTAGGGAATCATGCAAAGCACCGGGCCAAAAATCTCTTCCCGGGCGATGGTCATGCGATTGTGCACATTGGCAAAAATGGTGGGGCGGATATAGAAACCTGTCTCCAGGCCCTCGGGTCTGTCGCTGCCGCCGGTCACCAGTTCGGCCCCCTCGGCCAGCCCCTGCTCGATATAACGCAACACGGTCTGTTGTTGCCGGGCGGAGGACATGGGTCCCATAAAAGCATCGTCGGTGCCAATGCTCAGGCCTTCAGCCACCCGCCTGGCGATGGCCACGGCCTCGGCGTATCGGCTTTCCGGCACCAGCATGCGGGTCAGTGCCGTGCAGGTCTGGCCGCTATTGATCATCACATCCTCAACGCCGTAGGTAACCGCTTTTTCCAGGTCAGCCGACTCGGTAATAATGTAGGGGGATTTTCCGCCCAACTCCTGGGTGACGCGTTTGACCGTGGGGGCAGCGGCTTCGGCAATCTTGATGCCGGCGCGGGTGGAACCGGTAAAGGAAACCATATCCACCTCCGGGTGACTGGCCATGGCCGCACCCACCACGGCACCGGGGCCGATCACCAGGTTGAATACGCCGGCGGGCAGGCCCACCTGGTCCATAATCTCCGCCATTATCAGGTCTTGCATCGGCGTCTGCTCCGCCGGTTTGACCACCATGGTGCAACCGGCGGCCAGGGCCGGCGCCACTTTGCCCACAAACTGGTGCAAGGGGTAGTTCCAGGGGTTGATAAAGGCGCAGACGCCCACGGCTTCCCGCAACACCATCGAGTGGCCGGCCTGCTGTACCTCCTCCATGGCGAAAGCGCGCTCGGCAAAAGAGCGCAGTCCGTAGATCGGGCCGGTGACCTGCAGGTCCACCGCCATCTGCGCCGGGCAGCCCATGGTTCGGGAAATGGCGTCTGCCAGTTCCGCCTGGCGGGCCTCCATGGCGTCGGCGATCTTGTTGATCAGCTCGCAACGGGTTTGGCCTGAGGTGGCGGACCAGGCGGGAAACGCCGCCCGCGCAGCCGCCATGGCGCGGTCGACGTCTCCGGTATCACCCATGGCCACCCGGGCCGTTGTCTGCTCGGTGGCGGGATTGATTACGTCGTGGGTGGCGCTGCCGTGGGGAGTTACCCAGGCGCCGTCAATGTAGAGTTTGTCGTAGACTTTAGTCATTTGTTTGCCAGGCCGAATTCACGTTTAAGGGATGGGTTTTCACAATTGTCTTGCTCCCCTGGCCGTGAGGCTATAGCCCCTTTGGGTTATAGGCCCTGGGGTGGTTATAGGCCTCCGGGGCAGACCTCTGACAAGTCCCGGCTAGTAGGGTAGCCCCCTTGGAATGGACCGCAAAACGACTTATGCTGATAGAGTCATTCCAAAAACTCATAAACTTGCCATGCGCCGTCACCTGCCGTCCCTGATCGCCCTGCAGTGCTTTGATGCCTCTGCCCGCTACCTCAGTTTTACCCGCGCCGGAGAGGAGTTATGCCTGAGTCAGAGCGCAGTCAGTCGCCAGATCAAGAAACTGGAAGCGTTTCTCGGGTGCGTTCTGTTTGAGCGGGTCAAGCAGCGTTTGCAGTTGACCCCGGTGGGGCGGGACTACGCGGAAGAGATCCGCAAGGCACTGGACCAGGCGGAATCAGCCACTCGGAACGTGATCGCAGGCCAGACGGTGCCGCTTCGGTTGGCCACCGAGCCCGGCATTGCCAGCCGCTGGTTGATTCCACGGCTGCCGGCGTTTAATCGGCAATACCCGGGAATGGAGATAGAACTGATCACCGATATGGAACGCGCCTACGGCGATGCGCGCGACTACGATCTGGCGATTCTGTTTGGCGACGGCCACTGGCCGGGTGTGGTGTCACGGCAACTGATGCCGGAAATTCTGTTGGCGGTAGCGCATCCGCAATTGCTGAAGGCGGACCCCTGTAGCGATTTCGGGGATATCGTCGACCTGCCGTTGCTGCACCAGTCCGGCAAACTCTCCGCTTCCAGGCAATGGTTTAGCGCCGCGGGTTACAGCGATGCGGAGATTCAGCGATTGCCGGGCCAGCGGTTCGAGTATTTTCAGTTATTGCTGGACGCCTGTTTGCGGGGCATGGGGGTGGCGGTACTGCCGCTGTATTTCGTGCAGGAAGAGTTGGAGAGCGGCCGCCTGGTGAAAGCCTGCGAGCGTGAGTTGGTGCTGGATGAGCAGTACTATGTGGTGGTGTCCAGGGAAAAGTCGGTTCTGGCGAGTATCAGCGTGTTGGTTGATTGGTTATTGGGGCAGTCTGTACGTCGTATCTGATCCCTGCTGTGATAAAGGACAAAGGGGGACTGAAAGTCCTACACTGTTTTTAAAACCGACTGGAGCAACATGATGTCTGAACCAAGGCGTGCCTCTGATACACCCTACGGCGTTGATGTTGAATCGGGTAAGACCTATTTTTGGTGTGCCTGTGGCCGGAGCAAAACGCAGCCCTTCTGCGACGGCTCCCATAAAGGCACGGAATTCTCGCCTGTCAAATTCACAGCCACAGAATCAAAAAAACTTTTCTTTTGTGGTTGTAAACGCACTGGCAATCAACCGCTGTGCGACGGGAGTCATAAGTTGCCATAACGGCGCTGGGCGTCCCACCTTCCGGGTCTCCTTCGTTCGTCAGTATTTTTTACAGCAATTTGCCCGGAATGAGGAAAAAGGCGTCGGTATCTTTTACGTGCTCCCTTTGCCGTTATTCTAATTAATTGAATTTCAACAAGAAATATTTTGGGAATGAATATTGCCTAAGCTCTGGGTGCACTTTCTTTGAACGGCACTTTTTTTAACGGCACTTTTTTTAACTGCACTTTTTTTAACGGCACTTTCTTGAACCGCACTTTGTAACAAGGAGTTTAAGGTGAAAATCATACCTGTAGTCACACTTGTTTTGGGCCTGTTGTCGATTCAGACCCAGGCAATGGTTATCAATGGCAGCTTCGAGGACGGCATATTTGTACCCGCTGGCAGCGCCAGGAATATTTCATCCACGGGCATTAACGGTTGGACGGTGTTGTCGAATGATGTCGAATATTTCTCTAACGGTTTCTTCGGTTTACAGGCCCAGGACGGCAACCGGGCCATTGATTTGACCGGCAATGACAACGGTTTCGGTACCCTCTCCCAGGTGCTTTCGACCACATCCGGGATGAATTATGTGCTGCGATTCTGGCTCGGCGGCAGTAATCTGTTCGGTGTGTACGGGGAATCCGGTGCGGGCCCCAAAGTCAAGGTCAATATTGGGGGCACTGAGAAAACCTTTGTCGGAAGCCGCAATGCGGCTAACGATTGGCAAATGCAGAGCTGGTTTTTCACCGCATCCTCAAACAGCACGGTGCTGAGCTTTACCGGTTTGCAGGAAACACTGTGTTGCTATGTCGGGCTGGATAATGTGAGCGTGAGCGCGGTTTCCGAACCCGGTGTCATCGGCATGCTCGGTCTGGGATTGTTGGGGCTGGGGCTTGCCCGCCGGAAAAAATAGGCGGATACCGTCAAAATCCTGATGGCCCGCTTATGGCGGGCCCTGCAAATATTCTCCACTTGCCGGCATCCCAGGACACCCTGAAACCGCTTTTGGCAACGAGGTTGGCGGGCGTTAAAGTGGAAATGTTCAGCACGTACTTTGGAGCTGGAAGTTCAACCTGGACCGGTGCAGGGTGAACTCTGCCAGGGCCTGTTCCTGATCGGTTGTCAGAAAAAGTCCCAGTTTGGTTCTGCGCCAAAGTATATCGTCGATTTCCTGCGCCCACTCTTGGGTTATCAGGTATTCCACCTCGCGTTGGTAGAGTCCGCCCCCGAAGTGCTTTCCCATCTCTGTCAGGTTTTCAGCTTTACACAGAATTTGATGGCTGAGCGTGCCATAGGTGCGGACATAGCGTCTGGCAATTTCCGTTGGCAGCCAGGGGTACTGTTGTTGCAAACTGTTTTGCAGCCTGGCCTGGTTATCGAAGTCCCCGCCGGGCAGTGGCTCAAAGGCGGTCCAGGCTTTGCCGATGTGGGGAAAGTGGTGAGACAGTTGATCGACCGCACTCTCGGCGAGTTTCCGATAGGTGGTTATCTTGCCGCCAAACACGGATAACAAGGGTGCCCTGTCCGGCGGTTGATCCAATTCGAGGGTGTAGTCCCGTGTGACCGCTGCCGGCGAATCGGCATCGTCTTCCATCAGCGGGCGTACACCCGAATAGCTGCCGACAATCTCCCTTGCCCGGATTTTTGTTTTAAAGTGATCATTGACGACGCTGATCAGGTATTGCATTTCCGCTTCGGAAATACAGGCGCAGGCGGGATCTCCCTGATACTCCACATCGGTAGTGCCGATCAGCGAAAAATGGTCTTCATAGGGCAACACAAACACAATGCGGTTGTCCGCGTTTTGAAGAATATAGGCATAGGGCTCGTCGTGAATCCGGGGCACGATAATATGGCTGCCCTTGACCAGTCGAATGTGTTTGGGTGGTGGCGTTTCCAGAGCATCGTTAAAAATCTGGACCACCCAGGGGCCCGCGGCATTGACCAGGGCTTTTGTGGCGACGGTTTCCCGCTTGCCGGTCCTTTGGTTTTCCAGGGTGACTTCCCAAGCGGGTTCGCCCGCTTGGGAGCGTCGCTCGGCGTGGACGCAGCGGCATCGGGTGAGAATGCGAGCGCCTCTTTCCCTGGCTGCCACGGCATTTAATACCACCAGACGGGCATCGTCAACCCAGGCGTCGGAGTATTCAAACCCCTTGTGAATTTGGTCGACCACCGGGCTGTCGCTCGTAAAACGGATGCTGTGCGAAGCCTGTAGGGTGCCGCGCCTGGTGAGGTGGTCGTACAGAAACAGGCCGATTCTTATCAGCCAGGCCGGGCGCAGGTGCGGTCGATGGGGCAGCCGAAAACGCAATGGCCAGATAATATGGGGTGCCTTGTGCAGCAGCACTTCCCGCTCGGCCAGGGCTTCGCGAACCAGGCGGAATTCGTGGTATTCGAGATAGCGCAGGCCGCCGTGAATCAGTTTGCTGCTGTGGGAGGAGGTGGCGGAGGCCAGGTCGTTCATCTCGCACAGCAATACGTTTAAGCCCCTGCCCGCGGCGTCGGCCGCGATGCCGGCGCCATTGATACCACCACCGATAACCAGGAGATCGTAGAGGTTGTGGTGGTTGCTCATTGAGGCCTCGATGGTGATTGCTCTGCGCCCGGCATGGGCATTATCTTAAGTATAAAAAATTAGCGGGGAAATGCATGGGTGTCTGTTCGGGACATAACGCGTTTTCTACCTGTTACGTGGAGGTCCTACATCAGGGTAGTTTGAATGCCGCATTAGTGCCATTCCGGGGAATCTTTGGTGGGGGCAGGCGTTGTTTTGCAGACTGTCGGTGTGGGTGGTTTAGATGGTGGTTGGGCGTTCTTAATGGTCCGGGGTAAACTCCCCCTGGCGGGCCCAAAAACAGCTACCAAAAATTCCTGAAAATGACGCTGATAGAATACTCAAACTCAGGGGTATTGGATTGCCGCTGTCCGAGCTGTTCGAGCTCGCATCGATGGGATTTATCAAAAATATCCCGGGATACAGCCATGGCTTGCAGGTTCAAACACGCCCCGGAGAATACCAGGGCGCTTGAGGATACAGGGGAAATGCCCTCCTTAAAAGTTGTACCTCGTCGTCAACATCCACTCGCGGCCGCGGTTGTAAATCCCCTCATAGGTTTGAAAGGCGTCACCAATAATGCCGGTAGTCAGGTACTTCTCGTCGCCGATATTTTTCAAACTCAGCTGCACATCCCACACCTCGTCATTACTGGTCCAGTTGAGATTGGCATTAACCAGGTCGTAGGCGTCCTGGGCAATAAGCTCGGTGTTGAAGGAATCCATATATTCCTTTGAGCGGTAGGACCAGTCCACACGGGCGGTAAAATTACCGACATCAGTGTAGAACTCGCGACTGACCGCGACGTTGGCGGTGCGCTCGGGTACACGCTCAAATTCATTGCCTTCGTCGATAAAGGTCTCGTTGAAATCGATATCGTCGTAGCGGGCATCGAGCCATCCGTAACTGGCCTCGATCAGCCAGTTCTCAGCGGGTAACACACTCAGCTCCATTTCCCAGCCGGAGATCTTGGCCGAGGCCGCGTTCTTGGTGACCGGAGCCACGCTGGTGAAAACCTGGATCTGCAAGTCGTTGTACTTGGTGTGGAAAGCTGCCGCGTTGAGCTTGAGGCGACCGTCCCACCCGGTGTATTTCACGCCCAATTCATAGACGTCGACAAACTCCGGATCGAAATCGGGAATCAGGTCGGTGTCCGATGCGCCCGCCGGTGCGGTAACACCCGCCACCTGGGGTGGGAATACGCGCTGGGTAAAGCCGCCGCTTTTGAAGCCTTCGGAGTAACTGGCGTAGAGCATGGTCTGGTCATTGACGTGGAAAGCGGCGTTGACCATGGGCGTCATTTCAGAGATAGACTGCTTGTCGGTGGCCTGGGGAAGAACACGGCTGCCCGCTTGCATAAAGGGAGCGTCCAGTTGTGGGTGGCCGCTGCCGGCAAAGTAGTTTCGTAGAATAATCTGGTCTGGTGTGAATGCCTTGTCTTCCTCGGTATAGCGCAGGCCGAGAGTCAAACTGAACCAGTCGGTGAAGTCCATGGTGGCCTGTCCGAAAGCGGCTTTGGACGTATTGTCGAACTTGCCGCCACTGGTAAAGTTTGAGACGGTAAAGTCCAGGGTGTTGACGTTGTCGCCGTCCTCGTCGAAGTAGTACAGGCCGAAAATCCAGTTCAATTTGGAATCCAGCGCATTGCCCAGCAGCTGGAACTCCTGGGTAAACTGGGTTTGCTCCAGCGTATCGTGGAATTGGCTGACGCGGTGGGGCGAGTGGTCTCCGTCACGGGAGAATTCCGCATCCAGGTCGCGCCAGGCGGTAAAGGATTTAAAGGTGATATCCTCGTTAAGGTCCCAGGTCAGGTTCAGGTTGGATGCCTTGAAATCCGACTCGGACATGGCAGGCGCCGTACCGGCATTGCGACTGTCGCCCAGGTCGTAGCGCAGATCGTAACAGTTCGGCACCGCCAGGTTGATTTTGTTGGCCGGGGTGGCGCAGGGGCTGCCGTCGGTGGCGCCCGCCATGGCATTGGCCACCACGTTGTGAATCACGGCCATGGGTGGGGTATTGGGATCGATGGGATTGCCCAGGTTGATATCCAGCAGGGTCATGGGCGGCCCGTTCTCTCGATCGCGGGAGAATTCGGCGGAAAAGTTCAGCTCCAGGTCGCTGTCGGGGGTCCAGACGGCGTTAAAGCGGCCTGTCTGGGTGTCGTCATCACCGAGTTCAACGCCGTCCAGGCGTTTGACATAGCCGTCCTGGGAGATATCGGCCAGGGACAGGCGGGTATGCAGGGTATCGCTGACCGGCATGTCCACCTTGCCCTTGACCACCAGGGCATTGTCGGTACCCAGGCCGACTGAAACCTTGCCGCCGAATTCGCCGTCGGGCTTCTCGGTGGTGATACTGATGGCGCCGCCGATGGTATTGCGACCGAACAGCGTGCCCTGGGGACCGCGCAGTACTTCCACCTGGGCGATATCCACCAGGTCCAGAACCGCACCCACGGAGCGAGCGATATAAACCCCATCCACGTAGAGGCCGACGCCGGGTTCCGTCGTGGGCAGGAATTCTTTCTGGCCTACGCCGCGAATATAAATGGAGGCGGCATTGGATGCGCCGCCAAAGCTGGGATTGCTCTGGAAGCTCATATTGGGCGCGGCGGTGGCGACGTCATTGAGCTTGGTAATGCCGCGCTTCTCCATGCCTTCACCGCTAAAGGCGGACACGGCAATCGGTGTGTCCTGCAGGTTTTCCTCGCGCTTACGGGCGGTCACCACAACCTCGTCTATAGCCCAGTGATTGTTCTCGGTGGCCTGGGCCTGCACCAGGCTGGGGGGGAGGACGCCGGCCAGGGTGGCCGCGGTAATAACATGGCTGAGCAGGCGTTGCTGTAACGATGACCGGGCATCAAACGGTCTTTGAAGATAACGGGTGTTTGCGTTCATTGTACCTCTCCGAAAGATTCTCATTATTGGTTTTGACGGTTCGCCTTGACGTTTTTGACTGTCTGGAATTTCTGTACTGGCAGTGTGAAACGGATTCGCCCGAATCGCTATGCGTTAATTGCAGGGCCTATACAGTTACCGCTGCCGTCTGCGCTTTTGTTGATTTGGCCCGGGTTCCTGTTTGACAAAATCACACCGCTAAAGCGGCTTCACAGTCAGTTTGCTGCCGAAGCTGCATAGGGTCGACAGTCGGTGCATATCGCGGGGGGACTGAGGGGACTAGCATGGTTTGCCAGTGGGGCACAAAACATAAATGCGGGTACAAAACCTAAATATAGGTACAAAACATAAATATAGGTACAAAACATAAATATAGGTACAAAACATAAATATAGGTACAAAACATAAATATAGGTAAGAGGTACAGGCGATGAACCAAGCGATTACAGAAATTCCCTTCGATTCCGTGGCTTTCCGAAACGCCCTGGGCAACTTTGCCACGGGAGTGACAATTGTGACGGCTAAAGACAACACCGGCGCGGGTGCCAATCAATTCGTGGGTACCACGGCCAGCAGCTTTAACTCTGTTTCACTCGAACCACCTCTGGTGTTATGGAGCATCGATAAACGGTCGCGCAGTTTAAAAGCTTATGAGCAGGCGGAATATTTCGCGGTGAACGTATTGGCGGCGGACCAGGTGTCCCTGTCCAACCATTTTGCCCGTCCGCAGGACGATAAGTTTTCCGGTATCGAGTATGAAACCGGCCTCGGCGAGGCTCCCCTGTTAAAAGGTTGTGCCGCCCAGTTTGAATGCGAAACCAAGTATCTCTATGAAGGTGGTGATCACATCATTATTGTCGGCGAAGTGAAGCGCTTTCACACCACGGGTCGCTCCGGGTTGATGTTCCACAGGGGAAAATATGTGGTGTCCAGTTTTCACCCCTGCAATGAACAATTACCCGAGGAGTTGGGTGCCGGTGCCGCCTTTGTGGATGACTATTTGCACTACCTGGTGGGTAAGAGTTTCGACCAGCTGATGACCAAACTGACTTCGGTATTAACGTCGCAGGGATTGAGTGAACATGAGTACCGGGTGATGGCATCCCTGGGTGGCAAGGACGGATGTACACTGGATGAGTTGCGTCAAAATGCGATTCTGCCGGAGGAGATTGTCTCCGATAATCTTCAGGGGCTTGAGCAGCGGGGTTTGCTAAAACGCGAATATAACGGCGATATCACCCGCATCAAGTTGAGCGAAGACGGCCGGGCAAAACTCGAACCCCTGTTGAAAGCGGCGAAGACCAATGAGTCCGAGGCGCTGGGCGTGTTTACCGCCGATGAGGCGATGATGTTCAAGCGTTACCTGCGCCGCATTATCTCCTGGACGGAATGAAAAGGCGTTAGTCAAAGTCGACGAAAGTCACACACTGATATCGATAAAAGAGGACTCTGTGATGAAAGGTTTGGAAAACAAAGTTGCGATTGTGACCGGCGGGGCGGCCAGTATCGGGGAAGCGGTCAGCCGCGCCCTGCACGCTGCCGGTGTTAAGGTGGTGATTGCCGCGCGCAGTCTTCACCAGGGTGAAGCCCTGGCTGACGCCTTGGGCGAGGGCGCGGTCTTTCAACAGACCGATTTGATGAAGGACGAGGATATTAAAGCGTTAGTGGCGCGCACGCTGGAGGAATTTGGCCAGATCGACTTTATCATCAATGTGGCGGCGCTCTACGACGACGACGGTATCGCCTCGACGCGACAACAGTGGGAGGATACCTTTAACACCAATGTCTTTGCCCAGGCGTTGCTGGTTCAGGAGGCTCATCCTTACCTCGCGCAAAGCAAGGGGGCCGCGGTGGTGAATTTCGGCAGCATCTCAGCTTCTATTGCCCAGGCCGGTCGCTGGACCTACCCGGTGTCCAAGGCGGCGATTCACCAGTTGACCCGTAATATGGCACTGGACCTGGCTGCTGACAGGATTCGTGCCAATACCCTTTTGGCTGGCATTACCTGGAGTGTGCCTGTGGCGGGGTTGACTGAAAATAACCGCCAGATCGCCGACCAGGTGGTAGCGAATTACCAACCGCTGGGTCGGGTGGTGGAAGCCGAGGAAATTGCCGATGCGGTGTTATTCCTTTGTTCCGATCACGCCACCTTTATTACCGGTGCGGAAATTCCTGTGGATGGCGGCTACTCGGCACTGGGCCCGGAAGCGACCGAGTCCTGCATGGTGGCGATGATGCACGCGGTGCAAGCGGCGAAAAAATCGTAGCGAAGATAATACGTCAGTCTGAAGCGTCGCACAGTTACGCTTCGTTTGGGGCCCGCCCTGTGGTGGGCCATTTTTAGTATACAGTCACTTTGTCTCTGACACTCGCCACTGACACACACAGCTGGCTTCGCGCTTTACGTGAGGCTCGTGTTAATCAACGTTACAAGTGCTGATCAAGCTTTGGATGAGTCTAACCCAATCGCGAACGGCGCATGGTTTCCGACGGCGACTCGCCATAAACCTCCCTGTAAGTCACCGAGAAACGGCCCAACTGGGTAAAACCCCATTTGCTGGCAATGGCGGTGACGCTGCCGCCTTCAGCGGCAAGAAGATCCTTGCGGGCGTTTTCCAGGCGCAGGGAGCGCAGGAAATTAAGCGGGCTTTGGCCGCGGAATTTGCGAAAGCCCTCGTGCAGGGAACGGGGGCTGACGCCGGTCTCCGCCACCAGGTCGTCGATGGAAATATGCTGGGCGATATTCGCGCGAATATATTCCTCGGCTTTTTTCACATGCGCGGGCGCAATTGAGTGGGACTTCGACAACAGCGTGTCGGTGTAATTGTGGGGTTGGGCATAGAGCAGGTTGGTCATGATCAACTGCTCCATATGGGTGGCGCCGCCGCCGGCAGTGATGGGCTGGTCGCATTCGAACTCAGTGAGCATATAGTCGATCAGGCGCCACCAGGCCTTGATTTTCTGGTCTTCCCCCGACATCAGCAGGTCGAACTCGAGCGGTCTGTTGAGCGGCTGGGCGATCAATGAACTCAAGCGTTTCTCCAGGGCGTTGCGGGAAATCTGTACCATTAACTGCTCACAGTCTTCACTCCAGCGCATGGAAAGATACTTGTCGGGGGCGGGAATCGAAGCCGCCTGGGTGGAGGAAACCACGCGCTGGTTGCCGCTGTTGATTTCCGCATAGCCCAGCAACGGCAATTGAATCAAAAAGAAATTATCCAGTTCGCCCGGGGTGATATCCACCTCGGTACCGTAGTGCATAAAATTGAGGGACACATCCGCGATCTGGACGCGGTTGTGACGGGCGTCCAACTGGCCGCTCCTGACCATCGACAGCTTATGGTCGCAGTAGACTTTGGCCACCTCGGCACGTACAAAATCCACATTGTCGGAGTGAAACAACTCGTGATTCGGCAACAGATTCATCGCGGTTTACCACCTGCTTATTATGGTGGCGCCCTGCCTGACTTCCGGGCAAGTCTTGCGCTTGCATGGTAGCGGGGACAGGGCGCTTTGACTAAATGAATATACTACCCAATAGGTAGTACCGCTAGCTTATGGCCGCTGAATAGACGTCTATCCGCATAATCTGTACAGTGGCTGCGCGATTCGCATAGCCGATTGCCGCGGCTTATATTAAGGCGTTATAGATAGTTGGTTTGAATATAGCTAATGGTTTACATGTAAGATAATTGTGCGTGCCGGGAAAAGATTGGCGACAGGGTTGCCCCTGTCGCAAAAAGCGTTCAACCGATGGCCTTGGCGACCAGATAGCCGGAACCACCGCCCAGTCCCGGACCCGGGTGGGTTGAGGCGCCGATATGGTAGAGACCCTTGATCGGTGTGGTGTGGTTCTTGAGGGCGCGCAACGGGCGCCAGAACAGGAACTGGTCCAGGGAGCAGACGCCGGAGTAGGCATCGCCCTGTTCGAGGTTGATATTCATGGCTTCCAGGTCTCTGGGCGAGTAGACCTTGCGGGCCAGGGTGTCGGTTTTCAGATTGGGGATGTTGTTGCTGAGTTGATCGATCACGCGATCGGCGTAGGCTTCGCGTACCGCGTCGTTCCACAGGCCATCGGACGGTGCCGGGATTTCGTCCTTGGCATCGCCGAGTATCCGTTGCGGAATTTCCTGTAACTGCAACCACAAAATCCACTTGCCTTTGGGGGCGCGGCTGGGGTCCAGGGCGGTAGGTTGGCACACCACGATAGTGGCTTTCGCCGGCAGCAGACCGTTGTCCGCCTGGTTGACGGCGGTGGAGATGCTGTTGAGGCCGGCGGTGACGTGCAGCATAACCACGTCCCGCATCTTTTCATCCTGCCACTGGGGCGGGGAATCCATGGCGATGTGTATCATCATCATGCCGCGGCCGTAGCGGTATTCCCTGGCCTGTTGGGCGATTTCGTCGGGCACCCATCGGCTCGGCAGTAATTTGTGATAGAGCTGGGTGGGCGTGGTGTTGCACACCACGGCCTGGCTGGCGTGGTAGGTTTTGCCGTCACTGGTTTTCACCCCTTTGGCAACGCCGCTTTCCACCAGAATTTCCGCCACTTCACTGTTGCAGATAATTCTGCCGCCGTGCTCCTCGATGATCGCCTGGTAGCAGTCGACGATTTTCTGGTTGCCGCCTTTGACCACCGGGTTTCCCGTTTGCTCGATACTGAAGGCCATTACCTGATTCATCAGGCCGGAAAAGGTGGCGTCGGGGCCCAGGCCCGCGTGTAGTACCCAGGGCGCCAGCAGGGCCTTGCTAACATCAGACTGGAACGTTTTATTGAGCCAGTCGCGGGTGTTGAACATGGCCTGGGCCGCGAAGTCGAGCATGCCCTGCAGTCCCAGGTTCCAGGTGTACCTGGCCAGCAATTTGAGCGCGGCGAAACTCCACAGTGAGCTGCCCAGCAAACCGAACACCAATTCCGCCTTGCGTTCCAGCTCCTGCATGGCCTGCTGGTATTTGTCGCCGTCTCCGGGGGCGAGGGCGTTCATGGCGTCGATATTCCGCTGGCGGTTGCGACTTAAAATCAGCGAGCGGTTGTCTTCGGTCACCACTCCCGTCGGACTGTCATTATTGCAGTACTCCATGCCATGGCGGTGCAAGTCATTACCCAGTTCCGCATAGGCGGGGGAAGACACCACCAGTGGATGAACGGCGGAAAACACCTCGTGTTTAAAACCCGGCAGTGTAATCTCCTCGGTGCGAATGCAACCGCCCGGGCGTGGGTTACGCTCCAGTACCACGACCTTGTGGCCTTTTTTGGCTAGCAGCGCCGCGCAAACCAGGGAATTCATGCCACTGCCTACAATCACGTAATCGGAGTTGTGCATAGTTTCTCTCTCTAAAATTGGCTCTAAAATTGGCTTAAAAATTTGCGTTTTACTTTATTGGTGAGGTCACGCTGTGGTCGTCATTGCCGGTAGCGTTGTGTATTCAATGTACCTCGTGGGACAGAACTACATTGCAATCAAAGATCACGAAAACACCCGTTTTTACGCAAGCTTGAAACGCCGATCCACTGCTGGGGATTGGATTTTCGCGCGTCGGACCATCTCAGTGACGGGCGATCAACCGAGCACTCCTAATCAGCCAAAATACCGGCCTGATGCCAGCGTGCAAGTCATTTTCGACAGATCCGATAGATTCCTGCCGACGTTGAACAGCCCTTGCGCAAGGCGCATAGTTTTCGATTTTTATCCCCGCTTAAATGATCATCAACGCTGAGGCTGAATTACATCGAGGACAGAAGCATGCGAAAAATAACGATTATTGGAGCGGGCCAGAGTGGATTGCAGTTGGGTGTAGGCCTGCTGCAGAACGGCTATGAAGTGACTATCGTCACTAACAAGACCGCCGAGGAAGTCGAACAGGGCCGGATCACCTCCAGTCAGTGTATGTTCGACATGGCTTTGCAGCACGAGCGCAACCTGGGGTTGAACTACTGGGACAACGACTGCCCCTGGGTGGACGGTATCGGCTTTCGTATCAAGGATACCCCGGTGTGTTGGTCGCACCGCCTGGACAAACCCGCCCAGTCGGTGGATCAGCGGGTGAAATTCCCCGTGTGGATGAAAGCCTTCGAGGAGCAGGGCGGTAACCTTCTGATTCAGGAGGTGACGCTGCAGGACCTGGACCGACTGGAAAAAGAGTGCGATCTGTTGATGGTGGCCTCGGGCAAGGGTGAGATTGGAAAAATGTTCGAGCGCGATCCGGTCAAGTCCGCCTTTTACAAACCGATGCGCGCGCTGGGGCTGACTTACGTGAAAAACATGAAGCCGCGGGATGAGTACAGCGCGGTGGAGTTTAACGTGATACCGGGCGTCGGTGAGTATTTCAGCTTCCCGGCCCTGACCACCACCGGTCCCTGCGACATCATGGTGTTTGAAGGCATTCCCGGCGGCCCGATGGATTGCTGGGGCGGCGTGGACTCGCCAGACCAGCACCTGGAGGTGAGCAAGGGGATTATTCGCCAGTTTGCCCCCAACGAACTGGATCGTATTACCGATATCGAACTGACCGATGATCTGGGCATCCTGGCCGGGCGTTTTCCGCCGACTATCCGCAACCCCATTGGCCGTCTGCCTTCCGGTACCCTGGCATATGGCATCGCCGACACGGTCTGTCTCAACGATCCGATTACGGGCCAGGGTTCAAACAATGCCAGCAAGTGTGCGGCCCTGCACCTGGACAGCATCGTCACCCACGGTGACAAGACGTTTGACGAAAAGTGGATGAACAAGACTTTCGACAAATATTGGAGCTACGCCCAATGGGTGGTGGCCTGGACCAACACGCTGCTGTTGCCACCGTCGGCGAAAACCCAGGCCGTGTTGGCCCAATGCGGCGCGGATGACACCCTGGCTCAGCGTATGGTCAACGGTTTTGATGATCCCCGGGATTTCTACCCCTGGTTTATCCAGCCTAACGCGGTGGACGTGGAAAAGCTCTGGGCGGCCTAGGGTGACCGCAGGGGTGGATCGATCCCGTTTACCGCTTCGGTAATCGGGCTCTTACACCGGCTAGCAGCTGTTGTATGCGTTTGGCATTGACGCCGCCGTCGAGTCGTCCGACCCGGGAAGCTGAACGCACATCCATCACTGTGTTTCCTCCTGGGTAGGGCAGAATCCGCACCACCAGATCATCCTTGAATCCAAACCACAATGTGGTGTCGGTGGCTTCCAAACGACCTACATCGGGGGAACTGGACACTATTTCCATGCCCATTTCCCTGGCCACGTCTTCAGCGATTGCGATGAGTTGCTCCTGGCTGTAGCCGGTCACCAGTCCTTCCAACTCGGGAAAGTACCGCTGTTGTAAGGCGGCCGCTTCCTCACCGATATAGTCGGAGGAATTCATGCCTTTCCGCAGAGGCTCCAGGTCGATAAAGCCGGGTGGCACTTCGAAGTCCGTGGTGGCATCGGCAAGCGTCGGAATCTTGCGGAACTCCGATAAATACACAAAAGGTGTAACCGAGACTACCAGGCTGACCATTAAGGCATAGAGCGTGCGTTTTGTGAAAACGTGTTGATGCCCGATATAGGCTGTCCCCATGGCGATCACTGTCAAGACAAGCGCCAGGGTGGCGGCGAACACCGAGTATTTAAGGATGCTGAATCCGGTGGTGAAATGCCAGAGTCCATGCCTTACGCCGAGACCGCTTATCAAAGCGGTAACCGGGGTAATCAGGGTCAGGATAAATGCCAGTTTCAGGGAGAACCGATGTAGTTTATTCATTGCGTCATCCGTCATTGCCATGACCGGGGTTCAGTCAGTCTGCTCGGTTGTTGGGAATGGGCATTTTAGTGTTCGGGAGGTTCGGACTCAACCGGCAGGCAAAATTGGATGCTGCCGCTATTCAGCTGTGAAAAGGATGATTTTTTATCAAGCAGTAGCGCAGTACTTGGACAATACCCGCTCCAGCGCATCGGGTTTCAAAGGCTTGGCCAGGTGCGCATCCATGCCTGCGCTCAACACTTTCTGGCGGTGTTCATCCATGGCATGGGCCGTGAGGGCAACGATGGGGATATGGCGATCACCGCTCTGGTTTTCCATTTGCCGTATTTGCTGGGTAGCGGCCAGGCCATCCAGTTCCGGCATTTCGCAGTCCATCAGGATGATGTCATAGGGATCTTCGTTGTTGTTGTGCCGGCTCCGGAATTGAGATACCGCTTCGAGGCCGTTGTTGGCGATTTCGGGGGTAATGCCGTATTTGCCCAGCAACCCCTTGATCACCATCTGGTTTACCAGGTTGTCTTCGGCCACCAGTACGTTGAGGCTGCTGTACTGGCTGGCTTTCTTGTCGCCACTGGTCTCCAAGGCACTTTCCTCCGGCGCGCGTTTTAGCTGCTTGGCCAGATTCTCCAGCAGGCGGCTGGGCGCCATGGGTAGCTGCAATACACCGTTCACACCGCTGCCGGTGAGTTGTTCCGGTGGAATGGGGGCAGCGGCACTGCAGAACAGTAACAGTGGCGGGCAATTTGGATTTTCCAACAGCTCTTCGGCAAACAGCAGCCCCGGTTCTCCGTCAATATGTTCGGCCAAAATCAGGATGTCAGGCAGGGCTTTTGTCAACTGCTCGCGGGTTTCGGCAGCGGAGCGGGTGACCCGTACGTCCATTCCCCAGGCCTTGGTGTGGGCAATCAGGGACAGTTGCTCCGTGGCCGGGCTGACGATCAACAGACTGTGGCCGCGAAGCGGGTTGGGCGCGGCATCGGCGGCGCGGTCCGATTCGATCAGCGGCAACGTCAGCGAGAAGGTTGATCCGAGACCCTGCTCGCTCTCGACACTCAGTTCGCCGCCCATCAGGTTGGCCAAACGCTGGCTGATGGCGAGTCCCAGCCCGGTGCCGCCGTATCGGCGGGTGGTGCTGGTATCGGCCTGGGCAAAAGCACTGAAGATGGCGTCGCACTGCTCGCGGCTGAGACCGGTACCGGTATCGCTGACACTGATGCGGTACCAGCGTTCATCATTGCGAGTCAGCTCTTCGGCGATCAGGCGAATTTCGCCGCGCTCGGTAAACTTGAAGGCGTTACTCAACAGGTTGAGTACTACCTGGCGGATGCGGGTGGGATCACCCTTGAGTTTGTGTGACACCTCATGGGGCACATCCACGATGAAGGCCAGGTCGGGGGTGGAGCGCAGGGAAAAGATATCAGCGCAGCCGAATACCAGTTTCTCCAGATCGAAGTCGACGCTCTCGATGGGCATCTTGCCGGCCTCGATCTTGGAAAAATCGAGGATATCGTTGATCACGCTGAGCAGCACTTCCCCGGACGTATGGACCGTATCGAGGTAACGCTCCTGCTGGGCGGTCAGGGGAGTGTCCTTCAGCAGCTCAACCATTCCGAGCACGCCGTTCAGGGGGGTGCGGATTTCATGGCTCATGGTGGACAGGAACTGGCTCTTGGCTTCGGTGACCTGCACCAGTTTGGCATTGGCCTCTTCCAACTGCGCGGTGCGCTCCTTGACCTTGGCTTCCAGGTTGATATTGAGTTCGTTGAGTTTCTGCTCGGCTTTGATCAGCGCCTGGTGATCGTCCACCAGGGCCTTACTGGTGACATTGATACCCTTGACGATGGACTGCAATTCCTCGTCAGTACTGGCTTCACCGGTTTTGGCTTCCAGAACCAGGGGCGAGTAGGATTCCCCAAAGTCGAGGGTGCCGACGAAGCGGGCAATGCTGGACAGGTGGTTGGCCACCAGTGCCTTGGATTCCAGCAGGTCCACCTGGGTCTGATTGAGTTCCCGCATGGTGGTCTGCAGCGCTTCGGTCTTGCGTTCTAGTGCCAGGTTGGCACGCTGTTTATCTCGATAGCTTCGGTAAATAATGATGATCAGCACGATCACCAGTATGATCACGGCTCCAGCGGCCAGCAGGATAAACTGCTGGTTGCGAATGACACTCACCTGCTGGGAAAGTACGTCGTTTTTCTCGGCAATCAACTGTTCCTGGGTCTGCAGCTGTGACATCTGGGCCGCGAGGCGAGTCTGGTTTTCCTGAATCTGATCGGAGTAGTGGGCAATACTGGCTTCCTTATCGGCCAACACCCTTTCTTTTTCCGCCAGGCGGGCTGCATTGCTTTCCAGCCGCTGTTCACTTTGCAGCAGGTTGTCCTTGATGCCCTTGAGACTTTTCTCCAGTTTTTTCAGTTCGCGCTCCTTGCCGGTGATCTCCTGCTCCTGCTTGGACAGCAACTCCTGCTGGGCGCGAAGCTCTTCCTGTTGTTTCTGCGCGGTGATAACTGCCTGTTGCAGTTGCGCTTCGGTTTCCTTGTAAAGTTTGGCCACATCCAGTTCGGTGCCGCCGAAGAGCAGGATTTCCTTGGATAGCGTCAGGCCCTCATAAACGATATTGCTGCGGTTGATCTCAAAGGACAGTCGTGTGGGGGAGGGGTGGGTAAAATTCACCATGACGCTACGCTTGTCTTCGTGGCTGTCGGTGATAATCAATGTTCTGCTCTGGCGTAGCAGACGGTTGGCGTCGAGCAGCCGGTCTTTTTTGTTGTCGGCGAGGATCAATACCTGGGCGGAGCGGGCTTCGAACAGCGAGTCATATTTGGCGACTCGCACCTCTTTGCCGCGAATGGTCAGTTCGGCGAATTTCTGTTCCAGGGCTTGCTGCAGTTCGGGGTCACGGCCATGGAGACCAACCGTAAAGGCTCTCAGCTGGGCCTCCTGTGGCCAGGTGGTGTTATTCATGATCGCCACCAGCATGCGCGCCTTGCCCTCTTCCAGGGTCACGGCGTTTGCCAGGGGCGAGAGGAGCAGCCAAACGATCAACAAGAGGTGGCCAAGCTTAACTCTTGAGGGCGAATAGCGTCTTTCCGGGGTAGACGGGGCCATAAATTCTGCAATTTGCTCCTATATGGCGTCTATTATAACTTAGTATATACGACAAGAGGGCTGTATATAGGGTTCCTCTTCCCATTTTCGGGATTATTCAGCCTGTTTGATGGATTGGGTAATCCTGGCAAAGTGATCCAGCCGCTTGACGATGCGATCATTGAGTGTGCCTTTGGGAAACTGGCCTTTAGAGTTGGCGTTACCGGGTTCTTTTCCCGTCAACAGCGCCAGTGCCTCGTTGACGGTGGTTACTGTGTGGACACTGAATTGGTGGTTGTTTACCGCGGTTACCACCCGTTCGCTGAGCATCAGGTTTTTCTGGTTGCTGGCCGGAATCACGACGCCCTCGTTGCCCGTCAGTCCGCGGGCGACACAGAGGTCGAAAAAGCATTCGATCTTCTCGTTAACACCACCCACCGCCTGGATTTCACCCCGTTGATTGATGGAGCCGGTCACCGCCAGGTCCTGGCGCAACGGTTGAGCCACCAGTGCCGAGAGCAGCGCACAGAGTTCCGCCAGTGATGCGCTGTCGCCATCGATATAGCCGTAAGACTGCTCCATGGCGATATGGGCCGACATGGCCAGAGGGACTTCCTGAGTGTAAAAACTGCACAGGTAGCCGGTGAGGATCATGACGCCTTTGGAGTGTACCGACTGCCCCAGCTCTGCCTCCCGTTCGATATCCACCACCCCGCGACTGCCCGGGTGGACCGTGGCGGTGATGCGCGTAGGGCAACCGAACGCTATATCCCCTACCTGGATCAGGGAGAGGCCATTGATCTGCCCTTTGGCGGTGCCATCGGTACTGATCACCACGGTGCCTTCAAGAATCTCCTCCAGCAAACGGTCGCGCAGGCGGGCATTGCGGTGGCGCTGGGCGCTGATGGCGTTGTCGATATGACTGACCTCGATAAACTCGGCGGCGTCACGCTGGCGTTCAAAATCCGCCTCCACCGCGACTTCCATAATGGCATCGATGCGCGCGCTGAGGCGCTGTTGGTGGTCCGCCAGGCGGTGGCTGTGCTCGGCCAGGCGCGCCACGGCACGGGCCGAAAGCTCGGCGATATTGGCCTCGCCGGCGCGTGAGTGGAGTAGATCGGCAAAGCGGTTAAGGGTATCGGTGTCACTGTCAAAGCGGCTTTCGAAATCCACCAGCACCCTGAATAATTCGTTAAAGTCCCGGTCCAGTTTGTCCAGGGTGTAGTAGATTTCCCGCGGGCCGATAAGGATCACTTTCACATCCAGGGGAATCGATTCCGGGCGCAGGGGCGTGGTGCCGCTGATCTGGATTTCCCCCGGCGGCGGTTCCGGGTGAATGCAGCGGTCGCGCAACATGCGTTTCAGCGCCGACCAGGTATTGTCAGTGGTGAGCAGTTTTTCGATGTCCAGGATCAGGTAACCGCCGTTGGCTCGATGCAATGCGCCGGGTGTGATCTGCTGGTAGGCGGGGCCGGCATCTTCACTGCCGTAACTGACTCTTCCGAACAGGTTTTGGTAATTGGGGTTGGACTCCAATACGATGGGCGCGCCGTTGTTGATTGCGGAGGACAATAGGTTGGGGCGGTAGTAACTTTCCAGGATTTTGCGCTGTTGCGACGGACTTTCGCCGGTGTCGCGTCGCTGATCGCCAAAGTGCTCTTCGATGACCCGTGGCAGGTGGTTGACGATCTGGGCCAGAAACAGTGTGACGGCGGCATTGCCCTGGTAGCTCTGGCGCAGCGGTTGCAGCAGCGGTTTGAGTGCCTGGCGGATGGTATTTTCCCGCAGCTGACGCAGTTGGTCGTTGAGATCCCGTTGCCACTGGGGCAGTTCCAGGAGTCCCTCGTTCAGTAGCGCTTCCA
This sequence comes from Cellvibrionaceae bacterium, assembly GCA_050290225.1. Classification (GTDB taxonomy): domain Bacteria; phylum Pseudomonadota; class Gammaproteobacteria; order Pseudomonadales; family Cellvibrionaceae; genus JBNKHG01. The sequence continues at coordinate 90,975 of JBNKHG010000093.1, forward strand.
GCACTTCCACCTGCACGCGGAACCTGTCCATGTCCTCTTCGCTTAGACTGGCGAATTGGGCATCGTCGAGCACTTTTCCGTCGACGATGGGGGTAAAGGTCACCGACCCCTCTTCGTGAAACATGGCGATCTGCCGGCTGGCCGCCTCCCGTTTCACTGTGGCGATGGCCGCGTCATAGATCTGGTCAAAGCGGGCCTGCAGGGCGGTTTTACCCTGTTGGTAGCTGGGGTTGTCGAAAGTGGAGGGAAAGGTGTCGAGCAGGGCGTCTATCAGGTGGTCGATGTCACGCCGCAACAGGCTGCCCTGTTTCGGTGGCAGACTGATGACCCGGGGTTCCAGGGGGTTGTCAAAATTGTTGACGTAGAGCCAGTCGGGTGGTGTTTCTCTCTGCCCCACGGTGGGCTGCAAGTAATCCAGCACATAGCGAATACGACCGGTGCCGGTGTCGCCGGCGACGTAGATATTGTATCCGTGATGGTTGATGGAGAGGCCGAAATCCAGGGCCTGGGTGGCGCGGGGCTGGCCGAGGATGCCGCTGAACTCGGGCAGTTCGCGGGTGGTTTCAAAACCCAGGACTTCGGGAGAAACACGGCTGCGGAGTTGATCCGGTGATAGTTTCAATCCATATCCTTAGAGTGGGTTAACACTCCGTGAGTTTAATCCCAGTATAGCCAAGTCGTCCGGCAGGGGCACAGTGGTGTCTATGGTGTGGGTATAGGTCAGTTCGTCGTCCTGCAGTGGCTCACGGTCGGCCTGTTGCCGGTGCATGATTTCCACCGTCGCTTCCGAGGCGTCGTCGCCGTTCGCCGCGCGCTCGCGCAGGCGTTGTTCCATTACCTCCCGGGGGGCACGACAATCGAGAATGTGAAAGGCCATCCCTTGCGACTGTGCCTGGTCGGCAAATGTCTGTCGCACTCGCCGGTGCAAAAACGTGGCGTCGACGATGCAATTAAAGCCGGCGTGGGTAACTTCCTCCACTAATTCCCTCAGCCGGTGAAAGGTTTTCTCCGTGGCGTCCCGGGAATAAATGCCCTTATCGCTGGACTCTTCGGGCGCCAGTCCAAACAGGCGCTTTCTCTCCACATCCGATCGCAGGCGAATAGCATCGTACCTGGCTGCGATTTCGGCGGCGACGGTTGACTTGCCGGAGCCGGACAACCCGTGGGTAATAGCAATGCCGGGTCGGCGGGGGCGGGTATAGGACTGGGCCAGCTGCAGGTAGTTGAGAAACTGCGGGTAATGTGGATGCTGTTCGGGATCGGGTTCCCCTGCGATTTCCAGTACCGATACCTTGGCCCGGACCATGGCACGGTAGACCTTGTAAAAGGTCAACAGCGCCAGACCGGCGAAATCACCACTGTGTTCCAAATAGGTGTTGAGCACCCGATTGGCGGCCTCTGGTAATTGGCGAGCCTCCAGATCCATCAGCAGAAAGGCCAGTTCACTCATGACATCGATCAGGCGAAAATCGGGATTGAATTCGATGCAGTCAAAGAACACCACCTCTGCGTCGATAAGGGCGATATTGCCCAGGTGCAGGTCACCGTGACAATCGCGGATGAAACCGGTGGCGCGACGGGATCGCAGGAGGGGTTCCAACTCATCAAACCGCCGCTTCGACCACTGTTCAATCAGTGCCAGTTGTTTCTTCACCGATGTGGATTGATCGAAAGCTGGCAGGTGGGTGCGAATCTGGTCGAAGTTTTGTTGGACGGCGCCAATCACTCTGTCCGGTGAGCCGTAGCGGGCGGCCGGTCTGGGCTCGCTTTCCAGGCGGCGGTGAAAGTCGGCCAGGCGCACGCCCAACTGGCGTTGCTGCTTGGGGTTGAGTGCTCCGCGAGTTGCGAGCCGGTCCAGAATCTGTTCTCTGTCGAACTGTGCCATACGCACACAGTAGTCCAGGGTGATGCCCTCTCCGCCAATCCGTACCGGCGGACTGGTGATGGGAACGATGTCCAGATACAACTCCGGGGCGAAGCGGCGATTGAGAGCAACTTCCTGCTCGCAGTAATATTTACGCTTTTCGAGGCTGGAGAAATCGAGGAAGCCGAAGTCGACCGGTTTTTTGATTTTATAAGCATAATCCCCGGTCAGTAGGACCCAGGAAATATGGGTTTCCACCAATTCAATATTGTGAACCGGGTGGGGGTAGGCGTCCGGTTGTAACAGTGCTTGAAGGTTTTGCTTATCCATAGTGAATTTATAGATAGTGACTTTTTAGATAGTGACTTTTTAGATAGCGTCTTTTTAGCTAGCGTCTTTATTGAGCATGAATTTATATGCCGCTATTAACCCGGCGGCAGCACTCACGTAGTGTCTCACAATTCCGACGCAGGGCGGGATTCTACACCAACGCCAGACGCCGGATGCGGGGCATGCCCGGCTTGTGTCTCCAATTGTGTGGCAATTGTCTGGAACAGGGCCACGGATTGATACTCGGAAATATTGGTGTCTTCGGTGTAGTGGTGGTTGGCAGACGTTTTGACAATCACCAGATCTGTGGCCGGGTTGATATAAATAAACTGGTTGTAGATACCCATGGCAAGGTAGTCGCCCAGGGGTGTTTCCGGAATCCACCATTGATAGCCGTAGCCCATCTGACTTGTGGACAACGGATGCTGGCCCGGTTGCAGATGGGGAGCATCGGGAGTGACGGAGTCCCTTATCCAATGTGCGGGAATAATCTGCTCGCCGTTCCAGTTGCCCTGATTGAGATAAAGCCGTCCGACGCGGGCGTAATCGCGCAGGGTGATGTTCAGGCCTCCCAGTGCCAGTTCCATGCCCTTGTCATCTGTGATCCAGAGGGCGTCGGCTTCGGTGCCGATTTTTTTCCAGATTCGGGACTGCAGGTAATCGCTTAAACTGATGCCCGTTGCGCGTACCAGAATCATACCCAACACCTGGGTGTCAATGCTGACGTAGTGGTGATAATGGCCGGGGGCCTGTTCCCGCACCAGGCCAGCGGCAAATCCATCCAGCGAGGTGCCGAGTGCCAGGTGACGGCCAAAACGATTGATATCGGAATAAAAGTTGGCATAGTCCTCGTTAAATTTAACACCGGAAGACATCTGCAATACATCCTTGATACGCACATTGTCGTAACCGCTGCCCTTGAGTTCAGGCACATAGTCGGTCACTGTTTGCTCAATGCTGTCGATATGGCCTTCGTGGAGGGCTATGCCGAACAGGGCGGAGACGATGGATTTGGCAACTGACCAGGAAATGCTGGTTGTTTCCGGGGTCTGGCCGAGTCGATACTCTTCCCAGAGTATGTGGTCGTCGTGCAGTACCAGCAGGCCGGTGGTTCCCGTGTCTTCGATAAACTGCCGGGTGTTCAGGGGTTCACCTTTGTAGTGAAATTCCGTCGGCAGCCGGTAATCGCAGTGTTCGAAGGTAAAGGGTTGGTGGGCTTTCTCCACGCGTTTGGTAGGAAAGAAGTGGTGCATGCTGCGGAAGTTGTCGACGATCACGCCGGGTTTAAACAGGGTGACCGATTTATACAGGCGGCAGAGACTGCGGCGACAGCCAATAGCGGCGATCAGCAGTCCCATCGTTCGCAGGGTTGCCTGTAATGAGTCGGCTTGCATCTTTGAGCCGCGCCTCCAGGGTAATCACCGGAGTCCAATTCTACCAAGTTATCCGCCCTCAGTCGCGACGACTGCGATAAACCCCGAAATAAACAAAGGGGGCGCTGGCCTTGTAGCCCTTAGCCACGTTCTCGGGCACCCAGTGTTCGATCGGGGGCAGGCTGCGGAGATAGGCCGCTATGGCAAAAGTGTCATCATCGGTGAGCCGAGCGAAGGCAGGCCAGGGCATCACGGTCAGGAGTCGCCTGCCGTAGCGATGCTCCCCGTGGCGAATGGCGGACGCGATCTGCTGGTCGCTCCAACCGCCGAGACCGGTTTTCGGGTCCGGCGTGAGGTTGGAGGGGTAGGCCACGCCGGGATTGGGATTAGACAGGGGGTTGGAATAGGCGATGCCAATACCTGAACCCGCCAGGCGCAGACGCAAATCGGGTTCACCAATCATGGCGCCGTGCGTATGGCAGCTACCACAGCCCATGAGCTCCACCAGGTATTTGCCGCGCTCCAGTTGTTCCCGAGGATAGTTGAATTGTTCGTTGGATTTGGGGGAGGGGGCAGCGACATTTGTTGCCGGGGTCAGTTCTTCAAAATCCTTCAGTGGATTATAGGAGGTGGTGCAGGCGGGAAGCAGTAGTGTCGCGAGCGCGATCGTTGCCAGGGCCAATCGCTTGGCATTGTCCATAACTCTCCAGTTATCCATATCCTTTCTCCGGGATGGCGAGTGCGGGCGTATCCTTTAAATCCTAGGAGCCGGTTCCCGGCTGGTCAATTGAGTTGGATCAACCTACCTGTCATCTGCACTGAGCCTGCCATAGCGGAGGCGGTTTTACCTGTCGTTTTCAACCTGTTACTTTCAAATGAGTGTTTGAAAAACCTATAATGTCGGTTTTAGTGATTGCAACGGATCGGTTGCATCAATGCCACTTGGCAAATGCGGATTGCAGGACGGGAGTAAACAAGAATATGTCAGCCCATAAAAAGTCAATCTATGAAAGCATGACCTTTAACAGCATGACCCTGGAAATTGAGGAGGGTGTAGCCAAAATCGTATTGAATCGCCCGGATGCGGCGAATGGGATTGGCGTCCAGTTTGGTAAAGACCTGTTGGCGGTGGCGATCGCCTGTGAAGCCTCAGCCGATGTTCGTGCCATCTGGCTTACCAGCACCGGCAAAATGTTCAGCGGCGGTGGCGACCTCAAGGAGTTTGCCGGCTATGGGGATCAGGTCAGCCAAAAACTGCAGGAGTTGTTGTCCTATCTTAACGCCGCGCTCGCCCGTCTGCGACGAATGCCGGCACCAGTGGTGATCGGCGTGAATGGCACTGCGGCCGGGGCCGGTATGAGCCTGGCGGTGGCCGGCGATTATGTGTTTGCCTCCGACAAGGCAAAATTCACGATGGCTTATACCGGCGTGGGTCTGTCCCCCGACGGCAGTGCCAGTTATTTTCTGCCTCGTCTGATCGGGTTGCGCAAAACCCAGGAACTGATGTTGACCAACAGGGTGTTAACCGCCGCTGAAGCCTGTGACTGGGGGTTGATTAACGAAGTGGTGGCGGATGATAAACTGCAGGATGCGTCCCTGAGCCTGGCCAAACAGCTGGCCCAGGGACCGACCAAAGCCTATCACTCGGTGAAAAAACTGTTGAATATGACCTACGACCATGGCCTGGAAACCCAGATGGATTTCGAGAGTCAGTATATAGCGGCCATGGCCCAAACCGAGGATGGCCGGGGCGCGATTCAGGCGTTTGTAGAGAAGCGCAAACCCGAGTTCAACGGTAAATAGTGACAGGCAAACGGTTTTAAGAACGCAGCCCGCCTAAACCACGACCACTTCTGGAAGGGGGAAACCGTTAAACCGACAGGCGCAGGCGCTGGAATAGGCGCCTGCGTTCTGAATGTAGAGATAATCCCCCGCGCGCAAATCCGCAGGTAATCGCTGTCGGTCTGTGCATATATCGGCGGAGTCGCAGGTGGGGCCCGCCAGCGTCCATGGCACCAGCGGTCCTTCGCGATTGGTGTGAATCACGAAGTCGAGCCCGTCTTTCAACTCAATCAAACCGCCGTAAAATCCGGCATCCAGGTACAACCAGTTTTTCCCCTGACGCTGGGTGGTTCCGATTACCTGACAGATAAAAATACCGGCATCGGCCACCAGGTAGCGACCGGGTTCAGCGATCACAGCCACTTCCGGAGGAAAGGCCTCCAGCTCGCGGTTGATCACCTCAGCGATGGTTTCAATGCTCGGGGCTGGCATGGAGAGGTCTACCGGATAGCCACCGCCCAGGTTGAGAAGGCGGGGCTGGTGTCCGGCGGCGATCATCTGATCAAACACTTGGCGAGCGCACCTGATGCCGCTGCGCCAGTTGTCGAGATTGGTGCACTGGGAGCCGACATGAAAGGTCACGCCCGCCAGGTCGATACCCAACTGGCCCGCCCGGTTAATGATCTGATCTACATCGTCCGGATAGGCCCCGAACTTGGCTGACAGTGGGAAATGAGAACCATCGTTGGGGGTATGCAGGCGCAGGTAAACCTTGGCATCGGTCTTGATGTTGTGGATTTTTTCCAGCTCTTCGACGGAGTCCGCAACATACCACTCCACCCCGCATTGGGCGGCATGGGCCAGGTACACCCGGGACTTGATGGGGTTGCTATAGAAAATCTCCGCGGCCGGGACACCCAGGGCCAGCAGGCTGTCCAGTTCCTCTTTGGACGCGATCTCAAATTTGATCCCCTGGTTTTTCAACAGGCGCAACACTCTCGGGTCCGGGTTGGATTTGACGGCAAAATGGGGCGTCACCCGGGGCAGGGCGGTCCGGAAACGTGCTGCTTTGGCGCGGATGGTATCTCCTTTGATCAGGATAATCGGTTGCTCATAACGTTGGGCCAATTGCTGCTCCACCCGGGGTTGCGGATGAGTGGAGGCCAAGGGGTGGGTATTGTTGGACGAACAGGTGTCAATCTTTGTTGTTGTCAGTGCTTCCATGGTCGAAATCCTGCTTGCTTATGATTGCGATGGGTATGGCGACAGCATAAGGGGAGGATCTAACAGTTTGAACATTAATACTGCTAAAATTGATCAATAATAATTTTCAAATTGATAGAAGAGTTATTCATTTTGTAAAGTTAGGTTGTCGTTATGGTATTGGATACTACCGATAAGACCTTGTTGACCCTGTTGCAGGAGAACAGCCGCCTCAGCGTAACGGATCTGGCCAAGCGCTTGGGGGTGAGTCGAGTTACGGCCCAGGAGCGGCTGCGCCGTCTGGAAGCGCGCAAAGTGGTGCTGGGCTATACCGTGCGCCTGAACCCGGATTTCGAGCGTCAACAGGTCTCTGCGCTGGTGTTGATTGCCACCGACCAAAAGCTGTCGGGGCAGATGGTCAAGGCCTTGGAGAAACTGGGGGCTGTTAAATCACTGACCTCCATCAGTGGCGAGTACGATTTCGCCGCGCAGGTCAATGCGGATAACACCCAGACTCTGGAAGAGGCTATCGACGAGATTGCCGCTCTCGAAGGGGTGCACCGAACCATGACCTCGGTGATATTATCGACCAAGTTTGAGCGTTAGTAAGATGGATCAAGGGTAAACGTGATCTACGCAGGCTTCCTGCCGAAGTTGGTGAAAGCACCGTCGCATCGACCAACTAATCGCACTGATCTGCCGGTGCTGGAAGCACGCGGGTTTGGTTGTTCAATGAAAGATCCCGATCCATAAAATCTTTAAACGGATATCGGTACGCGAGAGGTAGTAGTGAGATGGTGCTGGAAGTTGGCAGTATACCCATTTTGCAGGAGTCCCTGGCTGTCCTGGAAGAGTCGTTTCGCGACATGCCTGCGTTTGTCCCTGAAACAGTTGACGCCGAAGTGCGCGAGGTGTTGTTGGAAGCTGCCCAGCGGATGCAGGACAACTACCCCTATCCCCATCCTCTCTATGCCGGCCAGATGCTGAAGCCGCCACACCCGGTGGCACGCCTGGCCTATATGCTGTCACTGTGGATCAATCCCAATAACCATGCCCTGGACGGAGGGCGTGCCAGCTCCGCTTTGGAAAAAGAGGCGGTGACCGAGATTGCCGCCATGTTTGGCTGGACCAATTTCCTCGGCCATCTGTGCGGAGGCGGGACCATGGCCAATTTGGAGGCATTGTGGGTGGCGGGAGAGCTGCACCCAGGCAAGAAAATTGTGGCTTCCGGTATGGCCCACTACACGCACGGTCGAATATCCGAGGTCTTGAAGTTGGGATTTGCATCCATACCTGTGGATGATTATGCCAGGATGGATATCCCGGCCCTTAGACGGATACTGGACCAGGGCGAGGTCGGCACTGTGGTTGCCAGCCTGGGTACCACAGGGGTGGGTTCGGTGGATCCCCTGCCAAGAATTATCGAGTTGCAGAAAGAGTACGGTTTTCGTATTCATGTGGACGCCGCCTATGGTGGCTACTTTGGTCTTGTCGATAACCTGGCTGTCGAGGCAAGGGCAGCCTTTGATGCTATAGGTGCAGTGGACTCTGTTGTGATCGATCCCCACAAGCACGGCTTGCAACCCTATGGATGTGGCTGTGTGCTCTTTAAGGACGAGGCGGTGGGACGCTTCTACAACCACGATTCCCCCTACACCTATTTCAGCTCCGATGAGTTGCATCTGGGAGAAATTAGCCTCGAGTGTTCCCGTGCGGGTGCGTCTGCGGTCGCCCTGTGGGCGACTCAAAAATTGCTGCCGTTGGTAAAGGGCGGGCGATTTGCCCGGGATCTGGCCAAAGGCCGCGAGGCAGCCCTGATTCTATACCAGAGTTTAAACGAGGATGCGCGCCATTTGACCCTGATGCCACCAGAGCTGGACATCCTTGTTTGGGCTCCGGCGGGAACTACCGCCAGTGAGATCTCCTCCCGTTCCAAACAGTGCTTTGACGAGGCTGAAAAAGCACACCTGTACCTGGCGTTGCTGGAACTGCCGGCGGCACTGGCGCAACCCTATTGGAGGAATAGGGTGGAATTCGATACGCCGACGGTGACTTGCCTGCGCTCAACCCTGATGAAGCCTGAGCACCTTGAGTGGGTGCCGGAAATACGCGGAATTCTTGACAATGTGAGTACGCCCTAGCCCCTCCTTCCTTTTAAATACGCAGCTGGAATTACGGCTGCCAGAAAAACCACTGCAGTCACTGCGAAAGTGTCCTGGAATGCCACGGTGAATGCCTGCCTCACCAACTCCCGACTGATGATATAGAAGGCCAGTGGCTGCTGTGAAATGGCGTCTATGCCCGATTGTTGCAGGGACGGTATCAGTTCCTGCATCATTTCGAGGGTTTGCGGGTTGCCCAGGTGTTGGCTGGCGGCCAGGGTGTCGGTATGCAGTGCGGCGCGTCTTTCCAAAAAAATGGAGGATAGGTTAATGCCCAATGCTCCGCCCAGCTGGCGTAAAAAATTGGAAATAGCTGATGCCTGAGGCACAAGATTCAAGGGCAAGGGTTGCAGGGTGGCGACATTAAGAGCTGGCATAATACAGGCCATACCCAGTCGACCGATAATCAGCCAGCCGATAAATAGAGTCATGCGTGTGTTGATATCCGCCACAACCATCAGGTAGGAGGACCAGGCAAATAAAATTAGGCCGAGCATAATGAGCAGGCGCGGTGAAATTTTGTCGCTGAGCATGCCGGCGAGGGGAAATGTCACCGCCAATACCAGACCGGCCGGCAACAATACAAAACCGGCATTGGTGGCACCCAATCCCTGTATGGTTTGTAAAAATAGCGGTGTGGTATACATGGAGCCGAACAGGCCCGCACCGTACACCAAACTGACGATTGAGGCGATGGTGAAACTGGGGAAGCTGAACAGTTTCAGTTCTAATAGCGGTGCCGTCGTTTGCATTTGTCGATAGATAAATCCCAGCATGGCAATCGCGGTCACCCCAAAGCAGGTTAGGCTGAAGCCTGATAACCAACCTTTGTCCTGCCCGTTGGACAAGGCTACCAGCAATGTCAAAAGCGCGGCGCTGAGCAGGATTACGCCGATGGAATCCAGTTTGGAATTGGCGGTTTCCTGTTCAGCTTCCGGCAAAAACAGGGTTGCCATCGGCAGGCTTAGAGCTGCCATGGGTAACGCTAGGAAAAACACAAAGCGCCAGTTAAAATGATCGATCAACATCCCTCCGCTTACCGGACCCAGGGCCGGGGCCATAATGGCCAGAATTCCAAAGATCCCCATGGCCAGACCCTGCCGATGGGGCGGGAAAATTCGCCCCAGTACCACCATTGACAGTGGCATGTACAAACCGGAGGATGCCCCCTGGAGAAAGCGTGACAGGATCAGGATTTCCAAGCTCGGTGCAGCGGCCCCCAGCAGTGACGAGGCGATAAACGCGGTCATATTGATGATAAAGGCGCGACGGATACCCCAGCTTTGCATCATCCAGGCTGCCATCAACATGGTCACCGTACTGGAGGCGAGAAAGCCTGTGGAGAGCCATTGGGCCTTGTCCTGGCCAATCCCGAAGGCGCCCATAATGTTGGGAATGGCGACATTGATACTGGTGCTGGTAAGGATGGTGGCGACAGTGCCGAGGCCGATAGTCAATATGGCAAAGGCCCCATAAGCTTTGCCATATTGTGACTTTAGGGACTCAAAGCTGGCCCCAGAAGCGGTTACTCCTCCTTCTCCCTTAACCACGGGTATCGATATCGACGGTGACCATCATCCCGGGTTTGAGCTGACTGTCCTGTTGTACTATGGCGAGCACCACCCGCAGTCGCTGGGTGACCTTGGTGAAATTGCCGCTGGGATTGGGGTTGGGCAGCAGGGCAAATTCGCTGGTGGTGGCATGGTCGATACGCTGCACCCTGGCCGTAAACGTGTTGTCAGGGTAAGCGTCGACATGCACGCTGGCGGGCATGCCGGGTTGAAGGCGGCGGACATCGGTTTCCTTGACGTTGGCATTGATCCAGATATCCGTGGGGTCGTGTAGCATCAGCAGGCGCCGTCCCGCACTCACAAATTCGCCGTTGTGGACAAAGGTTTTGTCGATGATACCGCTGATGGGGCTGTGAATATGACGATCATCGAAGTCCAGCTGCTGTTGGTCGCGATTGACTTGCAAGCGGTTCAACTGCTGTTGCAGGATTTGGATTTTTCGGTCCATCAGTTCCAGCGTCTTCAGGCTGACTCGGGCCTTGCGCAGATCGGCTTCCTGTTCGATCAGGCTGGCCTGCGCACTTTGTGTGTTTTGTCGCGCCTGCTGTAGCGCCAGTTGATCGTCCTCCCACTGTTGTTGGGACATCAGTTTTTTTTGTCGAAGGGAGCTGGAGCGCTCAAAATTGCTCTGTGCCTGTTGCTCCTCGGAGGCCACCCTGATGACCTGGGCCCTGGCGCTGTCGAGGCGAGCCTGTTGGGCATTGATTTCACTGAGGTAGCGCTCTTCAGCCAATTCGCGTTCCTCTTGCGCGCGCTGGATTTCCGACTGCTGGGCACTGATTTGAATATCGAGTTCTTTTAAGGCCAGTTCGGCCGCCCGGGTATCTATTTTGGCCAGCAGGGTATTGGCATTCACCGGCTGCCCGCTGACTGCCGGAAATGCCGTGATCCAGCCGGAACGGTTGCTGCTGATGGAGACTATATTGCTGGCTATGCGAGCATCGTCGATGCTCACCATATAACTGCGTTGATAGAGCCATTTTCCCATCACCAACAGAGGTAGTGCCAGGATGGCCAGCAACCACCACCGGCGCTCGAATTTACGGCTTGTGTGGCGCGACTCGGGTGGCTGTATTACTGATGCAACTACATCATGGTCTATCTGTGCCTGGTTGTTCATGGTGCTGTATCAACTCGGCATATTTGCCTGTCCTGCAGTGCAATCGAATCGTCAATTTCCATACGTGGCTAATCTGCACCCTGTTTTTCACGGGCGCACAATAAATTCTGCTTTAGGGTGCCCAGGCATTTGAGGAACACCTCCATTTCCGTATCGCTAATGCCCATGGTGAGGAAAGGCAGCACTTCAGACACATGCTCGCGAATGGTGGGCAGGATGCTGGCTCCGGTGTCGGTGATAAACACACGATTTACCCGCCGGTCCAATTGATCGGGGCGGCGCTCCACCAGGCCGGCGGCTTCCAGTTTATCGACAAGGGTGCCCAGGGGAGCACGCTCCATGTCCAATAATTCGGCCAGCTTGGTCTGGGTAATGCCATTGGTGCGAGACAGTCGGATCACGACACGCCACTGGGAGCGGCTGAGAGGAAAACCGGATTCCCGCAATTGGCGGTCCACCAGGGTGGTCAGCAGGCGGCTACAGTCAGCCAGTAGAAAGCCTAGAGATTCCTCGGTGTCGAATTGAAAGCCTCTCATAATGGGGGAGGGGGAGTTCATCATATGTGAGCAATAATTAAACAGTAAAATTGTATTGTACGTTACATTAATTGCCATTACTAGTTTGTTGCCTGTGGGCGCTTTGTCATCATTGCCGGTGCCTGAATATGTCACCCAACTAAAGCGGTTAAGCCAGTGCGCCCTATTGCTGTGGGGCCTATAATCCCGCTTTTTCTATGACATCGAAGCCAAATTGCCGGAGGCATCGCCATGAGTGATCTGGTATTAACCCGCGTCGACGGGGGGGTATTGATCATCACCCTCAATCGTCCTTCGCGGAAAAATGCGCTGACAGGCGCTATGTATACAATGTTGGCCGAAGCGATTGAGTGTGGAGAACAGGACCGGACAGTGAGGGTAATTCTCCTGACCGGAGCCGGGGAATCTTTCTGTGCAGGCAATGACCTGGAAGACTTTGCCCGCAATTCCCCTCCAGTGGATGGCGGGGGACCCGCCGCTACCTTTATGCGGGTGCTATTTCATTGCGATAAACCGGTTGTCGCCTCAGTACAGGGGCATGCTGTGGGTATAGGCACGACGATGCTTCTGCACTGTGACCTCGTCTATGCCGGCGAGAGTGCCTGTTTTCAACTGCCTTTTGCCAATTTGGGGTTGTGTCCCGAGTATGCATCGAGTTTGATATTGCCCCGGTTGGTGGGGACGGTTAAAGCGGCCGAGCTACTGATGATGGGGGAACCGTTTAGCGCACGGGAAGCGCTGGATTATGGAATCGCCAATCAGGTGGTCAATGACAATCAGCTCACCGATTTTGTGCGCGAGCGGTGTCAGCACCTGGTAGCGCAGCCACCTGGTGCAATCCGGGCCACCAAGCGCCTGCTGCGTGAACCCCAGCGCCAGCAGGCGGTTGATGTGATGGCCCGGGAAATTGCGCTCTTTGAAGAGGGTTTAAAAAGCGCGGAATTTCGCGAGGCGGCTACGGCTTTTTTTGAAAAACGTCAACCGGACTTTTCCTCTTTCTCCTGAGTCGGCGTTGTGCATCAGCTACAAGGCACAAAAAAATTATCCGGGCGATAGCTGCGATATCGCTCAGGCCGGCTGGTGCGCAATGGCAGCCTGGACAGTTCGGGGTTTAACAACCGCGCACTACCCCTAGGGTACCACCGCGCATAAAAGCGGCCTGCAGCGGGCTGCGTCCATTGAGCGGAAACCGTGGCGGTGTGCCAACGTCGACAAACCGCCCCTGGCCATCCTTGGCCGACAACGCTACTGTATTATTGGTTAGGCTGTTTTGGCAGTGCATCACCCCCTCTATAAATCTGTGTAGCCCGTGTTAGAAAAAGCCCGTCACCGGTGGTTACCGGACCACGTTTTTAATTAACATCATCTGCGCTGCTATCCACGGTCCTGGCGACTGCCCTGGCGTTGTCACACCATCCCGTGCCTCAGATTCAATCAAACCCCTTTTTGTAAGCCCAGAAATCCTCCATTTCGTCGCTCCAGACGAGGTCAGATTCCTCTTCCTGTAGTTTGTCGATATCCACAGTCATGATTTCGAAATTAGACTCCATGGCTCTTTGCAAGGCTTGCTGTTCCACCTGCGATGTGTGAGGAGTAGTACTCATGGTCGCCACCTTACTGCATTGGTGATTGACTCATCGATCAAGATTGCCGCCGGAATGGCGATTGCCTTGATCAAAAGTTTTTTTAAGTGTGCATTAATCGCGCCATTGGGGTGCAAGCCTAAAAATTTCAGCTATATCAATGTGCTAAAAGATTGAGCGTCTACCGCGGTGGAGGCGAATGACAAACCCTTCGACACCAATACCATAAACAGAGGGTGTATTAGATTGGAAAACCATTTCTGTGGGGATTGATATAGCTGTTATAGAATAAATCTGCGAAATCGGCGTTTGCTAAGAAATCGCAGTATTAACAGTGAAAAGTTTTTATTCCCCGACCAATGAAAATAGCCTGTGGCGGCACAGCTGGGGGGCATGGGTGTGGTAAATTTTCCGACGTTTTGGATTTTTCGCCTGGCGGAGCTATTTTATAGCGACTACTGGATTTGAGTATTCAGGTCAATCAGAGGGGAGTCGCTTCCTGCTGATTTGATCTTTGTTTCAACTCATCCAGAGCTTCAAGCAGTTTGGCGTTTTCCGGGTGCTGCTGAAGTAGTTTCTCAAGCATTGCCCGTGCGTGTTCGAATCTTCCGTAGGCGGCATAGATCATGGATTCGTTGATGGTGTTTTCAATGTCAACGACTTCCAGAGCTTCGTCTTTTTCGGTTAGCAAGCGTTCTATGGAAGCGTTATCCGCAGATACGTCGACAACAGTAGCGTTTTGTGGCTGTGCGATTTTGTCATCCCTGGGTATGACTATCGCGTCATGATCGTCGTTGGCGCTGATGGTATTTTCGACTTTCCCGGGGTGAATAACAGTGCCTTTGCGTTTCGAATCGGTGGATTTCGCGGGTGGGGGTAATATGCTCGACTCGGCACGACGAGCGGGTAGTTCACGCCTGGCCCTGAGGAAGATGGCGGTACCCAATCCCATGGCAAAGATGGCAATCGCCAATTGCCAGAACCAGGTGCCAGAATCCGTTTTTTCGGTTAGGGGTGCTGCTGTGTTTGCTGCAAGGTTACTTCGTTGCTGGGGTTGTAGTAATTGACGAAGGCGCTCAATTTCCCGATTTTGCTGTAGCAGTTGCTGTTCCAATTGCCGCAGACGATCCTCACCTTGCAGCCTGGCCAGATGCGCTCGCATCATTTGATTTTCAGCTTTGATCTGTTCGGTTTCTGTGCGGACGTCTTGCAACCGTTGATCGATGAATTCAGCTTCGGCGGATTCAGCTGCCAGTTTATCTGCGGCAGGGGGTTCCGGCGCTGGAGGTGGAGCAGTCGGTTCGGTCTTTGGAGGACTGGCTTTCCCCTGGGCGGCGGTGAAAATAGGCGGCAGTGTTAGGACACTGCCAGCCTTCAGTCGATCGATATTATTGTTGTAGAAAGCATGGGGGTTCTGTCGATAGAGCGCCTCAATAGCGCGAGGTAATGGCAGGCGTGAATCGGGACGCAGACGCAAGGCAATCTGCGACAGGGTGTCGCCAGGTACAACCCGATAGGAGGCAGTGGGCAGCTTGGCTTTTTCGGGTCTCGACGCTTTTTTACGTGTACTGGTTGCGGACAACGTCCTTCCCGGAAGAGCGGGGATAGCTTGAGTCGGTCGAGTTGGAGCAGCACGTTGCTCAGGTGGCGCTGCGGGGACAAGGTGAATCGCGCCAGTGCTGGAGCTTGATTCAAGATCCAGAAGCAAATCGTAATCACGATAAAGTTTCCCCCCTGGCCATTCGAGTTCAATCAGAAGGCTGATATAGGGGTCTAGAACCGGGGCGCGAGAGCGGATTCGAAGCGCAATTCTCCCGTCTCTACGCTCGGCGACCACCTGATAGCCGTCGGCTTCGGCCGCAAGTTCAAAACCCAGACTATGGGCCAGGTCGCCGCGTACCTGACGTACCTTGACATCTTCGGGTGCATAGCGGGCAGTGGCGTCGAGCACAGGTATTTCGACGTACAAAGGTTGTCCAATGGCCGAGTGGACAGTGGCAGAACCCAGGCCGAGGGCGTTCACCGAAAGTGGATAACTCAGGAGGGAGCACAGGGAGAGAAAGGTTAGGAGACGCCAGCGCGAAAACCGATTGCGGCGCTGTGGCCAAAAGGTGGTTGACAGCATCCAGGATTCCCGATCTGCCTTGCGGTCCTTCATATTATCCCCCTCGGGTTTTCCGAGGATTGTAACAGGAGTTATGACAAGCACAACACTGAATATAAGCGCGCGCAGGGGGCGTATATCCTGTAGCCGCAAAGGGGCGGTTGCTATGAGCAGGCGGTAGCGGTCGGCTACAGAGTGAAAATACTCCAGCCTGCTCCGGGAACTGTGTGGTAACACAGTGGATGTTCAGTGAAGGGGCAACTGGCCCGAGCCGAATCAGGCTCGGGCGATTATGTCGGGATTCGGGGCCAGTTTTTTCTGTCCAAGGCGTTTTAACATTTTGACGGCCAGGGTCATCACCACAACCGCACCCGACAACCAGCCGATTGCGAATCCGGGGTTGTTGGCGATATTGCCCAGTTGGTACATCACGCTTGCCATCCAGTAGGCGAGGAAGCTGGACCAACCGATTACCAGGCCCGCCCAGAAGGGGCCTGACTCGCGATTCATGGCTCCCATGACGGCCACACAGGGGGTGTAAAGCAATATCAGGATCAGGTAGCAGAAAGCAGAGTAACTGTTGCCGAAAAGATCCTGCATGGCTTTGAGACCGGTGTCCGAAACCCCTTGTTCATCGACGGAATCGGTCACCGCACCCAGGCCGAGGGGGTCGCCCAGGCTCTGGCTGAGATCGACAATATTGTCACCAATTGAACCCAGTGCTTCTTTTAAACTTGCCAACAGGTCCAGTTCTGCTTCTTCATCGTCGGTCACTCCGGCCACGTCCTGGTAAAGCGCATCGAGGGTGCCCACCACCGCCTCCTTGGCGAATATGCCGGTAAACACGCCAACTGTCGCAGGCCAGTTTTCCTCTTCAACGCCAATGGGCGCCAAACCCGGGGTCAAGGTCTTGCCAATATAACTGAGCAGGGAATCCTTGCTGTCCTGGTGGCCGAAGCTGCCGTCCATACCGACTGAATTGATCACCGTCAGCAATACCACCACTTTGACAATCGTGCTGCCGGCGCGGCGGATAAATCCGTGCAGCCGGTGCCAGGTGGTGATCAGGGTATTGCGGAGCACAGGCGTATGGTAGGCAGGCATCTCCTGGAAGGAGGGGGATGCCTGGCCGGCAAATAGGGTTTTACGGAACAGCCAGCCGGTAAAGACCGCCACCGTAATACCGAACAGGTAGAGAGCGAAAACGATCAGCGACCCGTTCTTGGGAAAAAACGCAGCGGTGAAGAGGGCATAAACCGTCAGCCTTGCACCGCAAGACATAAAAGGGGCCATTGCGATGGTCAGCAGCCGGTCCTGCTCCCGGGTGAGGGTGCGTGAGGCCATAACTGCCGGAACGTTACAACCGAAGCCTACAATGAGAGGGACAAAGGAGTTTCCAGGTAGGCCGATGCGCGCCATCAGGCGATCCACCACGAAGGACGCGCGGGACATATAGCCGGAATCTTCCAGAACGCTCAGACACAAGTAGAGGAATCCGATCACCGGAATAAATGTACCCACCAGTTGAATACCGCCGCCGATGCCATCGGCAACGATGGTGATCAGCCAGGCGGGGGCGTTAAAACTGCTCATCCAGGCGCCCAGGCCATCGACCAACAGGGCGCCGAGGAAAATATCGAAGAAGTCGATAAACACGGCGCCGAGGTTGATGGCGATCATGAACATCAGATACATCATCAACAGGAAAATAGGTATACCCAGCCACCGGTTGAGCACAATGGTGTCTATTTTCTCTGTAAGGGAGCGCTTGCCGGGCTCCATCACAACCACCCCCTGGGTTTGCTGCCGTACCCACTGGTAGCGGTGGGCAATGGCCTCCTCGTCACACAGCAGGTCTTCCTTGGGCTTGGGGGCGGTGCTGGGATCTTCTGCAATGGTTCGCAGTTGTTGTCTTAGCTCTGCAAGGCCATCTCCCTTGCTGGCGATGATGGGAACTATGGGGACACCCAGATTGCGTTCCAGTGCCTCACGATCGATATGGGCTCCCTGACTGTGCGCCACGTCCAGCATATTGAGGGCTATCAGGGTGGGACAACCCAAATCCAGTAATTCGTGGGTAAGTAGCAGGTTTCGGTTGAGGTTGGAGGCGTCGACGATATTGATAATCAGATCGGGCTTTTCTTCAGTGATGAAGTGCCGTGCAATCTTCTCGTCAACGCCCTGGTCCGTCACATTGAGGGAGTAAACCCCGGGCAGGTCGACAATTTCAATATTGCAATCGCCGAGCTTGCAGTGGCCGGTTTTTTTCTCAACCGTCACCCCCGCCCAGTTGCCGACCTTCTGACGGGAGCCGGTCAGGGCGTTAAAGAGCGTCGTCTTACCACAGTTGGGGTTGCCAGCGAGGGCGACGATCAGTGATTTCACACCAATTCGACTTGAATCTGCAGCGCGTCGCGCTTGCGAATGCTTAGAAGAGTGCCTTCAACGCGCACTTGCATGGGATCACCGAGGGGGGCAGTTCGCAGGACTTGGGCTTCGGCACCTGGGATGACTCCCATGCTGTGCAGTCGACCCAGGGTTTCCCCTTCCTTGGTGAAGCCGGTGATACGGCTGGCTTTGTCTTGTATCAGGTCTGCTAACGTCATAATTCCATACTTCGCTTTTAAACGTTAAACGATAATAGAATACGAATAATTCGCGTTTATATTAAGGAAACTGGTCTCGAAAAGCCAGTGAATTTGGGGGAATGGCATAAAAATATGGAAAACTGTTGATCTGGATGCTGTTTCCCAGGGGGGGAGGCGGGATTAATAGCTGCCCTGGGGGTTCCCGGCCCCATTACTGGAGTAATCTTCCGCTAGCGTCAGCCTGCCAGTTTTAAAGTACGGGACGGCTAACCTGTGAATCGGAAAGCGGATTGTCTATTAACGGAAGGTAAAAGGAGGAGAGCAGCTCTGCGTTAGTGAGACCTAACAGGTTTAATGCCAGCAAACCGGACAGTTTCGCGATGCCTGGTCGGGAGAGGTGTTTATTTAAGGTTCCTCTGAATAATCCGTGGGTATGATGTGGTTCGAGAGTCTATTAACCTGTTGAAATTCAAGATCTTTTTGTGGTAGGTCGGTAAATATTATTCGGATATCATTTATTAGAAGGTTTAGGCACGATGTGATAGTCAG
>JBNKHG010000094.1:0-155417 GCA_050290225.1 Cellvibrionaceae bacterium
GGATTTTTCATGATTAACCCTTACACTAAACCAAAACAATTTTTCAGAGCCCACCGTCCACTAAAAAACCCTATTTTTACGGAGTATTATACGTTATGAGGCCACTAAATGACCCACACTAATCCGCGTAGACCCATTTTAGATAGATATGACCAGCTATGCGTCAGATGTTATTTGCCAACTCAGAGCTTTCAGGATCCGGCGTCATAGTGTTGTTTTCAAATTCCTCCACCGGTGAACAGAACTCTTCAACTTTCGGGGCCGGTCTGTTGTTTAGCAGCAAACGCGTAACATCCGGACGCGCGTAGTGTCCCACCGGGTCCGCAAACGACTTGGCGATACTGATTTGACCGATATCTATATCAGCGAACAACAAACCTTCCTGATCGGGCGCCAGTGCTTCACACATCGCTTTTCCGTCGGGCCCAAAAATCATGGCGTGGCCCCCACCGACACCGAACAGCGACTCCTGATCGGGAGAGTCGATCAACATATCGTACATGGGTTCTGACACAACGGCCGTAGGTGCCAGAAAATAACACTGCCCTTCCAGCGCATACACCGAGGACACCGCCATATTCATCTTGTCACTCAGGCTATAGGCCTGAGGGTAACAGGTAAAAGAGGGCCACGCACCGATATGAACTTGCTCGTGTTGAGCAAACATGGCGTACTTGGTGAGGGGTTGCAGGTGCTCCCAACAGCACAGGTTGCCGATGCGACCCAGCATGGTGTCATAAACTACCAGACTACTGCCGTCTCCATCGCCAAAGACGGTTCGCTCCGCATGGGTGGGTTTAAGCTTGCGACGGCCTTGAATCAGTTCGCCATCAGCGCCGATCAGGAATTGGGCCAAATAGAGCGAACCATAGTCCCGCTCACTTGCTCCCAGTGATACAACGATCTTGTGTTGCCTGGCCACCCTGCAGATAGCGTCGAACTCAGGACTGTCCTTGACCAGACTGTTTTCGTGATAGCGCTGCACGAACTGGAGACCCCAGGCGGGGGTCCCCAACCATATCCACCAGGGGTAGCCGGGGATCCAGGCTTCGGGAAACGCAATCAGAGACGCACCCTCGGCGCTCGCCTGTTTGATCAGGCTTATGGTTTTGTCAACACTGGCCCCCAAGTCCAAAAAGGCCGGGGCAGCTTGCACAACAGCTGCTTTATACTTCGTATTCGCCATGGTTATAATTCTCCTGTCATTGAGCCGAACCGACATAGTGTCGAAAATCTGAAAGTATAGAATTCATTTAAAAGCTGTAACGGAATGTGGCGCCGTATTGTCTCGGCCTGCTGTAGACCGCAGAATGAAAACCCAGGCCATAGTTTGAATTACCACTGACGATATAGCGTTCGTCATCCAGGTTTTCCACGAATACCACCAATTCCATATCTTCATTGATGGCATAACGAGCCGATGCATTCCAAAGTCCATAGGACTTCTGAAACAGGAAGGGCGAATTCTGAGAATCGTTATGGATATCATCTACGAAGGAATAATCGAGACGCAGATTTAAGTCGCTGTCCGCGAGAGGAATATTATATTCCAATCCTATATTGAAGGTGTTCTCCGGGGTATTGACTAACTTGGCTGACTCATCGATAGAAGACGACAGGCCGGCAATGGGATTTATTGTTATATATTTGGCATCGGTGTAACCATACCCCATATCCAGCTGCAGCTTTTCCGTCAGCAACGCTGTTAACTCCATTTCGATGCCCTTGATCTCAACCGTACCGGCATTGGCTGTGACCGGTCCACCCAACTTATCGAAAAAAGTAACCTGAACCTCATCGTAATCTGAAAAGAAAACGGCTGTATTGAAACGCACACGGTCATCCAGGCCCTGCCACTTTATCCCGATTTCATGGGTATCTACTGTTTCAGGCTCAAACGAACGTGGCTCGGGTACAGCTTCTACATAGCGCAATACAAAGCCACCACTTTTAAAACCCTGGGCATAACTGTAATACACCAGTGTGCCATCAGAGAGGCGAGCGTCTATACCCAGTTTATAGGTGGTTTCTTCAAAGGCATTGGTGGATTCACCACTACCATTACCGACCAACGGATTTAAGCCGGGCGTAAAGATATCATTCTCGTTAACTGCTCCCGGGAAAAAAGGCAGTGGGTTGCCTTCGATATCAGCACCGATATATTGGGTGTAGATATAATCTTTTTCATCACGGGTATGACGGATACCACCTGTCATTGAGAAGGTATCATTGATATCCCAGGTAGCCTGGAAATATACAGCCTCACTGTTATTGTCTACTGCTGCAAAGTTACTCAGCCCCGCTGCAAAACCGGCGGTAAGATCCGGTGTTGGCAAAAACAGTGGGACAAACACATTATCGACCCCTTTTTCCTCGAAGTAGTAAAGACCACCCACATATTTAAGTTTTTCCTCGAGCGCAGTGCCGGTGACTTGCAACTCGTGACTGGTCTGGTGATGATCGTAATCGGGGTTATAAACTTCAGTAATACTGTGCGGCGAATTATCCGGATCGGAAAAGAACTCGCCGTAGGTTTTGCGGTGGGCAAGAGTATATTTCAGGTCAAAATTATCCGCGTGGTAGGTACTGATCAGAGAAGCACCGTTTATCTCCAGCCTGGTTCCGGATAATCCCGTTGCAAAAGTTTTTTCATCGTCTTCATCGACAAGGTATTGAGACAGATCCGCCAGACCCGTTTCGATATCGCCAAAGGTGGCGAGCGCATAACCAATAACGCCTGCACCTCCCGGTGTTCCATCGGGAAACGAGGTCGTGAAACCAGCAGCCCCGGTAGGCGAACTTCCCTCATTAATCTTCGTATGATCCAGGCTTAACTGAAAATCCCAGTTGTTGCCGGGTTCATAGACGATAGTACCGCGCAAGGACAGCTGCTCCTCGTCACCCACTTTGTCACCCACCAACACCCGATCGACAAATCCATCGCGAGTTTTACTCGAAAGAGCAAAAGCCGTACGCAACGTGTCTGAAATGGGTAAGTCGATGGAAGCTCGAAAATCCGTGCGGTCATAGTTCCCTATTGTCAATTCCAGATTGCCCTGAATATCTTCGGCCGGTTTGCGTGAAGTAATGCTGATCGCACCACCAATAGTGTTGCGACCAAACAGGGTACCCTGAGGGCCCCTCAGCACTTCGATTCGCTCTACATCCAATACATCAAGGACACCGCCGACGGAACGGGACATATAGACGCCATCAACGTAGGTACCCACGCCCGGGTCGGTGGTCAAACTGAAATCGGTATTGCCAATGCCGCGGATAAATACCGCCGCTCCGGAGGACAGGCCACTAATGGGCGACGTGGTGTCGAACACCAGATTTGGTGTAAAGTCGGCCACTTCAGCTATGTTTTCTATTCCTTTGTTTTTCATCGCGTTGGCCGTAAACGCGGTTACTGCGACAGGAGTATCCTGTATACTCTCCGCACGCTTTTGTGCGGTAACAATTATCTCTTCTATCTGGAAATTTTCGGCCTGCGCCCTGGTGCCGGCGATTCCGGTTAGGGCACTGATGCTACAGAACAGGGCTAAGGCTTTATTACCTGGACAGTGAATGGCTCGCATAAGCCGTCTCCTCACGTCTTCGCTCTCTTGTATTTGTTAGAAGTGGTATTTTATCGAGCTCGACTGAGCATTGATTAAGTCAGAGCGAACTAAAACTTAATCGAGCGGGAACGCCATAAACAAGATTTCCCTTTGCTATCGTAGGTGGTGGTGAAGATCGCAATAGACTTTGCGGCGCAAAGGCGAGGAAAAGCGGCTACAACATCAAAGCGTCAGCCACCGAATCGGTATGACCAGAGGTGCAAAACCCGTTACATCTTTGGGTAGGGATTATCCATCCCCGCTGGAGGCTTTTTAAAACGCTTGTACTCCCACTGGTACTGGCTGGGGCAGGCATTGACACAAGATTCAACGCTGCGGTTGAGCGCGACCAGAGAGGTCTCGCTGTCGTCGCTGTAAATGTCGACATCCGGTTTTGCGATGACCAGTTTAAACCCACCGGGAATCCGTAGGGCATAGCCCATCAAAACCCGACAACCCGTGCGGGCGATCAGGTTGTGGACCAGGGTCATCGTCAGTGCCGGTACCCCGTAAAAAGGGGCGTACTCGGCACCCGCCCCGCGCTCCGGTACCTGATCCGGCAATATAACCGTGGAGCCTCCGGCTTTCAGGGTTTTGAATAGCGCCATCACTCCCTTACGGTTGGCCGGCTCCAGTTTAGCGCCCCACCGTTCGCGGGCAGCACGAACAAGGGATTCCAAAGCGGGTTGCTTGGGGGGCTGGTAAAGTGCCGTCAAGGGTGTCAGCTTGGAGATAAAGGGGCTGAAGAGTTCCCAGTTCCCTAGATGTGGCAGCAATACTATAAGCCCACTATCGTAACCAATGTATTGCTGCAGTAACGATTGACCCTCGATATCGATCAACTTGGTCTCCAGCCAGGCATTCGATTTGGACCATATCACAGGTAACTCTGTTCCCACCCGGCCGGTCTCCACCATACTGGCCTTGACGCGTTCTTCGCGCTCGGCCTCGGACAACTCGGGAAAGCAGAGACTATGGTTAATTCGGGTTACCCGGGTTCCGGAGGTATTGAAGGTGTAGGCCAAGCGCCCTATCGCCCCTCCCAGCGCCCGATTGACACTCAGGGGAAGGGTTCCCAGTAATCGGACAACCCCGCGCAGCAGAGGTGCCTGCCATTTGCCCTTGGTACCGGATTGTTTCCAGGCTCGTCGGGACTTTCTCGCAGTCTCATTGGAGTTCCGAGGTGAGGAGGCATCCGCCATGGTGCTGTAACATTTCCGTTTATCAGGGCAGTGTTTACCCAGGCGACTTTTTGGACGGATGATTGACCGGGCAGCCGATGCCAGGCGCTTCTCCCATTTGACGGTCCCCGGGACCAGGGGCGCAGCTTACCCGAATTTACACAACAGCAAAATGCGCAATCGCCGACAACTTCTCCCTTCGCCATGCTGCGCCTGCCGCTAAACCTAGCTATAATCCGCCTCTTTGAATTTTTGCCGTGCCGCTGGTGATCACCAGGCAGCGGACCCTCGTTCATATTGCGTCCGGAGTCGCATTACCGTGTCTGACACTGAATTTAGTAACAGCCAGCCCGACGTAAGCACCTTTCAGGGGCTGATCCTCGCTTTACAACAATATTGGGCCAAGCAGGGTTGTGTGATCCTGCAGCCACTCGACATGGAAGTGGGCGCCGGTACCTTTCACCCCGCCACTTTTTTGCGTGCTATAGGACCTGAAACCTGGAACGCTGGCTATGTACAGCCCAGCCGGCGTCCCACCGATGGCCGCTATGGTGAGAACCCCAATCGCCTGCAGCACTACTATCAGTATCAAGTGGTGCTCAAGCCTTCGCCGGATAATATTCAGGAGCTCTACCTCGACTCCCTGCGTCACTTGGGCATCGACCCTTCCATTCACGATATTCGTTTTGTGGAAGACAACTGGGAATCCCCCACTCTGGGAGCCTGGGGTCTCGGGTGGGAGGTCTGGCTGAATGGCATGGAAGTAACGCAGTTCACCTACTTTCAGCAGGTGGGCGGCCTCGAATGTTACCCGGTGACCGGCGAGATTACCTACGGCCTGGAGCGAATAGCCATGTATCTGCAGGGGGTCGATTCCATCTACGACCTTACCTGGACCATCGATCCTCATGGCGACAAAGTCAGCTACGGTGACGTCTTCCACCAGAACGAGGTGGAGATGTCCCATTTCAATTTCGAAGAGGCCGATGTGGATTTCCTGTTCCAGGCCTTCGACACCTACGAACGCGAAAGCCAGCGGTTGGTGGATAAAGGGTTACCGCTGCCAGCCTATGAGATGGTCATGAAAGCATCCCACGCCTTTAACCTGCTGGATGCCCGCCACGCCATTTCCGTTACTGAACGCCAGCGCTTTATCCTGCGGGTGCGCACCCTGGCCCGCGCCGTGGCCCAGGCCTATTTCGACGCTCGCCTGGCTCTCGGATTTCCCCTGGCGCCCGATGCCCTCAGGAACGAAATATTAAGTGAACACGTCGCCAAGGGAGAGCAGCAGTAATGGCCAAAGATTTACTGATTGAAATCGGCACCGAAGAGCTGCCACCCAAGGCCTTGCGCAACCTGGCCACTGCCTTTTGCAGCGGTATCGAAAGCGGCTTGAAGGCGCATGACCTGGTCTTCACAGCTATAAAGCCCTATGCCTCACCTCGGCGCTTGGCAGTCATCGTAGATAACCTTGATGAACAGACTCCGGAAAAAGAGGTAGTGATCTGGGGACCACCGGCCAAGATCGCCTTCGATGACGCCGGCAATCCCAGTAAAGCGGCCGAGGCCTTCGCCCGTAAAAACAACATTGCGGTTAGCGAACTGAAAACCGAAAACGATGGAAAAGTGGACAAGCTTGTGCACCGGGCCAACTCAGGTGGTGTGGCGACCTCTACCCTGCTGGCTGCCATCATCGAAGCCTCGCTGGCAGCCCTTCCAATCCCCAAGCGAATGCGCTGGGGGGCCAGCCGTAACGAATTTGTGCGTCCTGTCCACTGGCTGGTAATGCTGTTTGGCGACGCCACTGTCGACGCCGAAGTCATGGGACTGAAAGCCGGTCGCCAAACTCGGGGCCACCGCTTCCACTATAACCATACCCTGGAACTCGATTCCCCAGCCGATTATGTAGAGAAATTGCGCAAACCCGCCTATGTGCTGGTGAATATGGATGAGCGACGCGAACTGATCAGGCAGCAAGTAAATGCCGAAGCGGATAAACTTGGCGGTCGCGCCGTAATCGAGGATGATTTGTTGGAGGAAGTCACTGCACTGGTGGAATGGCCGGTAGCACTGACCGGACGCTTTGAAGAGCGCTTTCTGGACGTGCCTGCTGAAGCCCTCGTCTATTCCATGAGTGAACACCAAAAATATTTCCACGTGTTGGATGCTGACGGCAAATTGCTCCCCAACTTTATCACTGTCGCTAATATTGAAAGCCAGGATCCGGCACAGGTGATCGACGGAAACGAGCGGGTGATCCGACCACGGCTTTCGGATGCCGCTTTCTTCTTTGAAACCGACAAGAAGAAAAGCCTGGCGTCACAACGGGAGCGCCTGAAAAGTATTGTCTTCCAGGCCAAATTGGGCACCCTTTTTGAAAAGACTGAAAGGGTAGCCGCCCTGGCCGGTGCCATCGCCGAACAACTGGGCGCCGATGTCAACATGGCCCGGCGCGCGGCGGAACTGTCCAAGTCCGATCTGGTCACCGATATGGTGGGCGAGTTCGATAAAATGCAGGGCGTGGCTGGATACTACTACGCCCTTAACGATGGCGAACCCAAACCGGTGGCAGAGGCCCTGCACGAGCAGTACCTGCCCAAGTTTGCCGGTGACAAGTTACCTGCCACCGAAACAGGAACTATCCTCGCCATAGCTGATCGACTGGACACCCTGGTGGGTATTTTTGGTATCGGCCAACAACCTTCGGGCTCCAAGGATCCCTTTGCACTGCGTCGCGCCAGTGTCAGCGTCCTGCGTCTGTTGGTGGAAAAGCAATTGAACCTCGATCTGCGTCAGCTTCTGGAGCTCGCCCAGGCCCAGTACAACCCCCTCCCTGCCGCCGAAGGACTGGTAGAGCAGGTGCTTGGCTATATGATCGAACGCTTCCGCGCCTGGTATGAAGAGGCCAGGATTCCGGTCGAGGTCTTCCAGGCTGTAAGTGCCAAGAACCTCAGCACGCCTCTGGATATCGATAATCGCGTACATGCCGTCCACCGGTTTAGCCAATTGCCTGAGGCACAGGCATTAGCCGCAGCCAATAAGCGGGTATCCAATATTCTCGCCAAACAGGGTGACATCAACACCAGTCTCGATCAGACACTGCTGAAAGAAAATGCCGAACAAGCATTGGCCGAACAAGTGGCCGCTCAATCAGATAAAGTGGGACCATTGTTTGCCGACGGTCGTTATACAGAAGCTCTGGAAAGCCTGGCGAATCTGCGCGGACCCGTCGACAGCTTTTTCGACAGTGTGATGGTAATGACGGATGATGAGGCTTTGCGCAATAACCGTTTGGCGCTGTTGAGCCAACTGCACGGTTTATTCCTGGAGGTGGCCGATATTTCCCTACTGGTACCGGCCAAAAGCTAAGGACGGAGTTAATCCCAAAGGACTACGCGCTATGAAACTGGTGATTCTCGATCGCGATGGAGTGATCAATCAAGATTCGGACGCTTTTGTAAAATCCGCCGAGGAGTGGCTTCCCTTGGCAGGCAGCATCGAAGCGATTGCTCACTTACATCAAAACGGTTTCACTGTGGTGGTTGCCACCAATCAGTCGGGGCTAGCTCGAGGCCACTTCGATCTCGACGATCTTGAGGCAATGCACCGAAAGTTCATCGAGCTGGTGGAATCCGCCGGTGGAGAAGTAGCCGCAATTTTCTACTGTCCCCATGGTCCCGATGACCGCTGTAACTGCCGCAAGCCCAAATCCGGCCTGATCGATGCCATTGAGGCTGAGTTTGATATCTCGGCCCAGGGAGTGCCTCTGGTCGGTGATAGCCTGCGGGATCTGGAAGCGGGTATCAGTAAGGGGTGCGCACCGATTCTAGTAAAAACCGGCAAGGGAGAAAAAACCCTGATTCAGCTGCAACAACATCCGCAACCGGGACTTGATAATTTACAAGTATTTAACGATCTGCGCGCTGCGGCTGATCATCTGGTTCAAAACACGAGCGAGGACAACTGCTAATGGTAGCTATTCTACGCTCAACGCTCTTCTATATAGTGTATGGGCCACTGGGTGCGGTCTTCGCCACTCTGGCGATAGTGCTGTTGCCATTACCCTTCCGCTTACGTAACCAAATCGTCCTGGGCTGGAATCGATTTTCCGTTTGGTGGTTAAGCGTCACTTGCGGTGTACGCTATGAAATACATGGCGCAGAACATGTACCCAAAGGCCCTTACGTGGTCCTGGCAAAGCATCAGTCACCATGGGAAACGCTGCTGCTGCAGTATTACTTCGCCCCTATAAGTACCATACTCAAGCGGGAGCTGCTGCGAATCCCTTTTTTCGGCTGGGGACTGGCCACCCTCAAACCCATACCTATAGATCGTAGTAAACCGCGAGATGCCTTGAAACAGATAAAAACAATGGGGCTGCAGCGCCTTGCCGAGGGCAACAATATCCTTGTCTTTCCCGAGGGCACGCGTATACCGGTGGGACAGGTGGGTAAATACGCTCGTGGGGGTGCCGATATCGCCTGCAGCGCCGATGTACCTGTGGTACCGGTGGCTCATAATGCCGGCGTTTTCTGGCCTGCACACCAGTTTGTGAAACTTCCAGGGAAGATCACCGTCGTAATTGGCGAGCCGATCAGTACCGATGGCAAAAGTAGCCGTGAAGTGACCGAACAGGCGCAGGACTGGATCGAAGGGGAAATTGCCCGAATGGGGCAATGTGACAATTTAAAGACCCACAGCCGCGCGTCAAATTAGTTGGGACAGCAACCAATAAAAGGGGCGGCCTGTTTATATTCTCAGGCGGGACAAGCGCCTTAACACGCGTGACACCAGGCTGGAATTGTTTTTTTTGCCCTCGATAGCAGCTTCATTCGCACAATTATCAGATTGAGCCATATCGTCCCCATCGGTTTCCTTACCAACTTCAATTTCCTTCCGGGCCGCACACATTTGCTTTTCAATAGCGGTCATTCGGTTTTTCGGTGGGGATACCTGTTCCTGGCGAAGGGAGTCAATGTCAATGTCCTGCGCAGGCTCCACATTTAACAAGGTGGAAATCGCGTCCGACTTTGGTTCCCCTGCTTCCGCTTCGGGACTCTCTTGCTTGGCAATCTCCACTGCTTTTTTCAAGCGCATACGTCTACCCTTCTTCCTGATTCGCAGAACATTCTCCCCTTCGGGATTTGGATACAACTTTATTAGAAGTATTCATATCAAGACTGGATTGCCAATACAAATAGTTTAGACATCCAGGTTTGCAACCGACAGGGCATTACTCTCGATAAAGTCGCGACGAGGCTCCACCTGATCCCCCATTAGCGTGGTAAAAATCTGGTCGGCAGCTATCGCATCTTCAACTGTCACTTTCAGCATTCGCCGCGTTTCCGGATCCATGGTGGTTTCCCACAGCTGCTCAGGGTTCATTTCACCCAATCC
The DNA here is from genome assembly GCA_050290225.1 of Cellvibrionaceae bacterium. Classification (GTDB taxonomy): domain Bacteria; phylum Pseudomonadota; class Gammaproteobacteria; order Pseudomonadales; family Cellvibrionaceae; genus JBNKHG01. The sequence continues at coordinate 10,181 of JBNKHG010000094.1, forward strand.
CTTGTAACGCTGTATATTATAACCTCGGCGGGACTCCGTCATCAGCCACTCCAGGGCTTCCTTGAAACTGCGCACTTCGTGTCGCCGTTCGCCTCTCTGGATATAGGCCCCCTCTTCAATCAGGCCTTCCAATTGTTCACCAAGATTTACTATCGATGCGTACTCACCCGACTGGAAAAAGTCGTGGGCGAAATGGTAGTTAGTGGGTACGCCATGAGCTGTAATTTCCACCAGCGGCAAAAACAGGTGGCGCTCCGTATCTTCCTTGACGGCTATCCGGTAGCGATGACTACCGGTTGCGTTATTTAGTGTCAATCGAGCCAATAGCTGGTCGCACCATTGTTGCATATGGCCCTGATCCCTGAGGTGATCGATACGCAGGGATGGCTGGTAGATCATTTGTTCAAGCACTTCACTCGGGTAGAGGCGCGACAACCTCTCAATGGTGGCCATTACTCCACGATAGCAGTCCACCAACTTGCCCAAAGCTCCACCCCCTAGTCCGGGAGCTTCAGCATTTACATGGAGGCTGGAGCCTTCCAGTGCGGCTTGTGTAAGAAAAGCTATCAGAGCGTCATCGTCTTTCAGATACTGCTCCTGCTTGCCTTTGCTGATCTTGTACAGGGGTGGCTGAGCAATATAAATGTGCCCCGCTTCCACCAGTTCCCGCATCTGGCGGAAGAAAAAGGTCAGCAGCAAGGTACGAATATGAGACCCATCCACATCCGCGTCCGTCATAATAATAATGCTGTGGTAACGCAGTTTCTCAGGATTAAATTCCTGGGCACCGATACCACAACCGAGAGCGGTGATCAGGGTACCCACTTCCACGCTGGATAGCATTTTGTCGAATCGCGCTTTCTCAACATTAAGGATTTTACCTTTCAGTGGCAGAATAGCTTGGGTCTTTCGGGCCCGCCCTTGCTTGGCCGAACCACCCGCTGAGTCCCCCTCCACCAGGTAGAGTTCCGATAGTGCCGGATCCTTTTCTTGGCAATCCGCCAGTTTTCCTGGCAACCCTGCAATGTCCAGGGCACCCTTCCTACGAGTCATTTCCCTGGCTTTGCGGGCTGCCTCACGCGCGCGGGCTGCCTCGATCATCTTCGAGACCACAGACTTGGCTTCGCCCGGATTTTCCAGCAAATAATCATTGAAGGACTGCCCCATCTCCTGTTCCACTGCCGTTTTAACTTCGGATGAGACAAGCTTGTCCTTAGTCTGAGATGAGAATTTTGGATCAGGCACCTTAACCGAAATAATGGCTGTCAGACCTTCTCGGGCGTCGTCTCCAGTGGTGCTGACTTTAGCGTTTTTACCCAGGCCTTCGCGTTCAATATAGCCATTCAAGCCGCGGGTAAGAGCGGCTCTGAATCCCGCCAAATGGGTTCCCCCATCGCGCTGCGGAATATTGTTGGTGTAACAGAAGATGTTTTCCTGGAAGGAATCGTTCCACTGCATCGCCACTTCAACCCCAATACCGTCATCCCGCTGGGTTGAAAAGTGCATCACCTTGTTGATGGGAGTCTTGTTCTGGTTCAGGTATTCCACAAAGGCACTGAGACCACCCTCGTACTGGTACACCTCCTCTTTACCCGAGCGCTCGTCTTTTAACACAATGCGCACGCCGGAATTGAGGAAAGATAATTCCCGCAAACGTTTTGCCAAGTGATCGTAATGGAATTCGATATTGGTAAAGGTTTCGGCAGAGGGCTTGAAGTGAATTTCAGTTCCCGAAGAATCTGTGTCACCGACAACAGTCAGCGGTGCATTGGGTACACCATGACGATACACCTGCTCGTGAATCTTGCCTTCGCGGCGAATGGTCAGTTTCAATTCTTCAGACAATGCGTTAACAACCGACACCCCTACTCCGTGCAATCCTCCGGACACCTTGTAAGTGTTATCGTCAAACTTGCCGCCCGCGTGAAGCACAGTCATGATAACCTCGGCAGCGGATACTCCTTCCTCGTGAATTTCTGTGGGAATTCCGCGACCGTTATCGGACACGGAAACAGTCTCATTAGGGTGGATGGTGACACGTATTTCAGTACAAAAACCTGCCAGTGCTTCATCGATGGAGTTGTCTACAATCTCAAAGACCATATGGTGCAGGCCGGTACCGTCATCAGTATCGCCGATATACATACCTGGCCGCTTACGCACTGCGTCCAGGCCCTTCAGTACCTTAATACTGGACGAGTCGTAAGTAGTCTCTTCTGACATATTCGTTTTCACTCCATTCGTTATCTGTCCCTAATCTGTATAGGGATTTCATACTTTGGGTTTGCAAGGCCCTCTCAGCGCCTATGCGGGGTTATCCTGTCGACGACAGATTCACCCTTCCGTGTTCCACGTGGAACAAGCTTTTGTCAATATCGGGGTACTGATCCCAGCTATTGAGCAGTACCTCTCTTTCCACTCCGGTAACAAATACCTGGCATTGCATGGATTCAAGCCAGCGAGCCAACAATTCACGATGATGTTTGTCCAACTCAGCGGGTAAATCATCCAGTAAATACACCGTAGTACGCCCGGTACTGTTGCGATAAGCTATTCCCTGGGCTATCCGTAGTGCGCACACCAGTAACTTTTGCTGGCCCCGAGACAGCAATTCTGCGGCATTCTGACCATTAACTGTGATACGCAGATCAGCGCGATGTGGGCCGCTTTGGGTAAAACCTCGCTGTTCATCACGCGCCACGTTGGCTTCAAGCAGATCGGCGTATTCGCAGTCTTTATCCCAGCCACGATAGTAGCTGATACCCAAACCTTCCACAGACACAAACTCGGAAACCAACTCCCGAAACACCTCGAAAAAGCGCTCCAAATTCCGCTGACGGAGCCTGTCGACCGTGGCCGCGAGCTGAACCAATTCCTGGTCCCAGGGAGCCAGTACATCAGGCCGTATTCTACCACGTCGGAGCAGACTATTGCGGTGTTTTAAACAGCGCTGCAAGTCCTTCCAAGCTGGCAAGAAACCAGGTTCCACGTGAAACACCAACCAATCTATAAACTGTCTTCTTACTTTGGGACTACCTTCGAGTAGTTGAAAGGTATGGGCATCGATAACCTGCACGGGGAGGTGCTCGGCTAAAGCGGATGCTGAAGACACTTGAGAACCATCAACTTTTATCTGGGAAGCTCCCTGGTTATCCCGCGTCACTCCAACCGGAAACTCCCTTTTCGAATCGTGGATACGTCCGAAAACTGTGAAGCTTTCTTTGCCATATTGAATCAATGGCTTGAGTTTGTGGCTTCGAAAAGATCGGCCCGTGGCCAAAATATTGATAGCCTCCAGTACCGTTGTTTTGCCCGTGCCGTTCTGGCCATGTATCAAATTAATACGCGGCGATGGTCGTATATCCACGGCATTCAAATTTCGAAGGCTATGAATAACGAGCCGGCTAAGAGACATAATGTGTCATGGCGCTAGAGGTTCGCCAAAAAGCGACCGGAACCAAACCCGACCAGAGAAGGGCTATTTGTAGACTGCCGTTTGTCTGGCCGAGTGGCAGATGAATAAAAGAGGCGTTTATCGGCAATCCTAGAGACGCATCGGCATCACTACATAAACAGAATCGCCACCGTCAGGTTCTTCCATCAGGGCACTGCTGTTCGAATCCAAAAGGGTGATTTTAACGTTTTCGCTACTTAAGACGTTACATACATCCTGCAGATAACTGACGTTAAATCCGATTTCAAGTGAATCACCGCTATAATCGACAACGACCTGTTCCTCTGCTTCTTCCTGCTCAGGGTTATTAGCGACTATGGTCAATAGGCCATCCGATAATAACAGGCGTACACCCCGATACTTTTCGTTCGACAGGATTGCGGTACGACCAAATGCCTGCTTGAGTTCTCCACGATCCCCAAATACCACTTTATTACCACCGCGTGGCAACACTCTCTCATAGTCTGGAAACTTCCCATCCACGAGTTTCGAGGTAAACGTGTAATCTTCGGTATTGGCGCGAATATGATTACTTCCCAGGGTAATATTGATTCCATCGTCAGTGTCCTCCAACAACCGAACCAACTCCATCACCCCCTTGCGCGGCAAAATTGCCTGTACAGGAGATTCCGGGGCAACCTCAACTTCACGGGTGCACATGGCAAGACGATGGCCATCTGTAGCTACCACACGCAATTGTTGGTTGCTAACCTCCCAAAGCATACCATTCAGGTAATAACGCACATCCTGCTGCGCCATGGCAAATGCGGTTCGATCTATCAGTCTCTTTATTTCTTTTTGTGGGCAGCCGAACTGCAAATCACTGGGCCCATCCTCTACGTTGGGAAAGTCATTGGCAGGAAGGGTTGAGAGGGTAAATCGACTACGACCACTTTTAACTGTAACCTTTTGATTTTCCTCAATAAATTCTATAACAGAGGAATCCGGCAAGGAGCGGCAAATATCCACAAGCTTACGCGCCGGCACTGTGATTTCACCATTCTCACCCGGTTGTTCCAATAATACGCGACCGACGATTTCAACTTCCAAGTCGGTTCCTGTCAGAGATAAGCGATCTCCCTCCAATACCACCAACACGTTCGACAGTACCGGCAGGGTCTGACGGCGCTCGACCACACCGGCGACCAGTTGTAAGGGTTTCAACAACGCTTCGCGTGATACAGTGAACTTCATCTTTTAGGATCTCTTCACATTTGTAGGTAAGTTAAAGGGCTGGGGCTGGGCAAGCGCAGAGTAGTTATAAATCATGTGGTCAATGAACGCAGCAAGTTTTTTACATCTTCGCGAATATCAGCATCCACTTCCCGCAATTCTTTAATTTTTCGACAGGCATGTAAAACCGTGGTGTGGTCCCTTCCGCCAAAAGCATCGCCGATTTCCGGTAAGCTGTGGTTTGTCAGTTCCTTTGCCAATGCCATCGCCACCTGCCTGGGCCGAGCCACCGAACGGCTGCGGCGCTTGGATAACAGATCACTCATCTTTATTTTGTAGTACTCGGCCACCACTCGCTGAATATTGTCGATGCTAACCTGCTTATCCTGAAGCGCCAATAAATCCTTAAGGGCCTCGCGCACCAATTCCACGTCGATAGGTCGACCCGTAAAGTGAGCATTGGCGATTACCCGTTTTAGTGCACCTTCAAGTTCTCGTACGTTAGAGCGAATGCGCTGGGCAATAAAAAACGCAGCTTCCGGCGGTAGCTCCATACTCGCCTGCTCAGCCTTTTTCATCAATATGGCAACTCGGGTTTCCAGCTCCGGTGGCTCTACGGCGACTGTTAACCCCCAACCGAAGCGGGACTTTAAGCGCTCTTCTACCCCACTAATTTCTTTCGGATAACGATCGCAGGTGAGAATAATTTGCTGGCCGCCCTCCAACAGGGCATTAAAAGTATGGAAGAACTCCTCCTGAGAACGTTCCTTACCGGCAAAAAACTGAATATCATCAATCAAAAGCGCATCCACGGAACGGTAGTAACGCTTAAAGTCATTGATTGCATTTAATTGAAGCGCTTTGACCATATCCGCCACAAAGCGCTCCGAATGCAAGTACACGACCTTGGCATTCGGATTGCGTTCAACAAGGGCGTTACCCACGGCATGCATCAAGTGGGTTTTACCCAGACCAACCCCGCCGTAGATAAACAGCGGGTTATAGGAACCACCGGGATTGTCCGCAACCTGTTTGGCTGCTGCCAAACCAAGCTGGTTGGATTTACCTTCCACAAAACTTGTGAACGTAAACCCATCATTCAAGTAGCTACGGTGTTTTAACCCCCCTTCCACCTCGACTTCCCGATGGTGGCGGTTGGGACGCATGGCGGTGATCATCTGGGGATCAGGCTTGACCACAAGTGGAGCAGGTTCTTCGCGTGAGGCCACCTGCTCGACGGTAGCGGCCGCAACCGAGTCTCCCATGCGTCCGGGCAGGTTTAATCCGCTGTGTTCAGAATTTATCTGGCTGTTTGAATAACCGGCGCTTGGCTGGCGGGCATAGTGACCGGTTCCTGAACTGCCACTTGCTTCATTGTGTAGGGGCAGTTGCGAGCGGCGCTGAAACCGCATTGGCTGTCGTTCGGCAATTCCCAGAACTACGTCCAAACCCTGTTCCTGGGTACATTCATTAACCAGTTCGCGAATGCGATTCAGAAACTTATCGGATACCCAATCGAGAATAAACCGATTAGGGGCGACCAGGCGCAATTGATGCGACTCTGATTGGGCGTCCACTTTTAGCGGGCGAATCCAGGTATTGAACTGCTGCAACGGCAACTCGTTCTGCAAGAACGTCGCACATTTTTTCCAGATAATCTCTGGCAACCCCAATACCCCCACCGCAATGCGTATATTTTATTCTTTGGAAAAGCAGCATAGTGTACTCCCAGGTGGGATACTTATCCACACCCAAAAGTAAAAAAACAAGAATTAAGTAAAGTCAATTAGTTATTAAATTTCAATAAGTTAACAGCACATATAGCTCAAATAATACTCACAGAAAACAACCCTAAACGCGATGATAATTTAACCAAAAAAAGGCCACATTGTGGATAACCCTTTGGATAACGATTGAACAAACTGAGCACAAAGAGGTATAAGCGGTGATTTTCAAATAACGCCTAAATAAAGAGGGCTAATGCGGAGGAACTGATTGATTTGACGGCAGCAATTCTTTAAAATCGCGCGTCTTTTCGTAATCTAGTTGCAATCTAGTCACAGATTGGTCTTGCGGCTTTAGCGGTTAGCGCCGGGATTGCGGGGTGTGCACCTAGATATCAGTGGGCAGATTTATGGCGGTCAATCACTGCCACAATAAGTCTTCCTTCTTATATATAGTTGCAACTTAACTTAATAGAGATACACATTCACTTAACCGGCAGGTAGGTTCCATGAAAAGAACATTTCAGCCTAGCGTACTAAAACGCAAACGCACTCACGGCTTCCGCTCACGCATGGCCACCAAGAACGGCCGCAAATTGCTGGCCCGACGTCGTGCCAAGGGTCGCAAGCAGTTAGCTGCCTAATCGCTGCGCCCCCGTAGCCATTTGACCTTAAATTGAGGGTCGCTGGAGTGTCCAGCCAAGGTGCCAGTCGCAGCGAATGCTTCAGTAAATCGCTGCGCTTACTGACCTCCAGTGACTTTCAAGCCGTCTTCGACGACGCTCCCTTCCGCGCTTCTCACAAGCACTTTCTTATCCTGGCACGTCCTCACCATCAGGGTCGTTCGGCTTCGCCACGTCTCGGATTGGTGATCGCGAAGAAAAATATCCGACTGGCGGTACAGCGCAATCGCATCAAACGCCTGGTGCGTGAAACTTTCCGTTTGCAACAAAACAGTCTATGTGGCATTGAAGCTGTGGTTCTCGCCCGCCGCGGGATGGATGAATTGGATAACCCCATACTGATCAAGCAACTCAACCAACAGTGGCGACGGATTGCAAAGAAAGCCCGCCAATACTGGGAATTGGACACGAATCCCCCGTTGCGACAGGAATCGAATCAGTGCGCTGGTTAGCGATAAAGCTGATTCATGGATACCGTTATCTCGCCAGCCCCTGGATCGGCAACCAATGCCGTTTCTATCCCACCTGCTCTCACTATGCCGAAGAAGCCATAAAAACCCATGGTTTGATAAAAGGGGGTTATTTAATGTTGCGCCGCCTATTAAAATGCCACCCTTGGCACCCGGGAGGTTTAGACCCGGTACCGGAGCACTTTGGCCCCAGGGACTGCTTCCACACACCTGGCACTAACGACAAACACAAGAATCAACTATGAATACCGCATTATCGAAAGTCGATTGGCAAAAATATCTTCTACTGGCCGCCATGGCCGTGGTAATCCTGATGCTGGTCAACAAATGGAGTGAGTTCCAGGAACGCAATCGCCCCGCCGTCAATACCGAAACCACACTGTCGTCCCCGGCAATGCCCACCATCCCCAGCTCCGACACTGGGAGTACAGATGTTGCGGACACTGATATTCCGGATGATCCCGAGAGCGAGACCGCGACAGAGCAAACAGCCACACAACAGCTGGTCCATATCAAAACGGACAGCCTGGACGTGCTTCTCGATACAAAAGGCGGCGATATCGTCAACGTGGGCCTGCCCCGTCATTACGCCCAAATAGATACGCCTGACGTGCCTTTCACCCTGCTCAATCGGAACGACAGCCACATCTATATTGCGCAGAGTGGTCTTGTTGGAAGAAACGGGACCGACAGCGCAGGAACTCGCCCGGTATTCACGGTTGAGAAAAACACTTACACCCTGGCAGAGGGTGAGGACAGTTTGACTGTGGATCTAACCCTGCAACAGGGTGATGTATCCATTATCAAACGCTTCACCTTTAACCGGGGAGACTACCTGATCGGCGTTGAATACCTGATCGATAACCGTAGCGACAAAGAGTGGCATGCCAATTTTTACGCCCAGATCAAGCGCGACAGTATGCAACCACCAGTAAGCGGCGGGGGTCTCGGCGTTCGTCCATTCCTGGGCGCAGCCATAACCACCCCTGACGAAAACTATAAAAAGCTCGATTTTCAAGACATTGAGGAAAGTGCCTTTAAAGTGGAGCAAAACGGTGGCTGGGTCGCCATGGTCCAGCACTATTTTCTCAGTGCCTGGGTAGCAGACCCTGAAAGTGAAAACAGCTATCACCTGCGCAAGGTTCGAAACAAGGAACTCTACCTGTTGGGTTACACCGGCGAGCGTACTGATGTGGCCGCGGGTACTCAGGGCAGCATCAATGCCAGTTTCTATGCCGGCCCTAAAGATGTCGATCGCCTGGAGGAAATTGCCGAGTACCTGGATCTGACCGTGGATTACGGCTGGCTCTGGTGGATTGCCAAACCCCTGTTCCATCTGCTGAACTTTATCTACAGTTATCTGGGTAGTTGGGGCTGGTCAATTATCTGTTTGACCGTGCTTATTAAAGCCGTTTTCTTCCACTTGTCGGCCACCAGCTACAAATCGATGGCCAATATGCGCAAGATCCAGCCCCTGATCACGGATCTGAAAGAGCGCTGCGGTGATGACCGCCAGAAGATGTCACAGGAAATGATGAAACTGTACAAGAAGGAAAAGGTAAACCCCCTGGGGGGCTGTTTGCCGATCCTGGTACAGATGCCCGTATTCATCTCCCTTTACTGGGTGTTATTGGAAAGTGTGGAGTTACGCCACACCCCCTTCCTTGGCTGGATTGCAGACCTATCGGTGAAGGATCCTCTGTTTATCCTGCCACTGGTGATGGGCGCAACCATGTGGGTGCAACAAAAGTTGAATCCCACCCCCCCGGACCCGACCCAGGCGCGCATTATGCAAATGATGCCTATTGTGTTCACTTTTATGTTTATGTGGTTCCCGGCCGGCCTGGTGCTGTATTGGGTGGTGAATAACACGCTGTCGATTGTGCAGCAGTATATTATTACCAGGCAGATTGAATCAGCTGGCTAGTGATATCGAGCTTTTTGCTTCGTTAACAAAAGGGTGCGAGATTCGCGCCCTTTTTTAATTGTTGGCTTTTGAGTAATGTTTCACAACGGATACCTAGGCGGTCGGCCTGGAACAGAGATACCCAGGATGGGTTCAGAACCTGTCCTGCGAACGTAACATGTTTTTGGGTAGAACGCGTCTTTCAGTCCCGTCCCCTATCCGATTTCACCACCACCCCTTTTGACAAAAAGATATGAGCCATACAATGTCTATAGCGAACACCGACACGATAGCCGCCATAGCCACACCAACGGGAAGAGGCGGCGTCGGCATCGTCCGCGTCTCCGGCTCAAAGGCCAAAGAGATCGCCAAAGATGTACTCGGTAAAGAACTGGCACCCCGCTACGCCCACTACGGGCCTTTCTATGACGCCGACGGGGAGACCCTTGACGAAGGCATCGCCCTATTCTTCCCCGGTCCCCACTCTTTTACAGGTGAAGACGTTCTTGAGCTGCAGGGTCACGGCGGACCAATCATCCTGGATTGGCTACTGCGGCGCATGACCTCACTGGGCGCGCGCCTTGCTCGCCCAGGGGAATTCTCAGAACGCGCTTTCCTCAACGACAAACTGGATTTGGCACAGGCCGAGGCCATTGCCGACCTGATAGATGCCAGTTCGGAGCAGGCCGCCCGCAACGCCATTCACTCCCTCCAGGGTGTTTTTTCGGAACGCGTCCACGAGCTGGTCGAATCTTTGATCCAACTGCGCATCTATGTCGAGGCGGCTATCGACTTTCCCGAAGAGGAGATCGATTTCCTCAGCGACGGGAAGGTAGCCAGCGATCTGCAACAAGTGGTGGAAAAGCTTGATCAAGTCTTTGCCGAGGCAAGGCAAGGTGCCCTAATGCGCGAAGGCATGCGCGTGGTGATTGCCGGACGTCCCAACGCCGGCAAGTCCAGCCTGCTCAATGCCCTCTCCGGTCGCGACAGCGCCATAGTGACCGATATCGAGGGCACCACGCGAGACGTACTGCGCGAACATATCCACATTGACGGTATGCCCCTTCATATAATCGATACCGCCGGGCTTCGAGAAAGCCCGGATGAAGTTGAACGCATTGGGATCGAGCGGGCCTGGCAGGAGATAGAACGGGCCGATCGGGTATTGTTAATGGTGGACAGCACCGTCACCGAAAACCTCGACCCCCACGCCATCTGGCCTGAGTTTGTTGATCGATTGCCAGACAGGGAACGGGTGACTGTGATCGCGAACAAGACGGATCTGTCCGGCACTGCCACTGGTCTAATAACGGATTCGCCCGTCACCCTGGGCCTCAGTGCCGCCAGAGGTGATGGCGTTGAAGAATTACGCCAGCATTTAAAACAGGTCATGGGCTTTACCGGGGCGGGAGAGGGAGGCTTTACCGCTCGTCGCCGCCACCTGGATGCCCTGGAACGAGCACAGCACTTCCTTGCCAGCGGGCAGGCCCAGCTAACCGGTTCTGCCGCCGGGGAACTCCTGGCAGAGGACCTGCGCCAGGCCCAAAACGCCCTATCCGAAATCACCGGGGAATTTACCCCAGACGACCTGTTGGGACGTATTTTTTCGAGTTTCTGTATCGGTAAATGATCGATCTTTTTTGTTTGACACGAGCGCCTATTATCATTCTTTAGGTAATTGCCTCCATCCCTCCAGGCACCACCACAATCCCCGGTAAAACCGAAAGTCCACTGCAGTTACAGACGTTATCCACAATTACTCACAGGTTTATCCCCTAAATTATTGTATTTTATGGAGTTTTTTATAATTTCTTCCTACCTCTGTGGATAACCCTGTGCAGCTGAGTGGTCTTCGACTGAGGATAGAAATGTGGATAACCGTTAAATGCGGTATGCCCCCAAAACAGTCCCCATTTCCTCCCCACTTTAAGTCCAGCTTTAGCGCAGTCTACGCAGTGTCTTTCCGATGGGTTATTAGATACGTAACTAATTGATATTTATGACAAAAATCTACTTACCCACAGATATAAGCCAAGCTATTAATAACCATAAATATAATCTTTTATATATCTATATAAATATTCTTTATTTATATTTTTCTTTTGAATCCCTGTCAGACTTCAACGGCTGAAATTTCTCTGTCCAACTTTTGAACAAGCGGCAGAACCAAACTATAATGGCGCCCCATTTTTTCCCGACCCAGGCGAGGATGTCGCATTTCTATGGATTACCAAGATCGCTTTGACGTGATTGTGATCGGAGGAGGCCACGCCGGCACCGAGGCCTGCCTTGCCGCGGCACGTATGGGGTCAAAGACCCTTTTGCTGACCCATAATGTGGAAACCCTGGGGCAGATGTCTTGCAACCCGGCCATCGGTGGTATTGGCAAAAGTCACCTGGTCAAGGAAATAGATGCCCTCGACGGGGCCATGGCCATGGCTGCTGACAAGGGAGGAATTCAATTTCGCGTTCTGAACGCCCGCAAGGGACCCGCGGTTCGGGCTACTCGTGCCCAGGCAGACCGAATACTCTACAAGGCTGCCATTCGCGAAACCCTGGAAAATCAACCCAACTTGCAGATTTTCCAACAAGCGGCTGATGATTTGATTGTAGAGGGGGACCGGGTCACCGGGGTGGTTACCCAAATGGGGCTCAGGTTTTTCGCCCCCAGTGTGGTTTTGACGACGGGCACCTTTCTCGGCGGACTGATCCATATCGGCCTCGAAAATCACAGCGGCGGACGTGCCGGTGATCCGCCGTCCATAGCCCTGGCACAGCGGTTACGGGAATTACCCCTGCGCGTGGATCGACTTAAGACCGGGACCCCACCCCGCATTGATGCCCGTAGTGTCAAATTCGAAGGATTGCAGGAGCAATGGGGTGACCTGCCCACTCCACACTTGTCTTACTTGAGTCGACCTGAGGATCACCCCGAGCAGGTCTGTTGCTGGATTACCCACACCAACGAACGCACCCATGAAATTATTCGCGGAGGACTGGATCGCTCGCCCATGTACTCCGGTGTGATCGAAGGTATTGGGCCCCGTTATTGCCCGTCGATCGAAGACAAGATCAACCGTTTTGCCGACAAGGACTCCCATCAGGTGTTTATCGAGCCCGAGGGACTGACCACGCATGAGCTCTACCCCAACGGCATTTCTACCAGTCTGCCCTTCGATGTGCAGATGGCGCTGGTACGATCGATCAAAGGCTTTGAAAACGCCCATATCACCCGGCCCGGCTACGCCATTGAGTATGACTTTTTCAATCCCCAGGATCTCAAATACAGTCTTGAGACCAAGGCTATCGAAGGCCTGTTTTTTGCTGGTCAAATCAATGGCACCACCGGCTACGAAGAGGCCGGGGCACAAGGGTTGCTAGCCGGGACCAATGCCAGTCTGCGGGCACAGGACAAAGATTCCTGGTGTCCGCGCCGTGACGAAGCCTATCTCGGGGTGTTGGTTGATGACCTGATCACTATGGGTACACGGGAACCCTATCGGATGTTTACCAGTCGCGCCGAATATCGCCTGTTGCTGCGCGAAGACAATGCTGACTTGCGCCTGACCGAAAAAGGCCGGGAGCTGGGACTGGTCGGTGACGAACGCTGGGAGGTCTTTTGTAAAAAACGCGAAGCCATCGAACAGGAACAGCAACGATTGAAAGAGACCTGGGTTCAGGCCGGTAGTACCGAGGCCGGGCATTTGCAGACAAAAATTGCGTCTCCCCTGACCCGCGAGTACAACTTGCACGACCTGTTAAAGCGACCGGAGCTGGCGTACAGCGATATTGCCCATCTCAAGGGTGAGGTGTTGGTGGAACCCCAGGTTGCGGAGCAGGTGGAAATAGCCGCCAAGTACGCCGGTTATATTGATCGCCAACAGGAAGAAATCGAGCGGCTGCGAGCGTACGAAAATACCGCCATCCCCTCTGAGCTGGACTTCCACAAGGTGGAAGGCCTGTCCAACGAGGTGAAGCAGAAACTGACCGATGCTCGACCGGACACCCTTGCGCGCGCCGCCCGTATACCCGGGGTCACTCCTGCGGCAGTTTCGCTGTTGTTGATCTACCTGAAGAAGCGTGGATTACTGAAAAAAGCCAAGGTTTCGTAAATGGAAGCACAGATCGAGCAATTAACGCCGCGACTGCGGGCTGGGGCTTCGCAGCTTGGGATCGATCTGGGCGGTGACCAGGTGGACCGGTTAATGCGCTACCTGGCGCTGTTCAGCAAATGGAATCAAACTTACAACCTGTCGGCGGTGCGTGATCCGGCTGAGATGGTACATCGCCATCTGCTTGATAGTCTGAGTGTGGTGCCCCATCTGCGCAACAGCCAACAACCCCTGGAACGGGTGATCGATGTAGGTACCGGCGGTGGCCTGCCTGGCATCCCCTTGGCTATCCTGTTTCCCGACACTCAATTTACCCTGCTGGATAGCGCCGGTAAAAAATCCCGGTTTTTATTCCAGGTGAAAGTGGACCTGGGATTGAATAATGTGACAGTGGAAAATTGTCGGGTTGAAAGTTTTAAGCCTCAACCCCTGTTCGACGTAGTGATCAGTCGGGCCTTTGCCAGCCTATTGGATATGGTTCAATCGTGTAAGCACTTACTGACATCTCAGGGGCAATTCTGGGCCATGAAAGGAATTTATCCCCAAGATGAGTTGAGCGCGTTGCCAAAACACTATAAGGTCGTGGATTCCTTTGCGTTGAGTGTGCCTGGCAGTGAGGGGGAAAGGCACCTGCTGGTGCTTGCTGACAGCAGTGAACCCCACTGCAGTGAATCCAATAGCAGTGAACAAGGGCTCCGCCGCCAACGGCCGCACGCTCAATCACACGGCTGACCCTACTGCACCTGCAATACGAGACCTGATTCATACTATGAGCGCTTGCAAGATCTACGCAATTGCCAACCAGAAAGGTGGGGTCGGCAAGACCACCAGTTGTGTCAATCTGGCGGCTTCGCTGGTGGCGACCAAAAAGCGGGTCTTGCTTGTGGACATGGATCCCCAGGGCAATGCCACCATGGGCAGCGGCATCGATAAAAATAACCTTGAGCTGTCGGTTTACGAAGTACTTACCGGTGGCTGCACAGTGATGGATGCGCTGGTATTTTCGGAGTCCGGCGGCTATCAGGTACTGCCCGCCAATGGCGATTTGACCGCCGCTGAGGTGGAGTTGCTGTCCATCGACCAGAAGGAGCGGCGCTTGCGTTCGGCATTGACCCCTATACGTGATCAATTTGACTATATACTGGTCGACTGTCCACCGTCATTGAATATGCTTACCCTCAATGCCCTGGTGGCTTGCAAAGGGGTGATCATCCCCATGCAGTGCGAGTACTATGCGCTCGAAGGCCTTTCGGCTTTGGTGAACACCATCAACGAGATCCATGCGGCTCTCAATCCTGAGCTCAAAATCGAGGGCATATTGCGCACCATGTACGATCCGAGGAACAGCCTGACCAATGAGGTCTCGGCGCAGCTGTCAGACTTTTTTGGCGATCGTGTCTACCGCACCTGTGTGCCTCGCAATGTGCGCCTGGCGGAAGCCCCCAGTTTCGGCCAGCCCGCACTCAGTTATGATCGCCAGTCAAAAGGCGCCATAGCGTACCTGGCCCTGGCTGGGGAGTTGATACGGCGCAACGAGGCCCTGGAAAAATCGACCGGGGAAGTCCTGGCTTCCTGAGCCTGGATACTGATTTTGACGATTACGAGCAGACTGAACAACAAGGTTAGCAAAGGACAATGGCTGCAAAGCGCAAGGGTTTAGGCAAAGGGTTAAACGCATTGATGAGCGCCGGAGGCGCGATTCTGGGAGAAGCAGCGACGACGCCCACTGAGGCGGTTGCCGCGGCTATATCCCCGCAGCCCGGACTCGACGGCAAGTTGTGCGAACTACCTGTAGAGTTTGTTCAACGCGGTAAATACCAGCCTCGCCGGGATATGCATCCGGAGGCACTGGAAGAACTGGCGGAATCCATCAAGGCCCAGGGGGTGATGCAGCCAATAGTGGTGCGCCCCATTGGTGTCGACAAATACGAGATCATCGCCGGAGAGCGTCGCTGGCGTGCCACCCAGTTGGCGGGTCTGGACAAAATTCCGGTGGTGATTCGCGAAGTGCCCGACGAGGCGGCTATCGCCATGGCGCTGATTGAAAATATTCAGCGCGAAGACCTGAATCCCATCGAGGAAGCTGTGGCGCTCAAACGTCTGCAGGATGAATTTGAACTCACTCACCAGGAAGTCGCTGCGGCGGTCGGCAAATCCCGCACCACAGTTACCAACCTGTTACGCCTGATAGCTCTCGGTGACGAGGTGAAAAAACTGTTGGAGCACGGCGACCTGGAAATGGGACACGCCCGGGCTCTGCTCACCCTGCCTGTGGCAGACCAGCGGGAGGTGGCCCGCCAAGTGGTTTCCAAGGGCCTGTCGGTGCGCCAGACCGAAGCCCTGGTGAGACGCCTGCAGCAACAGCAGGCCCAGCCAGCCCCCGCCACCAAGGTGGATCCGGATATCAAAAAACTGGAAGATGGTCTGTCGGAGAAAATAGGGGTTCCTGTGTCAATCCAGCACTCAGCCAAGGGCAAGGGAAAACTGGTGTTGAAATACAACAACCTCGATGAGCTTGACGGTATTCTCCACCACCTCAAGTACGAATCCTGATAGCCGATAATTTATCCAGCCATGGAGCACGCTAGCCTCGCGCAGGCAGCGTGCGGGCAGGATTTCAGTTGAATAGAGCCCCCTTTAACCCTATAATGCGCCTCGCCCAGTTGTCGGTAGAAACCGTGCAGTCTCACGCGGTCACCCAAACAGCGGGCGTACATGGTGCAGGACGGAAAGTGTTAGCGGGAGACGGCCAGTAGAAGTCGCCATGGCTAGCATAAAAAAACCAAAGTTTTATCGGGTCTTGGTGGTGCAGCTAGGGGTGTTATTGCCTCTCTGCATGCTGACGCTGGTAGTTGATAAAACTACGGCGATTTCCACACTCTTGGGCGGCCTTTTGTCTGTGCTACCCCATGCCTACTTCACCAGTTACGCTTTCCGCTATGTTGGAGCTCGTTCCGCGCGTCTGATTGCTCGTTCGTTCTATCGGGGCGAGACAGGCAAATACCTGTTAGCAATGGTTGGTTTTGCCCTGGTATTTACGCTGGTCAAACCATTGGATCTGGCTGCCCTGTTTCTTGCCTATATTGCCATGCTGCTGGTGCAGTGGCTTGTCAGTGCCAAAGTGGTGAGTAGTGATATCCAGGGGCGACCCAGGATTTAAGAGGCTTTAAACGTGTTATCTGGGACTGTTGTCAACAGTCTTGTAGAGAGCACCTTTAAATCTTTTTAAATTTAAACTTAAAGGTGCTTGAGAGATTATGGCAAGCGAAGCGCAATCGTCTACTGGATATATCCAACACCACCTGCAAAATCTGGCCTATGGCAAATTGCCTGCCGGTTATGAGCGCATTGACGCCGAAGGTCACGTGCATGTGCTTACCCAGGATACATGGACCCTGGCTCACTCCACCCAGGAGGCAGCCGATATGGGATTCTGGGCTATTCACCTCGATACTTTGGGGTGGTCTGTCGTTCTGGGGCTGCTGCTGAGTTACTTATTCAGACGAGCGGTAAAAAAGGCCTCGATCGGTGTTCCCACAGGTCTACAAAGCTTTGTCGAGCTACTGGTGGATTTTGTTAACAATACTGTCAGCGATATCTTCCATCACCGCAACCGACTGATTGCGCCCATGGCGTTGACCATTTTCACCTGGGTTTTCCTGATGAACCTGATGGACCTGGTGCCGGTCGACTGGCTTCCATGGGCCGCAGGCAAGATGGCGGGCGATCCTCATTTCTTCTTCAAAGTGGTACCTACCACGGATCCCAATGCCACGCTCGGCATGTCCTTTACCGTATTTGCGCTGATGATATTCTTCAGTATCCAGCAAAAGGGCTTGATGGGCTTTGTTAAGGAACTGACCCTTCACCCGTTCCATGCCGGTAAATGGTATGTGGACATCATCCTGATCCCGATCAACCTGATCCTGGAAACCGTGTCCCTGATCGCCAAGCCGATCTCTCTGGGCTTGCGATTGTTTGGGAACCTCTACGCCGGTGAAATGATCTTTATCCTGATCGCACTGATGTACTCCGCAGGCCTGATTATGGGCATATTCGGCGGTTTGCTGCAGTGGGGCTGGGCTGTTTTCCATATCCTGGTAATAACCCTGCAGGCTTTCGTGTTTATGGTCCTGACGACTGTGTATATGGCCATGGCTCACGATGTGGATGAGCACTAATTTCTGATTTGATGGGGGCGGCATACCGATCCCCGTCACTTGATGTAACGATTTTTTAAACCTTAACTTCAACCTTTAACTTTCTAACGTTTATTAATAGGAGAAAACAATGGAAGCACTTGGTTTGGTATACGTAGCAGCCGCACTGTTGATCGGTCTGGGCGCTCTGGGTACTGCGATCGGTTTCGGTACCCTGGGTGGCAAGCTGCTGGAAGGATCCGCTCGTCAGCCGGAACAGAGCCCCGCTCTGCAGGGTAAGATGTTCCTGATGGCTGGTCTGTTGGATGCCGTACCCATGATCGGTGTTGGTATCGGCATGTACCTGATCTTCGTTGTTGCACCTGGCATAGCTGGTTAATCACACTCCGGTTTCTCTCTGTTAGAGACAAACTCGAGTTATTACCCATTAAGCAAGAGGTGTTGGCGTGAATATCAACCTTACTCTTATCGGCCAATCGATAACTTTCATCGCCTTTATCTGGTTCTGTATGAAGTTCGTCTGGCCTGCGCTTATCGCCATTATGGAAGAGCGCGAAAAGAAAATCGCCGACGGATTGGAAGCAGCGGACCGTGCAGACAAAGACCTGGAGCTGGCCCAACAAAAGGCCACCCAGCAACTGCGCGAAGCGAAAGCACAGGCTGCTTCTATTGTTGAGCAAGCAAACAAGCGTGCTAACCAGATCATCGAGGAAGCCAAAGAAACGGCTCGCACCGAGGGCGATCGCCTGAAGACTGCGGCCCAGGCCGAAATCGAACAGGAAGCCAACCGCGCGAAAGAAGAATTGCGCGGTAAGGTGGCAGCTCTGGCGCTGGCCGGTGCCGAAAAGGTACTTGAATCCAGCATTGACGAGAAAGCCCACCGCGACCTGGTTAACAAGCTGGCTGCGGAGCTTTAAGCGAACCTTTTATTAAAGGAGAGGCCCATGGCTGAACTGACAACGTTAGCCCGCCCCTACGCAAAAGCTGCGTTTGAATACGCCCGCGCTACCAACGCCCTGCAGACCTGGTCTGACATGTTGGCGCTGGCCGCGGCAGTGGCCCAACAAGATGGCATGAAAAAGGTTATGGACTCGCCCAGCTATACCGCCGAGCAGAAAGCTTCTACCTTTGTGGAAGTCTGTGGCGATCAGCTGAATGTGCAGGGTCAGAACTTTGTCCGTGTATTGGCCGAGAACAACCGTCTGGAACTGCTGCCGGAAATCGACCAGCTGTTCGACCTGTTCAAGGCCAATCAGGAAAAAACCATCGACGTGGAAGTGGCTACAGCGTTTGAGCTGGATGGCGACGTGCAAGACAAGTTGGCGAAGGCACTAAGTGCCAAGCTGGACCGGGATGTCAAAGTTTCCAGTAGTGTGGATAAAAGCCTGCTGGGCGGTGTGCTGGTTCGCGCCGGTGACACCATAATCGACGGTTCGGTGCGTGGTCGTTTGACCAAGCTCGCCGAAGCAATGAACTCCTAATCCCGCAATGTTGACGGGATATTGAGGAACAGAGCATGCAGCAACTGAATCCTTCTGAAATCAGTGAAATTATCAAGTCTCGCATCGACAGCCTCGAAGTGAAGACTGAAGCCCAGAACGAGGGCACCGTGGTTTCCGTAACCGACGGTATTATTCGTATCCACGGTCTCGCCGATGTGATGTATGGTGAGATGATCGAGTTTGAGGGCGGCGTCTATGGTATGGCGCTGAACCTGGAGCGCGACTCCGTGGGTGCCGTTATTTTAGGCGATTACCAGGGGGTGGCCGAAGGCCAGACCTGTAAGTGTACAGGCCGCATCCTGGAAGTACCGGTTGGTCCGGAATTGCAGGGCCGTGTGGTCGATGCCCTGGGTAATCCGATCGACGGCAAGGGCCCTGTGGGCACCAAAATGACCGATCCGCTGGAAAAGATCGCTCCCGGGGTAATCGCCCGTCAGAGTGTTGACCAGCCGGTGCAGTTGGGTCTGAAAGCCGTTGACTCCATGGTACCCATCGGTCGTGGTCAGCGCGAGCTGATTATCGGCGACCGCCAGACTGGTAAGACCGCCATCGCCGTGGATGCCATCATCAACCAGAAAGGTACCGGCGTTAAGTGTATCTACGTTGCGGTTGGCCAGAAGGCCTCCTCCATCGCCTCTGTAGTACGCAAGCTGGAAGAGCACGGTGCCATGGAGCACACCATCATCGTTGCCGCTTCCGCATCAGACCCCGCATCCATGCAGTTCCTGGCACCCTTTGCCGGTTGTTCCATGGGTGAGTATTACCGCGACCGTGGTGAAGACGCATTGATCATCTATGATGACCTGACCAAGCAGGCCTGGGCTTACCGCCAGATTTCCCTGCTGTTGAAGCGTCCCCCGGGCCGCGAAGCTTACCCCGGTGACGTTTTCTACCTGCACTCGCGCCTGCTGGAACGTGCATCCCGCGTAAATGCGGACTATGTCGAAAAGTTCACCAACGGTGAAGTAAAAGGCCAGACCGGTTCATTGACCGCCCTGCCGATTATTGAAACCCAGGCTGGCGACGTCTCTGCATTCGTACCGACAAACGTGATCTCCATTACCGATGGTCAGATTTTCCTTGAGACCGACCTGTTCAATGCCGGTATCCGTCCTGCGATGAACGCCGGTATCTCGGTATCCCGCGTGGGTGGTTCTGCCCAGACCAAGGTGATCAAGAAGCTGTCTGGTGGTATCCGTACCGCACTGGCCCAGTACCGTGAATTGGCGGCTTTCTCACAGTTCGCTTCCGACCTGGATGATGCCACCAAGGCCCAGTTGGATCACGGTGAGCGCGTTACCGAGTTGATGAAGCAGAAGCAGTACTCGCCGCAGTCCATCGCCGAGATGGGGGTGGTGCTGTACGCGGCCAACGAAGGCTACCTGAAAGATGTGGACGTTGCCAAGATCGGTGACTTTGAAGCAGCCCTGCTTTCTTATATGAACAGCGAGCACGCTGATTTAATGAAGAAAGTCAATGACACCGGTGATTACAGCGGTGAGATTGAAGCTGGCTTCAAGGCGGCACTCGACAAGTTCAAAGCCACTCAAACCTGGTAAGTTGAGTTAACTGTTTGCCGCCCGCGTGTCAGGGGGCGGCGAGTTTAAGTTAAACCTGAATCTGTTCGAGGGCCGGTATGGCAGGCGGAAAAGAGATACGTACTCAGATAACGAGTATTAAAAATACGCAAAAGATTACCAGCGCCATGGAAATGGTGGCTGCGAGTAAGATGCGTAAAGCACAAGACCGCATGCAGCTTGGAAAACCCTACGCCCAGCGTATTCGCTCGGTAGTGGGACATATTGCCAATGCCAACCCGGAATATAAACACCTGTACTTGCAAGAACGCGAGGTGAAGCGCGTCGGCTTTATCCTGGTGTCCACCGATCGCGGCCTCTGTGGCGGCTTGAACGTCAACCTGTTCAAGAAAGCCATCGCGGCCATGAAAGAGTGGGCAGATCAGGAGGTGGAAATCGATCTGTGTCTGATCGGTGCCAAAGCCAGTGCCTTCTTTAACAGTTACGGCGGCAATGTTGTAGCTGCAGTACGCGATTTGGGCGAAGAGCCCAGTGTTTCAGATTTGATCGGCAGCGTGAAAGTCATGCTGGACGGTTACTCTGAAGGCAAATTAGACAAGCTGTATCTGGTGGGTAACGAGTTCGTCAATACTATGACGCAAGCCCCCTATGTCCAACAGCTGTTGCCTTTGTTGCCGGACGAAGATGAAAAGCTGAAGCACAGTTGGGATTACATTTACGAGCCGGAAGCGTCCGAACTGCTCGATGGTCTGCTGATTCGTTATATCGAATCGCAGGTGTACCAGTCGGTGGTTGAGAACGGCGCTTGTGAAATGGCGGCGAGAATGTTGGCGATGAAAAACGCCACCGACAACGCCGGCGATTTGATCAACGATCTGGAACTGGTCTACAACAAGGCCCGGCAGGCTGCGATTACGCAGGAGCTGTCTGAGATCGTCGGCGGTGCCGCAGCCGTTTAATTACGGTGAGTGTGCCCAACGTAGTGAAAGGTTTGAAATTTTATTTTTTATGAGGATCCGGAAATGAGTAGCGGACGTATCGTACAAATTATTGGTGCCGTTATCGACGTGGAGTTTCCCCGTGATTCCGTACCTAAGGTTTACGACGCTCTGACCGTTGCCGACAAGGGGTTGACCCTGGAAGTGCAGCAGCAGTTGGGTGACGGTGTGGTGCGCGCAATTGCCATGGGTTCTTCCGAGGGCCTGAGTCGTGGCCTGGCGGTAGACAACACCAAAGCCCCGGTTTCCGTACCTGTCGGTACAGAAACCCTGGGCCGTATCATGGATGTACTGGGTAACCCCATCGATGAGTGTGGCCCAATCGGTGAAAAAGAGCGCGCCTCTATCCACCGTAAAGCCCCGGCTTACGATGAGCTTTCAGCCTCTGATGAGTTGCTGGAAACCGGTATCAAGGTGATCGACCTGGTTTGTCCTTTCGCCAAAGGCGGTAAGGTTGGCCTGTTCGGTGGTGCCGGTGTGGGCAAGACCGTAAACATGATGGAGTTGATTAACAACATCGCCACCGAGCACTCCGGTTTGTCGGTATTCGCGGGTGTGGGTGAGCGTACCCGTGAGGGTAACGACTTCTACTTCGAGATGCAGGAAGCCGGTGTTGTTAACGTCGAGAAATTTGACCAGTCCAAAGTGGCGATGGTTTACGGCCAGATGAATGAGCCGCCGGGAAACCGTCTGCGTGTGGCCCTGACCGGTCTGACCATGGCGGAAAAATTCCGTGACGAAGGTAAAGACGTCCTGTTGTTCGTGGATAACATTTACCGTTATACCCTGGCGGGTACCGAGGTATCGGCCCTACTGGGTCGTATGCCGTCTGCGGTAGGTTATCAGCCGACCCTGGCTGAGGAGATGGGTGTGCTGCAGGAGCGTATTACCTCCACCAAGACCGGCTCCATTACCTCCATCCAGGCGGTTTACGTCCCGGCGGATGACTTGACCGACCCCTCCCCGGCTACCACTTTTGCCCACTTGGACTCTACTGTGGTACTCAGCCGTGACATCGCCGCCAAAGGTATTTACCCGGCGATTGATCCGTTGGATTCCACCTCTCGTCAGCTGGATCCGTTGATCATTGGTCAGGAGCATTATGAAGTGGCTCGCGGCGTGCAGTCTGTTCTTCAGCGCTACAAAGAGCTGAAGGACATCATCGCCATCCTGGGTATGGATGAATTGTCTGAAGAGGACAAATTGACCGTATCCCGCGCCCGTAAGATTGAGCGTTTCCTGTCCCAGCCTTTCCACGTGGCCGAAGTATTTACCGGTTCTCCCGGTAAGTACGTGTCCCTGAAGGACACCATTTCCGGCTTCCAGGGTATTCTGGCCGGTGATTACGATCAGTTGCCGGAACAGGCGTTCTACATGGTTGGCGGCATCGAAGAAGCTGTCGAGAAAGCCAAAACTCTGTAACACCCGTGTGCCGGAGCCTTGCTCCGGCCACTGTTGTTAAAGAGGTGATAAGAGGCGAAAGATATGGCTATGACTGTCCACTGTGACATCGTTAGCGCTGAAGAAGAAATCTTTTCCGGACTGGTGGAGATGTTAGTCGCCGCGGGTACAGAGGGTGACGTTGGCATCGGCTACGGTCACGCTCCCCTGCTGACTGGTCTGCAACCGGGTCCTATCCGTGTCATCAAACAGGATGGGGAGGAAGAGGTTTACTACGTCTCCGGCGGTTTTCTGGAGGTTCAACCCTACCATGTAACCGTTCTGGCGGACACCGCACTGCGCGCTGGTGATATGGATGAAGCCGCCGCCCTGGAAGCCAAGAAAGAGGCCGAACAGGCCCTGCACAACCAGAGTGGCGATTTCGATTACTCCCGCGCAGCCACCCAGCTGGCGGAAGCGGCGGCGCAATTGCGCACCATTCAGGCAATGCGCAAAAAAGCCGGCAAGTAAGGTACAGGCATCACTAAGGGTTATTTTCCTGTCGGGGAAAGGTAACCGGTTTGAGATTCTGTCCAAAGGCACTGAAAAAAGGGTAGCTATTGGCTACCCTTTTTTTATGGACCTGGTTAAAGGTGATGGCTATCAAGCAGGACAGCGTCATCAAACTCTGGTAAAAGTGTGGTATCTACAGGGGAAACCAACCCTCCCGTTTCTAGAAGGACATCAAGACAATTACTATGTTGGATATCGTGGTTTTAGCTGCGGGTAAGGGAACCCGCATGAAGTCGAGCCTGCCCAAAGTGCTGCATCACCTGGCAGGGCGTCCCCTGCTACAGCA
Organism: Cellvibrionaceae bacterium; assembly: GCA_050290225.1. GTDB lineage: Bacteria > Pseudomonadota > Gammaproteobacteria > Pseudomonadales > Cellvibrionaceae > JBNKHG01. The sequence goes on from JBNKHG010000094.1 coordinate 34,140, forward strand.
TGTGCTGGATACCGCCCATCAATTGGGGAGTGATTCCATTCAGGTGGTAGTGGGCCACGGTGCCGAACAGGTAGAAGCGCAACTGGCCGCTGCTGATGTACGTTATGTCCTGCAGGCCGAGCAACTGGGTACCGGCCACGCGGTTGCCCAAGCGGCAGACCAGCTGCGCGATGAAGCGGTCGTATTGATCCTCTACGGTGATGTTCCCCTGATTGGCCGCGAAACCCTGGAAAGGTTGCTGTCCCAGGTAACTGAGCATTCCATGTCCTTGCTAACGGTGAACCTGAACGATCCCAATGGCTACGGTCGTATCCTGCGCAACCATCGCGGTGACGTATTGGAAATCGTGGAGCAGAAAGACGCCGACCATGAACAACTGTCCATCACCGAGGTCAATACCGGTGTCATGGCCCTGAAAGGCGATCAACTCAAACGCTGGTTACCGCAGTTGTCCAATGACAACGGCCAGCGGGAATACTACCTGACCGATATTATTGCCCTGGCTAATCGCAACGGGGTTCAGGTGTTGGCGGAGCAGCCCGCCAGTGAAATTGAAGTACTGGGTATCAACAACCGACAACAGTTGGCAGAGCTGGAGCGCTATTACCAGGAGCATCTGGCCGAAGCCCTGATGCTGGAAGGGGTGACACTGCTGGATCCGATGCGATTCGATTGCCGTGGTACCCTCATCACCGGTCAGGATGTGGTGATCGACATCAATTGCGTGTTTGAAGGTGAAGTGAATCTTGGTAATAACGTACATATAGGTCCCAATTGCCACCTGAAAAATATCACAATCGGGGACAACACCATTATCCGCCCTAACTCTGTACTCGAGGATTCTGTAGTAGGCGCCGATTGTGACGTAGGTCCTTTTGCCCGCCTCCGTCCCAGTGCCAGACTGGAGCGTGGCGCCAAGATCGGCAACTTTGTGGAGGTGAAGAAATCCACCATTGGCGAAGGCAGTAAAGTAAATCACTTAAGTTATATCGGCGACACCGAGATTGGTGTTCGCGCCAATATTGGCGCTGGAACCATTACCTGTAATTACGATGGGGTGAACAAGTTCAAAACAGAGATAGGTGACGGGGCCTTTGTGGGATCCAACACATCGCTGGTGGCTCCGGTCAATATAGGCAAAGGCGCTACCGTAGGAGCGGGCTCTACAGTGACCAAAGATGTTGCCGACGACGAATTGACCATTGCACGGGGCAAACAGCGCAATATCACTGGTTGGAAAAAGCCGGAGAAAAAATCTTAACCTATCGAAGCATTTTGCGGGACGATAACTATGTGCGGAATCGTTGGTGCTGCAGCGCAGCGTAATGTAACAGGGATTTTAATTGAGGGATTAAAGCGACTGGAGTATCGCGGTTATGATTCCGCAGGGGTCGCGGTTATTGGCGCCGACGCCGAGCTGCAAACGCGCAAAACCCTGGGCAAGGTCAGTGCGTTGCAGGCGGCGCTCGATGATCAGCCGGCCAGCGGTGGATACGGCATTGCACATACCCGCTGGGCCACTCACGGCAAGCCTAGCCAGGTCAATGCCCACCCACACCAGTCGGACACCGTGGCCGTGGTACATAACGGTATTATCGAGAACTATCAGGAACTGCGTACTGAACTGTCGGATAAAGGCTACAACTTTGTATCGGACACCGACACTGAAGTGATTGCCCATTTAATCAACGACTTTGTCAGGCAGGGGGTTGAGCTGCGCGAGGCGGTCAAGCGTTCCGTGCAACGCTTTGAAGGTGCTTATGCCCTGGGGGTTGTCTCCACTAGCGAGCCTGACCGTCTGATCACTGCTCGCAGCGGCAGTCCTCTGGTAATTGGCGTCGGTATCGAGGAAAACTTTATCGCTTCGGATCAAATGGCGCTGCGCCAGGTGACCGACCGCTTTGTCTTCCTGGAAGAGGGAGACCTGGCGGAAGTGACTGCATCGGGATTTGAGATCGAGGACCGAAACGGAGCACCTGTTGAGCGCGAAATAGTGCAGCTGACAGAAGGTGCCGAGTCTGCCGACAAGGGAGAGTTTCGACACTATATGCTCAAGGAAATCTACGAGCAGCCGGCAGTGATTAAAAACACCCTGCAGGGGCGCCTCGGCAAAGAACGTATCCTGGAGCAGACTTTCGGAGCCGAAGCCACGGCGATTTTTGATCAGGTTGAAGCTGTGCAGATAGTAGCCTGCGGTACAAGCTATCATGCCGGTCTTGTGGCCAAATACTGGTTTGAAGAGTGGGCTGGCGTGCCCTGTCAGGTTGAGGTGGCCAGTGAGTTTCGCTATCGACGGGTTGTGGTACGCCCAAACACTCTGTTTGTCACCATCTCCCAATCGGGGGAAACCGCCGATACACTCGCAGCATTGCGGGCCGCCAAGGAGGCGGGATATCTGGCCGGTTTGACCATTTGTAACGTTGCCAACAGCTCCCTCTGTCGAGAGTCTGATCTGGCGTTAATGACGCTGGCCGGACCGGAAATTGGCGTGGCCTCCACCAAAGCTTTCACCACCCAGCTGGTGGCTTTACAGTTGCTGACGATTGCCATTGGCCGTCGCCATGGTTTGTCAGCCGATAAAGAGGCTGAACTGGTTGCAGCTCTGCACCAATTACCGGACCTGTGCGAGCAGGTATTGGCGCTGGATAACGAGATTTTGAAAACCTCTGAAGCCTTCGCTGAAAAGAATCACTCTCTGTTCCTGGGGCGTGGTGTGGAATATCCGGTGGCTATGGAGGGGGCGTTGAAACTGAAGGAAATTTCCTACATTCACGCCGAGGCCTACCCTGCCGGTGAGTTGAAACATGGACCCTTGGCGCTGGTGGATAGCGATATGCCCGTTGTGGCCGTGGCACCCAATGACGACTTGCTGGAAAAGCTGAAATCCAACCTGGAAGAGGTGCAGGCCAGGGGCGGTAAGCTGTTTGTGTTCGCTGACCAGAACTCCGGGTTTGCGACCGACAATGGCACCACCGTTATTAATTTGCCTAGCGTGCCAAAAAGCCTGGCGGCTCTGATCTATACGCTGCCATTGCAATTGTTGTCCTATCATGTGGCGGTAGTGAAAGGCACGGACGTTGACCAGCCCCGAAACCTGGCTAAATCGGTGACAGTCGAATAGTCCTGGCGGAAGTGCCCTAATGCAGCGTGTGGATGTTTTGCTGGCGGAACAGCAGTTGGTGGAAACCCGCGCGCAGGCACAAAAATTGATCGCTGCCGACAAGGTGACTTACCGCGTTGGCAGTGATTGGGTGTTGGTCAAAAAGCCCGGCCTCAAACTTCCTCCCGATACGACTTTTCAAATTCGAACCGATGCTGCCGATCGTTATGTTTCCCGTGGTGCACTGAAGCTGTTGGCTGTACTCAAGCAGACGGGGTTATCTGTCGAAGGTATGATGGCCCTGGATGTTGGCCAGTCTACCGGTGGTTTTACCGATTGCCTGCTGCAAGCGGGTGTGACCAAAGTGGTTGGCGTCGATGTGGGGCGCGACCAGTTGGCGGAAAAGCTACGCCGGGATGCCCGGGTGGTTTTTTACGAGGGTATTAATGCACGGGATCTACCCGTTGAAACCTTGATGGCCCACACCGGGGGGAAAGGTTTTGATTTGGCAGTGATGGATGTTTCATTTATTTCCCAAACGCTGATTTTGCCTGGACTCAGCCGGGTGATCAGGCCTGGTGGACATTTGATCAGTCTGGTAAAACCGCAGTTTGAGGTTGGCAGAGAGAACGTGGGTAAAGGAGGGATAGTCAGGGATGCCAGTCTCTATCCCCTTTTGGCTGAAAAAATCTCAGCGCGTTGTGAAGAACTGGGCCTTGTGGTTCAAACCTATATGGAAAGCCCGATTAAAGGTGGGGACGGGAATCGGGAGTTTCTGTTGTATGCGAATAAAGCGTAGCTTGTGTCAGTTGTCAGTGATTTTTTTGGTCATCTACTCGAAAATAAAAATGCCGGCAGATCACTTCCGATTATCTTCTGGTTGAATCCGCAAAGATCGTAACCCCTGCTTCAACTTAAACAGATGATCCTGCAACTCTGGTCCTTTCCGTTGTGCCACTCCAATCGCCAATACATCGATAATCACCAAATGGGCAATACGCGAAGACAGAGGCGTATAGATTTCGATGTCCTCTTCCACATCCACCTCGATGGGAATTGAGGCGTGCTTGATCACCGGCGTGCCGCTCGGTGCCAAACCGATAACGATACCGCCCATGGATTTGACCATCTCGATGGAGTGCAGCAGTGCCCGCGTGCGGCCACTTTGTGAAATGGCCACGACCACATCGCCCGGCTCCATGGACATCGCCGACATATTCTGGATATGGTGGTCTGAGTGGGCAGCGGTGGCCAATTGCAGGCGGAAGAATTTATGCTGGGCATCGGCAGCCACGGCACCCGAAGCGCCAAACCCGTAAAATTCTACCCGGTTGGCGTTGCAGAGGGCGCTGACTGCCCGGTCCAGCAACTCCGGGTTTAGGCTGTCGCGAACTTTCAGCAGGGTGTCTATGGTGGAGTCGAATACCTTGTGGCTGAAGTCGGCGATAGAGTCGTGATCGGTTACCGCAATCTGGCCGAAGCTGGGGCTGGAAGCCAGCTGTTGGGCGAGATTGAGCTTAAAATCCTGGAAGCCGTCACAACCGATGGCACGGCAAAAGCGCACGACCGTGGGTTCGCTCACTTCCGCTTCCGAGGCCAGATCGACAATGCGCATATGGATAATATTGTTGGGGTTGGTGAGCACATACTCAGCGACCTTGCGTTCAGATTTACGCATCTCTAACATGGCATCGCTGATTTTCTGTGTCAGTGTGGCCGGCTTCACCCTTGTAATCTCTCGGTATTCTTTCGATAAAAATGTGGATAAACCAATGCGCTAATAGTAGCGAAACTATGTAGTAAAAAAACTGTTTTTTTGTAATTTTTCTACAAATCGACCGATAATAGCCTGATAGACGCGTTTTCTTCGGAAAGGATACTGGATATATAAACAGCAAATTGAATCTTTGTTATGATAGCGTCTTCGATCCCAAAACTATCGACAACACCATGGACGTATCCCCGATTCTCGACGCTCTCAATGAAGCCCAACGCCAGGCGGTTTCCGCTTCCGCGACCCACCAACTGATCCTGGCCGGAGCCGGTTCCGGAAAGACCAGGGTACTGGTGCATCGAATTGCCTGGCTGTTGCAGGTGGAGCGGGTCTCCCCCTACGCCATTATGGCGGTAACTTTTACCAACAAGGCTGCCAGAGAGATGCGCGGTCGCCTGGAAGAGCTGCTGCACCTGAATCCACGGGGTATGTGGGTGGGCACCTTTCACGGTATTGCCCACCGATTACTCAAGGCTCACTGGCAGGACGCCAACCTGCCGCAAAATTTCCAGATCCTCGATAGTGACGACCAACTGCGACTGATTAAGCGAGTCTGTCAGGCGTTGGAGCTGGACGAGGACCGCTGGCCGGCGAAACAGGCCCAATGGTGGATCAACGCCCAAAAGGATGAGGGGTTGCGGCCGGACTATATCCCCGAGAGTGCCGACCCCTTTATTACCACCATGGTTCGGGTGTACCGCGCCTACGAGGATGCATGTCAGCGCGGCGGCATGATCGACTTTGGCGAACTGTTGTTGCGAGCGCACGAATTGTGGCTCAACAAACCCGAAATATTGCGGCACTACCAAGAGCGCTTTCCTTTTATATTGGTGGATGAATTCCAGGACACCAATACTATCCAGTACGCCTGGCTGCGGGTGCTGGCTGGCGATCGCGGCTGCGTCACGGCCGTTGGTGATGATGACCAGTCTATTTACGGTTGGCGTGGCGCCAAGATTGAAAATATCCAGCAGTTCACCCGCGACTTCGCCGGGGCCGAGACCATTCGTTTGGAGCAGAATTACCGCTCCACTGCCACCATCCTCAAAGCGGCCAACGCAGTGATCGAAAACAATGCTGGTCGACTCGGTAAAGAACTCTGGACCGATGGTGCGGAGGGTGAACCCATCTCGCTCTATGCTGGCTTCAATGAACAGGACGAAGCGCGTTTTATCGTTGAGCGTATCCAGAACTGGTCGGAACAGGGAAATGAATACTGCAGTGCTGCCATCCTCTATCGTTCCAATGCCCAGTCCCGGATTCTGGAAGAGGCGCTGTTGCGTGAGGGCATCGCTTACCGTATTTACGGTGGCCAGCGCTTCTATGAGCGCATGGAAATTCGAAATGTGCTGGCCTATCTGCGCCTGATTACAAGCCGGTATGATGATGCTGCCTTCGAGCGGGTAATCAATACACCTACCCGGGGTATTGGTGGCAAGACGGTAGACGCGATTCGCCTTTTTGCACGGGAACAGGGTTGTTCCATGTGGCAGGCGGCAACTCAGTTGGTGGAAAACAAAGCCATGAGCGCGCGAGCCGCAAATGCGGTGGCAGCCTTTCTTGTGCTGATTGACCAACTGCAAGCGGACATTGCCGAAATGTCCCTGCATGAGCAGGCCGAGCATGTGGTGCATGCCAGCGGGCTTTATGAATTCCACGGCAAGGAAAAAGGCGAGAAGGGCCAGACGCGGATAGAAAACCTGCAGGAGCTGGTCAATGCCTGTCGCGCCTTTGAACCGGAGGACGATAACCTCACCCCTTTGGCGGAATTTCTCGACACCGCTGCACTGGATGCCGGCGATGCACAGGCCGATGAGCATGAGGACGCGGTGCAGATGATGACTTTGCACTCGGCCAAGGGGCTGGAATTTCCCCTGGTGTTTATGGCGGGGGTAGAGGAAAACCTGTTTCCCCACAGGATGTCCATGGAGGATCCCACTCGGCTTGAGGAAGAGCGCCGGCTTTGTTACGTCGGCATCACCCGCGCGATGGAAAAGCTTTTTATCACCTATGCCGAGAGTCGCCGTCTGTTTGGCAATGAAACCTTTAACGCAGTGTCGCGCTTTGTCAAAGAAATCCCTGATGCCCTGATTGAAGAGGTGCGGGTAAAGAGCACCATTAGCCGGCCGTTGAACTACGGCGGGGCTGGCGTTAATCGCTCCACCCTACGTGATCAGGGCGAGGAAACAGGCTTCTATCTGGGGCAGAGGGTCAATCACAAAATCTTTGGCGAGGGAGTGATCCTCCACTTTGAAGGCCAGGGGGCCAATGCCCGGGTACAGGTAAACTTTGATACCGAAGGCACTAAGTGGTTAGTATTGCAGTACGCGAAGCTGGAAGCACTGTAAAAACATTGCGACATCGCAATGCCCCTTAATGGATATCAAGAATTCCTATGGATAAAAAACTCAACTGGACGCCCGCCATTATCCTTGGGCTGGTCGCCGCGCTGGTGCTGGTGTTTGCGCTGTTGGTGGTGGAAAAAAGTACCAAAACTGCCCGGGCGATCAACCATCATCAGGCAGCGTCGAGTGACGCCCGGGACGTGTTCGAGTGGAAGCTGGTCACCACCTGGCCCAAGAACTTTCCCGGTCTCGGCTCGGCGGCGGAAAACTTTGCCCGCGATGTTGATCGCATGAGCAACGGCCGCCTCAAGGTGCGGGTCTATGGCGCCAATGAGTTGGTACCGGCACTGGGTGTTTTCGATGCAGTATCCTCCGGCAGTGTCGAGGCTGGTCATGGTGCCGCCTATTACTGGAATGGCAAAATTCCGGCAGCGCCGTTTTTCACCTCGGTGCCCTTCGGCCTCAACGCCCAGGAAATGAACGGCTGGCTCTATTACGGCGGCGGGCTGGAACTCTGGCGCGAGATCTACGCGCCCTTTAACCTGATTCCCTTTCCAGCAGGCAACACCGGGGTGCAGATGGCTGGTTGGTTTAACCGCGAAATTAATTCGGTGGAAGACCTGCGCGGATTGAAAATGCGTATACCCGGTCTGGGCGGGGAAGTTCTCACCCGTGCAGGTGGCTCTGCGGTTAATATCCCCGGTGGGGAACTCTACACCTCGCTGCAAACGGGGGTGATCGATGCAACCGAATGGGTGGGTCCCTATAACGATCTGGCCTTTGGTTTCCAGCAGGTGGCGAAGTATTACTACTACCCCGGTTGGCACGAGCCCGGTCCAACCCTTGAGTTAATTATCAATAGGCAGGCCTACGAGGAGCTGCCGAAAGACTTACAGGCGATGGTGGAAATTGCCGCCCGGGCCGCCAATCAGGATATGTTGGATGAATACACCGGGCGCAATAATGCCGCCCTTAAAGAGCTGGTGGAGAAGCATGGTGTTCAGGTACGGCGCCTTCCGGACGATGTGATTGAAACCCTGCGCACTATCGCCGAGGATATCTACAGGGAAACTGCCGCTGAAGATCCCATGTTCGCCCGGGTTTACAAGTCCTACCATGAGTTTGCGGTTCAGGCTGCCGCTTACCACCGGATATCGGAACAGGGCTATTACGAGACCCGAAAATAGTGTTGAGGGGATAACCTGAGTAAATTGGGAAGCGACCCTAAAAAAGTCCCTGAAAGGGATTTTTTTAGGGTCAACACACCAGGATCAAAGCCGGTTTACTTATTCAGCGGGCGGGTACGTCCGTTATTGTCTATGGCGACATAGACAAACTCCCCTTCGGTTACCTTTTCCATTTCGTCTTCCAGGGGATCCCTTAACCAGACATCCACCAGGGTGCGAATGGAGGAGCGACCCACTTCAATAGCTTCTGCATAGCAGCTGACGGTGGCTCCCACAGGTACCGGGCGCAGGAAAACCATACTGCCCACCGCCACGGTGGTTACCCGGCCCTTGGCAATCTCCTGGGCCAGAATCGAGCCCGCCAGGTCCATCTGCGACATCATCCAGCCACCGAAAATATCCCCGTTGGGGTTGGTGTAAGCTGGCATCGTCAGGGTTTGCAAGGTCAGTTTACCCGTCGGTTTGGGGTCGTCGTCGATACCGTTCATTTTAAACCTCTAGTTCACACAAATCCCTATTAGTCTATAAAGCCTAAAGGGCATTCGAAGCGATCACGGCACGGCGGTTATAGTTGCGCCGGTAGCCAGGTCACAAGGCCGGGCCACAGGGCCAGCCCGACAAGAAGCAGCAATTGGAGCACAATAAAGGGCGCAACGCCACGATAAATCGCGCTGGTGGGCACCGATTCTGGCGCTACCCCACGCAGGTAGAACAGGGCGAAACCAAAGGGTGGTGTCAAAAAGGAGGTCTGCAGGTTAATGGCAATCATAATGCCGAGCCACACCGGATCCAGTCCCATGGCCAACAGTACCGGCCCCACGATGGGCACCACCACAAAGGTGATCTCGATAAAATCGAGAATAAATCCCAACAGGAAAATCACCACCATCACCACCAGAGTGGCGCTGAACAGACCGCCGGGCAGCTGGGTGAAGAAATGTTCGATCATTTCCTCGCCCCCGTAGCCGCGGAACACAAGGGAGAACACGGAAGCACCGATCAGGATGGTAAATACCATGGCGGTGACTTGTGTAGTGGAACGGCCAATCTCCCCCAGCTTGTTGAGTTTTAACTGACCTTTGCTAAAGGCCAGAAGGGCTGCTCCCAGTGCGCCGACGCCAGCCGCTTCTGTGGGGGTTGCAGCACCGGTAAGAATGGACCCAAGGACTACCACTATCAGGGTGAGTGGTGGCAGCAGGCTGATAACAATCCGGCCGCCGTTGACCGTTTCCGTGTCCTCCACTGGCGGTGCTTTGTCGGGGTTGAAAAGGGCTACCAGCAGCACATAGGCGATATAGGCTCCCACCAGGATTAACCCGGGGAGGATGGCGCCCATAAACAGGTCCCCTACCGATACCGGTGTGGGATTGAAAATCCCCTGGCTCAGCTGGGCCTGCTGGTAGGCGCTGGACAGGATATCCCCCAGCAGTACCAGGGCGATGGAGGGCGGAATAATCTGTCCCAGGGTACCGGTGGCGCAGATGGTGCCTGTGGCGAGGGCCGTACTGTAGCCTTTTTTCAGCATAGTCGGCAGCGACATCAGGCCCATGGTCACCACAGTAGCGCCCACAATGCCGGTGCTGGCGGCAAGCAGGGCCCCCACCAACACAACGGAAATCCCCAAGCCACCGGGCAGTCGACCGCAGGCCTTGGCCATGTTTTCCAGCAGTTCCTCGGAAACGCGGGATTTTTCCAGCATCACGCCCATCAGCACAAACAGGGGTACGGCAATCAGGGTGTAGTTGTTGATGGTGCCGAACAGGCGATCGGGCATGGCCTTCAACAAATAGGGGTTGAAGTGGCCGCTGGTAATGCCGACTGCCGCAAACAAGAGCGCTGTGCCGGCCAGGGAAAAGGCCACCGGATAGCCCAGCATCAACACGCCGCAAACGACCAGGAACATTAACAGGGGGGTGATTTCAGCCAGCATAGGAGCGTTCTTGTTGTTGGTCGTCTTTATAAGTCAGGGGATGGGGTCATCAGAATCAGCAGGTGGCGGAGAAAATCGGCCACACCTTGCAAGGCCAGGGTCAAGGCCATAATCGGTACCAGGCTTTTCAGCAGATAGACCCCTGCTATCCCGCCGGGCTGGGAGGACGTTTCTTTGATGGTCCAGGCGTTAGCGACGAAATCGAAGCTGACAAAAAACAGGAACAGTGACAGGGGCAGCAAAAACAGCAGACTGCCAAGGCTATTGACCCAGGCCTGCTGGCGCCGGTTAAAGCGCCGGTAAAAGATATCCACCCGCACATGGCCGTCGCGCTCAAAGGTATAGGCGGCGCCCATGAGGAATACCAATGCGTGCATATAGGTTACCGATTCCTGCAGCGCAATGGAGCCGATGCCAAATCCGTAGCGTAGAAGCACCACCACACAGGTGACCAGCATCATCACCAGGGTCAGCCAGGCGATGGTCCGACCGGTCAGGTGGGAAAAGGCATCAATCAGGTCGGTAGTGCGCTCTATCAGCGACTGGGGTGAGAACACCGTATGGCTCTCCTGTCCTTGTTGTGTTTTTAGCGCATATATTTGCGAGAAGCTCGGCGATTATACCCGGTAAATGTAAAACCGTAGCCTGTTTTCACCATTCGAGGCTCTGATCCCGATCCGGAAGGGATGAAATAAATCTGTAACATTACATTCATATAATTGTCACCCGTCGATTCTAGTATCCCTAGCGTTCTATGTCCCGACTTCAAACCGAGTCATTTTCTTTAGCTTTAACAACAAAGAAGCTATTTAGCTAACCGCTAGCGATAACAACGGAGGACACCGTGAAAAAGACCCTAATTACAGCTACCCTGACTGCCACCACCCTGGCCGGCGCCCAATTTGCTTCCGCCGCCCGTGATTATATCAGTGTTGTGGGCTCTTCAACCGTATACCCATTTGCCACTGTAGTAGCCGAGCGTTTCGGCAAGAGCACCCAGTACAAAACCCCAAAGATCGAATCTACCGGTTCTGGCGGTGGTTTGAAGCTGTTTTGTCAGGGCGTTGGTGTGCAGCACCCGGACATCACTAACGCTTCACGTCGCATCAAGTCTTCCGAAATGGCGCTTTGTGCCAAGAATGGGGTCAACGACATTGTCGAAGTACTGATCGGTTATGACGGTATCGTGGTGGGTAACTCTGTGAAAGCTGAGCAGATGAAAGTCAACCGCAAGGACCTGTACCTGGCCCTGGCTAAGGATGTTCCCAATCCCGATGGCTCGCAGACCCTGGTACCCAACCCTTACAAGACATGGAAAGAGGTCAATCCTGCTCTGCCCAATGTCCAGATTGAGGTTTTGGGACCGCCCCCGACTTCCGGTACCCGTGACGCCTTCGCCGAATTGGCCATGGAAGGTGGCTGTAAGACGTTTGACTGGATCAAGGCGATGAAAAAACAGGACAAAAAAGCGTACAAGCGTATTTGTCACACTGTACGTGAAGATGGTCCTTACATCGAAGCCGGCGAAAACGACAACCTGATTGTTCAGAAACTGAATGCCAATCCGAAGGCTCTGGGTGTATTTGGTTTTAGCTTCCTGGATCAGAACACTGACCAGATTCAGGGCTCCATCGTTGATGGAAAGGCCCCGACTTTTGAAAGCATTGCCGATGGCTCCTACCCGGTATCGCGCCCGCTCTACTTCTACGTGAAGAAGGCACACGTTGGTGTAATCCCCGGAATCAAGGAATACCTGGCTGAGTTTACCAGCGAAAAGGCTTTCGGTGCCGAGGGTTACCTGAGTGAAAAGGGTATGATTCCGCTGGGTGACGATGAGCGTGGCCGTGTTACCGCTGAAGTGAAGCAGCTGAAAAAACTGTCTTTGTAAGTACAATAGGCGGCTTTTTTCGCCCGGTTCACCCGGCACTGCAGACGACAATGGCCTGGTTGCTACCCATTTAGGGTGCACTGGGCCTTTGTTTCTCCAGGGGCCGTGAATTAGGAAGAGGCACAAAACTGTAACAAACCGGCAATTTGCGCCGGTGTTTTCAAAAAATTCACATTGACTGGGTAATCCAGACGCGAGTTGAGCGGTTAACGATTTATGGATACATCGACACTTCTTGCAATCACCGCTTTTGCCATTGCGATCTCATTTGTGCTGGGACGCAGCCGCTCAATGCTACTGGCGGAAGCTGCCGGAGGTATCCGCAACCTCAACTCCCTGCCTTTCTATTACGGTACCTTGACTGCCCTCTGGTGCGCGGTGCCAACCCTGATATTGCTGATAGTATGGTCGGCGTTCGACGACGCCATTATCCGGGTGATGGTTTCCAGCCAGATACAGGATGCGGCTGCCACTGCTTCCGAACTGGAACTGATGATCAATACCGTGGAAAACATCGCCACTGGCCATTTGGTGGGGATCGATCCCTCGCCGGAGTTGACAGCAGTGGCCGACTATTTGAAATCCCTGCGCGACAGTAGCCGCCTGGGGCTGACACTGCTGGTATTTTGCTTCGCGATAGTTGGCACCGTCTGGGGGTGGTCGAAGGTTAACCCTGATTACAAGGCTCGCATCAAAGTGGAAGGCGCCTTTAAGCTGCTACTGCTGGCGTGCTCCAGTATCGCGATTTTTACCACCGTTGGCATCGTGCTATCGGTGTTGTTTGAGTCCCTGCGTTTTTTCAAGGCGATCCCGATAACCGATTTCCTGTTCGGGCTGCACTGGAGCCCGCAGACGGCCATCCGTGCCGACCAGGTGGGCGGCTCCGGTTCCTTCGGTGCAATTCCGTTGTTTGCCGGCACACTGTTAATTTCCCTGATCGCCATGCTGGTGGCGGTGCCCGTGGGGCTGATGTCCGCCATCTACCTGTCCGAGTATGCCGGTAGCAGGTTGCGCCAGAGCGTCAAGCCGATGCTGGAAATCCTGGCGGGTATTCCCACTGTTGTGTATGGCTTTTTTGCCGCACTTACCGTGGCCCCCATGATTCGCGAAACCGGCTACTCCCTGGGCCTGCAACCCTCATCGGAGAGTGCCCTGGCTGCGGGCCTGGTAATGGGCATAATGATTATTCCGTTTGTTTCATCGCTGTCTGATGATGTGATAAACGCTGTGCCCCAGTCACTGCGCGACGGTTCTTTGGGTCTTGGCGCCACCCAGTCGGAGACCATCAAGCAGGTGGTAATTCCCGCCGCCCTGCCCGGCATTGTTGGCGGGATCCTGCTGGCGGTGTCCCGGGCCGTCGGTGAAACCATGATTGTGGTGATGGCCGCTGGCCTGGCTGCCCATTTGACGGCCAACCCCCTGGAATCGGTCACAACCGTTACCGTACAGATTGTGACCCTGTTGGTGGGCGACCAGGAATTCGACAGTCCCAAGACCCTGGCCGCTTTTGCCTTGGGTCTGATGTTGTTTGTGGTAACGCTGGGACTGAACTTCTTTGCCCTGCACATTGTGAAGAAATATCGTGAGCAGTATGAGTAATTCAACGCAGAACAAGAGCAGTACCATCGAGCGGGTCAATGAGAACCTGGCCAAGCGCTATCGTGCCGAAAAACGCTTCCGTGCCTACGGCATTGCTTCTATCGCGTTTGGTCTGTTGTGCCTGGTCCTGCTGTTTACCGATATTATCGGCAAGGGATACAGTGCCTTCTTCCAGACCCAGATCGCGCTGGAAATCAATTTTGACGCTGATTTCCTGGGTATCGACAACCCCGGCGATCCACAGCAACTGGCTGCTGCCAACTTCGAGGGCCTGGTTAAAAAGAGTCTGCGAGAACAATTCCCGGATGTCACCAATCGTCGCGATAAACGCAGTCTCTACAGCCTGGCCAGTAGCGGGTCAGGTTATCAACTGCAACAATTGTTGATGTCCGAACCCGGGCTTTTGGGACGCGCCGTGGAAGTCTGGTTGTTGGCGGATGACGATATCGACACCTATTACAAGAGTCGCAAGAGTTCTGGTGAAGCGTTCAAGGGACGTGTCAATAAGAATAAGCTGGCCTGGATTGAAACCCTGATCGCCGAGGGTAAGGTACGCAAAACCTTTAACACCACTTTCTTTACCCATGGTGATTCCCGCGAACCGGAAACTGCCGGTATCCGCGGTGCCATGATGGGCTCCCTGTTCACCCTGTTGGTGACCCTGGCACTGTCCTTCCCTATTGGCGTGGCCGCGGCCGTTTATTTGGAAGAGTATGCCCCGAAAAACAAGTGGACTGAACTCATCGAAGTGAATATCAACAACCTGGCGGCGGTACCTTCGATAATTTTCGGTCTTCTGGGTTTGGCGATCTTTATCAACTTCTTCGGCCTACCCCGTTCAGTGCCCTTGGTGGGTGGTCTGGTGCTGACACTGATGACCCTCCCGACTATCATTATTTCAAGTCGCGCCGCAATCAAGGCGGTACCGCCATCCATTCGCGAAGCGGCACTTGGAATCGGCGCCTCCCAAATGCAGGTGGTTCTGCACCATGTCCTGCCCCTGGCCATGCCTGGCATGCTCACCGGCACCATTATCGGCATGGCCCAGGCACTGGGTGAAACCGCACCCCTGCTGATGATCGGCATGGTAGCCTTTATTGTGGATATCCCCGGTGGCGTCGTAGAACCCGCCACTGCCCTGCCGATACAGATCTACCTTTGGGCTGACAGCCCCGAACGTGCCTTTGTGGAGAGGACCTCGGCGGCGATTATGGTTTTGCTGGCCTTCCTGATCGCCATGAACACGGTGGCTATCTGGTTACGCAAGCGTCTGGAGCGTCGCTGGTAGAGCGTCAACGGCGCATTGAATGGAAAGGCGAAATTTTCACATAAAGAATACACAGGTCACCGATTAGCGTGGATACGACGATGGAATCTCTGGTTCAATCAAACGAAAACGACCCCAAAACCGGCGCCGAGGCAAACCCTGTCGCCGCTTCCGAGATGGCCGTGGACAAGCAAGCTGCACCCGTGCCTGAAATCAGTCACGAGCCAGATACCGTGGGGGTACCCTTTGTGGATGATCCCAAGATGTCCATGCGTGACGTCAAGGTCTTCTACAGTGACAAACAGGCCATCTTCAATGTGAGTATGGATATTGGCAAAAACCAGGTGGTGTCCATGATCGGCCCATCCGGTTGCGGTAAGTCCACCTTTCTGCGTTGCCTCAACCGCATGAACGACACCATTGATATCTGCCGGGTAGAGGGACAGCTGAACCTGGAAGGCCAGGATATTTACGACCCCAAACTGGATGTGGTGCCCCTGCGGGCGCGGGTGGGAATGGTGTTCCAGAAGCCCAATCCCTTCCCCAAATCCATTTACGACAACGTCGCCTATGGCCCACGCGTACATGGCCTGGCATCACGTCGTGCCGAGCTGGACGAAATCGTTGAGACCAGCCTGCAGAAAGCCGGTCTCTGGAGCGAAGTCAAGGATCGTTTGCACCAGCCGGGCACCGGTCTCTCCGGTGGCCAGCAGCAGCGTTTATGTATCGCCCGCACCATAGCTGTGAGCCCGGAAGTGATCCTGATGGATGAGCCCTGCTCGGCCCTGGATCCCATTGCCACCGCCAAGATCGAGGAATTGATTTCAGAATTGAGCGAGAATTTCACTATTGCGATCGTGACTCACTCCATGCAGCAGGCAGCGCGGGTGTCGGACCGCACCGCCTATTTCCATTTGGGTAAACTGATCGAAGTAAACGACACGGAAAAAGTCTTTACCAACCCCGATCACGAATTGACAGAAGCCTATATTACCGGTCGTTTTGGTTAAGCCGATATTAATCAACGGTAAATTGGAGGGAACAATCATGGAAAAATTGCATATTGATCAACATATATCACATCAATTCAATGCCGATCTTGAGGAGCTGCGCACTCAACTGCTGGAGATGGGCGGTCTTGTTGAGCAACAGATCAGCGACGCCGTCAAGGCTATTGAGGCTGCCGACGGCGATCTGTCCGGGCGGGTACTGGTCAATGAAGATATTGTCGACAAGCTGGAAGTGCAGCTGGACGAGGCCTGTACCATGGTGCTGGCCCGTCGTCAGCCCGCCGCCTCCGACTTGCGCCTGGTTATGGCGGTAGTCAAAGCTAACCGCGACCTGGAGAGAATCGGAGACGAAGCCCAGAAAATTGCCAAGATGGCTATCGCCCTCAACGAAGAAGGTAATGCGCCCCGCGGTTATACTGAAATCCGCCATATTGGCGCCGGCGTCCAGAACATGGTGCGTTCGGCGCTTGACGCTTTTGCCCGCTTCGATGTGGATGCGGCTCTGAGTGTGGCCAAGGCGGACAAGGCGGTCGATCGTGAGTACAAGTCCGCCATGCGCGAACTGGTGACCTATATGATGGAGGATCCCCGCTCCATCTCCCGGGTGATGAATATCATGTGGGCATTGCGTTCCCTGGAGCGCATTGGAGACCACGCTCGCAATATTGCCGAGCATATTATCTATCTGGTCAAAGGGTTGGACGTGCGCCATATCAGCGTCAAGGAAATGGAGCGCCAGCTGGACGAAGATTCCTGAATAAACGGTCTGAATCCTTCTCCTCAAAAATTAAACCCGGGACGGTCGACCCGGGTTTGATGGGTGTTTTTTCTTTTCGACGACTTTTTCCCTTATAATGGCGCCTAATCTTTAAATTGCCCTTCCCTGAAAAAGAGGTTGGCTAAATTACCATGCGCCCGATCGTCTTTGTCTTTACTTTCCTGGCTATCCTGACTGGTTGCAGTGGTTCCCAGATGGATAGACTGTCCGACGAGGTCCTGGCGCAAAAGTATGGCGAGTGTCTGGACAGACAACCTACCTCCCCGGGCGGTGTACAGGCCTGCGAAAATTTGCGTCGCGAATGCGATCGCCGTCGTACCGATTTGGGTAAATATATTTGCCGTACCTACTAGTACTCCTTCAAAGTGATATTGACGTATATGTAGGACAGGTAGGCTTCGATCCGGCCTGAGTGACTGAGGTGTTTTCAGAAGCACGCCGTCTACCCCTCCCTGAACCCAAAGCACTCGTTGCACTCGCGGGGCCGGCCCAGGGCTCGGGCGCGACGTCCTTGTCGCGCACGGTTTCTGAAGGCACCTCAGCCACTCAGGCCTGACATCGCGGGGGATTCGCGGAGTCAATGCGTCGTTGTCAGATTGAAAGAATACTAGCATTGCGCAATCGTAGCAGTGAGTAATCGCTTCCGCTCTGTAACCAATCATCACTGTAGGGTGATCAAAACTACAGATAGTAATTTGATATAAAAAAGGCCAGTTACATGACTGGCCTTTTCTGTTAATGACGCCGTTATCACACTAACGGCTGGATTCCGGTGACTACTGAGCTTGTTCGGTTTGTGGATTGAGCTTGGCCAACTCCTGCTGCGCCGCTTGCCCCAATTCGCCCCCACCCTGGGCCACTTGCTGGAAGTAGCGGGTTGCAGACTTCTTATCCCCTTTTTCCAATGCCAGTTGTCCCAAATGGTAGCCCGCGATTTGGGTGCTCAGGTACTTCTGGCTGGTTAACAGATCCCGCTCGGCGCTCCGTTTACTTCCCATCTCCCAGTGCAGAAGACCGCGGCGTAAATAACCGGCGAAATACTCCGGGTTGGCGGCAATGGCCTTGCCGTAAGCGGTGAGTGCCTGTTGCCGCTGGCCCTGCCTGGCGTGGACAAAGCCCTTCAGTTCCCAGAACAGGGGCTCGGCCGGTTGTAGTCGGGTGGTTTTGTCGACCAGGCTTTGCGCCTGGCTCCATTCCTTATTTTTTACCGCAGCGACTGCTTCGTCGTAGGCCTTGTAAGCGGGTTGGTCTTTTTTGATCTGTGCTATCGCGCGCTGAAAGGTGCTGCGGTTGCGCTTGTCCGCCGGGTTGCCGGCTTTCAATTGCATTGCCTTGATGCGATTGGCATCAACCCGTTGTTGCGACGGCGGGTGGCTGGCAAACAGCCCTTGCAGCCAGTTACTCTGTCGGGCCTGGGACAGACGCACAAAGGTCTGTTGCAGTTCCACTGCGGCCATTGGCTCGTAGCCCGTACGCACCATATATTCCATACCGTAGTTATCGGCTTCCAGCTCCTGGTCGCGGCCGTACCTTGCCTGCCAGGCAGCCGCGCCTATTTGCGCTCCCATGGCGGCAAGCTCGCCGTATTCGCTGTCTTTGGCTCCTATCGCCACCGCCTGTGCGCCTACTCCCAGCAATACCTGTTGTGTCATCTGGGTGGCGCCGTGACGGGCCGCGGCGTGGACAATCTCGTGACCGAGTACCGCCGCCAATTGCGCTTCGTCCTCCAGCTGCAGCAACAATCCCCGGTTAATGGCGATCTTGCCGCCGGGCAGGGCCCAGGCATTGGGTATGGAATTGTTGAGCACCACAAACTCATAGGGTAGTTTGGGACGATCGCTGACGGCTGCCAGCTGTTGGCCAATGCGGTTAACATAGACCGTCAGGTCCGGATCCACTACATAGCGGCCCCCTTGTGCCTGCTGGCTGGGTTGGTAGTTTCTCGTTCCCAGGGCCACCTCCTGGCTCGGGGAGATAATGGAAAACTGATTCTCGCCGGTAACGGGGTTGACGCTACAGCCGCTGAGCAACAGCAGTGCCAGGAGCGAGGTGACAGTAGTGAATGACATTAACCGCAAACGAGTACGCACCGGGAAATCCTCCATGGAGTCTGAGTCAGATAGCGTATAATAGCCGCTAACCAAGCCGCATAGCTTAACATGAGAACGTTTATAGCATGAGTGCCTTACAGATTATTGAAGTCTTCGCTGGTACCGGTGCCGACGGGCAGCCGGTGGCTGAGCGGCTGCAGGTGCGGGTCAACGAGGACAAGACCTGCCAATTGGTGAAATCCCCGGCATTCGTCAAGGGCATTGCCAGTGGCGATACCATCCGGTTTTTGCCTGACAGCCGCGAGTTTGACATAGTAAAGCGCAGCGGCAACCTTTGCATCCGGGTCTTCAGTCGTGAGAATATCACCGCACTTGGCGAGGAGCTGACGCCGGAGCTGGAAAAACTGGGCGGCGAGCTGGATATCGAGACACCGCGTATGCTGGTCTATTCCATCCATGTGAGCTGCGGCTTTCAGACCATCGAAAAACTGCTCAACGAGCATATCGATGAGGACACCGGCTGCGCCTGGATATACGGAAACGTCTACGACCCCCGCGATGGGCAGACGCCGTTAAACTGGTGGCAGGAAATTTTAAAACCGGAATAGTTTGTCCGGAGCCGCTTTACGCCATCACTGATGGTGGCGCCGTTTATCACAATCAATCGAATCGAAAACCTTATGTTACTGGTACTTTCCCCCGCAAAAAATCTAGACTACGACACCCCTGCCAAAACCCGTCAGAAAACCGAACCGGAATTTATTGACGATGCCCAGCTTTTAATAGATGAGCTGCGCCAACTGGCGCCTCACGAAGTCTCGGCCCTGATGGGTATCAGCGATAAGCTGGGTGTGCTCAACTATGACCGTTACCAGAACTGGTCAACCCCATTTACGCCTGACAATGCCAAGCAGGCGGTTCTCGCCTTTAACGGCGATGTCTACACAGGACTGGCGGCGGAAAACTTCAAAGCCGATGATTTCAAGTTTGCGCAAAAACACCTGAGGATTCTCTCGGGCCTCTATGGCCTGTTGCGACCGCTGGATTTGATGCAACCATACCGCCTGGAAATGGGCACCAGGTTTGCCAACCAGCGAGGCAAAGACCTCTACAGTTTTTGGGGTGACAGAATCACCGAGGCGCTCAATAGACAGTTGAAGACGCTCAAATCCGACGTATTGGTCAACCTGGCTTCCAACGAATATTTCAAGTCAGTCAAAGCCAGGCAATTGAACGCTACTGTCATAACGCCGGTGTTTAAAGACTGGAAAGCGGGTAAATACAAGGTCATCAGCTTTTTTGCCAAGAAAGCCCGCGGCCTGATGGCAGCCTACATTATAGAAAACCGCATCACGGATCCCGACGGCCTCAAGGGTTTTGACCGTGCCGGTTACGCCTTCGACAAAACCATGTCCAGTGATAGGGAATGGGTATTTACCCGTCGTGAGACTTGATCGATGGATTGACGCCAGCCCAGCGGGAGCCAGTTATGAAACCATTTTCCCAAGCCTGCCTCAACAACCGCGAACCCATTCTTGATGTGTTGCGCCGGGTGTTTGCCAACAGCCGGCGGGTGCTGGAAATCGGTAGTGGTACCGGACAGCATGCGGTTTACTTTGCCGAACAACTGCCCCACCTGCACTGGCAAACCAGCGACCTGGCCGAAAACCACGCCGGGATCAACGCCTGGCTGGATGAATTCTGTGGCGATAACCTGTCTCGCCCCCTGAAACTGGATGTGACTTCGGGTATCTGGCCTTGCGAAAAAGTGGACGCCATTTTTTCCGCCAATACTGCCCATATAATGTCGTGGGAGGCTGTTCAGCAAATGTTTGCCGGTATTCCCGAGGTGCTCGACAGCGGGGGTGTGATGGCACTTTATGGCCCTTTCAACTACCACGGCGCCTATACCAGCGACAGTAACCAGCGCTTCGATGTCTGGCTCAAGACCCAAGGGCTCCACCGCGGTATTCGGGATTTCGAGCAGGTCGATGGACTTGCGCATCAAGCGGGTATGACGCTGATGGAGGATAATGCTATGCCGGCCAATAACCGACTGTTGGTTTGGCGGATGTCCTAGTACGCTTCCAAGGTGATATTGACAGATATGGGTCAGTAGGCTTCGATCCGCAGAGCTAATGCGTCAATATCACATTGAAGGCGTACTAGGCTGGTGGCAGCCAATCCCTGTTAAACCTGGATAGTTTCTCGAAACTGAAAGCAGAGTTATCCGTGTTGTAGCCGATAGTCTTCGGCCTGCCTTCTGATGAAGGCATCCAGGTCTTTATCGACTTCATCCTTAAATCCCTGCTCGGTTATAAGCAGTTCCCGCATGCGATCCAAACGAAAGCTTCTGAAATCCTTTCTTTTTTCACACCATCCGTTAAGTAGCCAGATAGGACTGAAAAACATCAACGCCAAAGGACGAACAGTTCGCTGAGTCGTTTGCTCGTTTAAATCAATGTACCGAAAAGTGATTTTTCTTTTCCGCCGAATACATTCGCGCAGATCTGAAAAGCTGACCTGCCAGGGAATCTTATGACGACTGGGTGCGGAAAAAGTGGTTATTTGTTGTAATTCATCTAACAGGTTGGCAGGCAGCACTGCTTGAATCTTCTCAAATGCGCTGTTCGCTTTGGCAGCGAATCGTTCGTCCGTCCAGTTGCACACCATGTTGATACCGAGGCCGATGGCCTCCAGTTCATCGGGGTCGAAAGTGACAGGCGGTAAATGATATTTCTTGTCAATAACATACCCTACCCCCGCTTCGCCTATGATAGGTACGCCGGAATCCATAAGATCCTGAATATCGCGGTAGACGGTTCTTGTGCAGATACCGAATTCGCCTGCCAGGTGCTGGGCCGTTACTGCTCTGCGCATGCGCCGAAGGTAATGCACAATTCTGACCAGCCTGTCAGCTCGCCTCACGGTAGCTTCCTCTTAATTTGTTCCGGTAAAGATGGTATTGCCCTATTCAGCGTTGCCCTGATGTTTCGCCGCAAGGCGCCTTGTGCAGGCAATGGGCGTCGCCCTTGGCAAACACGGCAACGCAGCGGTGGGGCATCAGGGCGGCGCCCTTCGGGCGGGTCTGTCAGCACTCCTGAACTGCGTTGCATCTCTTGCCAAGGATGACGGCCATTGCCGGCGAGACGGGCCTTGCAGGGAACGCTGGCAGGCCTACTTTAAACAGCGCAATAACACCTGGAAAGCGTACTAGTATATCTTTGTGAATCTCTACTGACACCATGCTGTCAGTAGACTGTCTGTATGCTATCCCCTCCGAGCAACAATTCGACAAACCATCAAAGGAGAAAATCATGATCGGATACGTAACCCTGGGCACTAACAACTTGCCGCGTGCCGTGGAATATTACGACGCACTGTTTCAATCCATCGGTGTAGGCCGTTTTATGGAGCAGGAAAATTATTTTGTCGCCTGGGCACCCGCCCCGGAAGCACCCTCCCTTGCCGTGACCATACCCTTTAACAAGGAACCGGCGACTGTCGGCAACGGGGTTATGGTTGCGCTCTATATGGAATCGCCTGCACAAGTCGATGCGTTTCACCAGAAGGCGCTGGAGCTGGGTGGAACCAATGAGGGCACCCCCGGCTTCAGGCCGGAGGGAAATACCAGTGGGTTTTATGCGGGCTATTTCCGGGACCTGGACGGTAATAAATTGAACGCGTTTTGTATGGTGCCGGAGAAATAATTTGAATTGAGGCTTATCGCAACGCTATAGCTTCAGGTTGCGCAGGTTCGGGTAACGGGCGGACGATTGTCCCCGGGCCCTGACGATCCAACGCATGCCCGTTTTGCGCAACCTCAGCTTGGGTGTCAACCGGTTGGCGTCAGCAACGGTCGCGTCGTCGTTGTGACGCCAGGGGGTCAATGACGGGCACCGCGTGAGCGGATAAACACTATTGAATGAGTTTGGGTGTGACGCCGGATAGGGTGATAACCTATTACATAGGTGCAGTGGTAGCCGACGCGCTAAAAAAACGTAAGATTAACACCCTGGTGGACGACTACTTGAGAATCGAATCCCTGCGTAAGCGAACAGCGGATATTACTATGCCCCATGTTGGTCGAGCCTGTTTTCATTATCTCAGTTGGCTCAGGCGTTTAATTTCAATCGATAGCAACGCGATACCGATAGCCTTTGGTGTCGCTCTTTTGGGTGCAATGGCGACGTATGCGCAGTCTGCACGCACGGACACAGAGGTCAACAACGCCTATCTGGAGGCTTTACCCCTGTGGCAAAAGGTTCTCGCGACCTATGTCGACGAGCAGGGACGTACGGACTTTAAGGCACTAGCCAAGCGGCCTGGCGAGTTGAGGCGTTTTATCGATACTGTTGAGTCCGTGAGCCCACAATCGCACCCGGCGCTGTTTCCCCGGCGCGAAGATGTGATCGCCTATCACATTAACGCCTATAATGCTCAGGCGATGTACGGCGTTATCGAGAGGGGCATTCCCGAGGGGTTCACTTCGTTTTTTGCCAGAGCTTCATTTTTCAGGTTTCGGGATATCACAATTGGCGGCGTAACGACCAATCTCCACAACTATGAAAACAGGGTTATCCGGCCGTTGAATGAGCCCAGAGTGCACTTTGCTCTCAACTGCATGGTAAAGGATTGTCCGCGTTTACCGCGAACCGTGTTTAAAGCGGAATTTATAGAGCAGCAGCTGCAAGCGGCAGCCCGGGAGTTTTTCAGTAAACCCAGGCACATCCATGTCGATCACGATAAACGCGAGCTGCACTTGTCATCCATTATGAAGTTTTACACCGAAGACTTTGTCGCCTCGGGTAACAAGCAGGATTTGATTCAATATGTCAGTCGCTATATTGAACATTCCATCCCGGCCGATTATCGGGTGAAATATATACCTTACGATTGGCGGATCAATCAGCAGCCAAGTGTGCTTCCATCCGAATGAAAGCCAGTACTCCTTTAAGGTGATATTGACGTCTGTCTATAAGCGTAAGGAAGTAGGCTTCGATCCGGCCGGAGTGGCAGGGTTGTTTTCAGAAACACGCCGTAGACCCGTCCGTGGGGGCTCGGGCGCGACGTCCTTGTCGCGCACGGTTTCTGAAAACAACCCTGCCACTCCGGCCTAACATCATCGTAGATTCGCAGAGCTAATGCGTCAATATCACCTTAAAGGAGTATTAGTTTTCCGCCTTAAAAGGCAAATAAGTGGCTGCATCCTCCAGATAGGTCTCCACCGCCTGTTGTTCGCGTACCAGAAAATCGTCGATAGCTTCTCGAAACAGCGGTTCCACCAACCAGTGGTTGGACCAGGTGGGAATCGGCGTAAAGCCGCGCTGGATCTTGTGCTCACCCTGGGCTCCAGGGTCGAAGCGCTTTAACCCCTGTGTGATCGCATACTCGATGCCCTGGTAGTAACAGGTTTCGAAGTGCAGAAAGTCGAATTCCTGGCGACAACCCCAGTAGCGGCCGTAAAGGGTGTCACGGTCGCGGAAGTTAAGGGCGGCGGCTATCATCTCGCCTTCGAAATAGGCGAGCACCAGCACCATGGCCTCGGGCATGGTCGCGGCCAGGCGGTGAAAAAAGTCCGGCCCCAGGTAACCCTGGCGACCGCTGCGCTTGAAATAGGTCAGGTGGTAGAGCTGGTAAAACTGGTTCCATTCGTCGGGATCGACCTCGGCACCGGTTTTTACCACCAGGCTCAGTCCCTGCTCGCGTACCCGGCGCCGCTCCTTGTTGAGGTTCTTTCGCTTGCGGGAGGCGAAGCGGGCGAGGAAGTCGTCGAAATCGCTGTAGTGATCGTTAAACCAGTGGAACTGACTGCCCTGGCGGCGACTGTATCCCAGCCCCTGCAATTGCTCGCTGACCGCGTCGCTGGGAAACAGGCAATGCCAGCCGGAGCTGCCGGACGTCAGTACTTCCGCTTGAATTGCGTCAGTAATGGCTGGCAACAGGCGCTCGGCTTCCGCTCCCAGGAATCGCGGTCCAACGCTGGGTGTGAATGGCACAGCGGTGATCAGTTTGGGGTAGTAGCGACGGCCGCTGCGCCGGTAGGCATCGGCCCAGGCCCAGTCGAACACATACTCGCCGTAGGAGTGGGTTTTGCTGTATAGGGGAGCCGCGGCGACAACTGTGCCAGCGTCGCTTACCAGCAGGTGCCGGGGTTGCCAGCCGGTTTCCCGGGTAGTGCTGCCGCTGTCTTCCAGGGCGGAGAGAAACTCGTGGCGCAAAAATGGGTAGCCGTTGGCAGGGCTGAGCCGGTTCCAGTGTTCGGCCGCCACTTGGTGAATACTGTCGACAAAGTGAAACTGCACGGGTTTGCCTTAACCCTATTACCTAAATAACCGCTGTCAGCATAGTGGCTGGGGCCCGGTCTGTCTATGCAGGTGCGACTGTGACAGTCAGTGGGTGGGTTCCGCGCCTTCTGTCTCGGGGACCACTGTGCGCGAGGGGGGAAATTTACAGGTAAAGGTGCTGCCCTGATTGGGTACGCTTTCAATATCAAGCTGCGCGCCGTGGCGCAGTAGTACATGTTTGACAATGGCCAGGCCCAGGCCGGTACCGCCGGTTTTGCTGTTGCGGCTGCTATCTACACGGTAAAAGCGCTCGGTCAAGCGGGG
Source organism: Cellvibrionaceae bacterium (assembly GCA_050290225.1). Classification (GTDB taxonomy): domain Bacteria; phylum Pseudomonadota; class Gammaproteobacteria; order Pseudomonadales; family Cellvibrionaceae; genus JBNKHG01. The sequence continues at coordinate 59,680 of JBNKHG010000094.1, forward strand.
AATATGCTTCGCATCAATACCGATCCCATTGTCCTTGACCGAGACGCAGCCACCCTGATCCCCAAGATAAAAGTGAACATCTATCTCACCCTTGGCCGGTGTGTACTTGACGGCGTTAAACAACAGGTTGGAGAAAGCGCTGTGCAACTCCTTTTCATTGCCCAGTAGCTTCGCCTCCGGTAGGCAGTCGAGGTTGATGCTGTGGTTTTTGTCGCCGCTAAAGGCCCGGGCTTCATTACAGATAGCCGTCAGCATGGGTTCGATAGCAATGGGGTTCTGGTGTTGCTCTCCCTCTTCAGTCTCCAGTTTTGACAGAGTGATCAGGTCGTTGACCAGCAGTGACATACGCTCGGCCTGCTGCTGCATCTGGGAAAAGGCGCCGCTCCACTTCTCCGGCAGTTGGCCGCTGTCAGCCAGGGTTTCAAGGTAGCCGCGCACTACAGTCAGGGGGGTGCGCATTTCGTGGGAGACATTGGCGACAAAGTCGCGGCGCATCTGCTCCAGCTTATACAGGCGGGTGACGTCGCGCACGACCACCAGACGCTCGTTGTTGCCATAGCGGTTGACCTGAAACTGAAGGCGTCTGTTAGAGTAGCGCGGTGAAGACAGCTCCAAAGGCTCTTCATACTTGCCCGCATCGAAATAACGGATAAAGCGTGGGTGGCGAATAAAATTGACCAGGGCCTGACCTTGGTCGTTGCCCTGGAAGCCCAGTAGCCGCTGGGCTGCGCGGTTCCACCAGCTCATATTGCCACGACTGTCGAGCAGAATAATACCGTCGCGCAGCGCCGAGGTGGTTTCCTGGACACGGTTGACCACCGCTTGCATATGGCGTTGCTCTATACGCTGGCGTTTTTGCAGGCGGTAGATATTGTCGAAGATATCGCCCCATATACCGCTGGCTTCCGGTGGGGGCTTGCGACTGCCCTGTCGGTTGGACTGGTTAAGCCACCGGTCCAGCTGATAAATTTGCCAGAATATCCAGCCCAAATAGAGGCTGCCGCCGATGATCAGGGTCCAGGACAGGTGCCCGATTATCAGACCTAACAGGCTGCAAACGACACCAAATACGATGATGCGCCGAATTTCGGCGTTAAAACCCCTGACCAATGCCGTCCCTTAACTGCTGACTGAAGGAATTAGACTTTGACGGTTACCTTGGTGGAGAAGCGGTAACCGGTTCCGCGTACAGTTTGAATAAAGCGGTCGTGTTCATCAAGGGATAATGCCTTGCGCAGGCGGCGAATATGCACATCGACAGTGCGTTCCTCCACATAGACATTGCCTCCCCAGACGTGATCCAGAAGCTGACCGCGGGTGTAGGCGCGCTCCTGGTGGGTGAGGAAAAACTCCAGCAGGCGGTATTCGGTGGGGCCCATCTCCACCGGTTGTTCGTTGATCGTAACCCGGTGGCTGGAGGAGTCCAGGCGGAGACCTTGCACCTCAATGGGTCCCCCGGATGCCTGGGGGTTGGCCCGGCGCAGTACCGCTTTCAGTCGCGCCACCAGTTCCCGGGGCGAGAAGGGCTTGGTGATATAGTCATCGGCACCCACTTCCAGGCCCTGGATTTTGTTGTCCTCTTCGCCCTTGGCGGTGAGCATGATCAGAGGCACCCTGGAGGTGACTTCGTCGCGTTTGAGGCGACGGGCCAGCTCAATCCCGCTGGTGCCGGGCATCATCCAGTCGAGTAGCACCAGGTCGGGTTTCTCGTCGATGATCAGGCTGTGGGCGTCCTGGGCGTTCTCGGCTTCCAGGCAGTGGTAGTCTGCCATTTCCAGCGCCACCCGCAACATGTCGCGGATCGCAGTTTCGTCATCAACAATCAGGATGGTTTTAGTGCTCATAATACCTTGCCTCGGGATTATTTCCGTGCTGGCCTCAATCGATCATCCGCATTGACAATGGCCACGGTAAACGAGAGCTATTAAATGATGGATTTGTTGCAAGTTTATGACATTTGCGATCGGGAGAGTAATCCCCCGGTTTTTTCGTGTTTTGTAGAGGATAGTCGCGACAATAAGCTTATTTAAAGGCGTAATCCAGCGCCAGGCCCACAAATACGGCCATGCCGACCCAATTGTTGTTGAGAAAGGCCTGGAAGCAGGCTTCACGTTGGCGGTAGCGGATCAGCCACTGCTGGTACATAAACAGGCCGGCACAGACCACCACACTGAGATCGTACCAAAACCCCAACTCCCGGCGTTCGCCCAGCAACAACAGGCCCACCAGCACCGAGCACTGCAGCACACCGGTGATCAGCCGATCCTGGTCACCAAACAGGATGGCGGTGGACTTCACACCGATGCGAAGGTCGTCGTCCCGGTCTACCATGGCGTAGAAGGTGTCGTAGACCACGATCCACAACAGCGTGGTGAAGTAAAGCAGCCAGACGTCGCTTTGAAGGTCGCTGTGAACGGCTGCATAAGCCATCGGAATACTCCAGGAAAAGGCTGCTCCTAGCACGATTTGGGGCAAGTGCGAGTGACGTTTGACGAAGGGATAGCAGAAGGCCAGGATCAGACCGACAAAAGCAAGCATGATGGTCAGTCTGTTGGTGAACAGCACCAGCACAAAGGATATCAGGCACAGGCATGCAAATAGCGCCAGGGCCTCTTTTTCCGTCACTTTTCCCGTGACCAGGGGCCGGTTAAGGGTGCGTTTGACGTGACCGTCAAAACGGCGGTCAGCATAGTCGTTGATCACGCAACCGGCGGCACGCATGGTCGCCACACCGGCCACGAAAATCACCAGCAGGTGCCAGGGCGGCAAGCCCTCCGCGGCTATCCACAGACTCCAGAGAGTGGGCCAGAGCAACAACAGAGTGCCTATCGGGCGATTGAAACGCATCAGCTGCCAATAGTGGGGAAAACGGGCGCCGATCTGGTTCAGGGTTGGGGTGGGTATTCTCTGGGCGGTCATCGGCGAGGTTGTCTCCGGGGATTAAAGCTGTCGAGAAAAACTTCGCTGACCAGCAGGGGTTTACTGTCCAGGTAAAACACCGAACGTCGACCCCACAGGGGACTATCCGAGACGAACTCGGCGGGCAGGTAGCGGTGTTGTCGACTCACTTGAGCGACTTCAATCGCGCCGCGCTCCATACTGGGGTCCTTGAACAGGAGCGCGCCCAGGGGACGATTGTCGAGGTTGCGAAAATGACGCAGTCGACCGGTAAGACTGCTCACAGGCAGCAAGCTGCGGGCGAATACCCAGGGTTGACCAGCACCTGAGAGAATAACCTCGCGCACCAGTGCCTTCTGCTTGGGTGATACCTTCAGCAAACGCGCTTCCGAAAGATAGGGGTAATCCATCTCCTGGCGCAGTATGGTCACTTCCAGGCTGCCCCGGCTTTCGGCGATCAGGCGTTCTGTCAGCGATCCCTTGTCCAACAGCCATGCCTTCTGGCGGCTCGACAGTTGCCAACACAGTTGCCTGGCCGAGCGCCACAAGGGTTCGTGAAACAGGTGATGGGTGAAGGCGATGTCGGACAATGGGGATACTTCCAGCTATAGCGCTCTTGGTCGAGTAAAAAACGGCACCTATTGTAACGGTTAGTTGGCAAGTTTTCAGTGCTTTAGCTCCCACTCGGGCAACGAGTTAGCGAAACCGGTGAAAAGCCCTTTACCCTCCTCGGGGGGCTTGGTTTAATGGCTCCACTAAAAGCCCAGTAAACACATTGCCCGGGGGGGCATGAGTGAACATTAAGGTACAATCTATGCACAAAACCGAATTAGTGGCCGCAGTGGCGGAATTGACCGATATCTCAAAAGACAAGGCCAACGATGTGGTGTCCGCCATTTTCGACGAAATTACCAATGCCCTAAGCCGCAATGAGACCGTAAATCTGATCGGATTTGGTTCCTTTACCCAGCGACACCGAGCCGCTCGCACCGGGCGTAGCCCCCAGACCGGGGAGTCTATCGAGATTGCCGCCAGTAATTCGGTTGGCTTTAAACCGGGCAAGGCGCTGAAGGATGCCGTCAACGTATAGCAGGCTAACCGTTTGCCAATTGTTAGAACAGCCAGGGCTACCAGACTGCCAGTCGTTGGGAACACGTTGTTTTGACATACATATTGTGACCAAAAAAACGAAGGCTTCGGCTTTCGTTTTTTTTGGTGACTACCTATTCCACGATCCCTGTTTACTCTGGAGAGGCTGCCCAGAGGCTTGGAATTACAAGAATTAGGAAAACACAATGAGCTTGACCGCACGGATTTTGGTGGCTATGGCTGTGGGCCTGGTAATCGGGGTGATGTTAAATCTCGCCAATACCCAGGGCTGGTTGGCGGCCACCTACAACCACTGGTTGGACCAGTTTCTGGTTGACGGCGTCTTCGATGCGGTGGGTCGCATCTTTGTCGCATCGTTAAAGTTGCTGGTGGTGCCCCTGGTTTTTGTATCGCTGGTCTGTGGCACAGCCTCCCTGGGGGACAATACCCGCATGGGAGCCATGGCGGGTAAAACCATGGTGCTCTACCTGCTGACAACCGCCATGGCTATAGGTCTCGCGCTGACACTGGGTGTTTTGAGCGGCCCTGGAGAGGGGATAAACCTGGCGACCGGTTCCGAGTTTGTCCCCAAGAATGCCCCGACCCTCAAAGACGTGATTGTTAATATCTTTCCCAGCAACCCCATTAAAGCGATGTCCGATGGCAACATGCTGCAGGTGATCGTCTTTTCACTGCTAATGGGCATTGCGATATCCCGCAGTGGAGAGCCGGGCAAGCGCGTCGCGGTGTTCTTCCAGGACATGAATGAAGTGATCATGAAAATGGTCACCATACTGATGAACCTGGCGCCCTATGGCGTTTTCTGTCTGCTGGCGAAGTTGTTTGCCACCCTGGGGGTGGGAGCTATTCTGGATCTGGGGCAGTATTTCCTGACCGTAGTGGTAGTACTGTTGCTCCACGGGTTGGGCGTCTACAGTTTGATACTGAAGCTGCTTACCGGGTTGAGTCCCATCACTTTCCTCAACAAGTTGCGTCCGGTGATGTTGTTTGCTTTCAGTACCGCCTCCAGCAACGCCACCATGCCGGTTACCCTGCGTACTGTAGAGGAGCGTCTGGGGGTGAATAACAGTGTGGCCTCCTTTACGGTGCCCCTGGGAGCCACCATCAATATGGACGGCACCGCCATTATGCAGGGGGTAGCTACAGCCTTTATCGCCCAGGCCTACAATATCGATATTGGTGTGGGGGGCTATCTGACCGTTATCCTGACCGCCACTCTGGCATCCATCGGTACAGCCGGTGTGCCGGGTGTGGGACTGATCACCCTGGCTATGGTATTGCAACAGGTGGGACTGCCGGTGGAAGGGATTGCCTTGATTATCGGCGTTGATCGGCTGCTGGATATGATGCGCACTGCCGTCAATGTTACCGGTGATTCCATGGTGACTACGGTGGTGGCCAGCAGTGAAGAGGGTATGCTGGACCGCGAAGCTTTTGGCGATCCGGAACGTGGGATGTTACTAAAGAACTGATGCGTGCTTGTTGATGAACCCTGGTCCAGAGGGAGATCACTGATAAAAAAGGGCCGATGAAATCGGCCCTTTGTGTTTTACCGGGGGATTAACTCGGCATCGACGGCGCCAACTGAGTGGCAATTTCGTTAAGTTCTGCCTCTGACTCCATAATATTATCCAGGGTGGCATAGGCCTTTTCCGGCTCCAGGAACAGTTCTTCAAAAATATGTTGGGGGACTTCCAGTTTGGGACCCGTACCAATCCCACGCTGACGCAGCAGGCGCTGGGCGACAAAGATAAGTTTGGCATAAGTTTGCTTGTCACCCTGGAAATCGGGGTTGTGTTGCTGACGCAAAGCGACCACCACCTCCTTCGGCATATTCCAGAGTTCCATCAGCCAACTGGCGAGCTGCTCGCGGGTCACGCCCAGCAGGTGGCGTTCAATCGCTTGGCACTGGACATGGGGATTGGCTTCAATATAGCGGCATATCTGATGGAAGTGGGGTGGGAAGACTTCCGATAGCACCAGGTAACCAAAGTTATGGAGTAGCCCCGACAGGTAGGCCAAACCAAAGCCAGGTCGCTTGTCGCGGGGCATGGCGGTGACCATTCCCTCGACGGTGGCGGCGGTATAGACCGCCTGCTTCCAGTAGGGGGTACTGCCGTATGGGCCGTCTTGGGGAATATTCAGGCTTCTGCCCAGGGCAAGACCGAGGGCAAGGTTGAGCACCATATCGAAACCCAATACCCGAACAATGGCATCGTGAATGGATTTGATTTTACCCGGCGCCGAGTAGTACGGTGATGCGGCCCAGCTCACCACCTGGGCGGCAAGGCTGGGGTCTGTTTCGACGATATTGGCCAGGTCGCTGATGTCGGCGCTGGGATCGACCCGCAGCTTGATAATACGCAGGGCGGTTTCCTGTAGCGGCGGTAGCTCCAGGGTCTCCTCCAGCCGCTGCTTGATGCGCAGACTGGTAAAGTTTCGCACCGCGTTGAAAATCTGCTCTTCATCATCTTCGTCGACGTCTTCCGTTTCCAACTGCACCAGTGGGACGGCGAAGTTACATACCTTGGCATCGCCGAGGATCTGCCGGAAGTCCGCCTGCTTCATCTGCAATAGCTGTTCGGCGCTGCCGGAATCCAGAAGCAGGGTTTCGGATTCCAGCAGTCGCTGGTCCACCAGTGTCTCCAGGCCCGCCAGCTTGGGTAGCGCGGGAACGGATTCGAGGCGATGCTTTTTGTAAAACTTGCGCAAGTCGTCTTCGCTGGTGGCGTGTAACTCGCGTCCGGTTTCGCGATTGAGCGCATTGAGGTCGAGTAGGCAGTCGGCGGACATAATCACCAGCACCTTGCCCTGGTCGTCCTGCAGAATTTGCGATTTAGCCGCACCGGTATTACGCAGGTGCTGCTCGTGCCAGACCTGACTGGTGATTGCGTCGACAGGGGCATTGGATACGCCGTAATTGATATTTTGGTTATCCAGTAGCAGTTTTACACTAGCGGGTACGGGCACGAACGAGCTCCTTTTTGGCTACTTCTTTTCTGTGTGCTGCTGAAGGTGCTGTTTGCGAGTACAGCGGGTAAATCCAAGGGTTTTGTTATACCAAGTTCCGTGAAATTGTGGAGGATAGCTCTCCCTTGCGCAAGCAACATTGTAGTTTAGTCGGCGCTAATTACCCAAACAGCGAGGAGCGCGATGGAAGGCTGGCGTTTTTCGTCTCGGTTTCCGTAGGGGGGTCTACACATTGGCGTAGTTTTCGTTGTGTCCCAACCAACGGCGTACCAGCGGTTCGACAAATGTCGGGTAGTCGCGCAGTAATTGCTGGGCACACACTTTAATGGCGGGAAGACGTTGCGCATCGCGCTGGATATCCGCCAGTTTGAATTGCATTGCGCCGGTCTGTCTGGTGCCCAGTACCTCCCCCGGACCACGCAGCTTCAAATCGATTTCGGCGATCACAAACCCGTCGCTGCTCTCGCGCATGGCAGACAGCCGCTCTTTACCCTGGCGCGAAAGGGGTGTGCTGTAGAGCATTACGCAGTGACTGGCGGCGGAGCCGCGCCCTACCCGGCCGCGCAACTGGTGCAGTTGTGCCAGGCCCAGGCGTTCAGGGTTTTCTATAATCATCAGGCTGGCGTTGGGGACATCAACGCCCACTTCGATGACTGTGGTGGCTACCAGCAACTGTATATCCCCGGCCTTGAAGGCTGTCATTACGGCCTCTTTTTCGGTGGGCTTCAGGCGCCCATGGATCAGGCCCACTCGCAGATTTGGCAGTGCTTGTGACAGTGACTGGGCAGTGGCTTCCGCTGCCTGTGCCTCGAGAGCTTCGGATTCCTCAATCAGAGTACAAACCCAGTAGGCCTGGCGTCCGCTTTCGCAGGCGTTCCTGACCCGCTCCACCACTTGGTCGCGACGGTTGTTGGCAATCACCACGGTGGTGACCGGCGTGCGGTTGGGAGGCAGTTCGTCGATAACCGAACAATCCAGGTCAGCATAGGCGCTCATGGCCAGGGTACGTGGAATGGGAGTGGCGGTCATGATCAATTGATGTGGGTGTAGCGGATGGCTGCCGAGGGCGTCCCCGTCGATCGGCTGCAAGCCCTTTTGTCGCAGCGACAGGCGTTGGTGCACACCGAACCGGTGTTGTTCGTCGATAATGGTAAGGCCGAGATCGGCAAAACACACCTCCTCCTGAAACAGGGCATGGGTGCCCACCACAACCTGGGCGCGGCCGTCGGCGATGGAAGCGAGCTGTTCACGCCTGTCGGCGGCTTTGAGTTTGCCGGTCAGCCACGCCACTTCTATACCCAGAGGCTCCAGCCATCCGGCGAAATTGCGCCTGTGCTGCTCGGCCAGGATCTCCGTGGGCGCCATAATCGCAGCTTGTTTGCCGTTGGCGACTGCCTGGATGGCTGCCAGTGCCGCCACGACAGTTTTACCCGAACCCACATCCCCCTGCACCAGGCGTAGCATGGGAAAGGGTTTGGCCAAATCGGCTGCGATCTCTTCGCTAACCCGCACCTGGGCACCTGTGAGTGTGAACCCAAGCTGTTGCAAAAACACCTGGCGCAGCGACGGGTTCGGCAGTAGTTGCGGCGCCCCTTCCGACTGGGCCTTCTGTCGCAGTTTGAGCAAGCTCAAGTGGTGGGCCACCAGTTCCTCGAAAGCCAGCCGCCTCTGGTAAGGGTGGTCCCCCAACATCAACAGGTCGACCGGGGCATCCTTTGGGGGATGATGCAAAAATCGCAGCGTACTGGTCAGGGGTTCCTGGTTGAACTGGGTTCGCAGCTCTGCCGGCAGCAGTTCGTGCAGGCTGTTATCGTCCAACATTTCTAGTGCCTGTTGGCTGAGACCGCGCAGCCGTTGTTGGGTCAGGCCTTCGGTTGCGGGATATACCGGCGTCAGGGATTCCTCCAGGGCTGGCGCCGGAGTAGAGCCGTCGAGAAACTGATACTCCGGGTGATAAATTTCCAGACCGGCTGCGCCGCGGCGCGTCTCACCGTAGCAGCGCAATCGGGTACCTTCCGCCAGGCGTTGCTTTTGGGCATTGGAGAAATGATAAAAGCGCAGGGTCACACTGCCGGTGCCATCCTGTAGTCGACACATCAGGCTGCGGCGACGGCCAAAAACCACACTGCAGGCCTTTATTTCCCCTTCGATGACGACGCTGGTGTTGGGTTGCAGACCGCCCAATGGCGTGACACGGGTTCGATCCGTATAGCGCAGCGGCAGGTGGAAAAGCAGGTCCTGGATACTGTGAATGCCGATTTTAGCCAGTTTTTCGGCCAGCTGTTTTCCCACCCCTTTTAGGGCGGTGACATCGATACGATCCAGGGTTGGTGCCGCAGTGATGGAAGACATCGGCAGAGAATGGCAAGTCTGGCTGCGGAGGTCAATCAGTGGCCGCTGGGCAGGAGATTGATACCGTTGAGTTTGCATTGATTAATGGAATCGCGCAGCGCGTCAATCGCCTTGTGGCGAGGAAAACTGGCCCGCCAGGCAAGCGCCACGGTACGCGTGGGTGCCGGTTCTGCAAAGGGTCGGGTTACCAGTTGGTTGTTGCTGTAACTACTGGTGCCGGCGGCGGATTGGGGCAGAATGGTGATGCCCAGACCGGAGGCCACCATATGACGCATGGTTTCCAGGGAGCTGCCTTCGGCAGCCGTACGGATGCGGCCGTTGTTATTTTCCAGAGAAGGCTGCAGGTTGGGACAGGCTTCGAGTACCTGGTCACGGAAGCAGTGGCCCTCACCCAGCAGCAAAACATTGTAGCCATTGAGGTCGCTGGGAGTGATCTCGCTCATTTGCGTCAGGGGGTGGCTGACCGGCAACAGTACCACGAAGGGCTCCTCGTAAAGTCCTTGGGTGACCACGTCGGCTTCGGTAAAGGGCAGCGCGACGATAATCACATCCAGCTCGCCCTTGCGCAAGCGTTGGCGCAGGGTGGCGGTATACCCCTCCTCCACCAGTAACGGCATATCCTCGGCAATTTTCTGCAGTTCGGGAATAAACAGCGGAAACAGGTAGGGTCCTATGGTGAATATGGCGCCAACCTGCAGGGGGCTGCTGAGCTGATCTTTGCCGGCGCTGGCGATATCCTTGATGGCGGCGGTTTGCTCAAGTACCAGTTGCGACTGGGCGATAATTTTCTCTCCCAGGGGAGTCGGCTGGACCCGGGTCTTGGAGCGCTCAAACAGTGAAACGCCCAGCTCCTCCTCCAGTTTTTTTACCGCAATACTGAGGGTGGGCTGGCTGACAAAGCAGCGCTCGGCGGCGCGGCCAAAGTGCTGTTCCTGGGCCAGGGTCACAATATAGCGCAATTCTGTCAGGGTCATAGTGGTAAACGGCGTCCCAAGTGAAAGTCCGTTTTCGCTTTAAAGAAGGGCTTCCTGCAAAGTTTCTTATCAGAGTATACGTTATAGTTTATGGTTGCCCGCTGAAGCGGAGCCCCCTTACCCCTTAATTACCCCTTAGGAGTTATTTGGATCGATGTCGGCTGCACCACAGGAAACGTGTTTGATTATTGGTTATGGCGACATCGGCCAGCGCTTATCCCAGCGATTGGTATCGGCAGGCTATCGGGTTACGGCGGTAAGCCGTAGCGCCAGGGCGGAACCGACCTCCATAGTAGAGCTTAGACAATGTGATGCGACTAATGAAGGGGAAATTTCAAGTTTATTTCAGGATCACTACGAAAATGTGGTGGTGACCCTGACACCGGACGAATACAGTGACGAAGCCTACCGCCATACCTACGTTCGCAGTATGGAGACGATTACCCGGGCATTGACTCAATTGGCACGACGCCCCCGGCTGCTACTGTTTGTCTCCAGTACCAGTGTCTATGGCCAGAGTGACGGCCGCTGGGTGGATGAAACCAGTCCCACAGAGCCCCGCAGCTACACTGGTCAACGCCTGCTGGAGGCGGAACATTTGCTGCTGGGGGCGGATCTGGGGGGGTGTGTGGTCCGCTTTTCAGGCATCTACGGTCCCGGGAGGGGGCGGCTGTTGGGCCAGGTGCGTGCCGGAAACGGATGTGAACCCGAACCAGTCGTCTACACCAACCGTATCCACGCCGATGACTGCGCCGGCGTTCTGGCGCACTTGATCAATTACCAAGCCAAGGGCGCCAGCCTGGAGCCCGTTTACCTGGCCAGCGACCGTGAGCCAGTACCTCTGTGGGAATTGCAGCAGTGGTTGGCGGCAAGACTGGGTCTCCCTGTCGGGCATCTGCAGCCGACCAGCCACAATCGGCGAGTGGGTAGCAAGCGCTGCGATAATCGGCGGTTGTTGGATACCGGTTACCAGTTCCGGTATCCAAGCTTTCGCGAAGGCTACGGTGCCTTGATCGACACACTGAAATAGCCGCGTCGCGGATAGATGGCAACGGAATTAGATCACCATCACTCCGTCCGCTTCCACCAGGGCACCCTTGGGCAGCTCGCTGATGCCGATAGCAGCTCTAGCGGGATAGGGTTCCTGGAAGTACTGGGTCATCACCTCATTGATCACGGGAAAATTGCTGAGGTCGGTAAGGTAGATGTTGAGTTTTACAATGTTCTGCAGGCTGCCGTCTGCCGCTTCGCAGACCGCTCCCAGGTTTTTGAACACCTGGTGGGCCTGGGTGGCGAAATCACCCTCGACTATTTCCATGGTATCCGGTACCAAAGGGATCTGCCCGGACAGGTAGACGGTGTTGTTAACCTTGACAGCCTGGGAATAGGTACCGATGGCGGCCGGGGCATTGTCGGAGTGGATAATGGCTTTGTTGGTCATAGTGCTGTCTCGTTAGCTGTTGCCATAAACCCTGCCTGACTCAAGCGGTTGCAGGCAGGTGTCGTTACGTATGATGTTGCTTCTCGCGTTAATTTTTGCTGCGTGAAATTCGCAGCACCGAACGCATATTGCGCACCCGGCGCATAATGTTAGCCAGGTGGATGCGGTTGTTTACCCCTACACACAGGTTGATAACGCTGTTGTGGGCATCTCGCTCGTCGACATTGATACGCTCGATATTGGCGCCCTGCTCGGAAATCCGGGTGGCGAGGGAAGCGATAATACCCCGCTCCGATTCCACCTCGACGCGGATATCCACCAGAAACTCTCCGGTAACAGTGGGCGCCCAATTGACGGCATTGATCTTTTCCGGGTTGCTGCGTAGTTCGGCAATGTTGCGGCAGGTCTCCTGGTGAATCACCATGCCTTTGCCAGTGCTGATATGACCAATGATGGGGTCACCTGGAATCGGGCGGCAGCAGCGAGCGAAATTGATCATCAGACCGTCGGCGGAGTCGATCATCAACGGCGAGTAAATATTGGTGGCGTTGCGTTTGTTATTGCCGTCGCACAGGAGCTTCGCCACGGCGTAGGCGATACGGTTACCGAGACCGATATCCTCCAGCAGTGCCTCCAGGTTGGCGGAATTGGTGCCATCGATCAGCTGTTTGTACTGTGCCTTGGTAAGTTTTTCCAAATCCAGACCGATATTGGACAGGGCCCTGTTCAACATACGTCGGCCCAGCTCTATGGATTGGTGGTGGCGCTGGTTTTTCAAAAAGTGGCGGATGGCGCTGCGGGCCTTGCCCGATTTCACGAAATTGAGCCAGTTGGGATTGGGCTGCGCGCCAGGTGCGGTGACGATTGATACTTTCTGGCCGCTTTGCAGGGACTGCGACAGGGGAGCGAGACGATCGTTGATACGGCAGGCAACACAGGCGTTGCCGACATCGGTGTGCACCGCGTAGGCAAAATCCACTGCGGTGGCGCCGGCAGGTAGTTCAACAATCCTGCCCTTGGGGGTGAAAACATAAACCTCGTCGGGGAAAAGGTCGATTTTGACATTCTCGATAAACTCCAGGGAATCGCCGGCGGCCTGCTGCATTTCCAGTAAGCCCTTGATCCACTCCCGTGCACGGGCATGGCCACTGCCCTTGCTGTCCGCACCTTCAGACTTGTAGAGAAAGTGGGCGGCAATTCCGTTGTTGGCCATCTCATCCATTTCCTTGGTGCGAATCTGGACCTCAATCGGCACGCCGTGCATACCCACCAACACTGTGTGCAGGGACTGATAACCGTTTGCCTTGGGGATGGCGATATAGTCTTTGAACTCGGAGATCACCGGTTTGTAGAGGTTGTGGATGGCGCCCAGCGCCCGGTAGCAGCTGTCGACACTGTCGACGATGATACGGAAGGCGTAAACATCCATTATTTCCTTGAAAGATTTTTTCTTTGCCCGCATTTTCTGGTAAATGCTGTACAGGTGTTTTTCCCGCCCGATTACCAGGGCATTCATCCCCTCGCGAGCCAGGCGCAGTTCAATGGCCTGTTGGATCTTTTCTACCAGCTCCTTGCGGTTGCCACGGGCTGTGTTCAACGCCGCCTGCATGCGCCTGGCCCGCAACGGATACATGGCGGCAAAACCGCGGTGCTCGAATTCCAGGCGTAAATCGTTCATACCCAGTCGATGGGCAATGGGGGCATAGATTTCCAGGGTTTCCTTGGCTACCCGGCGCCTTTTCTCTGGCTTGAGGGCGTCGAGAGTACGCATATTGTGGAGCCGGTCGGCGAGCTTGACGATAATCACGCGGATATCCCGGGCCATGGCCAGGGCCATCTTCTGGAAGTTTTCCGCCTGTTTTTCCGCCTGGGATTCAAATTCGATCTGGGTAAGCTTGCTAACCCCGTCCACCAGATCAGCAACGGTATTGCCAAACTGTTCCACCAGGGCCTGCTTGCTGATATTCGTGTCTTCGATAACGTCATGCAGCATGGCGGCCATCAGGCTCTGATGGTCCATGTGCATGTCGGCAAGGTTCTCGGCTACCGCCAGCGGGTGGGTGATATAGGGTTCGCCGGAGCGGCGTTTTTGGCCGTCGTGTGCCTGCTCCGCGTAGAGGTAGGCACGCTTGACGAGCGTTATCTGCTGGAGGTCGAGGTAGGAGGACAGCTTGTGGCTAAGTGAATCTATGGTCTGCAAAGCGATCCTCCCACACTATATTATTCCGCGGGAATCTGGATTTCGGTTTCTTCGTACTCGGGCTCGTCCTTCTGGTTGAGGATGCTTGCATCCACCAGGCCTTCCTCGATTTCGCGCAGGGCGATCACGGTGGGTTTGTCGTTTTCCTCGGGAACCATGGGGTCCTTGCCGCCGACGGCGATCTGGCGGGCGCGTTTGCTACCAACGATCACCAGTTCAAAACGGTTGTCAACGTGATCCAGACAATCTTCTACAGTAATGCGAGCCATAGTGTTTTCCGTGTTATGTCGGGGCGGCAGCAGCGATTACGCCTGCCGCGGTTCGGGCACCCTAATCCGATGGTGGCACAAATACCTTTTGCCCTACCGCGATTATGCGCCCTATTGTCAATCGGGGTCAAAAAAGTGGGCAAGTGTACGCAAATCGACCATTTAGGACAATAGCTCGGCTAACAAATTCACGTTTTCCTGCTGCTGGCGCGAGAGGGTTAATCGCTGGCTGAGAATCAGGGTACGGAACTGTTCGAGAGCGATGTCGAAGTCATCATTGACTATCAGGTAATCGGCCTCGACGTAGTGGGACATCTCGTTAATGGCTTCAGCCATGCGCGCTTCTATAACGCTGTCATCATCCTGGCCGCGACCGGTAAGACGCTCGCGCAAAGTGCTGCGTGACGGTGGCAGGATAAAGATGCCGATAGTGTCGGGCATCAGGCGTTTGACCTGCTGGGCGCCCTGCCAATCGATCTCCAGGATTACATCGACACCATTGTTGAGGGTGTTCTCCACCCATTTCTGTGAAGTGCCATAGTAATTGTTGAACACCTGGGCGTGTTCGAGAAAGGCACCCTCTGCCAGCATTGCCTGAAAGTTGTTCATATCGACAAAGTGGTAATTGACGCCATCGACTTCGCCGGGACGCTTTTCCCGGGTGGTATGGGATACGGACACGCAGAGTTTGTCAGTGGATTCCACCAGGGCTTTGACGAGACTGGTTTTGCCGGCACCGGAGGGCGCTGACACGGTATAGAGGGTTCCGCGACTGCTCATGAAGTTTTTTGGCCTTTTTGCTGATCGGCGGTTGTGAATCTTTGGGGTGTATTGGGGCCTTGGCGCCTACTCTATATTCTGAATCTGTTCGCGCATTTGCTCAATCAGCACTTTTAATTCCACTGCTGCCTGGGTGGTTTCGCTGACAATGGACTTGGATGACAGGGTGTTGGCCTCGCGATTGAGTTCCTGCATCAGAAAGTCGAGGCGGCGACCGATGGCGCCTTTTTGACTGAGGGTGCGGCGTACTTCGGCAACATGCGTCTCGAGGCGATCCAGTTCTTCGTCGACATCGGCCTTTTGCGCCAGCAGTACAATTTCCTGCTCCAGGCGATCCTGGTCCAGTTCTACGCTCATTTCCTCAAGGCGGGAGCGCAGTTTTTCACGTTGATTTTGGAGAATATCCGGCATCAGCTTACGCACGGTGTCCACCTGGACACTGACGGCGTCGAGGCGTTGCTCGACAAACCGCTTCAGTTCGGCCCCCTCTCGACTGCGGTTGGCCAGCAGCTGCCCGAGAGCGGAGTCAAAGAGGTCAAGTATTTCGGCGGAGACCTTGTCCGCATCCATCTCCTGGTTTTGAATCACGCCGGGCCACTTCAGCAGCTCCAGCGCGCTAATTGGGGCTGCGTCGGTAAGCAGGTCATTGATCTGCAAAGCGGCGTTGGCGATCTGTTGAGCCATGTGCAAATCGATACCCAGTTCGCTGTCGTTGCCCTGGCCGGTCTGCAGGTGCAGGGTGGCCTCCAGCTTGCCCCGGTGTAATTGCTTGCGGACACGGTCACGCAGGGGTTGCTCAAGGGCACGCAGGGTTTCCGGTAGACGAAAATGGGGTTCAAGGTAACGGTGGTTGACGCTGCGAATCTCCCAGGTCAGGGCCCCCCAGTCGAGTTTGGCGTCCTGGCGCGAAAAGCCGGTCATGCTGCGCGGATGGTTACTGGAGGTGGTGGCTTCTTTGTTTTGTGCCATAAACGGGTCCTGATACCTGAGAGCAGTAAATTTGCCTTTGGCGCCTGTGCCCAAGCCGGACATAAAGGCGGCGGCCAGGGATTAATGGTACCACGGCCGATCGGGTATAATCGCCCCTCTCGCTTTCAAAAAGCGTTGTTCACGCCTTGCTTTAATAATCGACAGGTTTTGTATTATGGAAAGACCCAGCGGCCGCGCACCAGATCAGTTGCGCGATATTCGACTGACCCGCCAATTCACCCGTCACGCCGAGGGTTCTGTGCTGGTGGAGTTTGGTGATACCAAGGTGATTTGCACCGCCAGCGTCAATGAGGGGGTGCCACGGTTTATGCGTGGTGAGGGGCGGGGCTGGATTACAGCCGAATATGGTATGTTACCCCGCTCCACCGGCGAGCGCATGAATCGCGAGGCGGCTCGTGGAAAACAGGGTGGGCGCACGGTGGAGATCCAGCGCTTGATTGGTCGCTCTTTGCGAGCGGCCGTGGACCTCGAGGCCCTGGGCGAAAATACCATCACCATTGACTGCGATGTGATCCAGGCCGATGGCGGCACTCGCACCGCTTCTATCACTGGGGCCTGTGTTGCCCTGGCAGATGCGATTACTTACCTGGGCGATCGAAATCGCCTGAAGGGTGAAGCCCTTGTGCGTATGATTGCTTCGGTGTCGGTGGGTATCTACCAGGGGGAACCGGTGCTGGACCTCGACTACCCGGAGGACTCCAATGCAGAGACGGACATGAATGTGGTGATAGCTGACGATGGCGGTATGATCGAAGTTCAGGGTACCGCCGAGGGCCATCCCTTTTCCGAGCAGGAGTTTGCCGCCATGCTGGCGTTGGCAAAAAAGGGTATTAATGAACTCAACCAATTGCAGAAAGAGGCGTTGGTGGGAGGATAATTAGCTACAAGCTACAAGCTACAAGCTACAAGCGGAACTTGCAGCTTGTAGCTTGTAGCTTGCAGCTTAAAGCTCAAGATCATAATCCATTATTAGTGGCAGGTGGCTGGAGAAGACCTGGTTTTTGTAGATCGCCCCGTGCTCTATGCTGCCAGCCAGTGGATCGGAGACCACCTGGTAGTCGACACGCCAGCCATCCCCCTGGCCGACCTCTCCACTTGGCCACCAGGTGTATTCGTCGCTGTCTCCCACCACTTTGCGAAAGGCATCCTTGTACTCAAGTTGGTTGAACAGTTGGTCCATCCACTGTTGTTCGTGGGCGAGAAAGCCCGGTGTCTGATTGTGGTTGTCGGCGTTCTGTACATCCTTGCCGGTGTGCGCCATGGCCCAGTTGCCGCAGAAGATGTACTCGCGGCGCTTGCGGCTGATTTTGTTCAGGTGGGCCTGGAAGTCGTCGAAGAATTTGATTTTGATCTCTTCGGATTCCGGCGTACCTGTGTAGACGGGCGCCAAGAGGGAGCCGACGCTGATATGCTCGAAGTCCGCCTGCAGGTAACGGCCTTGCATATCCACGCCCGAGGCAAAACCCAACCCGTAGATCAATGCCTTGGGCTGTTGGCGTGTGTAGATGGCGACGCCGTTGCAGTGTTCGATACCGGAATCAAAAAAATAGGCGTTGTAGCCCGGCGGCTGAAAAACCGGCTGATCCAATTCGTACTCCAGTGCCTTGAGGTCCTGGAGACAGATGACGTCGGCGTCCTGGCTATTGAGCCAATCGTATAAGCCGCGCTGCGTGGCCTGGTGAATTCCATCGACGCAAAGACTGATAATGCGCATATTAGCCCCTTGATAACGGACTGTGTATGATACCGGGCTTTATACTGATTTGTTAGCTGTTAGGACCTGTTTACATTATTTGAGTTGGCAGGTTCAAACATAATATAAGGCCAAAGCACAACCTTTAGAAGATTTACAGGATATTGCCATGCAGAAGTATCAGCGCGAATTTATCCAACTCGCCCTTGAACACCAAGCCCTTGGCTTTGGGGAGTTTACCCTGAAATCGGGTCGTATCAGCCCCTACTTTTTTAACGCAGGCAAATTCCAGACAGGCGCAGCCCTGGCCGGTTTGGGTCGCCACTATTCAGCGGCAATTCAGGAAGCCGGTATAGACTTTGACTTGATTTTTGGTCCCGCCTACAAGGGCATTCCATTGGCGGCAACCACTGCGGTGGCACTCGCGGACCAGTACGGCCGTGACCTGCCCTACTGCTTCAACCGCAAGGAGGCCAAGGATCATGGTGAGGGTGGCACCATCGTAGGAGCGCCCCTGCAGGGCCGGGTACTGGTGATTGACGATGTGATTACCGCGGGTACGGCAGTGCGGGAAGTGATGGAAATCATCGAATCAGCGGGCGCACAACCGGCGGCGGTCCTCATCGGTCTCAATCGCCAGGAAAAGGGTCAGGGCGAGCTATCCGCTATACAGGAAATTGAGCAAGCCTATAGTATTCCTGTGATCAGTATCATCAATCTGGAGCATATAATCAGTTATCTTGAAGAACAGAGTGGGCAGGCGGAGATGGTGGCTAGGATCCACGCCTACCGTGACACTTATGGTGTATAGAACTGGTTCAGCGAGGCTATGGAGAACAAACAGACAAAAGCAGCGGGTAGGGTTCTGTCGACGGTATTCCTCACAGGAGCCCTGACATGGATGGGTACGGTGTCGGCGGCGGAGAAAGTGTTCTACCGTTATGTGAATGATCAGGGCGTCAAGGTGCTGGACCACTCCATTCCCCCCAAGTATGCGCAAAAGGGTTACGAAGTGGTCAGTCTGAGTGGCCATGTTATCAAAGTGGTACCGCCGGCCTTGCCGAAAGATGAAATGAGCAAGCTGGAGGCCAATCAGCGCAACCAAGAGGCCTTGGCAAAGTGGGACAAACAGCTGCGACGGCGCTACAGCAGCGTCGCTGACATTGAGGCAGCCAAGGCCCGCAAACTGTCCGATCTGGACGGCAATATCGCAATCCTGCGCAGCAACATCAACAGCCTTGTTGCGCAGATTGAGGGCCAGCAATCCCAGGCGGCGAATATTGAACGTGCCGGACGAGCCATTCCCGACACGATGCTGAAAGTGATCAATGATATGCAGATAGAGTTGGAGGACACCGAAGAACAGGTGCGCTTGAGGCTGGAGGAATACAAGTCAGTTTCGGACAAGTACGATCGCGACAAAGAGCGATTTCGCGAGATCACCGGGCGTTAACCCCTACCCCGGGCAAATGACGGGCCGGTCCACAGGCCGGTTTGGTTTATCCGGCGGGCTGTAATTCCTCTTGGAAAAAACCTACCACCAGGGTCGGCCACTGGTCTTCCCAAAATTCCGTGGGTCGGCGACGAAATTCGCTGCGCACAAATTGGCCGATGCGGCCTTCTGCAGAGGCCATCATCAGGTTAGCGGCAGCACCGACGGGCAGTGCCGGGCGATTGCCCTCGCGGATTTCCGCCTCGCGCAGTATCTGCTTGAGCTGGGTTTCCAGGCGCTCAAACAATTGGGCGACTCTTTGACGCAAACGCTCTGTTTCGCCAGCCAGGGCATCGCCGGTAAGGATACGTGTTATGCCCGGGTTACGTTCACAGAAGGTGAGCAGCAGGGAAAGAATTTTCTGGCAACGCGGCAGCGCTCCAGGCTCTTCTGACAGGATCAGGCCCACTCGGGTGAACAGGGTTTCCTCGATGAACTCGATCAAACCCTCGAACATCTTGGACTTGCTGGGGAAATGGCGGTAGAGGGCTGCTTCCGAGACGCCTACTTCCTTGGCAAGGGCCGCAGTAGTGATCCGGGCACCGGGGCTGGCCTCCAGCATATGGGCAAGGGCCTCCAAAATCTGCTGGCGCCGAGAGACTTTATTGCTTGTTTTGCTCATATTATTTGTTGCTTCACCCGCCGGTCTGGCCGCAGCGCGGCAAAAACGCCATAAAGCGAGGCTTTCCTTAACTAATCCACTAAGGTGTAGTGCAAACTGATTGCCCACTTACTGATCAATGTGGCTGATTTATAAACGCCAGCCGCTGCCGATCCCCAATATCGGCGCTGATTGTTCGAGTGACAGCGCTCTATCCTAGCTACATATCCCATCGGCTTCAATAAAAGTTGCGGGCTTTTTGCCGAACTCTTCCAGCTTATCAGGATTGGTTGGTAATCAGGGTGCCCACTCCTTCGTCGGTGAAAATTTCCAGTAACACCGCGTGGGCCACCCGACCGTCAATAATGTGCGCACTGGTGACTCCACCCTTGACCGCCTCCAGGGCGCAGTTAATTTTTGGCAGCATGCCACCGTAGATGGTTCCGTCGGCAATCAATCCGTCCACTTGTTGGGTGCTTAAACCGGTGAGTACCTTCCCTTTTTTGTCCTGAAGCCCGGCGACATTGGTCAGCAGCATCAGCTTTTCTGCCTGCAGTACTTCGGCCATTTTGCCAGCTACCAAATCCGCATTGATATTGTAAGAAGCGCCCTCTTTGTCGACCCCAATCGGGGCAATCACCGGGATAAAGTCACTATTGACCAACATCTCGATAACGCCGGTGTTGATTGCCTCCACCTCACCGACATGGCCGATATCGATAATTTCCGGCGCCTGCATCTCCGGAGTCTGGCGGGTGACCGAAAGCTTTTTGGCACGGATCAGCTGGCCATCTTTGCCAGTAATACCGATGGCCCGTCCTGCATTGCGATTGATCAGGTTGACGATTTGTTTGTTGACCGTGGCGCCCAGTACCATTTCCACCACGTCCATGGTTTCACTATCGGTGACGCGCATGCCATTGACAAACTCGGACTGGATATTGAGTTTGTTGAGCAGCTCGCCAATTTGTGGACCGCCGCCGTGTACCACCACCGGGTTCATGCCCACCAGCTTCATCAGAACGACGTCGCGGGCGAAGCTGTTTTGCAGTTCTTCGTCCACCATGGCGTTGCCGCCGAACTTGACCACGATGGTCTTTCCAGTGAAGCGCTGTATATAGGGCAGGGCTTCAGTCAGTACCTGGGCGATATTCATCGCGGTGTCGCGCGTTAAAGACATAATTACAACCTATTCTCAGTCAACATTAGATCGGGCGGGATGGACATGTGTGCTTTAAAAGCCAATCTCCAGCGCCTTGTCGACCTTGAGCAATTCACGTTTGAATAATTTCTGCATCTGTTTGACGACATCCTCAGTCTCCCCTTCAAAGCGCAGGGTCAGTGCTGGGGAGGTGTTGGAGGCGCGTACCAGACCCCAGCCCTCGGCGAAATCGACCCGCAGGCCGTCGATTGTGGTCTGCTTGCCGTCCTCAAAATCGCCATTGCTCACCAGGGTCTTGATTATCTCGAACTTGCGCCCTTCGCTCACGGGAATTTTCAACTCCGGCGTTGCTGGCAGATCCGGGAAGCCGTTAAAGATGGTGTCCAGGTCCTGGTCGCGCAGGGTCATGATTTCCAGCAGGCGCGCGGCCACGTACATGCCGTCGTCGAAACCGTACCAGCGATCCTTGATAAAGATGTGGCCGGACAACTCGCCACCAAGCAGGGCACCGGTTTGGATCATTTTCGCCTTCATATGGGAGTGGCCGCTCTTCCACATAATGGGGCGCCCGCCATAGCCGGATATCAGTCCGTTTAGCTGGCGGGTGCATTTTACATCGAAGAGCACGTCGGCGCCGGGATTACGGGCGACAATGTCCTTGGCAAACAGCATCAGCAATCGATCCGGCCAGATAATTTGCCCTTGAGGTGTTACCACCACCACTCGGTCGCCATCGCCATCCAGTGCCACTCCCAGGTCGGCACCGGTTTCCTTGACCTTGGCAATCAGGTCTTGGAGGTTGGCTTCGACGGTGGGGTCCGGGTCGTGGTTGGGGAAGCTGCCGTCCAGGTCGCAGTAGAGTCGGGTCACATCGCATCCAAGCTCCTCGAACAGCTGTGGCGCGATGGCTCCGGTCACACCATTGGCGGCATCGATCACTATGTGGATTTCTCCGGCCAGGGCCACGTCGGAGAGAATGCGGTCGATATACCCGGGAACCATATTCTGTTGTTCCAGGCTGCCCATGCCATTGTGGAGCTGATTGCGGATGATGCGTGAGCGCAGCTCCTGGATTCGCTCTCCTGCCAGGGTCTGGCCGTTAACCACCATTTTAAAACCATTGTATTCCGCCGGGTTATGGCTGGCAGTTACGATCACGCCGCTGTTGGTGGTCTCCAGCTCGTGAGTGGCGAAATTCATCAGCGGCGTGGGCACTATGCCAATATCGATCACATCACAGCCGCTGCAGAGTATACCCTGGATCAGCTTATCGGCTATTTCCGGGCTGTGGGTGCGGCCGTCGCGCCCGACAACAATCGCCTGCTCCCCCTGGTCTATAACTTCACTGCCCAAGGCCTGGCCTATCTGTTCCGCCAGGTCGTAGGTCAATTGCTCACCGACAATACCGCGCACATCATAGTCGCGAAATACAACCTCGGTGGCATCAAGGGAGTGAGTTATGGTTTTCGCTGCAGGGGCTCCCGGGTTGGTTGCTGGTGCTTCGTTTAATCCAAGGATATCCTCGTCTTCATCGATAACATCGATATCGAGAATGTCCTGCTCGTGGTAGATGCTGTTGGCCGCGGGGGCACCACCCCGCGGCGCGTTCGCAGTGCCGGGCCCTGTTGTCCTGCGGGCGGCGGATTCCCGGCTTTGCGCTTGCCAGCGTTGTTGGTAAAAACGGGCGGCAAAATAGGCCGCGACACCACTGACAAGCAAACAGGCAAGCATTATCCCGATAAATGGCAGCAGGTTCTCCGCCGCCTGTTGCCGGAGGTCGGGCGAAGGTGTGTAGCGTACTATCCAGTGGCTTTGCGGCACCTTGAGCTCGTATGCCGGCCCGGCATTGCCGACCCCGACGCGAGCCAGGAGCTGTGGTTTGCCGAGTTTGAATACCTGCAGGAGTTCGGTGGCGCCAAGGCTGTTGTCGCCCTGATTGAGGCTATCGATCAAATCATCAATTTGCAGTGAAATCAGTACAACACCGGCGACAGGCGCAATGGAAGTTCCATTCTCGCCCGCCTCAGATGCGGCTACATAGGGCAAAGGTGACACCATCTGTAGTCGCCATTGCTCTTCTATGCGAGTCACTTCGGGTTTGACCGCTTGACGTTTCTCTGCTCCGTGGATCATATCCAGTTCGGAAAAGCGGATTGGCAACTGGTGATTTCGGTCCAGCTCGGCGTTTCCCCGGGTGATAATCCGCATACCGATCATATTTTTGAAAGCGTCGGCGATGCTATTTTTAAAACTTGCGATAACCGTGTCGTTGCCATTGTTTACCGCTTCGGCAAAGGCCTTACGCTGGGCAAATCGGTATAGATCCTGCTCCAGGTCTTTGATGTACCGGTGTACGGCATTGGCTTGTCGTTCGGCTTGCTCCTGTGTCAACTGAGCCAGGCGCGTCTCTTCTTTTTGGGTGATTAGCCGGTCGTGAAACCAATAGCCGAGCCCGGCGTTGAGCAGTAGTACCAGGCCCAGAGTGACGGTCAAGGTAGTTGTCCTGGGGGGGTGGGCCGGGTGTCTGTTTGTGGGTACGTCCGTGTGTTGCTTATTTCTTTTCGGCATTGGGCTGTCGGCTTGATCGGGTTGCGCTTCCACGCTCGGGTCCTTTCGCTGCTTTATTTATCAAGGGCTATGGATGACTTGCTGCTTTGCAGTCAGCGCATTCGCTCGGCGATCAGTGTGATAAGGTCACGCGCCAATTGCTGTTTGTTGCGCTGGTCAAGGGAAGTTTCCCCTTCCTCACCGACTACGATAACGGCATTGTCGTCGCTATTAAAGCCGATGTCGGGTTGGGAAACATCGTTGGCGATCACCAAATCGAGATTTTTACGTTGTAGCTTGCTACGGGCGTAGGTGACCACCGTCTGGGTTTCAGCGGCGAAGCCCACAGTAAAAGGTTTGGGTGAGGCGGCGGCGACACTGGCGACGATGTCGGGGTTTTTCACCAGTTCGAGTACCATGGTGTCGCTCCCGGCGGTTTTCTTGATCTTCTGTTCGGCAATGTTGACGGGGCGGTAATCAGCGACGGCTGCCGCCGCGATAAACAGGTCGCACCCGGGCAGCTCAGCGTGGCTGGCGTCGTACATTTCCTGGGCACTGTTTACGGCCAGAGTCTTGACTCTCTCCGGCGGTTTCAGATGGGTGGGACCGGTGATCAAGACCGTTTTGGCACCTGCTTCAACTGCTGCCTGGGCC
Source organism: Cellvibrionaceae bacterium (assembly GCA_050290225.1). Taxonomy (GTDB): domain Bacteria; phylum Pseudomonadota; class Gammaproteobacteria; order Pseudomonadales; family Cellvibrionaceae; genus JBNKHG01. The sequence goes on from JBNKHG010000094.1 coordinate 83,813, forward strand.
AGGGCATAACCCATTTTGCCGGAACTGTGATTGCTGATATAGCGCACCGGGTCAATAGCTTCCCGCGTAGGGCCAGCGGTGATCACCACCTTCTTGCCGGCCAGAACCCCGGTTTCAAAAAGACCGGCAGCGGCCTCTGCGATGTCGATCGGTTCCAGCATCCGGCCAGGTCCCACATCGCCACAGGCCTGGCTGCCTTCGGCAGGCCCAAACAGGTGAACCTGGCGTTGACGCAACAGGGTCAAATTGTCCTGGGTGCTGGTAGCGTGCCACATACCCTGGTTCATGGCCGGCGCCAGGGCGATGGGGGCAGCGGTGGCCAGGCAAACAGTCGTGAGCAGGTCATCGCCCTGGCCGACGCCGAGGCGGGCGATAAAATTGGCGCTGGCCGGTGCCACCAGAACCAGATCGGCCCAGCGTGCCAGTTCGATATGTCCCATTGCCGCTTCCGCTGCCGAATCCAACAGATCGGTGTGTACGGGGTTGCCCGACAGGGCCTGGAGGGTCAGCGGGGTAATAAACTCCTGGGCAGCCCGGGTCATGACGACCCGCACTTCGGCTCCCTGTTCTTGCAGGCGACGGATAATTTCCGCTCCTTTGTAGGCGGCGATACCGCCGGTAACTCCCAGCAGGATTTGTTTATTGGCGAGCGAGCTCATATAGTTGGGCACTCGAATCAGAGGTTAGCTGGCTAGTGGCCGTTTGGGGTCAAAATTAGATCATGACGCCAAACTTCACTAAATTTGCTAATGATTACTAAGGTTTAGTCGCTACTTTAAATTCAGGCGCTAAGATAACACTCTCAGGGACGTTTTCGTACTTTAACCGTCCGGATTTCTCAGCCGGTCTGGGTTGTGTCGGTACGGAGTTGTATGCCATTCGGGTTGGTACACCTATACCCTATAGTCAAGGATGAATACTATGGCCATTCGCGATTGGCCCGCGGCGGAAAGACCGCGGGAGAAACTGCTCAACCGCGGCCCCGCCGCACTCTCTGACGCCGAGTTACTGGCGATCTTTTTACGCACAGGCTGCGCAGGCAAATCCGCAGTTGATCTGGCACGGGAGCTGCTGACAGAGTACGGTGGTCTGCGCCCACTGCTGGAGGCGGATCGCAACAGTTTCTGCGCAGGTACAGGGTTGGGCACTGCCAAGTTCTCCCAGCTGCAGGCAGTGTTGGAAATGGCCCGCCGCCATCTCGCCGAAGCACTGATACGAGGCAAGGCCTTTACCTGTCCCGATCTGGTGAGCCACTACCTCTGCAGCCAGTTACGCCACCGTCAGCAGGAGGTGTTCGCAGTATTGTTCCTCGACAACCAGCACCGCCTGATAAGCTACGAGGAACTGTTCCGGGGTACTATCGACAGCGCCAGTGTCTACCCGCGTGAAGTGGTAAAAAAGGCACTGGCCCACAATGCCGCTGCGTTAATCCTGGGGCACAACCACCCTTCCGGAGTGGCGGAGCCAAGTTCTGCGGACAGACGTATCACCTCCCGCCTGCAAAAGGCGCTGGAGTTGGTTGAGGTACGAGTGCTGGATCACCTGGTGGTGGGGGACGGTGAGGCGGTGTCCTTCGCCGAGCGGGGTTGGCTGTGACTTGTCGTGGATACGGTACCCAGGGACCAGAAGGCCAGGGATGAGATGCGGAGGCAGCATTCGGCCCTTTATATACCCCGGGCTGAATGAATATTCACCGATAATGGGTAAAAAAACACCGAATTCTTGCCATCGGCAGGGAGTTCTGGTATAAAACGCCGCTCTTTCGGGCAGGGGCCCAGAAATTGAGGTCAGCTATTCCCGCAGGCAGGCCCAAGCACATATAGATTTGAGACTGAACTCGTCGTTTTGCCCTGGCAACTGATACGGCGATCGATATTAGTGAGGCAAAAAGATGTCCAAGGTATGTCAAGTTACTGGTAAGCGTCCGGTGACTGGTAATAATGTTTCTCACGCGAAAAACCACACCAAGCGTCGTTTTTTGCCCAACCTGCATACTCACCGTTTTTGGGTTGAGTCTGAGAAGCGTTTCGTAAAACTGCGTGTTTCCGCCAAGGGTATGCGTGTTATCGACAAGTGCGGCATTGAGCAGGTACTGAAAGACGTGCGCGCTCGTGGCGAGAAAATTTAAGAGCAGGAGATACTGAGATGCGCGATAAGATACGTCTGAACTCCACTGCTGGTACCGGTCACTTCTACACCACTGACAAGAACAAGCGTACCATGCCTGAGAAGATGGAAATCAAAAAGTACGATCCCGTTGCCCGCAAGCACGTGATCTACAAAGAAGGCAAGATCAAGTAAGTCTTGCGATTTCATCATCACAGGATGTAAAAAAGCCCGGTACTACCGGGTTTTTTTATGCCCGTTAACTGAGCAGCCGTTATGCCTGAATTGCCTGAAGTCGAAACCACCCGCCGCGGTATTGCCCCGTATATAGAGGGCAATACGGTGGCTGCGGTGTCGATACGTCAACCGCAACTGCGATGGCCGGTGCCCGAGGCATTGCCGGCGCTCATTGGCAGGCGTCGCGTGTTGAGTGTTGAGCGCCGGGGGAAATACTTGATGCTGGCGTTCAGTAACGGTCACTTGCTACTACATCTGGGCATGTCCGGCAGCTTACGAATAGTCGACAGGACCGTGCCCCCGGGTAAGCATGATCATCTGGATATTATTTTCAACGGGGGTCGGGCGCTGCGGTTGACCGATCCGCGGCGCTTTGGTGCCTGTCTGTGGACGGCGGCTGATCCCAGTGATCACAAATTGATTCGACACTTGGGGCCGGAACCGCTGAGCGATGCCTTTACCGCTGACTACCTCTTTGGGAAAACCCGCAACCGCAAGCAGGCGATCAAGACCTTGATTATGGATAGCAAGGTAGTGGTGGGCGTGGGTAATATTTACGCCAATGAAGCCCTGTTTATGGCGGGCATTCGTCCAACCCGGGCGGCGGGAAGCATTTCAAAAGCGGCCTGTGAGCGCCTTATCAATCACATAAAAGCGGTTTTAGACCGTGCCATAGCCCAGGGCGGAACAACCTTGAAAGACTTCGTCGGCGGCGATGGCAAGCCCGGTTATTTCAAGCAGGAACTTCAGGTGTACGGCCGCGCCGGTGCTCCCTGCCCCGCCTGCGGGAAGCCTTTGAAGGAGGTGCGCCTGGGACAGCGGGCTACCGTTTACTGTGCGGTCTGTCAAAGATAGGACTACACTTTTGAATATATAGTGGCAATGTGTGGCGCCGATGCAGTATTGGCATCCGATCACAAAGGCAACCGAAAAGGAGGGGTGGCAGTGAAGAATAATCTCTTTTGGGCACGGGTGATGGTCCTGCTTTGCACGCTATCGCTCAGCAGTCTGTCCTTTGCAGAGTATGGTACCGTGAAGGAAGAGCCCTCGGCCTTGGCCATGGGCGCGGACCTGGTGCTGGTGCGCCCGGTGATGATGGGATTCACTGTATTGGGATCGGTCCTGTGGGTGGTGTCTCTGCCCTTTTCCGCTGCCGGCGGCAATATTAAGGAAGCGGCCGATACTCTGGTTATCGGACCGGCAATGACTACCTTCGTACGTTGTCTTGGTTGCACCCAGCCGGGTTACCAGAAGGACTAATCTTTTTCACCATAAAAAACGGCGACCGTGGTCCGGTCGCCGTTTTTTATGGCCGTCCCGCATTCGCCGGGAGCTGCGTGCTCGCTAGGCGAACTTCTTCGACAGGGCTTCCTGCACCTGTTTAGGAACGAACTTGCTGACATCCCCTCCCAACGAAGCGATTTCCCGCACCAATGATGAGGAGATATAGGAGAGATGCTCGGCGGGAGTCAGAAATATGCTTTCCATCTCTGCTGCCAATGCGCGATTCATATTGGCAAGCTGGAATTCGTACTCAAAGTCGGAGACAGCTCGCAGTCCCCGCAGCACCGCTTGGGCATTGTGCTGGCGCACAAAATCGGCGAGCAATACGTTAAACCCGCAGACTTCGACATTGTCCAGGTGACTAATGACACTTTTAGCCAGGGCTACCCGCTCTTCGATGGGGAACAAGGGGTTCTTTTTGGTACTGGCGGCGACGGCTATTATCACCCGGTCGAACAGCCGGCAGGCTCGCTCAATCAGATCGATGTGGCCATTGGTAATGGGGTCGAAGGTGCCGGGGTATACCACTGTTTTCATGGTTTAATTCCACGCGCTGTCTGTGAGGCCGCAGATGGTAAACAATTTGACGCGTCAGCACAAAAATTAGTAGTGGTCTGAACACGCCTGTCAGTTTTGTTGTTGTGATTTCCGGGACTACCCCAGACGGTGGTAAAGCCGGTAACTCACCTGGCCTGCACGCTTTTCCCTGTGCAGTGACCAGTTAGCGGGTACAGACAGGGGGTAGTTAAAGGGGGTTTCGATATAGAGGGTGGCATCATCGCTGAGCAGGCCACTGGCCTCCAGGGCATCCACCGCCGCCTGCCAAAGATTCAGGGAAAAGGGAGGGTCCAGAAAGGCGATATCGATGTGGGCCTGCTGTTCGGGTGGCAGTTTCCCCTGCTGTTCGAGCCATTGGAGGGCGTCGGCCTCTTCGATCTGGGCGTCAGTTGTACCGAGGGTAGCGGTATGCCGGCGCAGCAATTCGGTTACCGGGCGCTCCCGGTCGATCATGACCACACGGGCGGCCCCTCGTGACAGTGCCTCCAGTCCCAGAGCTCCGGAACCGGTAAACAGATCCAGGCAGTGTGCTCCGGGTATTACCGGCGCCAGCCAGTTGAACAGGGTTTCGCGGATGCGATCACCGGTCGGCCGCAGACCCGGGCTGTCGACAAAGCTCAGCTTACGACCTCGCCATTGGCCGCCGATAATACGCAGATTGTGACTGCCGGATTTGGGGTGACGGGAATGGGATCGGGAACGATGACTCACAGGTGATCCTTATTGGGTCGAGGGTGGGCGAGGCACAGATATGGAGGGCAAGACGCCATTCACCGGGCCTCAGTTGTCAAATATTGACTCTGAACAGGTCAAAAGCCGGCCAGTAATGGTAGGATAGCGCCTTCGACTTCGGGGGGCTAAATCCGGTGGCGCCAGTTTGCCGGTGATCACCCCCTTTTTCCAGTAGTAGTTACCGGTTACCGTTCAGATATTGTGAAGAACTTATTTAAGCGATTTAAGAAATCCTCCGAATCCCAGGCCCCCGAATCGGAACAGCCTGTTCCAGCACCGTCGCCTGCAGACGAAACGGGCGCCGACACCGCCCCCGTGGGTGACGTCAATGCCAGCGCCACTGGCTCCACAACCCAGCTTGAGTCTACTCAGGAGGTCGATGCAGAGGCACCGCCGGATACAGAGAGGCAATCCACAGAGAGTGAATTCTCCAAACCTGACACGCAAACACCCCAGGAGAAACCGAGCTTCTTCGCCCGCATCAAGCGCGGCCTGAGCCGTACCAGCGCCAATTTCGCCGAAGGTTTGGGCAATCTGGTACTGGGACATAAAGAGATCGATGAAGAGTTGCTGGAGGAGATAGAAGCCCAACTGCTGGTGGCGGACGTCGGTATGGAGGCCACCAGTGAAATAATTGAGGATTTGACCTCCCGGGTGGCCCGCAAAGAGCTGGCCGATTCCGGCGCGCTCTATAAAGCCCTGCAGGCGTCTCTGAAAGACTTGCTGACCCCGGTAGAGCAGCCCCTGGAGATTGGTGCCGACTCCAAGCCCTATGTCATTCTGGTGGTAGGTGTGAACGGAGTGGGCAAGACCACCACCATTGGTAAGCTGGCCAAGCGCCTGCTGGGTGAGGGCAAGAGTGTGATGCTGGCTGCAGGCGACACCTTCCGCGCCGCCGCTGTGGAGCAATTGCAGGTTTGGGGCGAGCGAAATAATGTGCCGGTGGTGGCCCAACATACGGGTGCCGACAGTGCCTCGGTTATCTTCGATGCAATCCAGGCGGCCCAGTCCCGGCAGCTGGATGTGGTGATTGCCGACACAGCCGGCCGCCTGCACAATAAAAGTAACCTGATGGAAGAACTGGCCAAGGTGCGCCGGGTGATGGCCAAGCTGGATGAAACTGCCCCTCACGAAGTGCTGCTGGTGCTGGATGCCGGTACTGGCCAGAATGCACTAAATCAGGCCAGGCAATTTATTGAGGCCGCCAATGTCAGCGGCCTGGCTCTGACCAAACTGGACGGCACCGCCAAAGGTGGTGTGATTTTCGCCCTGAGCAAGAAATTTGGACTGCCTGTGCGTTTTATCGGTGTCGGCGAGGGGATTGAAGACCTGCAGCCCTTCGCAGCCGAGCCCTTTATCCAGGCCTTGTTCAATAAGCAGAGTGATGCCGACTAAGCGGAGGGATACCAAACCGTGATTCGGTTCGATAATGTCAGCAAACGCTACCCCGGCGGGCATGAGGCCCTGAAGCGGGTAAGTTTTGAGTTGGATTCGGGGGAAATGGCTTTTCTTACCGGGCATTCAGGAGCCGGCAAGAGCACCCTGCTCAAGTTGATGATGTTGATGGAGCGGCCCAGCCAGGGCCAGGTACTGGTAAACTACCAGAATCTTAACCGCATGACTTCGGGTCAGGTGCCTCACTTTCGTCGCAATGTGGGCGTTGTATTCCAAAATCACCAGTTGTTATTTGATCGCAGTGTCTATGACAACGTCGCCCTCTCCCTGCAAATCGCTGGCTACCCGGTCACGGACATTCCCCGCCGTGTGAGAGCCGCCCTCGACAAGGTCAGCCTTCTGGGCAAGGAGCAGCAAAATCCCATTGCGCTTTCGGGTGGAGAACAGCAACGGGTGGGCATTGCCCGGGCTGTGGTTAACAAACCAGACCTGCTGTTGGCGGACGAACCCACAGGCAACCTTGATCCGCGTTTATCGGCGGAAATCATGACCCTGTTCCAGCAATTCAACGATGTGGGCGTCACCGTGTTGATCGCCTCTCACGACCTGGCCCTGGTGCAGCGCTTGCAAAAGCGGGTGCTCACCCTTAGAGATGGCCGGTTGGTTCACGACGGAGTCTTGCAGCGTGACGCGAAAGTCGACCTCGCACAGGCGTAAGCGGGCTCAGCCTGCTGCGCAGACGCCGGGAAACAAGACAAGTGGCGTTAAAAGTGGTGCCAGCCAGAGCCAGGCCAGAGTTAGTGATCGCTTTTCGGCTTATCTGCTACATCACCAGTTGACGGCAGTAGAGGCCTTGGTGCGGCTGCTGAAGACTCCCCTGCAGAGTCTCTTGACCTGGCTGGTGGTGGCCATTGCCCTGGCCCTGCCGACAGTACTCTATATCGGCCTCGAGAATGTGCAGGCCGCCGGTCATGGATGGCAGAGCAGCAACCAGATCTCGGTGTTTATTCACAAGCGCGCCAAACCCAATGCTGTTGACAGGTTGAGTGAAAGATTGCGCGCGCGCGCGGAGGTTGAGGCGGTGGAGTACATATCGCCCAGCCAGGCGCTGGCGGAGTTCCAGGCCTATTCCGGCTTTGGGCAGGTGTTGGAAACCCTGGACGATAACCCCCTACCTCCCGTTCTGTTGGTGAAGCCGGAGCTGAACAGTTCGCCGGCTCAACTTGAGCAGCTGCGACAACTCTTGCTGGATGAGCCGGTAGTGGACGATGTTCGGGTGGATATGGCCTGGGTGCAGCGCCTGCACGAGCTGATGCAATTGGGTCAACGCCTGGTGGTAGCGCTCGGTAGTCTGCTGGCTCTGGGGGTGTTGTTGGTGATTGGCAACACTGTGCGACTGGCCATTGAGAATCGCCGTGACGAAATAGTGATAGTGAAACTGGTGGGAGGCACTAATGCCTTCGTTCGTCGTCCCTTTCTTTACACCGGTTTCTGGTATGGTGTTGGCGGTGGCCTGCTGGCGCTGGTGGTAGTGGGGCTGGGGGTGTTCTGGATGTCGGGACCTGTTGCGCGGTTGGCGGCTCTCTACCAGAGTGATTTCGTCCTGCAGGGGATCGATTCTCTGGCTTGCGTGCAGTTGGTGCTGGGTGCGGGGGCCTTGGGGTTGGCCGGCGCCTGGCTCGCGGTAGGGCGACACCTGAGTGAAATTGAACCCAGATAAATGGGTTAAATAACGTTAAAATTTGCAAATAAGCCACTGAATTGCAAAGAAAAGTATAGAACTTCTTTAGAGTATAGCGATCTAACCACAGGAATGCTAAACTCAGCCGGTGATTTTAACGGAGGTACCAGAGACGATGGGTACAAGCCTACAGCCTGTAGATGTATTGGCGCCAGGTCAGAACCTCAGCGCGTATATCCAGGCCGTGAACGGATTTTCGGTCTTGTCTGCGGAAGAAGAGAAGCAGCTTGCTGAAGAACTCTACTACCGCGAAGACCTTGATGCTGCACGCCAACTGGTGATGGCACACCTGCGGTTCGTTGTCCATATCGCAAAATCCTATGCGGGTTACGGCCTCAATCAGGGTGACCTTATCCAGGAAGGCAATGTCGGGCTGATGAAGGCGGTGAAACGTTTCAATCCCGAAAAAGGCGTGCGTCTGGTCTCCTTCGCAGTCCACTGGATCAAAGCGGAGATTCACGAATTTATCCTGCGCAACTGGCGCATTGTAAAAATCGCCACTACCAAAGCCCAGCGCAAGCTGTTCTTTAACCTGCGCGGTGCCAAGAAGCGCCTGGCCTGGCTTAGCAACGACGAAGCCAAAGCCATCGCAGAGGACCTGGATGTGGACGTCAAGCACGTCCGCGAAATGGAAGGTCGTCTTGCCGCCTACGACGCTGGATTCGATGCCGGTACCGACGACGACGATGAGAGTGCCTTCCAGGCTCCGGTCAACTACCTTGAGGACAAACGCTTTGATCCGGCTATGCAGCTGGAAGAGGCGGACTGGGAAGCTTCCAGTGTCAACAACCTTACCCTTGCGCTGGACCAATTGGACGACCGCAGTCGCGATATCCTCCAGCAACGCTGGTTGAATGAAGACAAGGCAACCCTGCACGAACTTGCCGGCCAGTACGGCGTCTCTGCTGAACGCATCCGTCAGCTGGAAAAAAACGCCATGAAAAAAGTGCGTGCGATGATAGAAGCTTAATCAGCTCTTCTCGCATTATAAACACCGAGAGCCGCGTTTATCGCGGCTTTTTATTTTGCCTGCCAATCGGCGCCGCCTATGACCAAACTCTTTCTCAATATCTCGGCCATCAATGGGTTTTTAGCAGTGGCTCTGGGGGCTTTTGGGGCCCATGGATTGAAGGGAAAACTGGCGGAAAACCTGTTCAGTGCCTATGAAACTGGCGTGCAATACCACTTTTATCACGCTCTGGCTTTGCTGGGGGTGGCCTTGTTGATGCAAAGGTTTCAGGAGAGTACAGCTTTTCTTGTAAGTGGCTGGTTGTTTATTGTCGGGATCCTCTTGTTCTCAGGCAGCCTGTACGGGTTGGCGCTTGGGGGCTCCAAAATTCTGGGGCCGATTACACCGATGGGTGGGGCGTGTTTTTTGGCTGGCTGGGTAGCACTTTTTGTAGGTACTTTAAAAGTCTAGGTCGGCTCCTATAGGAGGTCGAGGGGGAGACCGAGGCAGCCCCCGGTGTAGCACGAACTCGGCGTAAATCCTCACTTGGTGCCTCGACGCCGGCGTCCCGTCGGCGATGGACCGAGCTACATCTACCCCGGACTGCGCTTCAGTCGACTTTTCCAGGATTCAAAATAAATGTAGTGAAACAAAGAATGTCAGAAACCTTCGAAATAAAACCCGAATACAAACGCAAGGATATCCGCAGTTTTGTTATCCGCGGCGGTCGAATGACCCTCGGGCAAAAGAACGCCTTTGATAAGCAGTGGTCCGTCTATGGGCTTAGTCTCTACGATGGCAAGCTGGATTTCGAACAGGCTTACGGCCGCCGGGCCCCGGTGGTTCTGGAAATCGGCTTTGGTATGGGCGACTCCCTGTTGGAAATGGCCAGACAGGAGAGCGATAAAAACTTTCTCGGTATCGAAGTGCACCCGCCGGGAGTGGGACGACTGATCAATAACGCCGGAAAGGAAGGGCTGCAAAACCTGCGCGTCTATATGGCTGATGCCACCGACGTGTTGGAGGACTGTATCGCTGACGAAAGTATTGATCGCTTCCAGCTTTACTTCCCCGATCCCTGGCACAAGAAAAAGCACCACAAACGCCGAATCATTCAACCAGAATTCGTCCAGAGTATTCGCAAAAAGCTGAAAATCGGCGGTGTCTTCCATTTGGCCACTGACTGGGAAAACTATGCTGAACACATGATGGAAGTCATGTCAGCTGCGGAGGGTTTTAAAAACCGGGCAGATGAGTTTCACTATGCCGAACGACCCGATTACCGTCCGGTTACTAAATTCGAAAGACGCGGCGAGCGCCTCGGCCACGGTGTTTGGGATTTGTTGTTTGAGCGTATCGCCTAGCGTTCCATAGGAAAATGTCAGTGACACTGTTTTTTAAAGGGACTGACGCTACAATACTCCGATAGGATTGTAAGAAACCAACTTTTCGGAGTGTTAAAGTATGCGATTGATATTGGCCGTGCTACTACCCTGGTTGCAGTTTTTTACTATCGGCCGTCCCTTTGCCGGTATAATTTGCCTCATTTTGCAAATTACCCTGATCGGTTGGATTCCCGCCGCAATCTGGTCTGTTTATGCTTTGAGCCAATACAAAACTGACAAGAAAATTGAAGTGGCGCTGAACAATAAAGACTAGCGAACCGCTTGTTCTGATCCCAAAGGATTAAAGGATTTTCCCGTTATGACAGGATTTTCGACAGCCGCTCCCAAGTGGCGTGTGTTGGTTTTGGGTGTATTCGTGGTGATGAGTCTGGTGGCGTGCGAGAGCGCTTACTACAGTACCATGGAAAAAGTGGGTATTCACAAGCGGGATATTCTTTCTGACAGAATAGTGAATGCTCGCGATGCGCAGGAAGAGGCGAAGCAGCAGTTTCGTTCGGCATTAGAGCGCTTTTCCACTGAACTGGGGTTTGCAGGCGGAGATCTGGAAGACAAGTACAATGCGCTCAACGACGAATACGAGCGAAGCGAAGCGCGAGCTGAAGAGGTGCGTGATCGCATAGAGGCCGTGGAAAGTGTGGCCGAAGCCCTGTTTGATGAGTGGGAAGAGGAGCTGGGGCAGTACACCAGCGCCAGCTTGCGCCGCCAGAGCGCCAACCAACTAAAATCCACCCGGCAGCGCTATAAGCGCATGTTGACGGCCATGCACACCGCCGAAAAACGCATGGCTCCCGTGCTAAATACTTTCCACGACCAGGTACTCTACCTCAAGCACAACCTCAATGCCCGGGCTATCGATTCATTGAAAAGCGAATTTGGCAGCCTCAAGAAGGATATCAACGTGTTGATCCGGGATATGGAGGCCTCCATCGACCAGGCCAACCGCTTTATTGAGTCCCTGGCCGAGACATCCTGACACTCTTTCCCTTCTTTTATTGGAACAACCAGCAAGGAGAGTGAAATGTTTAAGACCGAGTCATTCGTGTCTACCGGCTAAATTCAAAATGAGGCTGCCCATTGAAACCTTCAATTGACAGTCAAAATATCGATATCCAACTCATCCAACACCTTTTCTGCCGTATTCCCCAATAGGGCTCCTTGCAATCCCTTGCGGGCAATGGTCCCAATGACCAACACATCAGCCGCGACCTCCCGGGCCGTGTCGATAATTGCGTTCTTGGCGTAGGGATCCTCCTTGATGTGCACATGGGCCGGTGGCACACCAAAGCGCTCGGCAATAACATCTTCAAAACTGGCGTCTTCCTCCACCAGAATATTGAGCACGTTGGCTATATCTGCGCGTTCGTAGTGAACGGATACCAAGTGCAGCTCAAATCCGGTGGCCCTGGCCAGACGCTGGGCCTCAGTGACTATGGTGTTGTTGAGAATCTCGTGTTCCGGATCCCTGTTATTCATGGCAACGGCGGCGAGAATACGGCCGTTGATCCAGTCGTCGTCGGACTTGGTGAGCAGTACCGGGCAAGGCGCATAACGCAACAAGGTGTAATCGGACGTTCGGGATAACTTGCGCGCCAAGGTGGTATGTGGTTCGGTGTTTTTCACAATCATGCTGGCCCCGTGCCGCGCTGCCGCGTGGCATGCCGAGTCGTACCAGTTCTCGTTCCAATAGGCTTCGGTGGTAATACTCACCCCCTGGGCGGCAATCGGTTTGGCCAGATCGTCAAGCCAGCGGAGGATACGGTTGAGCTCATGGTGCTTGGCGTCCTTGCGGGAGGGAAAGTCCGCCATCTGTTGTTCAGAAAGGTATACACAGCAAAAGGCGTGTACGCTACCCCGGGTATCCACAGCCAGTCGCACAGCTCTATCCAGCGCTGCCTGTTCGGCGCTGGTTGGATCGATTATCGCCATTAATTTGCCGGTTCTCGCCATGGTGGAGTCTCCTTGTTTTGATTGCCTCGCATCGATACCTCTCATTACAATAGGTCAAATTTTCCAGGTTTGAATATATCTGGGCCAATTTCGTCCTCATATTTCCCGGGCTGTGGCGCCCGGATATTTTTTTGCAACAGGCGCCAATGCAGGCGTCGAATTTGGCAGGTGGTAAACGATGACAAAGAAAGTAGCGGTTGTACTGGCGGGCTGCGGTGTTTTCGACGGCTCCGAAATTTACGAATCGGTCATTACGCTACTGCGTCTGGATCAGCAGGGAGCCCAGGTGCAGTGTTTTGCGCCCGATATTGAACAGATGCATGTAATCAATCACCTGACGGGAGAAGTTGCCGAGGGTGAGACGCGCAATGTGCTGACAGAGGCTGCCCGCCTCGCCCGGGGCCAGATTAAAGACCTGGCCGAAGCCCGGGCCGAGGATTTTGACGCCCTGATTGTCCCCGGTGGCTTTGGCGCCGCCAAAAACCTCAGTGACTTTGCTGTGAAGGGAGCGGAACTGACGGTGAACCCCCAGTTCCTGGCTTTTGCCCAGGCCTTTCACCATGCCGGGAAGCCAGTGGGGCTGGTGTGCATCGCCCCGACCATGTCCGCAGCCATCTTCGGCCAGGGGGTGGAATGCACCATCGGTAAGGATGCAGATGTGGCCGGTGCTATCGTCGCTACCGGCGGTGTGCACAAGGCGTGCGAAGTGGACGATATCTGTATCGATGCCAACCGCAAACTGGTCACTACGCCCGCCTATATGCTGGCCGGAAGAATCAGCGAGGCGGCCGCTGGAATCAACAAGTTAGTCGATCAGGTGTTGGCGCTGGCCTAAGCGACATCTATTGCAGCAGATAGCGGGGGGCTCACCCCTTCAGGGCTTCAAGCTCCTCGCTGACCGTCATCCAGTTTTCCTCACAGTCCGACAGCTGCTGCTTGAGTTGGCCCTGCTCCTGGAGCAGAAATTGTAATTGGTCCTTGTTGTCCGCCTCGTAGAGCGAGGTGTCCGCCAGTTGAGTTTCAAGCTGCTCCAGTTGATTTTGCAGGCTATCCAGTTCCTTTTCGTATTTTTTCAGCTTGTTGGTGAGCGGTTTAAGCTGCTCGCGCTTGGCCGCGGCCTGCTGCCGTTGGGCCTTTTTATCGAGTGGCGCATCTGTGGTGGATGTCCGCCGCGTCAGCTCCGGCAGGTCTTGCTGTCGACGTTGTTGCATCCAAAGATGGTAGTCGTCGAGGTTTCCGTCGAAATCACTGATCCTGCCATCGGCTACCAGCAGGTATTCATCCACGGTATTGCGCAGCAGATGACGGTCGTGGGAAACCACGATTACCGCCCCTTCAAACCCCTGCAGGGCCACCGTCAGGGCGTGACGCATTTCCAGGTCCAGATGGTTGGTGGGCTCGTCGAGCAGTAGCAGGTTCGGTTTCTGCCAGGCGATCAACGCCAGGGCCAGGCGTGCTTTTTCTCCGCCAGAGAAGTGGTGGATTGTCTCGAATGCGCGATCGCCGTGAAAACCGAAGCCACCGAGAAAATTGCGTACCTGTTGCTCCGTGGCCTGCGGTGAGAGGCGCTGAATATGCAGTGCGGCAGAGGCGCACAGGTCCAGCGCCTCCAACTGGTGCTGAGCGAAGTAACCTATGGCCAAGTGCTCACCGCAGATTCGATCTCCCCGGGCGCAGGGAAGGCTGCCGGCCAGGGTCTTGATCAGGCTGGACTTGCCGGCGCCATTGGGGCCCAGAAGCCCCAGCCGACTGCTGGGTGCGATATTGAGATTGACGTTTTTCAGCACCGGCCTGTCGCCGTAACCGATATCCACATGGTTGAGATTGATCAGCGGATTCGAGAGCCTGTCGCTGGCCTCCAGTTGAAAATGGAATGGCGAATCCACGTGAGCCGGGGCGATCTTCTCCATCCGCTCCAACTCTTTGAGGCGACTCTGGGCCTGCTTGGCCTTGGTGGCTTTGGCGCGAAACCGGCGTACAAAATTTTCGATCTCTGCCACCCGCGCCTGCTGTTTCTCGTAGGCCGCTTGCTGCTGCGACAAGCGCTCGGCGCGCTGACGTTCAAAGGCGGAGTAATTGCCCTGGTAGCTGACCAGATCTTTGCCCTCTACACTGACCACCCGCTGCACCACGTTGTCCAGAAAATCCCGGTCGTGGGAAATGATCACCAGGGTACCCGAATAGCGTTTTAACCACTGTTCCAGCCACAGAGTGGTATCCAGGTCCAAGTGGTTGGTGGGTTCGTCCAATAGCAGCAAGTCCGAGGGACACATCAGCGCCTGGGCCAGGTTGAGGCGAATGCGCCAGCCTCCGGAAAAATCCCCGACCGGCCGCTCTGCGTCACAGGGGGCAAATCCCAGGCCGCTGAGCAACTGCTGGGCCCGTGACGGCGCACTGTAACCGTTGATTGCCTCCATCGCGGCATAGTGTTTGGCCAGCGCCTGGCCCTGCTCGTGATCATCGGGGTGGGATTCGGCTTCGGCAATGGCCCGCTCCAGGCGACGCAATTCGGTATCGCCGTCGAGCACATGGTCAAGGGCATTGCGATCAACCTGCTTGATTTCCTGGGCCATATGGGCAATACGCCACTGGCTGGGAACCTGGCAGTTACCGCTGTCGGCGTGGAGTTCGCCGATCAACAATTTGAAAAAACTGGATTTACCGCTGCCATTGGCGCCAATCAGCCCTACACTCTGGCCTGGGTGAATGCTAAGGTCGGCACCCTCTAGTAAAACCTTGGCGCCCCGTTGTAGGCTAACTTCTTGCAAATTGATCATGGCGCGCATTCTACCCGCAAACACCTATGAATACATCGAATCCGTTTAACAACCCGTTTTGGGAATACTCCCTGCGCCTGTACCGCAGGGAGGCAGTGCAATCCCTGTGTTTGGAGTTACAGGACCAGCACAGCGGTAACGTGAATTTGTTACTTTGGGCCTGCTGGCTCGAGACCCAGGGGCGTGCCTTGAGCGTTGAAACCCTGGCGCAGGCAATTGAGCAATTACAGTTGTGGGAGCGCTCGGTGGTTCAACCCTTGCGACAGTTGAGACGGGCGTTAAAAAGTGGCCACGACTGGGCGTTGCCGGAGGTGGCGCCCACGAGAGAAGCGATCAAGACGGCAGAGTTGAGTGCCGAGCAGTTGGAGCAGCGTTGGTTATACGAGCGATCGGGAACGGTGTCTGAGGCTACGGGGGACAATGTCGCTCTCTATGCCAATTACCTGAGTATACCGGCAAATTGTGACTGGTTGATGCGTTGGCGTCGAGCCCTGAATTGATCCCCCGGGGCCGATTGACCCCGGGGAAAGCTGGCCAGAAAAGAACAGCGTGGGAACGCTGAAAGCCAGCCTGGGATTTAATAGGGGCGGGGTTCGTCGAACAGGCTGGCGGTCATCGGTGCTGCGGGTTTGTCCTTTTCCGTCTCCTCCGACTTCGCTTTTTCTGCGGCCTGTTCGGGTTCCGGTTTATCTTTTTCGGACGTTTTTACTTCAGGGCTTGAGGCCGCTACCGGTTCAGCGGCGGGCGCAGTTTCAGCAGCTTCTACTGATGGCGCCTCCGGCTCTTCTGCTACTGCTTGCTCGCTTTTCTCCACCATTCGCGGGGTCACGGGGGCCGGCTTGGCTGAGGCGGCTATGGGCGTCGGCTCGGTGGCTTTCACCTTGGTTTCCACAGTTTCCGTTTCAGTTTTTACTGCCGCCAAAGGGGTAGGCTCTGGTTTGCGTTCGGGCGTCGGCTTGGCGGACGGCGCCGGGGCGACCACGGCCGCTGGTTTCGTCTCAATCGCTTTGGGAGTCTCAACCGCCTTGGGAGCCTCAGCCGCTTTGACCGCAGCCGGCTTTCGGGGGGTCGCTTTCTTGCTAGATGCTTTCCTTTTAGTCGCCGGTTTTGCGCTGGCAGGTTTGTCAGCGGCTTTGGCGGGAGCGGGTTTGGTCTCCATTGTCTTGGCCGCAACCTTCTTCGCCGGTGCTTTCTTGGCTGTGGTGGTTGTCGCTGCTTTCCTGGTTGCAGGTTTCGCCTTCCCGGTGGTTGCCGCTTTCGCTTTGGGAGTGGCCGCTTTCCTGGTCGCCGCCTTCTTCACAGCGGGTTTTGTCCGGGCTTTGGTGGCCTTTGGTTTCCGGGCCTTGGCGGTTTTAGCTTCGGCTTTGGCGAACTCTTTTTCGACCTTGATGGCAACCTTGGCCAGGGTGTCGGCCAGATCTTTTTGGGCTTTGGCTGCCTTGACGGCTTCCTTGGCGGTAGTTGCATCCTGTTTGGCATCGGCTACTGAGACCCGCTGGGCGGTGACCGCTTGCTTGGCTTTGGCCAGGCTGTTTTTAGCGGCGGCTGTTTTTTTGCTTTTGGCAGTTGCACTGGCTTTGTTCAGTCGTGCCTGGAGGTTGGCTAATTTTTTCTGGGCCGCGGCAACGTCTTTATCCGCTTTGGCAGCGGCTTTTTCGGCGTCACTGAGTTTTTTGACGCGGGCTTTGTCCAGTTGGGTATTGAGCTTAACGATCTGAGCTTCCAGGTCGGCTACCGGGTTAATGACTTTTTTCTTCGCGGCCATGGGGTGCGTCCTATGTTTCAATCCGGGTTGTGGTTATTAAAGAAAGTCTAACTATTCAGAACATCAACGGCGCCGAATGATAACGCTGTTTGGAAAAAAAATGTATGCTCTGCGCATCGGTTAATACTATTCCTGAGTGTAATCGGCTTTGCCTGAGATTCCAGTCATTGGTGTGAGTTTGTAACCTAATTTGAGAACTGTGGCTTTGATTGATCCCTGCAGCTGTCATACAACGGATTTATGCGAAAAGGAGTCGTCGTGAAGATATTTATAAAGCTGATGATATTGGTGTTGGTACTGGGTCTGGCGGGCCCCTTTGTGTTCAAAAGACCCGACGGGCGCCCTTGGATGAGCGTTGATGACCTGGGTATCAATACCGGAGCGCTGAGTTGGGAGAGGCTTAGCTTGCGGGCCAGGAGACTCTGGTCAGAGGTCTCAGGTGGAATCTCCCGCATCACCGATGGTGAGTCGGCGCAGGGGACACGCATCTACAGGTGGCGCGATAGCGAGGGTAACTGGCAGTACTCCGATCAGCCCAACCCCAACGGCGTCAGTGAGACAATCGTTGTGGACCCCGACACCAACCTTATCCAGGCTACACCCCTGTCTCAGCCAGAAGCGAAAAAAGAGAGTGAAGTCACTGCGCAGTCGCCACAAATTGGAGTACCATTGCCCCTGACTGTCAACCCTGGCCAGGTATCCAAATTGATCAAGGATGCGAAACAGGTACAGGAGTTAATGAATCAGCGCAATGAAGCGCTGGAGGCAATCAGCGGCACGCTGCCGGCTGAAGATTAATAGCAATTGGACCGATTATTATGAAAATACAGAAGCGCCCCCTGCTGGTGGCATTGGCGATGTCCGCCACAGTATTGTTGGGGTGTAACGAAAAAGCTGCGGATGGCGCCTCCGCCGAAGAATCTGTGGAATTGAGCACTCTCGATCAGCGCCTGAGTTATGTTATCGGCCTGGATATGGCCAACCGCTTCAAGCAGGACGAAATCGCTATCGACACCCGCGCCCTGACCCAGGCCCTTGTCGATTCCCAGGCCGGCGAGGAACCCCGCCTGAGCGAGGAGGAAATCCGCAAAACCCTGCAGGCTTTCCAGGAGAAGCAACAGGCCAAGCGCAATGAGGCTTTGGCCGTGGTAGCCGAAGCCAACAAGAAAGAGGGTGAAGCCTTTCTGGCCGAAAACGGTAAGAAAGAAGGGGTAGTTACCCTGCCCAGCGGTCTGCAGTACAAGGTGATCAGTGCCGGCGAAGGACCCAAGCCGACCACCAGTGATACCGTTTCGGTGCATTACCGCGGAACGCTGATTGATGGCACCGAGTTTGATAGTTCCTACAATCGTGGCGAGCCCGTGTCATTCCCGGTCACTGGTGTGATTGCCGGTTGGACAGAGGCTTTACAGCTGATGAGCGAGGGCGCCAAGTGGGAGATTTATATCCCCTCCGACCTTGCTTATGGTCCGGGTGGAACCAGCGGTCCAATCGGTCCCAACTCAACCCTGATCTTTGAGGTGGAGCTGTTGAAGGCCAGCGTCAATTAACTGCTCAGGCTGACCGGTTGTGTTCCCTGACCGGGAAGCATAAGCCGGGACAGATATAAAAAAAGGCCGACCCAATTGGGTCGGCCTTTTTTTATGGGGGATTTGACGGGACGGAAGGCTATCTAAGGCCTTTCCAGGCGGTGTACGAAACCGTTGGACGCCACGGCGAAATAGCGGCCCGGCCTGGTGCCATAAGCGACTGCCAGCACAGCGGCACTGGTGGGTTTCCAGGCGTCACGTTTGGGAAGGCGCCAGCGACCGAGCAGCGCCATCCTGTCAGTATCCCAGAGTTGTACCACCTGATCCGGGCGACCGGTGAGTAGCTGGCGGCCGTCTGGGGTAAAGCGCGCGGCGGTGAAGCGCATGCCGCGACGCAGCAGTTCCGAGCGCAGTGGCACTTCGCCAAGCACCTCGCCAGTTTTAGTACTCCAAACCAGGGCTTTGTCGTATTTCGCGGCGGACAGTGCGCGGCTGCCGTCGGCGCTTAACCTGACCATTTGCACGTCGTCCTGATGCTGGATGCGCTGCAACTCCTTGCCCGAGGCCACATCCCAGAGTACGGCGGAATAGTCTTCAGAGCCGGTGATGGCGAGACTGGCGTCGGCGTTAAAGTCAACACTGCGAACCCGGTTCTGGTGGTGGAAAGTGCGTCGTATGCCGCCATGCACCACGTCGAAGATAACGGCGGTGTTATCACCCATGCCCAGCAGCGCAAAGCGTCCACCGGGGCTCAGGGCCACGGACATGACTTCCCCGGGGGCGGTCCAGAATCGAGCCGCTTGCCCGCTTTCCACGTTCCACAGCACCAGGGTATGGGGGTCGGCTGTCAGTACCCATTCCCCCTCCGGAGAGAAGTCAGCGGCAACTATGGTGGTTTTTTCTCCCTGCTTGTGATTCCAGTTATAGAGCCGCTCTCCATCTCCGGTGCGCCACAGGCTTCCGCCCTGGTGAATGGCGCCGACAGCGGCCCAGCGTGCATCGTCGGAGAGAGCAGCTCCCTGGGAGCCCTTGGACGCCACCTCAAAACTCTGAGTGGGAATGCTGTCATTGCTACAGGCAGTGAGGGACAGCAACAGCAGGGAAAGGGTGCCACGCAGGGCAAGTGTCGAAAATCCGTTACGCATGAACTGGGTCCGCCCATTCAGGCCAGTGGTATAGGTGTTTTATTTCGCTGTGGCGTATTAAAGCGTTGTCCGGACCATTTGGCTATAGGAGGATGAAAAGAGGTGTCTACAAGGCGATTTGCAGGAGAAAGTGGTAGCGGTAGCGAAATTCTGGGGGAGATGCATTGCCCCGCGATAATGCGGGGCAGCAACAATAAGTATCAGGCCACCAGGTCCTTGTGGGCCACGTGCAGCACCGCAATCATGCGGTCTTCGGCCTCGAAGCGGGATTCCAGGGCCTCGCCCAGTCTGGACAGATCGTGAGAGAGACTGGAGAGATCGTCGGTTTCCTGATATTTGTCGTTAAAATCCAGCACCAGTTCAGTAGAGGTGTCCACCGTCTCGAACAGGGAGCTGGCCTCTTCAAGGGCCTGTGTATCCTCGAAATCACGGCCCTCCTTAATCAGCTGATCATAGATTTCGAAATGACCGGCGGATATATAGTCCACCAGAATTTGACAGAATCTGCGCAACTGTTTGCCGCGGGCGCCGTCCGATTCTTTGCTTTCGTGCAGATTGGAGAGTTCGCAGTACTTGACCAACAGGTCTTGGCGCTCCTGCAGCCAGCGATCAATAATTTCACTCACGCCGCCCCAGCGTTCTTTAGCCGATTTGCAATTCTCTAACATGACACTACATCCTTAATTTTTTTACTTCTTGCTCTTGTTCTTTCTTCCCCTGGCTGTCGGGTTGCCGCGAGCATGGCATTATCCCGGGAAAGCACACCTGTGTAAGTGGAGGTGCCCGTCGACACAACCGTGTCAACTTCAGAGGGCAAACTACCCTGCCCTCCTGAGCCAATAACTTTTCAAGATAGGGGATCTGAAACCTATCAGCAAGAGGATTCGGGGCTGAGGTTAAAAAAAATCGTCAAAATTTGATTTGACAAATCCCCTCGTCCGAAAAGCCTTGTCAGGCCAAAAAAACAGGCATAGGATTGGTGGGATTTACTGGCTCCTTCCTAATTTCCCGTACCTGAACCAAACTCCAAACCTCCGTCAAACCGACAGTGTTGGCTTTGAATTCCCTGTAGCTGATTCAGCACCTGTATCGAATCCTTGGAATATAAGGGTAATCGACCAGTCCTCCGCTAACTACGGTCCGGTATTTGGGGTCGGAAAATCTGCCATAGATTGATCAGCACCAGGCCGATAAAGGCTACCAGGGTCCAGGCGGGAATGGTGAGGCCGAGAAAGCGCCAGCTTACCTCAGCGCAGTTGCCATCGCCCTGTAGCAGCAGGGTGAAGGCTTCTTGCAGGGGGAAGGCATCGAGCAGGTATTCGAGGCTGGGTCCGCAGGCGGGGACCAGATCCTCAGGCAGGCTCTGCAGCCAAATGTGGCGAGATGAAAAGCCGCCGCCGATCACTGCCGCGACGATGGCCAGGCCCGCGTAAACCCTGGCCCCGATTCGGTTAGGATTATGAATAAAGCCCAGCAGCGCAATCAGGCCCACCGCCATCACAAAGATACGCTGGGTAATGCAAAGCGCACAGGGCTTCATATCCATATAGTGTTGCATATAAAGCGCGGTCAAGATCAGGCTGACGCAGCCGAGAAAAATAATCAGGTTGGTTTGTCGCAAATTGGGCAAGGCGGCTATCCCCGAGGCGTTAATAACAAATTGCGGCCTACACTAGGTGAATTTTTGTGGTAAAACAACAGGCTAGGTTGAACTGCCGCTCTTTAGTCCACGGCGCGGCGCTCAGGTTCCGTCGATTCGGGAGTTTTGGCGATCCGGGGATCATTGGCCCGGTTGCAGGATCGCGGTGATTACCACAATAAAATACAAAGAGGTTGAGGTGTGAAACAGAGTATACAAGGGTTGGATATCGTTCGCCGCCTGGTTTCGTTTGTGGTGCTGGTGGTTGTTATTGCCAGTCCCCTGGCTCTGGCCGAGAGCGACGCGGGAGGGGTGGCACTGCCCAAATCCCGGCCTATCTATTTACCGTTGAAACCCCCGTTTGTAGTCAACTACGGTGGCCAGGGTCGCTTGAAATATCTCAAGGCAGAGCTGTCGGTTAGGGTGAAAGATAGCAATGCCGCCAATTCCATTCGTCACCATATGCCGTTTATACGTAACAATCTGGTGCTGCTGTTCAGCAAACAGAGCGACGTGGATATCGATACCCAGGAGGGTAAGGAGTTGTTGCGACAAGCCGCGCTGGAGGAAATTCGCGCCATTGTCCTGGCCGAAGATGGTGAGAGGGATGACGGCGGAAGTGGGATTGTAGATCTCTACTTCAACAATTTCGTGATTCAGAAGTAGCCTGCCTGCCGCCGGGCAAAGGCTTGGAGCAGGGGAAACAGCTGCCGAAAATCCGCTTCCAGAGCGGTATATTGCTCGACCATTCGGGGGTAGCAGTCTGTCAGTGGTGTGGGGCGGCTCAGGCGCTGGGCGATGCGTGCCAGTGCCACTTCAAGGGTCGGCAGGTCCCGGTAGTTCTCCAGTAGACGGAATTCCTGGGCTCGGTTACTGAAGCGTCGGGCGGACACAGGCAGTTGCGATGCCCGTTCCTGCAGTAGGGTGTAAATCGACTGGCAGTAGCTGTCCAGATCCAGGGGGTGGTAGTCATCCCAATGGCGGGCGAGGAAGTGATCGTAGCAGAGATCGATGGCGATGCCGCCCACCCGCCGTAGTTCGGGCCCCAGGCGGGCGATACTTCTCTGCACGAGAGGCTGGGCGTCGCAGTGGCTGTCGATGCGTCGGTGCAGTTGAATTCCCTGCTCCACCCGGGCCGGCCAGCGTCCCTCAAGCGGCCCTTTGACAAAATCCCCCAGCCAGCCACCGAGCTGCATTTCGGCGTCATTGCCGGAAAGCAGCAGGTGTGCCAGGAAATTCATGCTTAACTGCCCGTTACCCGCAGCAACGGTACTGGCCGTAGTAAGCGGCCAGGTAGTCGTCGAAGGGTGCCTGCTCCTGACTTTCCAGCTCTTGTT
Organism: Cellvibrionaceae bacterium; assembly: GCA_050290225.1. Lineage (GTDB taxonomy): Bacteria > Pseudomonadota > Gammaproteobacteria > Pseudomonadales > Cellvibrionaceae > JBNKHG01. The sequence continues at coordinate 106,360 of JBNKHG010000094.1, forward strand.
GCCGGGCCAGGGATTCCTCTGCCCGGGCCTCCATCGCTTCGCGGGTATCAGCCTTCAGTGGCGTGGCATTAAAGCTTTCTCGATGAGCTTGTGCCAGGTTCATGGCCAGGCGGAAGAAGGTGATATCCTGTTCGCGCATATCGCGAAGAATACGCGCCGAAGGCGTCAACTCCGGATCGTCCAGCTTGGGATACTGAATCGCTACGGCGTCGGAGTAAGCGTTAGTGTTGTTGGCGCTGTCGAGCAGTTCCGCCACTGCTGCCACATCGCGGAGGATCGCTGTGCCCCAATGGGTCAGGGGTTGTTCGCCCTCGCTGTTGATCAGGGTCAGCTCCGGATCACGGCCACGGTAGACAATACGCTTCTGGTTTTCCTGGATACTGCGGTATTCTGTCGGGTCTGTTTCCGGGCTGTCTTTTAACAGGCAGTAGACCATGAAGCTTTCAAGCAAGTGAATCTGTTCAGTGCTGATACCCAGGGGTTCATAGGGGTTAAGGTCGATGCAGCGCACCTCGATATATTCAACTCCGCCACGTTTGAGAGCTCTCAGGGCTGTTTCTCCGAATTGGGCGGTGCGCTTGGGTCGAATAGTGCTATAGAACTCATTTTCAATCTGCAGCAGGCTGGTATTGAGCTGTTTGTAGTTACCCTGTTCGCCCTTGAGGCCGATGGCCTCGTAATCCGGATGGCTTTTGGTGATGGCCTCGCAGAGGGTTTGCAGGTAGGTTTCCAGATTGTTGTAGCAAACGATCAGCTTTTCCTGAGCCGCGCTCTGGTAGCCCAGGTTGCCCATCCGCAACGAGGTGCCATAGGGTGCATGCAGGCTGTGATCATCCGCCCCAAAGGGTACAAGGTTGTGTTCGCGGCCGCGGACGAAGGAGCGGCAGACAGCCGGGGCGGCGCCGAACAGGTAAATAAGCAGCCAGAAGTAGCGGCGGAAGTTGCGGATCAGGCCGAAATAGCGCTCGGTTTTGAAGTCTTGCAGCGACAGCGGGCTCTGGGACTGCAGGTGCAGACTCTGCCAGAGCTGCTCTGGCAGGGAAAAATTGTAGTGGATGCCGGCGATGGTCTGCATCAGGCGACCGTAGCGATGGCCCAATCCCAGGCGGTAGATGGTCTTCATGCGGCCGGCATTGGAGGTGCCGTAACGGGCCACGGGAATATCCTCGTCTCTACCCAGCATACAGGGCATACTGGTCACCCACAGTGACTCATAGCCAATATTGGCGTAGGTAAAGCGGTGAATATCCTCCAGCTCCTGCAACAACCCCGGGATATCTTTATGGGGATGGGTGATAAATTCCAGTAACGCCTCGCTGTAGTCTGTGGTGATTTGCGAGTGCGTCAGCGCCGACCCCAGTGCCCGTGGATGCGGTGTTTGCGCCAGTTCACCACTGGGGGTGATCCGCAAGCTTTCCTTCTCTACACCGCGGCGTATGCCGCTCAGTAATGCCGCATTGCCGGAGGCAGCAAAGGCTCTGAGGTTCTGGCTAAATTTCGACAAAATGGATTCCTCGGCTGGCAGTCTAGGTTTCGACAACAGCGGCTGCAACAGGTTGATGAATGGCTGGCGGCTGTGTTTCCGCGCTGTCGGCTGCATTGTCGGGGAGCGGTTCGGATCCGGTTGCCGACGCGTTAGCTTCCATCACCGGGGACAGAGGGGGAAGGTGCTCATCGGCGATAACCGGGTTGTTGCGGTCATTCAATTCGCATTCCAACAGGTGCACCCGCTGGGTGTAGTCCTTAGAACTTACCTCAAACATCTGGTTGATGGCTTCGTCCCTGTGTGGCGTGCGAAAGAGCGCATTGGCGTCGCGGCCGTCCACCCACTCATTGTGCTTGTTAAGAAAAGCCTGGTGTTGGTTTTGCAGGATAAAAACGTTCTTCATAGGTTCTCGATATATCTCGCCTATTTCTCTCTATATCTCTAACTTTCTCTATCTCTTGCTATCACGCTTGCTACCGGCGCTACAGTGTAACGCTAATCGTGCGCCGGTAACACGGATTTAGACTGTTGCCCAAATCAGTTTAATCAGCATTGCCCAGAGCAACAGGCAGGAGCCCAAATAGGCCAGAAACCGGTGCATTACTTTGTTATAGGTACACTGTACCAGGCTGTGCAATGCCCGCAAAAGCACAAATCCCCAGGCCAGGGAGACCTGGGTGCCATCCACTTGGTCACTCACGGCCAGGGTCAGGCACAGGGCATAAAACACAATGGGGACTTCACACAGATTTTTAAAGTTGTTGGAGATATTGACGGTGTAGCTTGGCAGTTGCTCGATCCCCTGGGGGGTGGCGAAGGCGTGGGGAGGCAGCCCGGATTTGGCGATGGCCGGCATCCGGGTGGCAAACAGTGCCAGCCATACCATTGCGGTGAGGGCCAGCATTGCGATAACGGGATAGATAATGGGGTTCATGGTTGTGTCCTGGTCATTTTATAGGTCTACAAAGGACCTTAAGACTACCAGTTTTTCGTTTTCGGTGCGGTGTGAAATCGAGACTGGCCCAATACCGGTAAAGTGGGGTATCCGGGAAGTGATTGTTAACCCGTTGCAGGGGGAATTAAAAGGTTGTTTGGGCGTTTGTCCCGAAAGTATAACATTTCTGATGCCAACCGTTTTGCAAGGCAGTTGCAATTTCGCTAGCGTGCGAAGTTTGGTTTAAGAGGCAGGGAATTTCTTGCCGGGTTTGGATGGCAAGTCAATAATCATTGGGGAAAAGGCGAATGATCGTGGCTCAAAGGATCACGACCATTCGAATAAAAACTGCCAATCAAAAGCTGTGTGAACGGCGGGTAAAAATTACTTTTGCTTACAGGCTTTCTTTGCAGTACGAATTTTGCTCTTGTGGCAGAAAGACTCGTCCACCAGGCACCACTTGATATTGCCATCATAGCAGATGATTTCACGCCTCTCTTTTTTACTGGCACATTTCGCTTGCAGTTTCTCGTAGTCGCGGCCGTCATCTCCAGTGAAACTGCCAACATTTATTATGGTATTGGGCCTGCATAGGACACAGACACAAAAGTCATTAAAAGGGCGGAAACAATATATTTCATGATAAACCTCGGATCTCATACTCACTAAGTTTCAATCATTGCCTGAAGGCGAATAGCAGCAAAGTATATCCGATGGAATTGTCCGAAAGTTGCCGCCAATGACTTTTTTGCCAAGGTTTACGCTCAAGGTATCTATGAGTGAGAAGACTATTTCTTTCCTTTCAGGGCCTGTTGCAGCAGGGCTCCCATACTGCCCATTTGATTGCCGCCAGCGTTTTGCTGGCCGCCCTTGACATCGCCCTTGGCGCCGCGGTTTTGATGGCGTTTTTGCCCGCCGCCGGATTTTCGTTCGACTTTTTCGCCGGGTTGATCGTCCATGCGCATGGACAGCCCGATACGATTGCGCGGCACATCCACTTCCATCACTTTCACTTTAACAATATCGCCCGCCTTGACCACATCGCGAGGATCTTTGACAAATGTATTGGACAATGCCGAGATATGAACCAGGCCGTCCTGGTGCACACCGATATCGACAAAAGCGCCGAAATTGGTGACATTGGTGATGGTGCCCTCCAGCACCATGCCGGGATTCAGGTCAGTGATTTTTTCCACCCCTTCCTGGAACCTGGCCGTTTTGAATTCCGGACGAGGGTCGCGACCGGGTTTGTCCAACTCGTTGATAATATCGGTCACCGTCGGCAGACCAAAGGTGTCGTCGGTGTAATCCGCCGGTTTCAGCCCGCGAAGGAAACTGGAGTCACCGATCAGACCCCTGATTTCGCGCTGGTTTTTAGCGGCAATTTTTTCCACCACGGAATAGGATTCCGGGTGCACTGCAGATGCATCCAGTGGGTTTTCGCCATTGGCGACACGCAAGAAACCTGCAGACAGCTCAAAAGTCTTGGCGCCAAAGCGGGACACCTGTTTTAAGTCCTCGCGGCTATTAAAGGCGCCATTATGGTCCCGAAACTCGACAATATTGTTGGCGATGCTCTGATTAAGTCCTGAGACTTTAGCCAACAGTGGCGCTGAAGCGGTGTTGACTTCCACACCCACGGCGTTGACGCAGTCCTCTACCACCGCGTCCAGGGAGCGTGCCAGTTGGGTTTGGGATACATCGTGCTGGTACTGGCCCACGCCGATGGATTTGGGTTCGATTTTTACCAGCTCCGCCAGCGGGTCCTGCAGGCGGCGAGCGATGGAGATGGCCCCGCGGATGGTAACGTCCAGGTCCGGGAACTCCTTGGCGGCGAACTCACTGGCGGAGTAGACGGAGGCGCCAGACTCGTTGACCACCACGCTTTGCGCTTTGAGGTCCTTGTGGGTTTTCAGTACGTCTTTGACGAATTTTTCCGTCTCCCGCGAGGCGGTGCCATTACCGATGGCGATCAGACCCACATCGTGTTTTTTGCACAGGTGCACCAGGGTGGCCTCGGCCTCCTGCACCCTGTTTTGGGGTGGCGTGGGAAAGATGGCGCCATGATCCACTACCTTGCCGGTGGCATCCACCACCGCCACCTTAACCCCGGTTCTCAGACCCGGGTCCAGGCCAATGGTGGCTTTTTGTCCAGCGGGAGCGGCCAGCAGCAAGTCCTTGAGGTTGGCCGCAAACACCTGAATGGCACCCTCTTCGGCTCGCTCGCGTATTTCGCTCAGCAGATCGGTTTCCAGGTGGGTCAGCAGTTTTACCCGCCAGGTCCAGCGCACCACTTCGCCCAGCCACTTGTCGGCGGCGCGGCCCTGCTCCCTGATATGCCAGTGATCCGCGACCATGGCCTCACAGGGGTGAGCAGTGCTGCGATCACGTTCGTCTCCCACGGTTACGGCGATGGTGAGCACGCCCTCGTTGCGTCCTCGCAGGATGGCCAGAGCCCGGTGGGAGGGTATATCTTTCAGAGGTTCGTCATACTCGAAGTAGTCACGGAATTTGGCGCCTTCGTTTTCTTTGCCTTCCACCAGGCGGGCGCTGACCTGTCCTTCCTGCTTGAGGAACTCCCGTAGCCTGCCCAGCAGGCTGGCGTCCTCGGAGAATTTCTCCATCAGGATATACTTGGCGCCGTCGAGGGCGACTTTGGTATCGGTAATTTTTTTGCGTTCTTCAAGTTCACCCAGCGAAGGATCCTCGCCCTCACTGTAGAGGTACTTGCCAGCTTCAATTTCCGGATCGAGAGCGGGGTCGGCCAGAAGCGCTTCAGCCAGGGGGCCCAGCCCGGCTTCACGGGCGATCTGGCCCTTGGTGCGGCGTTTGGGCTTGTAAGGGAGATAGAGGTCTTCGAGACGGTTCTTGGTGTCCGCTTCGTTGATATCCCTGGCCAGCTCAGGCGTCAGTTTACCCTGCTCTTCAATACTCTTGAGGATGGTGGCGCGGCGATCTTCCAACTCCCTCAGGTAGCGCAGCCGTTCCTCCAGTGTACGTAGCTGACCGTCATCCAGACCTCCAGTCACCTCTTTGCGGTAGCGGGCAATAAAGGGCACGGTGGCGCCCTCGTCCAGCAACCCGATAGCGGCGCTGACCTGACGTTCCTGGGCGTTGAGTTCTTCGGCAATACGGAGGGAGATACTGTTCATAGGGGACTGGCAACTCTACTTCGAAGACCCGGACATGGATCTATTGTTCTTATGGAAGGCCGGCATTATGCGAAATTCTTGCGTGCGGGGACAACCTTGTTTTACGCCTTTTTTTATGGCTGAGCGGGGGGCTGTGACCGGATCGGCTTTGACTGTGTGAGTAAATGCAAGGGCGCTGTAAGGATAAGTAAAGTAACGGGACAGCGCTTCTGGCCATAGATACACTTTCGGGCTATTCGATGCCGATTCTGTAATCCATTTTCCGTCCCGGGAACCGGGGCTTTCTGTGCTCCGTTTGTGCGGATCGAAGCCTACTTACCCTACGCTTGTAGACAGGCGTCATTATCACCTTGAAGGAATACTCGTGTAATGAGTAATTTTATGATGCTTCGACGTATTCCGATGCCCCTCTTGATTCTTCTTGGCGGTGCCCTGCTGGTGTGGGGAGTGGCCACCCTCAGGCCGGTTCCAGAACCGGTAGCCGCCACCGCACCCGAACCTCTGCCGGTTGCTGTGGTGTTGGCAGACCCCAAACCCCAGTCCTTAAGCGTTACTTCCCAGGGTACGGTTATGCCCAGGCGTGACATTGATCTGGTGGCACAGGTGTCTGGCCGGGTGACCCAGGTGGCCGAGAGCTTTGTGGATGGCGGCTTTTTTGGCCGCGAGCGCCCTCTGGTGCAGATTGATGACCGCGATTACCGGTTGGCGCTGGTGAGTGCCGAGGCCCGGGTAGCGGAGGCGGCCCAGGTGTTGGCCACCGAACGCGGACGCGTCCGCCAGGCCAAGCGGGAGTGGCGAGACCTGGGCAACATCGAGGCCAACGACCTGTTTCTGCGCAGGCCTCAGCTGGCAGCCGCCGAAGCTCAGTTGGAAGCCGCCAAGGCTGATCGTGATCAGGCGGCGCTCAACCTGGAGCGTACCAGCATCAGCGCGCCCTTTGCCGGACGGGTGCGCGAAACCCATGTCGATTTGGGCCAGTATGTAACCGTGGGTACCCCAATCGCCAGTGTCTACGACAGTAGCGTGGCGGTGATCCGCCTGCCGCTGACAGACCGCCAGGCGGCATTGGTAGATTTGCCGTTCGGGTTTAACGCCCGGAACAAAGGGGAAAAGGCAGCACCTGCGGTGTTGCTGAGCGGCACCATCGCCGGTCAGCGCTACCACTGGCAGGGGCGCATCGTACGCACCGACGCCAGTGTTGATACCCGTTCACGGCTCTACTACGCCGTGGCGGAAGTGGTTGATCCCTACGTCGCCAACCCTGGCCAGGCTCAGGTGCCGCTGGTTGTTGGACTGTTTGTAGAGGCGGAAATCAGTGGGCGCGAGATTGAGCATGTCGTTACTCTACCTAAAAGCGCACTGATAAAAGGTGACCAGCTGTACACCCTGGACAAGCAGAACCGGGTCAAGCAAAAACGGGTGACCCTGCTTCACAGCGATGACCGTAAAGTCTGGGTCACTGGTGATCTCACCCAGGGCGAACCGGTTGTGGTGGGCCAGCAGGGGCTCTTGAGCGAGGGTTTGGTGGTGACGCCGGAACCGGCGCCGTTGAACAAGCTGGTCGCCGGGGGCTGATATGAAGCGTCTGATCCAATGGTTTGTGGAAAACCCCATCGCCGCCAATCTGTTGATGGTGGTAATCCTCGTGGGTGGCGTTTTTAATCTCGCTTCACTCAACAAGGAAGCGTTTCCCAGTGTGGGCACCAACAAGATCCAGATTAACGTACCCTACCCGGGCGCGGGTCCTCAGGAAGTGGAGGAGCTTGTGGTAAAGCGCATTGAGGAGGCCATTGCCGACCTCGATGGCATAGAGGAGATTCAGTCCACCGCAGCCATGAACCGGGCTTCGGTGATGGTGGAAGCGATCAACGGCTATGACTCACAACGCTTGCTGAACGATATCAAGGGCCGGGTGGACGCCATCCCGACTCTTTCGGCCGATGCGGAGCGGCCCCAGTATGAGGAAGTACTCCGCAGTAGCGACGTGATGAGCGTGGGCTTATACGGTAATGTCGATGAGGCCACGCTGAAACGCACCGGTGAAAGGGTGAGGGATGAGCTGGCACTGCTGCCGGAGATATCTATCGTCGAGTTGCAGGGCACTCGCTCCGATGAACTGGCCATTGAGATTTCCGAACAGACCCTGCGCCATTACAACCTGAGTTTTGAACAGGTGGCGGATGCGGTGCGGCAGTCGTCCCTGAACCTTCCGGCTGGCACAATCAAATCGGTACGCGGGGATATTCAGCTGCAGACCCGGGGGCAAGCCTATCGGGCCGAGGATTTCGAGCGCATTGTGGTACGGAGCAAAGCCGACGGCGCCCAGCTCACCCTGGGAGATATCGCCACCGTGGTCGATGGCTTTAGCGAGCAGGATGTGATCGCCCATCTCAATGGCAAGCCGGCGGTGTTTCTGGAGCTGTCCATCACCGACGACCCGGATATCCTGAATGCGGCGTCGGCGGTCAAACGCTATGTGGCGAAGGCTCGTTCGCAGCTGCCCGTCGGAATGGAAATCACAGTCTGGCGGGACTGGTCGGTTCTGTTCGAAGGCCGCATGAACCTGTTGTTGAAAAATTCCCTCAGTGGTTTGTTGCTGGTATTCACGGTACTGATGCTGTTCCTGCGCCCGGCCCTGGCGCTGTGGGTGTGTGTCGGCATCGTTGTGGCGTTCATGGGCACCCTATGGATGCTGCCCCTATTTGGTGTCAGCCTGAATATGCTCTCGCTATTTGCATTTTTGCTGGTACTGGGGATTGTGGTGGACGATGCCATTATCGTTGGCGAGAGCATCCACTCGAGCCAGCATCAGGGATTAAGTGGCAATAGTGCCGTGGCTAATGGTGCAAAGACGGTGAGCAAACCCGTGTTGTTTGCGGTGATCAGCACCATGATCTTTTTCGCGCCCATGCTGAATATTCCGGGTGCGATGGGAGATATCACCTACGCCATTCCGGTTGTGGTGATATTGTCACTGTTTTTTTCGTTGGTGGAATCCCTGCTGATCCTGCCCTCCCATTTGGCCCACCTAAAGCCCGAATCGGAAGCCACTGTGAAGAATTACTGGGGCTTGCAGCGGCTGGAGCTGTGGCGGGAAAAACTGGCCGATGGCATGCTGCACTTTTCCGACCGGATCTATAAACCCTTCCTGGAAAAAACCCTGCGTCACAACGGCAGTACCATTGCAGCGTTTACCGTGGCCTTTGCACTATCGGTGGCGATATTCAGCGGTGGCTGGATGGAGCGCGGCTTTATGCCAAAGGTGGCTTCGGATTTCGTGCGTCTCACGGCTACTTTGCCTGAGGGTTCTCCCTTCAGTGAGGTAGCTGCGGTACTGAAGAAAGCCGAAGGCGCACTGCAGCAATTGCAGCGGGATGAACAATTACTGAAATCCAACCACGCACAACCCTTTGTCGCCAACATGCAGTCCTGGGCTTACGACAACAAGGTTCATGTCAACCTGGCGCTGGTGGATGCGGAAAAACGCGATATCGGTGCCCTGGAAGTCAGTCGACGCTGGAGAGAGTTACTCGGTGAACTCCCCGAGGTGGACGAGTTTGATATCAATTCCACAATCAATACACGCAGCAAGGATATCAGCCTGCGCCTGAGCGTAAGCGACGGCGACCCGGCTGGCCTCGAAAAGGCGGTTAAACAGGTCAGGGATCAACTGGCACTCTATCCCGGGGTATACGATATCAAGGACTCTCTCAATGCGGCGCGCACTGAAATTGTCCTCGACCTTAAACCACACGCCGAAACCCTGGGTCTGAGCTTGCGCGATATCGCCCGGCAGGTGCGCCAGGGTTTTTACGGCGAGGACGTGCAGCGCATTCCCCGTGGTAACGAAGATGTGAAAGTTATGGTGCGTTACCCGCGCGCCGAGCGTCAGTCGCCGGAGCAGTTGCACGATATGCGCATCCGTGCCGGGGCGGACAATGTGGAGGTTCCCCTGGAAGAAGTAGCGGCTCTCGAATTTGTGCCAGGCTACACCACTATCGAACGAGTAGATCGCAAGCGCGCTATTACCATTACCGCCGAAGTGCGCCCCGGCACATCGGCCCCCGCCCAGGTGGTACAGGATCTATTGAACCGCCATGCCCAAGACTGGCAGCGGCAATTTCCGGGTTTTCGTCTGGCAGTGACCGGCGACATGGAGGAAGAGTCCGACTTTATGGCTACTGTGTCACGGAATTTTGTGCTGGCACTGTTAGTGATCTACGGTTTGATGGCGGTCGCCTTCCGTTCTTATTGGCAACCCCTGCTGATCCTCACTGCAATTCCCTTCGGCTTTATGGGCGCGGTAATCGGCCACCTGGTTACCGGCCTTAGTATCAGCATGATGTCGATGTTGGGTTTCTTTGCCTGCGCCGGCGTGGTGGTCAATGACAACCTGGTGCTGCTCGATCGTATCAACCAGCTTCGCAGGCAGGGTATAGGGATGAGGGATGCAGTGATGCAGGCGGGTCGCGATCGTTTTCGCCCCATTATTCTCACCTCCCTGACGACCTTTATCGGTTTGATGCCGATCATGGCCGAGACCAGTACCCAGGCGAAGTTCCTCATCCCGATGGTGGTGTCCCTGTCATTCGGCGTGCTCTTTGCCACCACCGTAACCCTGATTCTGGTGCCTGGCCTCTACCTTCTTGGTGAAAGGGCGAAAGCCAGGCTGGTTCGTGAGCCCGAAACCGCCTTGGCGACGGACCCGGGGACATTATAAAAAATGCTTTTTGGTCGATGATAAACGTGAACGAGCGTTGTTATCCAGATAGCATGGCAGAGTCCTAAAATCAGATGTCATAGCAGGGCCGGGTTCACGTTGCTGTCCCTGACCAATGTTCATTCGGGCGCTCGTGCGAGGGACTAGTACTCTTTCAAGGTGATATTGGCGTATGTAGGATAGGTAGGCTTCGATCCGGCCTGAGTGGCTGACATCGCAGTGGATTCGCGGAGTAAATGCGTCATTATCACCTTGAAGGAGTACTAGTGCCGAAGTGTAGTGAAAAGTTGATTGTGCTAAGGTTTGCCGACACTGAAGTGCACCCAACCCAGGTGCACTCAATAAAGCTGCGTGCAACGATAGTCGATCATTCGCCGGGAGCTCGAACCCTATGGCAGTTAATTTATCTTTTTTGTACAGCGGTCGGACCGGCGTAATGGCCGCGGCTCCGTTGTTTACTGTGTTGGTGTTGTTAGCAGTGCAGGTCGCGGCGGCAGATCAAACTGTCATTAGCGATGACGGTCGTGAAATCCGCCTGAATGCTGACGGCACCTGGGAATTTCTGTCCCAGGATCGCTTTGCCAATACCCGGGAAGGTCAACGGATCCGCTTAAAGGCCGATAATACCTGGGAATATGTGGGTAATGCTCCCTTGCGAACAGAGGCACAGTTCCGCTCGGTGGCCACGGACATTCAACTGCAGCAGGTGGTGATTGAAAGTACCCGGGAAAAGAGCCACAAGAACACCCGCAAGAAAACCCATACCGTCTTTTATCTGGAGGTCGGTATAGCCCCGGCCGCCAAAGCCGCGCTCAAGCTGCCGCCGGAGCCGCTGTCACGATTGCGTGTTGTCGACAGCAAAGGTAAAGATTACCCGGTGGTTTCGATAAGCCCCGCCGCCGCTGAAGTGGCTCCCGGTGACCGCCAGCGATTTGAGATTCGAGCCGACGGCTCGCCCCAGTGGTGGGGAATTAAAAATGTAACCCTGACCCTGGCGCCGGAGCTGTTTGGCAACCGGGATGGGGTCGTCCTGCGTCGGGCGATGAGCGATATCGATAAGCGAGATGTGGATGCCTTGCCTTGACCCAGCGCCGGCGGCACTCTACGGCGCTTTTATCACGAATCCTTCGAGGTGTGTTGAAAGCGGGGAATGTCATCGTTAATTTTGAACCAGGGAACTCGCTCTGCATAAAAGACATGAAACTCGGCTACAAAACGCTCGGGATTATCCAGTGTGCAGAGATAGATATGAGTCTCCCCCGGAAACTTTTTAGCTTCATAACTCAGTGGTGTGCCGCAGCTTCCGCAAAAACCCCGGCGAACGCCGGGGGATGATTGGTAAAATTGGCGTTCTCCCGCGGTAAATTCGACCTGGTCTTGACGAAAGCCGACAAATGTTGCGACTGCGGAGCCGGTATTGCGACGGCAACTTTCGCAATGGCAATGGCCCACCCAGATGGGTTTGCTTTTTGCCTGGAAGCGAGCTTCCCCGCACAAGCAGCGACCTTCTATCGGCTTGTCAGTCATTGCGGAAACCTCCGTTATGATTAAGTCCCCTATTCCGCAGTCCCTGAAAACTGTGCAAAAACTTCCTCGCCAGTCAAATTCCTTGTTTCGTTGGCAAAGCAGTAGTATGACGGCTTTTCGTCAATAAATATCTGATGGTCAAAGTTTAAATCTTCACGCTGATCGAAAATGCCAACCGGCATAATGTATTGCTTGTTTTGCTTAAGCCTGTAGTACAAATGAGAGCCGCACTTGGCGCAAAAACCGCGTTCGGCCCATTCTGAAGAATCAAAAACAGCAATGTTGTTTTCGCCTTCAAAGTTGACGTCGTTGCCGCAGTCAACGGCCAGCAGAGGGCCGCCCGTCCATTTTCGACACATATTACAGTGACAGGCACCGACACTTTTACTCACGGTCTTCGCTTCGATTTTCACCGCCCCACAAAGGCAGCTGCCTTTGGCTTCGACTGTTGTCGTCATTGATCAGTCCTCCATGTCGATTTGTGTGTTAGGTTTAATACTAATAGCACAGGAATCGGTTAGGGGTGTTGTTTCTGATGCCGGATTTATCCTTGCAAAAACCTCCCTCCCCTGAGAGGTAGCTCCTCGAAATTAGCCTAAACTTGATCAGTCTGTTCGATAGGACGTAACGCTGAATAAGGTGCGTCGATCCTGATTCCGAATCGGGTATAGAGTTCATCCATATACTGCTGCGAATTGGGAAGCGTTACCACATCTGTATTGCCGCCTCGAATGGTGGAGCACGTGTAATCCAGTAGACGAGTCTCCCCTTCAGGGTGACATAACACGGCCATGCGATAGTGGGTAAAAAGCGATTGCGGGTGCGTGGCGGTGAAGTAATTGGCGAGAATAATGTCATTTTGTCGAACCGGGCATAAATCAAAACTGTAGAGATTTATCCATTGATTTTCGTCTTGCCGTTGTAGCATAAAACCCAGTGGGTCCTCCACTAGCCGATAGTGAATCCCATCCTGTTCACTTGGGCTATTGAGTGCCAGGGGTATCGGCGCTCGCAGCGTGCCTCCACCAAAACCAACATCAACGATCCAGTCGCGACCATGAAGATCAACCAGCCCCAATTGATGGGTGCGCCCGGTTGGCTCACCTCGCAGGTGAACGCGAGCCAACAGTGCGCGTGCTTTAAAACCGGATGCTGCAAGTGCTCGCAAAAATAACCCGTTGAGTTCGAAGCAGTAACCACCGCGTTGCTGTCGCAGTAATTTGGCGTCAACAGCCGAACAGCTCAGATCGATGCCGCGACCAAGTTGGATATCAAAATTCTCAAAAGGGATACAGTAAACATTTGCCCTGTGTAATTGTTCAAGCCAATCAATACTGACTGATCCAGAGTCGCTTACTCCAACTCGGGCGTAAAATTCATCCAAAGGAAATTGATAATGAGACATCGTCGGGTTCTTCTGGGATTGGGTAAGTAAGCATAGTGGCAAATCCGGGGGAGAGCATTATTACCGTCATCAAAAAAGGCCGCAAAAGCGGCCTTTTATTTTGCGACGAGCGAGAAGTGCTTAACCCTGCGGTCCCGCCTTTTCGATCTCTTCACTGACTTCAAACTTCTTGATGTTCTCGGCAAACAACTTGCCCAGCTTGCTGGCTGCTTCATCGTAGCCAGCGTCGTCGCTCCAGGCTTTGCGCGGGTTCAGGTACTTGGTGTCTACGCCCGGTATTTCCAGCGGGACGTCCAGGTTCATGGCGTCAAGGTGCTCGGTTTCAACACTTTCCAGGGCGCCGCTCTGGATAGCGGAAACCACGGCGCGGGTAACCGGAATCGGGAAGCGGGATCCCTTGCCATTGGCACCGCCGGCACCGCCGGTCCAGCCTGTATTGACCAGGTAAACCTTGGCGCCGAACTCTTCGATACGCTTCATCAGCAGCTCGCCGTACTCACGGGCCGGACGGGGCATAAAGGGAGCGCCGAAGCAGGTGGAGAAGGTCGGGTGAATGCCGGCCTCCGCACCCAGTTCGGTGGAACCAACGCGGGCGGTATAACCGGACAGGAAGTGGTAGGCCGCCGCTTCCTTGGAGAGGATAGCCACCGGAGGCAACACGCCGGAGACGTCACAAGTCAGGAAAATAACATTCTTGGGCTCACCGGCACGATTTTCTTCAACACGCATTTCCACGTGCTCCAGCGGGTAGGAGCAGCGACCGTTTTCGGTCAGGCTGGTGTCGCTGTAGTCGGGTTCGCGGACGTCGTTGTGAACCACGTTTTCAACAATGGCACCAAACTTGATGGCGTCCCAAATTACCGGCTCGTTTTTCTGGCTCAGGTCGATGGTCTTGGCGTAGCAGCCACCTTCAATGTTAAACACGGCACCTTTGGCCCAGCCGTGCTCGTCGTCGCCGATCAGGTAGCGCTCGGGGTCGGCGGACAGGGTGGTTTTACCGGTGCCGGACAGGCCGAAGAACAGGCAGGTGTCACCCTCTTTGCCGACGTTGGCGGAACAGTGCATGGGCATCACATCTTTCTCCGGCAGCAGGAAATTCTGCACAGAGAACATGGACTTCTTCATTTCACCGGCGTATTTCATTCCGGCCAGCAGGATTTTGCGCTGGGCGAAATTGATGATCACAGCACCTTCGGAGTTGGTGCCATCGCGCTCGGGATCGCAAACGAAGTTGGCGGCGTGCTGGATACGCCACTCTTCCTTGCCCTTGGGATTGAACTGGGCAGAGCGGATAAACATGTTGCGGGCGAAGAGGTTGTGCCAGGCAGTTTCGGTGGTTACCTGGACGGGGATGTAGTGGTCGCTGTCCTGGCCCACGTGCAGGTGGGAAACGAAGGTGTCGACACCCGCGAGGTGCTCACCAACGCGGTCCCACAGGGCGTCGAATTTGTCAGCGTCGAATGGACGGTTCACGGAGCCCCAATCGATGCCGTCAGCAGTGGAAGGTTCTTGAACGATAAAGCGGTCAGCCGGGGAGCGGCCAGTGCGCTTGCCGGTTTCCGCAACCAGGGCGCCGGTGTGGGACAGGTAGCCTTCGTTACGGGCGAGGGCCTGTTCCACCAGTTGGGCGGAGCTTAAATCGGTGTAAGTAGTTACCGCCGTCTCTTCAATCTGTGTCATTCGTTGTAGTCCTGTCAGCTTGTGGCCAATAGTGTCACGGGCTCTCCGCCCGTCACAATGCTTAAATCTCCCGGGTCAGCCATGACTTCCCGGGTATTAGAATTTTGGGTGGCGCATTATGCCAGAATTCCCTGGCTGAAGCGACTCCGATCTGCCGGTTTTTTGAGCGTCATAAGTTCAAAATTTGTACTGGTCGAACGATTACTCCTCCGCACCCGATTCAGTCCTCCCGGAGGCGGTGTTGTGCACCGCCATAACGGCGGAAATCGGGTTGCATTGCGGTGGATAGGGGCGTCGAACAGCGGTCGGGTCCGGGTGCTAATGCAGGGTGTGTGGCTGATCGGTAAAAAGCTCGGTCACATCTTTGGCGCCAAAGCGATAGACTTGGTTGCAGAACTGGCAGTCTATGGTGATAACCTCTCGCTCGGCCAGTAGTTGGTTGACTTCGGTTTCGCCTATGGAGCGCAGGGCATTGGCGCTGCGCTCGCGGGAACAGCTGCAGGCAAAGCGGATATCAACAGCCTCGAACAGGCGCACCTGCTCTTCGTGGAAAAGGCGATAGAGGAGGGTCTCGTGGCTAAGGCCGAGCAATTCGCCGGGTTCGACTGTGTCAGCCAGGGTCACGGTAGTCTCCCAGTGATCGCGGTTCTCCTCGGGGCTGGCGTTTACCTGCCGGGGCAGGGCTTGCAACATAAGTCCTGTGCTGGTGGCGCCGTCGGCGGTAAGCCAGAAACGGGTTTTAAGCTGCTCGGACTGCTCGAAATAGTGTTCCAGGCAACCGGCCAGTTTGTCGGCGTCCAGGGGGACTATGCCCTGGTAGCGTTCTCCCCTGTCCGGATCTATGGTGATGGCCAATACACCTTGGCCCAGCAGTTGACGGATATCCGCCCGACTTTCGGCATCCAGCGCCAGGCGGTCGAAATCCGTCTCCGGGTCCGGTTTTGCGATGGCGCGCACCCCCTTGTGGTGGCTGCACTCGGCCATTATCAGTGGCAATGGACCGTCACCGCGGGCCTGCAGGGTGAGGATACCGTCGAATTTGAGTGTACTCGAGAGCAGGCTGGCGGCAGCGAGAAATTCCCCCAGCAACTGTTGCACCGCAGGGTGGTGGCGGTTGTGGCTGAGCACCTCCTGGTAGCTGTCGCCAAGACTGACCACCTCACCGCGGATATCGGTGTGGTCAAACATAAAGCGGTGCATGAGGTCGCGGGGGGGGTGGTTGGTGGACATCGGGAATACTACTCGGCAGTTCAGGGTGTTACGAGGTGCGTCAGTTTAGCAGCATCCAGCCGATAGTCACCAGTGACCCGCTGCTGGATATTGTCGACTATTTCCCACAGTGCCTGGCGATATCGGCCTTGGCCTTATCTGCCATCGCCTGGCGTTCCTTTTCGCTCACCGTGTACTCGCTGCCGTCCTTGCGCACAAAGTACACCCTCCCCTGAATGGTTCTCAGGTATTTGCGGGCTTTGGCGCAGGCAGCCTGGTGAGCTCGCGACTGCTGATCGCGCTGCTGCTGCTGTTCCTGTTTGTATCGCTTTTCCTCCTTGGTCTCGCGGGCGAATACCGACTCGAGCTTGTCTCGTTCGGCACTACTGGCGTCGACATTGGTCTGCTCTACTGCCTTGGAGATATCCTTTGCCTGCTGGCCTTTTTGACCGGAGGGTTTGCGGTCGCCGAAGTGCACCTTGCCATCGGCGTCCACCCAGCGGTAGACCTTGGCGCCGGCACTGGTGCTCAGTGCCAGCAATAGAAGCGCGAGGCCGGTGTATTTCCCTGTCATATTCCTGTCTCCCTGTGTTTCAAGTTCCTGTGCCTTATCGCGCTCTGCCTGCTCTTGCCTGGGGGCGGCTATTGCCCGGTGTTCTTTTCGATGCCGGCTGCCTGGTGATCGAAAAGCCCCGGCGAATGGCTGCTGGGGATACGATACATGGTCAGAATATCATTTTCAGAAGCCAGCGCCTGCTGGTGATCGATCACCATTTGGTAGCCATCGTCGTCCTTGACGATCACGTGGGTATTTTGCGGATTTTGCAAGAGGTGGCAAAACTGGTAGAAGTCGCGGATGGGTTGGCCGTTGATGCTGTCGATCACCCAGTTCTTCCAGTCGTGATAACCGAGGTTCACATCGGCGGCCAGCACTTTCAGCGCCACCACCAGCTCTCGCTTGTCCACTGAACTCCAGCGATTCCGGGCGTGAAGGAAGTCCACCGGTGCCTTATTATGCCAGTCCCTCCCCCAGCGTTTGATCAGGTTCATATTCAGGGGCACAAATACGATACCGCCGTAGATGAAGTACTCCGGCAACTTGTCGAACTCCTGGCCCTTGACCAGGCTGTAGTTGCGGGTCTGCCTTGCGGCCGTTAGTTCCACGGTCTGTACCTGACCGCCGCGGGACAGTGTGATGCTGACCTGATCCCCGGGGTGGTATTGGTCGAGGGCGTATTTAAAATTGGTGCGCAGGTCGCGACGAAATTCTATGGAGCGGTCATCCGACACATCAAAACCGTCGATTTCCATAATCACGTCGTTGGTGAGGATCTTACCGTAGGCGGGCGAGTCCTCGAACACTTTGGCTACCAGGGCGCCGGTTTCTTCGGGCTTTAACCCATAGGCGGCTTTCATCGCCGGGCTGTCCAGTTTCTGGGTGCGAAAGCCCAACTCGGGAAATCCATCTTCCTGGCCGTCGCTTGCGTCGTCGAGGACATGTTGGATCACACTGGGCGGTACAAAGTAGCCGAGATTTTCGGCGTGACTGCTGGTGTTGGCCTGCATCACCACCCCGGCAATTTTTCCATCGACGATTACCGGACCGCCACTGTTACCCGGGTTGATCGCGGCGTCAATCTGACCGGCAAGCAGATAGCTGCCGGCATGGGTATAGTACTGGTGCTCCACCCGCGAAAGTATCCCCTTGGTGATACTGAGGGAGTTGCCGCCGAAAGGATAGCCATAGACGGAAACCTCCTGCAGCGGCTCCGGCAGGGTGCCGATGGGTAGAGGGCGCAAGTCGTTAAAGAATTCGCTGTTGTCCACGGTCAGAATCGCCAGGTCCGCCTCGTGGGAGACAAAAGTCACACGCGCCAGGTACTTTTTTGGATGGCCATTTTTCTGGGCCTGCAGATAGCGAGCATCGGCAACGACGTGGGCATTGGTGAGTATGCGGTTACCACTGATCACTGCACCGGAACCGCTACTTTGTTTGGCGTTAAGCAATCGCCAGGGGGTGAAGTAATCGGGCGGGGCTGAGGTGGTGTAAATCTTGACGATGGCGTTTTTCAGGTGCTGGACTTCCCGCTCGGTCGCGGCGTGACTGAAGCTGGTGACCAGCAGGCAGATCAGTGTGATCAGCAAACGCATGAGTCTGTTCCTTGTGACGCTACGATGCTCATCTGGAGCATACTGGATTTGGTGTGCTTTACCGGTTGTAAGTTCGTTCATTCATCGATCGCAGTGGATGTTTGTCAGGAATCTGCTTCACCGTGGTCCAGCGCGTCCTGTTTAAAACGGTGAATCTGGCGGCGCTGTTTTTTGGTGGGCCGGCGGTCGCTCACCCATTGGCTGCCGTGTAACACTTTACGTTCGGCGGCGCGTTTTTCGCGCAGTGCGATACTGTCGTCGGTTTCGCGATAGAGCAGTGCTGCCTCCGGGGCGCCGCGTCGCTGGTCGGAAAGGGCTATCACCGCCACCGTTTTGTCGTCCCAGCCCTGGCGAATGGTGAGTTCCATCCCCACCGTCAGGTCCTTGCTGGGCTTGACCCGTTGACCGTCACAGTGCACCTTGCCGCCGTCGATGGCCTGCTTGGCCAGGTTGCGGGTTTTGAAAAAACGGGCCGCCCACAGCCATTTGTCGATCCGTACTTTATCCATCGCCTATAGCTGCTTTAAACCGGGTCATACATCACCTTAGACTGCAAAGGGTGGCATAATTTCATCGAAGTGATGAATTGCCGGGTATTCCTCAACCTGCCTTTGGCGCTGGCTGTCCGGCTGGTGGACACAGAGCAGATGGCCGATGCCGTAGGCTTTGGCGGAATCCAGGACTTTGAGGCTGTCGTCTATAAACAGGGTACGGGCGGGATCGAACCGTTCGTGGGCCTGGAGTGCGTACCAAAACGCCTGGTCTTCCTTGGGCTGATTGAACTGGTGGGAGGAGATCACCATATCCAGCCACTGGTCGATATGGGTGATCTTCAGCTTCAAGTCCAGGCTTTGGGGGTGCGCGTTGGTAATCAGTACCAGTTTTTTATCCAGGGCCCGCAACCGCTGCAAAAACTCCACCGCGAAGGGGCGGATCTGGATCTTTTCCTGCACTTCTTCCTTGAGGGATCGAATATCCAAATCCAGGGATTTGCTCCAGAATTCCAGGCAATACCAGTTGAGGGTACCCTCGTGGGCCTTGATATGGGCGTGCAGTTTTTCCTCGGCTTCGGCCAGGCTGACGCCGTGGGTTTCAGCGTAGCGCCTCGGCAGGTGGGTCAGCCAGAAGTAATTGTCGAAATGCAGGTCCAGCAAGGTGCCGTCCATATCCAGCAGCACAGTGTCGATTGCGGTCCAGTCGATCATAGCTTCGTGTCGATTCGGGAGTTTACCGGGTTGTCATTTCCAGTATGCCCACAATGCAGACAATATTGAAGTGCAATGCCCCGGCCCGCCGTCAGTTCCCGCGTTTGGGATGGGCCTGCGCCCCCTCCTCACAGACCGGGCGCTGACGTGCTTTATCAGTACTGACTATAATAGCCGCGCGGAACCTTTTGATAGCCACCCGACCGTACTAGTACTCCTTCAAGGTGATATTGAGGGATATGGGTAAGTAGGCTTCGATCCAGCCACTCAGGCCTCACATCGCCGTCGATTCGTAGAGCTAATGCAGTACTAGCAACCGGCCGCCCAAAGTAGGAGCACCACCTCATGGATAAAGCCTTGTTACAGCAAGTGATTGACCTCTGTCGCCTCGCCGGCGATGAAATTCTCAAGGTCTACAACAGGATTGAGGGCTTTGAGGTCGACACCAAGGCTGATGACTCCCCGGTGACTGAGGCGGATCTGGCCGCCCACGCGATTTTAGATCCGGGGCTGGAGCGGTTGCTGGCGGGCGTGCCTGTGCTGTCGGAGGAGTCTGAGCTGCAGCCCTTCGCAGAGCGAGCCAGCTGGTCCCGATACTGGATTGTCGATCCCCTGGACGGTACCAAGGAATTTATCAAGCGCAACGGCGAGTTTACGGTCAACGTGGCGCTGGTCGACAAGGGTGAGCCGGTGCTGGGTGTGGTCTATGTGCCGGTGCTCGGTATCACCTATGCCGGTATAAAGGGCGTGGGTGCCTGGAAAATTGAACAGGGCCGGGAGCAGACAATCGCTGTGCGCACAGTCGCCTCGCGCCTTGATGCCGGTTTGCCGATAGAGTTGGTGGCCAGTCGCAGCCACGGGGCGGAAGCTGTCGTGACGCTGATGGAGCGGGTGGCGGCCAAACTGGGGCCGGTGGAAACCAAGAATATGGGCAGCTCCCTCAAACTTTGCCTGGTGGCCGAGGGAAAGGCGGACCTTTATCCCCGTCTGGCGTTAACCTCCGAGTGGGATACAGCCGCCGCCCAGGCGGTGGTGGAAGCCGCCGGTGGCCAGGTGGTGGATACTGACTTCAATGTTCTGCGCTACAACACCAAGGACGACATCCTCAATCCCTTCTTCTACGTGATCGGTGACCCCGGCTACGATTGGCAGGGGCTATTACAATACTGACTTCTATCTTTTTTGCCGTGTTGGCAGCAGATTCGAACGGATCAACTATTCTTTAAAACAAGGTCCTTAAAGCAAACGCCCCAGTTTCCACAGTGCATAGAGGGCGCAGCAGTTCCGGGGGAATGGGAGTAGAACGCGCGTACCGGTATAGACCACCGGAATATCGACTGTCGCGGAGTCGACCGGCGGTAACAACCCTGATGCTGGAGTAGTAATCATGTCGAGAACACCGCGAGCAGCCCATGTGGGTGTCAGCTTTAACAGGACAGCCCCCTTGAGAATGCAGTTGATTCGGGAAATCACCTGCCTCGAACGTCAATTGGAGCAGATGAAGCTCAACCAGATGAGTGTCGATTTTTCGATGCTGCAAACCTACAAGGAAATGATCCACTGTCGGCGCGAGATGCTGGGCAGCCTGCCCCGCAACAACTAGCTATGATTGAGAGCCTGGTGATCAACAGCTAGTCGCCGCCACCAGGTTGACTCCCTGCGGCGGGGCGTTCCGCCTGCCCTGCGCCGTCTCGCGGTGGGGAGTCTTCAACGGATTTTGGTAGTGAGTCTTCAACTGCCTTCTCCCCTATCCAAAGTGTCAAGAGCGCGCTCAGCACCACCATCGCAATCCCGATATAAGTCCAGAACACGGGTAACTGTCCCCAGAACAGCCAGCCCCAGAAACCCGCGAAAACCACACCGAAGTAAGATACCGGTGACACTACGCTGGGTTTCGCATAGCGGAAACTCAGGGTGTATAGCTGCAGGGCCAGGTAGAGCCCAACCCCGACGACAACCAGGGTCGGCCACACATACCAGGGAGCCGGGTTCCAGTTGAGAATGGCCAGCGGCGAACTCACCACCAGGGCGATGGCGAAGTAATAGAAGACGACGGCTGCGTTGGATTCAGTGGCCACCAGCAGACGGGTGCAAATCATGGACATTGCCAGAAATACCGCCGAACTGAAACCGAGCAAGTACCAGTAGCTGATATTGTTGGGGCTGGGACGCAGGATAAACATTACCCCCAAAAAACCTACCGCCAGCGGCAATAGTCGCAGCCGGGGGATGCGTATGCCCATCCAGGCCAGCACGATCAGGGGTACGCACAGTGGCGCCGAATTGCGTAGCAATGTGGCCTCCACCAAGGGAATATGGGCAATAGCGATAATAAAAGCGTAGAAATTCGCCAATCCGCAGAAACCGCGCAGCAGATGCAGACCAGGGCGTTTCGTGGCAAAGCCGCCCCTGCCCTTGCGAAGCAGTGCCGGCAGGCTGATCAGCAAACCCACCAGGAACTGGGCGCAGATAATGACATGCACCGAGAGGAAGCCGGTCAGAAATTTGGTGCCCGCCGCGACCAGGCTGGCGATAATGCCCGTGAGCAGGGTGAGGCCGATGGCTTTGGGGATATTCTGGGGTGTCACTGTGACAGGCGCTCGATATTACGCAAAAAACCTTCGGGGGTGGGAATGACTTTCTGGCGCTTGTAATCAAAAAACAGCATGGTTGTCCGAACTCGGGCTGTTTCCTGTCCCTTGGTGAGATTACTGAGGCGGTAAATCAGCTCGAAACTCTTGCCGGTAAAGCTGGCGGTGGCCACTTCGACCAACAATCGATCGCCATAAAAAGCCTCTGACAGGTAACAGGTCTCGGCACAGGCCATAATCAGACCTGCATCCTCGAAGGTATGGGCATCTTCGTAGCCCACGTGTTTGATATATTGCAGCTGGGCTTCCATGGTGATGGGTAGTACCCGGTCCGCCCACAGGTGATTGGCGGAATTGACGTCGGAAAAGAGCACGCGATATTCGAGGGAAAAATTGAAGCTGCTAGGCAGGTCAATATTGAGTCTGGCCATTGCGGAATCCGTCGTTAGCGTAAAAGCGGGGAGCATAGGGGTAAAGGACGGATGGATTCAAGCGGTATTCACTGGGGTTATTGCCCGACCTGCTATGGCAGGCCACTGGGCTACCCCGATGGAGGTAAATTGATGCAGATCAAGTAAGGTCGAAAAAATCGCCCCTTGTTGGGTTTGACGCTAGGCCGCATTGGCTGGAATGCAGTAACTTCGGGGGATTAATGATATTGCGAAACGGGCGGCCAGCTCTCAAATCCCAGGGGCAATACCCTCATGTACTCAGGTGCTGGCAGGCGAAACCCGTTGAAAGCCCACCATTAGAGATAGGAATTGTGTTATGTCCCCACAGTCTCCCTACCAGATCCTCGGTGAGGAGGGTATCCGTCAGCTCGCCTATGCCTTCTATGATGTCATGGATGAGCTGCCCCAGGCTCAGTCGATTCGAAATATGCATGCCGAGAATATGGATGAAATCAAGCAGAAACTGACCGACTACCTCACCGGTTGGATGGGGGGGCCGCCGCTGTATATGGAAAAGCACGGCAGCATTTGCCTGACAGATCCCCATAAACCTTTCGCTATTGGCCCGGCCGAGCGGGACCAGTGGGTGCTCTGTTTCGAGAAGGCGCTGGAACGTATCGGGGCCAGCGACGAGCTTAAGCAGATGCTAAAGGGACCGGTTCAGGGTATTGCCGCTGCGGTGCAGAACCGGGAAACTTCTGATTAGTCTCTGGGCTTCGGTCGAATACGGTTTAGGCGTTTAGGAGGACTGCGGTGCAGTCTCCCTCCGCTGAGAAGGCGGGAAGTGTTTCTGTAGCAAGGTCGCGATGTCGCCAAGTCGCGCGGGCTTGGTCAGATAGTCGTCCATGCCCGCTTCGCGGGCCGCCCGTTTTTTATCACTCATGGCATGGGCGCTTAAGGCGACAATCAGGGAGGCTTCCCGTTGAAGTTCCTGTTCCCGCGTCCGGATGCATTTGGTGGCCTGGTATCCATCCATTACGGGCATTTCGCAATCCATCAGGATTAAATCAAAGCCGGATTCATTGCCGTTTACCCTGTCGACAGCCTCTTCGCCATTGCCGGCAATCTCGGCTTTTATTAAAAACTTTTCCAGCATGCCGGCAATCACTTTCTGGTTGACGACGTTATCCTCCACCACCATGACACGCAGGTAACTGTAGTCGGGGTATCCAGCGGAGGTATGGGTTGAACCGGCTTCGCTTGGCTGGACGCTTATCGGTATACGGCTGTCCTGCTTCGTCAGGGCTACGGTAAAGTAAAATCGTGTGCCTCCCTGGTCGCGGTCTTCCACGCCGATACCACCGCCCATCAACTCGGCCAGGCGTTTACAAATGGTCAATCCCAGGCCGGTGCCACCGTACTTGCGAGCCGTGCTCTTTTCGGCCTGTGCGAAGGGGGTATAGATTTTTTGTTTCTGCTCTTCGGAAATCCCGATACCGGTGTCCTCCACCTCGCACCGTAACAATTTGTCATCGGCTCTCAGCTTGAGCCAGATATGACCGCTGGGTGTGAATTTGTAGGCGTTGCCCAGCATATTGACAATAATCTGGCGAATGCGATTAGGGTCGCCCACAAGTTGAGTCGGGGTGCCGGGGGCAATGTCCACATGCAGGGATATGCCGGTTTCCCTGGACCTGTTCAGGAACATGGCACTGCAATCATTGACCAGGGTCTGCAGATCAAAGGGGATATATTCTATCTCCAGT
This sequence comes from Cellvibrionaceae bacterium, assembly GCA_050290225.1. Taxonomy (GTDB): domain Bacteria; phylum Pseudomonadota; class Gammaproteobacteria; order Pseudomonadales; family Cellvibrionaceae; genus JBNKHG01. Next base: position 130,578 of record JBNKHG010000094.1, read on the forward strand.
TTCCCGGCCTCCAGTTTGGAGTAGTCGAGGATATCGTTAATGACGGTGAGCAATGCCAGGGCGGAGGAGTGAATCGTGTTGACGTAACTCCGCTGTTCGTCGCTTAGCGCGGTATCGCTCAATAGCTCGGTCATTCCCATCACTCCCGTCATGGGTGTGCGGATTTCGTGGCTCATCATGGCCAGGAACTCGCTCTTGGCTTTGTTGGCTACGTCGGCCAGTTCCGCCTTGCGGTCCGCTTTCAATTGTTCGATGCGGGATTCCATCAGTGCTTGTGATTGTTCGATTTGCTGTTGGGCGTGTTCGTTGATCAATCGCTCCCGCTCCTGGTAGTAACTTATTTTTTGCAACAACTGTTCGGGAGGAATTTGCAGGTCGGACAGAAGGCCGGAATAGTAGTCGCGCAACTGCTCTGTTTCCGTTTCGCTGAAAAGGCCTGATTGTTTGACCGCGTGATGGGCGCTGGCGGAGCCGATGGAGCCTGACAGGGTGTGCTCCACTTTTTGCTGGATATTGGATAGATCCAGCAGGCTGATGGGTTCACCCACAGGCCGTTGATCGGTGGCAAAACAGCAGTCCGCGTATTCCCGTGCCTTGCTGTCAGCGAGGTAGTTTTTAAACAGCCCATAGGCGATTTGAAACTTGGAGCGACTGTCGATGGTGCGGGCAAGATCCACCGGTAATGTGGATTCAGCTTTTTCGATGTCGAAAAAGGCCTCGGTCAGACGGCTTTCTTCGGTGTCTGGCTGGTAAAGCAGCGAGTAAACAACGTAGAAAAACACGTTAAAAACCATACTCCAAAACACAGCGTGGCTGAGACTGTCGAGGCTGGTCAAGCCGAACAGGGCTTCCGGTCGCAACAGTTGCAAACCCCAGGGCCCCTGCTCCAACAGGGACGTGTCCATCCATCCGCTCTTGATAAAGGCGGGTAGCATCAGTGTGTACGCCCAGATACAAAAACCGGCACTCAGACCCGCAATCGCTCCGCGCAGGGTGCCACGGCGCCAGTAAAGGCCGCCGATAACAATAGGGGCAAATTGCATGATGGCGACAAAGGACAGGAAGCCCATGTTCACCAGCATAAAGGATTCGCCGATGATTCGTTCAAAGCCGTAGGCGATCACCAGCAGCAGTGCGACCACCAGGCGGCGGCAGTGCAACAGTTGGCGGCGCAGGCCGTGCAACGGGGCATAGTGCTCCACGACCGGCAGGAACAGGTGGTTCGAAACCATCACCGAAATGGACATGGCGGCGATCATGATCATGCCCATGGCGGCGGAAAATCCGCCGAGAAAGATGGCGGCGCTGAGCACTCCGGAGCCCGCCTCCAGCGGCAGCGTCAGGACAAAAGTATCGGCACTGCTGGCCGAGTATCCCATCACCAGGCCGGCGGCGGCGATGGGGACCACAAAAATATTAATCGCTACCATGTACATCGGAAACAGCCATTGTGCCTGTCGGATTTGCCGTGCAGAGGAGTTCTCCACCACCATCACATGAAACATATGGGGCAGGAAGAAAACGGCCGACATGGACAGGACAAAGATCGTCGTCCAGGTGTCGAAAGCGGGCACATGGGTAAGGCGGGCCAGACCGGGAATGCGTACCGCCGCTTCGGTGGCGCGCTGGAAGATATCGTCGAAACCGTCAAATATCCCATAGGTGATAAAGACGCCTGCCGCCAGCAGCATCAACAGTTTAAACAGGCATTCGGCGGCCAGTGCCAGCATAATGCCCGGATGCCGTTCCGTCGGGTCCAGTTTGCGCACGCCGAAAAGAATAATGAAAGCGGTGAGCAGCAGGATAAACAGCAGGCCAATCCAGGTGTCGCTCGCAAGCGCGGCCTGGTTGTGGCTGTCGGTTGCCAGGCTAAAAGTGGTGAGGATGGACTTCAGTTGCAGCCCGATATAGGGGACGATACCCAGCAGGCAAATGACGGTGACCAGGGCCGCCAGAGATTGCGATCGCTTGTAGCGGGCGGCGATGAAGTCGGCGATGCTGGTAAAATGGTAGTGGTTTTTTCGGTCAATAATTTTCCGCAGCGTAATGCCGCCGAACACCAATGCCAGCGTGGCTCCCAGGTACACACCCAGGAACTCGTAACCGCTGGTGGCGGCCTTGCCGACACTGCCATAGAAAGTCCATGAGGTGCAGAAAACCGCCAGTGTCAGCGAGTAAACCATCGGGTGGGTATGCAACCGGGTTGCGCGCTCACCCACCAGGGCAATACCAAACAGCAGAGCGATATAAATGAGTGTGATGGTGATCAGTGTCGGTACATTGAACATGACTGGTTCCTAATCGCCATCGGGGCGGTCGAACAGGCGCAACAGGGGAATCAATGCCCAACAGCCGAAAAAGTAGTAGTAGAGCTGTGGCAGGTTATAGCTATCGCCACTGATTATCGGCCAACTGAGTAGCAGGAATGCCCCTATCGCCAGTAGCAACTGGATTTCCAATTGGCGTAAAAGTTGTCGCAGGCTGTTCATAGTCATTGCTCACTGGCAAAGGTTATTGCAGATCTCTCGTCTTTAGTTCAGGTACCTTTATTCTAGCGGGATTGCTGTGCAGTGTATCGGGTTCACCCCGACAAGCGCCCTTCCATGGCCGGTTTCTCGTGCTCCAGCCGTTCGAGTAAGAATGCCATCAGCGCCTTGACGCGGGCGGTCTGCCGTAAATCCGGGTGAATTAAAATCCAGAGGCTGAGCGTCAACGCCTCCGGCGGCTCAATCATCCGCACCAACCCGGGCTCGCCATCACCGAGAAAACAGGGCAGTGGCGCAACGCCCAGCCCTCGCTTTGCCGCTTCAATGATGGTCATGGTGTTATTACTGCTAAAGACCACCCGGGCTTTCGGGTAATTTTTTCTGCGCCACATGGGTGTCGGGAAAAAATCAACGCCGTCGTCCGGCATCAACCAGTCATATTCCTCGAGAGGTTTCTGCTGATGATTCTCCCTGTAGCCGGGAGCGGCGTACATACAAAAGCGGAACTTGCCGACTTCGCGACCGATATAATTGTCGGGCGGTTTGCGGGTTGCCCGTACCGCAATATCCGCTTCCCGGTGCGAGAGTCGCAGCGCACTGCTGGTGACCACCAGATTGATGCTGATATCAGGGTGCAATTGGCCGAAGGCGACCAGATGAGGCGACAGTAAACGCAGGGAGACACCCTCCGGCGCCGTAATGCGGATGCTCCCCTGCAGCCGCGTATCCCTGCCCAGCAATTCCCGCGAAAGTGTATTGACCTCATCATCAATACGCTCGGCCGAGCGCTTGACCGCTTCGCCGGCCTCAGTCATGAGATAGCCACTGGGTTGGCGTTCGAACAGGCGTACGTCCAATTTTTTCTCTATCGCGTTGATGCGCCTGAAGACGGTACTGTGGTTGATGCCCAGGGCCTTGGCCGCCCCGGACAGTGTACCCGTGCGGCATATCGCCAACACCAGATTCAGGTCATTCCAGTTCATCGCGGTTTTCCCCTCCTTGGCCATCTCATCGGGCAGCTACCGCTGCGAACCAAGAGAAGGCGCCAGAAACGGTTATTTGCATTTATGCAAACTGAAATTCCAAGTATGCCTAATTTTTCTGCAGCCAGAAACAGCATAAGCTATTTGCAAGAAACCCTAAAGGAGCCCTGATATGACATTCTTCAGCAGCCAACACCTGATATTGATCCCGGCAATGGGCGTTGCCGCCACGGCGTTCCTGGACCTCTGGGCCCTATCCCTGAACCGATTATTTCACTACCCCGTGACCGAATGGGGGCTGGTGGGTCGCTGGTTCAGCTACCTGCCCAGGGGCCGTTTTCGCCACAACCCCATCAGCGACACACCGGCTGTCAGTTTTGAACGTTTTACCGGCTGGACCGGCCACTACCTGGTCGGCGTGACCTACGCCCTCCTCTACATGGCCTGCCTCAACGCCTTGGCGCAAACGCCCTCGCTCCTCTCCGCGGTGTTATTCGGTGTCGTTACCCTACTGGCGCCGTGGCTGATTCTGCAGCCCGGCCTGGGCAAAGGTGTCTTCGCTAGCGCCACTCCCAACCCCGCATTTACGAGGGTGATGAACCTGGTCGCGCACACCGTTTTTGGCCTCGGCCTGTACCTGAGCTGGCGCTTGCTCAATCTTATGGCATAGCGCCCATAGCCCGCGATATGACTTTTGTTTCGAGCTGACGCTGTCCCGACATCCATCTTGAGAGGCAAGCAGACGCTGGATATTCAGCAAGTATTCAAGGTTGGACTAGACTTGCCTCATCAAACCGCAGTCGCTGTCTGACAACACCCGGGTGATCCCCGCTTAACACCCTTGGATCCCCCGGTCACTTCAATAAACGACAGGAGGATCACAATGGCCAATTACCTACTGATAGAGTCCCGGGACCCGTTTGAATCCGCCACGGTGACACAGGATTACCAACTGGCAGGCGATCTCGCCTCGGCGGGACATCAGGTGACACTCTTCTGTGTCCAGAACGGCGTATTGCCGACCCGTAGAGGTGCCGCCCCCTCGGCGCTGACAGGCCTGGAAGCACAGGGTGTGACCCTGCTCGCCGACGATTTCTCACTGCAAGAGCGCGGCATTGATACCGCATCGCTGGCAAGCGGTATTGGTGTGGCACCACTGGAGCAAGTCGTCGATCAACTGGCAAGCGGTGCCAAAACCCTTTGGTTATAGGAGAAAAACGTCATGAACAATAAACCGGTAACACTCACCGTTTGCCTGATGGACGGCCCCTATGAACAGGCACGCACCTTTACCGCGTTCCGCCTGCTGGATATTGCCGCCCGTCGCGGCTATCGGATCAACGTGTTCGCCTACGAAGGCGCTGTCAGCCTGCCTTTCAATCACCAGCAGAAACACCCCAATGCGGTGCACGGCCGCGATGTGGAGGAGGAAAACCACCCCCTGCCCAAGGACTGGATCGCAGGCCTGTTTAACACTGCGGCGGAGAACGGCGGCCAGCTGAACTGGATCAACTGCGGTCTTTGCGTCGACGAACGCGGCGTTGGCGACGCCATTGAAGGCTGTGAACGCGGCACACCCGCCAACCTCTGGCAGTGCGCGAGCGAATCCACCAACACGCTGATTATCGGCACACGATAGGAGTTAGCGCTATGAAAACTCTACAGGTCATCAACTCCGCCTATCGTTGTAATATGGAGGAACAGGACGACCCGGTTGTCTGGATCACACACGCCATGAAAGGTGCCGGCGCCGAACTGGACGTTCTGTTACGCGGTAACGCGGTCAATTACCTGGTTGCCAACCAGGCAGTGAAAGAGTTCAGTATCGGCGGCGTATCACAATCCCAGCCCCCCAACCTGCCACGGGACCTGGCATCGCTAAGGGAAAAGGGTGTTTCAGTCTACTTTGTCGAGGACGATTGTCGCGAGCGCGGCCTGGCATCGGAGGCGCTGCTCGAAGGGATGCAAGGCGTTCCACGTGCAGGGATCGCCAACTTGATGGAGCAGTACGAGCAGGTTTGGAACTGGTAACGAGGCGTAAATGACGATGCAGCGCCCACGGCATACCGGGGGCGCACGTCGGCTGTTTTTTTTGCCTTGTCCCGGAACCCCCTGGGACAGTCGAAAGCCGACACGGCTTTTTATAAGTCGCTTGCGACGGGAGCTGCGGATTATCTCGAGGCCGACGAAAAGCAGGTCACTATATGATCCAGCAAACAATGGAGTTCGAATCTGGTATCGATCGCACCTAATTCCGCTTGCAAATCGGTATGCGCCTCGTGTTTCACTCGCACAGCTTGTCGGTCATCACCGAGATGTGAAAGAAAATTCTGGACTGCGCTGACGCCTTCACCGGCTTCGGCAGTATTTATACAAGCGTGAACCAGAATAGTTTCGTGTTGTGCGCCGGGCTGATGTTGTGGTCGCTTTCTGCGCTGCGCCGTTCCCACCAGTTTTCTGCCTTTGATGCGGATGTTGTATTCGCCGTCGCAGTAGGATCCAGCCACAGGGCCGGTGTCGACCTCCAGGCCATAAGCCTTAAACGCTGCAATAAGCGGCCTGCATAACGCCTGGTATGCGCTGGCGAACGACCTGTTTTCAGTGGTTACCGAATAGATGAACGATACGTTCAACACGCCGGCATAGTGTGGGACGACGGTACCGCCGGTGGCGCGGACAATAACTGGCCAGCCGCATTGAGACATGATTTGCGCCGCCTGCTCGAACCCCTCCCAACGGGTGACCTGCCGTCCCACCACCAGACATTGCGAATTGATCCAGTAGCGCAAAATCGCTCGCTGGCCTGACGCTGACTGCGAAAGCTGCTGTAACAACTCGTTGTCGCGCTCAATTCGTTGTACGGGATCACCTTCGTCAGTTTCTATCAGAATTTTCAAACCCGGCTGCCTCATGGGTTAGTCGATCACCAGGCTTTCCAGACTCTCTACCAGGTGGGTGATTAAACCTGAGGAAGGCGAGCCGTCCACCACACTGTGGTCAACGGTCAATGATAACCCCAGCTCTGGCCGAGTTCCCAGGCCGCCGCCTGACTGCAAATAGGGACGTTGCACTATACAACCGACACCCAGTATAGCAATTTGTGGTGTGTTAATGATCGGGGTAAAGTGTTCCACTCGACTTTGCCCCAAATTTGAGAGGGTAAAGGTGCCTCCGGTCATATCCTTAACGCCCAGGCTGCCCGCTCTGGCTTTTGCCACCAGCGCTCTTCGCGCGTTCGCTATCTGTTCCAGTGTACTGTTGTTGACATCACGTACTACCGGTACCATCAGGGCACCGGACGTCGCCACCGCAACACCCATATGCACCGAGGAAGCCAAATGTGCTATGCCATCCTCGACCCAACCGTTGTGCTCCGGGTGTTCAATAAGAACATGCGCTACCGCTTGGATTAACAGGTCTTCAATGCCTGCATTGGATCCTTTGTTTCTGAGCAGCTGCCTGGCACTCACAAGGGCGGTAGCGTCCACCGTCGCGGTGTAAGTCAGCTGAGCATGCGCCCTGAGGCTTTCCTGCATCTTGCGGCCAATGGCCCCTCTCACTCCCTTTAATGCTATTGTCTTTGAGCGCATCTCAGATCAACTCCGCTACCTTGGTCCCTTTGGTAACCGTTTGCTCCTCTGCCGGTACAATTTGCTGCAATGTGCCACCACAGGGCGCCAATAACTCATGGGTAACCTTTTCCACCATAACTTCCGCCAGTATATCGCCGCCGGCGACCTGCGCCCCGTTATCAAACAACCAGGTGGATATTACGCCGACTTCATTCTCCTCCCATAAATCATCAGGGATTATTACATCAACCGCCATAACAGTGTCTCCTTAATTACACTCAATTTAAGATTTGCTTCGCAGCTTCTAATACCCGCGTACAGTTGGGTAGATAGGCGTGCTCCATCGAGGGTGAAAATGGCACAGGAATATCGGGAAAGGTCACGCGTCGAGGATTGGCTTTGAGCTCGACACTGTCAGACTCGCAGACTGTTGCAATAATTTCCGCGGCAACACCGCAGCTGTGGTAGTCATCGTCAACAGCGATTAGGCGACCGGTTTTGGCGACTGATTCAATCAGCGTCTGTCTATCCAGTGGAGCAATCGAGCGCAGATCGATAACTTCGGCGAAGACACCTTCAGTCTCAAGTGCTCTGGCGGCCGCGAGTGCGGTATGTACGGTGGCCCCCAGTCCCACCAGTGTTATATCCGTTCCAGCATGAACAACCGCCGCTTTATTTAAAGGAATTTCATAGATCTTTTCCGGTACCGATACTACGGCACCTTTCTCTGTTCCGAGCCAGCCCATACCCTGAAGTGCTTTATGAAACAGAAAAATCACCGGGTTCGGGTCGCGGATGGCGGCAATCATCATGCCCTTGGCGTCGTAGGCGTTGGAAGGAATCACCACCTTCATACCTGGCATGTGTCCGAAGGTGGCGTAAAGGCACTGAGAATGTTGACCCGCATCACCGTAGCCACCTCCCACCGAACTCATCAACACTATGGGACAGCTGACCTGACCGCCCGAAAAGTATGCTTGCTTGGCGGCCAGATTGTAGACCGCATCGAAACACACACCGATGAAGTCCACAAACATGAGCTCAACAATGGGTTTCATGCCGCTTGCAGCCATACCAACAGCGGCGCCGATAAATCCGGTTTCAGAAATCGGCGTGTCACGTACCCGCTGTTCACCGAACTGTTCGTATAGTCCTGAGGTGGTGCCGAAGACGCCTCCCAGAGGACCCACGTCTTCTCCCATTACTATCACGCTGTCGTCGCCAGCCATCTCCTGGGCAATCGCTTCGCTCATGGCTTTGGCGATAGTCAACTTCCTCTTGGTGTCTTGTGCTGTCATCAGTATCCCCTATACAAATACGCAGCTCAGTGCATCTTCGGCGGGCGGTAAACCCGCGGTTCGAGCAAAGGCGAAGGCCTCATCGACGCTGGCTTGCGCCTGGGTTTGGATCTGCTCCAGTTCTTGCTCATCGCAAATTCCTTCGTCGAGCAAGCGTTGCCGGTAACGAGGAATAGGATCCATATCCGCGATCAGATCCATTTCCTGCTTGGATCTATAAGTTTGTGCATCGCCAATAAAATGTCCCTCCAGGCGATAGGTTTCCAACTCCAGTAAAGAGGGGCCGTCACCATTTCTGGCGCGGTTTATGGCGGTTGTCGCCGCCTCAAGAATCAGATCTGGATCATTGCCCTCGACCCGCCAACCTGGCATATCATAGGCGTCTGCACGCCTGGAAATGTTGTCGATAGAGGAAGCCGCTCGTTTTGGTACTGATATACCCCAACCATTATCCTCCACAACAAACACCACCGGCGCATTCCACAACGCAGCCAGATTCAAGGCTTCGTGGAAAGCGCCCTGATTGGCGGCACCCTCTCCAATAAAGGCAACGGCGATAGCGTCCAGACCTCGTTGCCTGTTGGCCAGGGCGGCTCCAACCGCCGGCCCCATACCCTGGGCAATGATGCCCGAACAGCAGAAGTTCACGTCGACGTCAAATAGATGCATGTGCCCGCCTCGCCCGCCAGAGAGTCCTGCCTGTTTGCCGAATATTTCCGCCGTCATGCGCTTGAGATTCACGCCCTTGGCGATAGCCACATGGTGTGGTCGGTGGGTAGCCGTGACAGAATCGGTGGCGCGCAGTCGGGCGCAGACTCCCACCGCGCAGGGTTCCTGTCCATTGGACAGGTGCATCTCGCCGGGGATTGGACCTTTGGCCATATTGAACAGCGGTTGCTTTCCTTCAAAATAGGCGGGTTTGATGGCCTCCTCGAAGGCCCGACTGCGGACCATGTTCTCGTACATCCACAATCGCGTGGCGCTGCTGTTGCTGGAATTCATAGGTGTACCTCTATAATGTCAGAATTAAATACTGAGTCATCACCGTCCCACGTTATAGCCAACTGGCAAAGCTACCGCCATCTATTACCAGCTCCAGTCCGGTAACGAAGCCGGATTCTTCAGAGGACAGATACAGAGCCCCCATGGCAATATCCTTCGGTTTCCCAATTTTTTTCATCGGGCAAACATCGGCAAAGCATTTTTCTATTTGCGCCATATCTGTCGTACCGATCTTGTTGGTTCTTTGCCAGTCCTCCATCGCTTCTCGGAGCATGGGTGTATCGATACAGCCGGGGTGTATGGAGTTGACTCTGATGTTGCGGCCGTGGTGGGCAAACTCAATTGCCATTGCTTTGGTGAGTTGGCGGACTGCGCCCTTCGATGTGTTGTAGGCCAATTGATCCGGAATGCCCAGCAAGCCGGCAATGGAGGAAATATTGACAATTGACGCTCCACCTTCGCTCTCATTTCCGGCCTTTGTCAGCAGCGCCAGCAGTGCCTTTGGCCCGATAAAGGCCGCTTCTGTATTCACAGCCTGTGTGAGTCTATATTCCTCGAGCGTCAAATCGGAAATTTCCCGGACCATTTCTATCCCTGCGCAATTTGCGAGAACGTCCAGCTTGCCGAACTCGTTGAGAATGTAACCGGCGGTATCCTCCCAATTCTGTTGCGAGGTAACATCCAGTACCAGGGCAACCGCACTGCCGCCTTTGGAATGGATCTCCTTGGCAACCTTGTCGACGGAGGGCTGGGTTAGATCGGTGGCGATCACGAACGCTCCTTGCTCGGCAAAGGTGGTTGCTATACATTCCCCGATACCTCGGGCTGCGCCTGTTACCAGTGCAACCTTTCCTTTCAATCTGGACATAATGCTTTCTTCCTTAACCGTTACCGAATTGTGTAGCGAGGTTGTAAACCGCTTCGTAATCTAGCGCTTTCGAGAAACTGCCGTCCTCCTCCAAAAACAATACCGGTCCGTGGTTAGTGAACAGTAACTCGGTATCTTCACTAAAGTTCGTTCCCTCGTGTACAGTACCTATGGGTTCGTAGCCGTAACAATTGCTTGTTGCTGTGCCGGCTCTGTAGTGCATGGCGCCCTTGAGGACATAGTATTCTCCTGCACCCAGGTGTTTGTGGGCGGGAAAACTGCTACCTTTGGCACAACGCAGAATCACCGTCCAGGTACCAATCTCGGGGCTGATCCGCAGCAGCTTGAAGTCGATCCCATCGATCATCGGAATCCAGGGAAGTTCTGCCACTGGCATGAGTACATCTTCGCTCATTGGAACCATTACTTTTTCTCCTATTGTGGAATTGATATGCTTGCTAAAATTGATACCGTAAATCCAAGCCGTAGGTCCTCGGTGGCGCCATATTGCCAGTGACTATACTGTCGATAATGTCGCCATTGAAGGTCGCGTTGGTGGCAACCTCCTCATCGGAAATGTTATCGATAAATACCGCTGCCTCCCAATTGTTCAGGTCATTTTGATAGGTGATTCTGGCTTTTGCCCAACTGTAAGATCTTTGTCCCAGTACCGGGTTATTAAAGGCGGAGAAGAAAACGTCGTCTTGCCACTTGTAGTCGCCGCGAAAAATGATGGCGTTGCCATCCTCTAATCTCAGCGTGTATTGCAACCCCAGGGTATACTTGAGTTCAGGAGCGCGTGGCAGCTGTTTGCCTTCCAGATCCTGCACGCCCAACACAGGATTTTTGGGATCTAAAAGCAATACATCCTTAAACTCGGCATCCAGATAGGTAACGGCAAAATCCACTTGCAATGATTCACTCAGCAGGCCCGTGCCTTCGATCTCAATACCGCTGATAACGGCATTGGCCGCGTTGCGGACAACCGTGTTGTTGTTTTCGACATCCTGAATCTGCAAGTCCGTGTAGTCGTAGTAGAATACGGCGGAGTTCAATCGAAGGCGGTTACTTAGGAGGTCCGCTTTGAGGCCAACTTCATAGGAAGTAATTTCCTCTGGATCAAATGGTGTGTTTTGATAGGAGCCAATATTGAAGCCTCCTGCTTTGAAGCCTTCTGATACGGAAGCATATAGAAAAATGTCATCGCTAAACTCATAATTAAGTCCCAGCTTTGGCGTAAACGATTGCCAGTCTTTATCTTCAAACTCAGCTACGTTGGCCAGAGCCCCGCCCAGGAAATTTTGAAATGTGACATCGTTGGCGCCGCCCCGTTCTTCCCAGCTGAATCGACCACCAATCACTAATTCAAGCGTGTCTGTCAAGTCATAGGTGGCTTCTCCAAACACGGCGACTGCCTGAGATTCTGACTCACCATTTAGCCGTAACAGACAGCAATCGGTTTGGGGCAGTCCGAACTGTTGTTCGACAAATGGCAGGAAATATTCATTGCGAACATCATTTTCTTCGTCAAAATAGTAGAGTCCGAGAATCCACTCCAGGCTTCGTCCTTGAGGGGAACTCAGCTGAAATTCCTGGGATATTTGCTTATGGTCCTCTTCTCGCAATTGGTCCACACCAAAACCGCCGGTAGCATCCAGGTCGTTGCGGTTAAGAGGATTGGTGTGTTTATAGGCCGTTAAGGAAGAAAGCTCATAACCGTTGAGATCCCACTCAACCTTGTTGGTAAGGCCCCAGATTTTGGGTTTATTGAAATGTTCCAAATCCGATTCAAATTGTCGGCTAAAGGGTTCTGGCAAAAAGTGGCCGTCTGCTTCCAGCAGACCTCTCATGAAAGGGTTGGTGCCAGTGCCGCGATTGAAATACAACCAAACTGTACTTGCATCGTCAGCTTCATAATAGTCACCGGTCAGTGTGATGTTGACGTTTTCCGTGGGGTCAAACTGGACTGTGAGACGGGCCATGAATTCATCCTTGTCTTCGGCATCATCTTCGACAGTCCCTAACCCGGAAGGATCAGATACTGGCCTGACCAGTGTGGTGTAGCCGTCCCTGGACTCGGTTTGAATTGCCAGCCTGGCTCTTAAGCCATCGGCAATGGGGCCACTGACCGCGCCAAAAGTTTTAAAGCGACTGTAATCCCCGATCAGCAATTGCGCTTCAGTTTCGAATTCGTCGCTGGGCTTTTTAGTAATAATATTGACAGACCCGCTCGTGGCGTTACGGCCATAGAGGGTCCCCTGGGGACCTCTCACGACCTCCACGCGGTCCACGTCGAAAAAGCCCGGTACCGCTGCGGACGAACGGGACATATAGACCCCGTCTATGTGCAAAGCAGAAGAACTATCGGTGCCTCCTATTATGCCGGAATAGCCGATACCGCGAATGTACACTTGCGCCTCCCCCTGATACAGGGAAACATCAGTGCTGGCGTTTAACTGTCCCAGGCTCTCGATATTGTCAATAGAACGCGCAGCAAGATCGTCGGCCCCGAGCGCTGAAATTGCCGCCGCTGTGGACTGAACATTGGTTACACGCCTGGTTGCCGTTACTGTTACTTCCTCTATTTTCAGAGTGTCGATTTGATCCTCAGCCGTCGCAATATTGCTGGTAGTACCCAGCGCGACAAGTGACAAGGCAGTGCCAAATGAGGTGGTAAGAATTCGTGAAGTCATTAAGTCATATCTCCTGCTCAGATTGGCTTTCTTTATCGTTATTCTCAAAAGGTTGGGTTTTAACAGTATCAGGAAATGGTGAAATGGTTCTTGACGCTGAGCGAAAGTGATTTTGGTCGAGGGGGAACGCAGACCTTACAGGCGGAAGCTGACGGTCTTCGGCAGACAATTGAAAACTCTAACCTTAGAGGCTAATATCATTTATTAAGGCTAAGACTTATTATAACTAGAGGCTATAAGTGTGTTGCTACATATCCCAGCCAAGCCGATTGCCAATCAAGTAGAAAGCGCCAATGTGCAGCAGTGGATGCTTTCCCAGCAGCCTGCACACGAAAGAGCCGATGCCTGGGAATCCCAACTGTCGAGCTCACACCTGCCCTGGGTTATTCAAGAGGCATTGCAGGGCAACTTCGACGCGAGAATGCAATATAGATTCATTGATGATTTTCGTTTTATACAGTGTCACTGCGACCCTTTTCGAGGTGCCCGCGCAGTCTCTGAAATTTCCAATACCGACCAGGCTTATCTCTGTTTGTTGTATGTTCGCAAGGGCAGAGAAAAGCTAATCATTGATGGCAAGGAGCTGCTACTTGCTCCCGGCAATATGATGATTTGGAATTCTCAGAGTAAAATTTCCTTTCAGGTGCTGGAGCCATTTGAGAAAATATCCATTCTTATGCCCGAAAAAGTACTGGCAGGCGTCTTTCCCAATGTGGTGGATTACACAGGCACCATTGTCCCGGACACTGACCCTGTAGGCGCTACTCTTAGCAGTCATATCAATACTCTGTACAACCAGCTTGACAACCTCCATGAAAGCGCACTGGCGGCATTGATGCGACCGACCATGGAGTTGATGGCAGCAGCCTTCAGCAGCTATTCACAGATTTCTCCATCCACCATGAAGCACATCGCCCTGGGGCGCGTTAAAAAGTACATCGTCGATAATATCGGAGAAGTTAAGCTTACACCCTCCACTATTGCGGCTCGGCACAATATTACACCGCGATACTTGCATATGTTATTTAAAGAAGAGGGCGTAAGTGTTTGCAATTGGATCAAAGCTCGCCGGGTTGAAGGTAGCAAAGGTGATCTGGTCCGCTCCGTGGTGACCAAAGAATCCGTCTCTGAAATTGCCTATCGATGGGGGTATAACGATGTCAGCCAATTCAGTCGGACATTCAAGCAGTATACGGGTTTTTCTCCACGTGAATTCTTAAAGCAGACTGGTGTTCTGAGCCGGAAGCGCCTTGAATGATATATTGTGCACGGTACCCGGTCATCACTGGTTGGGCCGGTGGCTGACACGTACGACGATGCGTTGGAATTTGCCTTGACATTTTTGGGGATGAGATGAAATGCACTTAGCCTAAAAAAGTATGCCGAATCCCTAAAAATTTATAGGCGCAATATGGTAAATATCGGTTTAAACTGATCGAAAACACTGGCTGATCCGCAACATTACGGAGAGAAGTGATGAAAGCGTCGCAATCCAGCGTGTCGTGGAAAAGGGGTTCGTCCGATTCAGCCAGGGAAGACAAGAAAGGAGACAATGTAGTTTCCCTGGAAGATAACTGTGCAGTGATGCGCGAGGCGCTACTGGGCAGCCTGTCCGAGCAGACCAATGTGGTCAGTGATGCCGGTGGGGTAAGGGTGAATATCGCCGAGCAGGACGGCGAAGGGTTTCTCGAATTTCTCGAATTATCCCCCAACTTCAATATGATTATCAGTCAGTGCAATTGGCACGTGAAGCGCAATATAGTCTATCGCGGCGAGGGCTGGCTGCGGCTGAATTTCTGCCTGGAAACCAATACCCGTTTCGCGTTTAGCAACAGTGATAAATTTGACCTGGTAGGCGCTGAATGCAGGATTTTTCACCAGCCCGTCGGTATGGACTGCCTCCACTACCTCAACGATCACACCCCTTCTGCCTGTGTGACTCTGTCGGTCAAGCGCGAATATCTAACTCGCTTTCTGAAATTGCAGACCGCCGATCTGGGCGATCCGTTGCGGGCATTTTTGAACGGTGTACACGATGATTTCTTTTTTGAGCGCTATCCGTTGGCGCCCACCATGGCGAGAGTGGTTACCGATATGATTCAAAGTAGTTACCGGGGGTCTCTCCGCCGCTTACACTTCGAATCAAAAGCCAACGAGCTGTTGTGCCTTGCCTATGACGCAGCGCATTTTACCGAAGAATATGGCGTTGTTCCGTTAAAGTTTTCCGATCAGGACAGGCTCGGCGTCTACAAGGCGAGGGATATTATCGATAACTCTCTGCAGCAGCCGCCGTCTATTCCCGCTTTGGCCCGGGAAGTGGGTACCAATCGCAACAAACTGGCATATGGATTTAAAAAGTGGTTCGGCTGTACGGTGTTCGAATATCAACTCAGGGCCAGAATGGAAGCGGCCTGGAACCTATTGGAAAACACAAAGCTGCCGTTGGGTGATATTGCCGATCTGGTTGGTTACCAGCACCAGGGGAGCTTTACCGCGGCATTTAAAAATTACTTCAATGTTCTTCCCAAAAGCGTCAGGCTGGCGAGAGCAGATTCAGAGGGCCGTGTGCGCAAATAATTGTGCGGCTTGCGTAAAACTCAATGACGATTGCAACAGTTTGCGCCTTTTTTTCCTGATAACGTGATTGTCGATAATTCGCAAAACAATATTAGAGGAAAAAGGCCATGTCAAAGAGCCCTGCCGAAATTTCCACAACCCGTTACCCGGGGAAAAAAGCATTAGCAGTAGGGATTACGCTAGGCTTAACATTATTCACCGTACATGTGCCGTTCTCCCTGGCGGCTGGTGCCGGGCAGAATTTTGTACTCGAAGAGATAGTGGTCAGCGCCCGTAAACGGGATGAGAGTCTGCTTGATGTCCCCGTTTCCGTAGCGGCCTTTTCCGACACCCAGCTGGAAAAACTTGGCATTAGCGATGTAACCGATATTATTGGTCGTACACCGGGGCTGTATTTTTCATCGTCGGTTGTCTCCCCCGTTAAGGACTATACATTCCTGGTAATTCGTGGTGTGGGTGCCAACAGTGGTGGAGAACCCTCAGCCGCAACATTTATAGATGGCGTATATTCGCCGAGTCTTGGGTTCGATATCGGTTTTCTCGACCTGGAGCGGGTGGAAATCCTGCGTGGACCGCAAGGCACGCTGTTTGGCAGGAATACCCAGGCCGGGGCGCTGAATATTGTCACCAAGCGCCCGGATCAAGAGGCGCGCGCCAAGGTCGCTTTTGAAGTCGACGAATTTGAAACCTATCGGGCCAGAGGGTCACTGTCCGGGCCGGTTAGCGGCGATAAATTGTTTATGAGCTTTGCTCTTGATGTGGCAACTTCGGACGGTTTCGCGACCAACAAATCTATCGGCGGTGATGCATCGATGGCATTGGGTGGCGGAAAATTTTTCGATGTACCCGCCAACGATTACCGCAATACGGCGATGCGCACCGCCGTTCGGTACCTGCCCTCGGACCGCATGGAAGTCTACGCCGCGTTTGATTACAGCCTCAAAAAAGGCAATGATGTCGCGCCGGGGTTTCGACGTGGTTGCGATTGCTATAACACCTATAGCGAATTTCAGATGGATCAGCATTTTGAGAACTATGGCGCAATGTTAAATGTGGATGTCGATTTTGATAACGCAACTCTGTCGTCTATCACAGGATTTCGTCATCTCCGCAGCAAAGCGCCTTTTGACTTTGATGGCACAGCGGACTATGTAGGTAATTTTTACGATATACGCACCAAACAGTCGTTAGTGTCGGAAGAGTTGCGACTGGTCTCGGCAAACGATGGTCCCCTGCAATGGGTCGGCGGTATCTATCTGTTTGAGGAGTTGAATAAGCAGGATCGTGATTTTTATTTCCCTGACCTCGACAGTATTTTTGCCGGCATTAATGTGGATGCGCAGATTATCGAAAATGAGCGCCGGGGCGTGGCGGCATTTGCCCAGTTTTCCTATCAGGTGCGCGACAATATGGAGTTGACGCTGGGTGGGCGCTATTCCTATGAAGAGGTAGAAAACGAGGCGGATGTCGATTTCACGATACCCCTGATCGCCTTTACCAATGACTTCACCGACGCATCATCTGAGAGCTTCAATGAATTCACGCCCATGGCGTCGCTATCCTATCATATCTCGGATGATGCAATGGGCTACCTGACCTTCGCGCACGGTTTCAAGGCGGGAGGTTATCAAAAAAACACCGCGGACCTGAATTCCAACATTCCGTTTGAAAGTGAACTCAGCCACAACTACGAAGCCGGACTGAAAATGAAACTGGCAGACGGCAGGGTTACCCTCGACGCCTCGATTTATCGAATTGATCTCGAAGATCAGCAACTGCAAACCATTGTCGAGGTTGGCGGAGGCAATGTGCCGGTATCGGCAATTGACAACGCCGGTAAAGGTCACACCCAGGGTATCGAGATTGCTTCATCTATGCTGGTGACGCCAAACTTTCGCATTGATCTGAACGCCGGTTACCTGGAAGCGCAATATGATGACTACGTGAACGAGGAGGGACTGGACCGCAGTGGCGATCCTTTCCCCTATGTGCCCGACTGGACCGCACAGCTGGGCCTGGAGTATCGCCATCCTTTCGGGGGTGCGGGTACCGAGCTGGTACTTTATGGTAGCTACAACTATGTCGGGGGCTATGAAACCGGAACAGGTACCGGGATCGACCCCATCTTTGAAATCGAATCCTACGACCGGGTCGATGTCAGCGCCAGTCTCGAAAACGAGCGCTGGAACTTTACCCTCTTCGCCGACAATCTGCTCGACAGTTACGATGTCACGCACGTTTGGAACGCCTTTTTCTTTAACAACAACGCGATCAACTATAACCAGGTTTTACCGCCGCGTCGCGTTGGCGCCCGTCTCACATATACATTCTAGAGGGCGCACCGATGATTACCTTTATAATGATCCATGGATCATGGCATCGCGGTGCCGCCTGGCGCCTGGTCGCCGATGAACTGGTGAAACAGGGGCATAGTGTTCACCTGCCCGACGGCCCGGCGCGTGAGGGTGAAAAGGCACGGGATATCTGTTTCGAGGATTATCTCAGTACCGCCGAACAATATATTGATCAACACGGACTAAACGATTTTGTGTTGGTTGGGCACAGTTTTGGTGGGGCGGTTATTGCCAAATTGTCAGAACGGTTGGCATCGCGCATTTCAAGACTGGTATTCGTCTCGGCCATTGTGCCATTGCATGGCAATTCAGTTGTCGACGAGATGCCGCCCGAATACGCGGCGGCCTTCGCTGAAATGGCGACCGAATCCGAGCACAACACCGTTTCCCCCCCATGGCCTTTATGGCGCAATGCCTTTATGGGTGATGCCGACGCCGATACAGCGAAAGCGGCCTTTGACGAGTTGGTGCCGGAACCGTTTGGCCCAGTGACGCAGAAGCTGGATCTGTCGCAGTTTTACGCATCTGAGATTCCCAGGAGCTACATCCACTGTATGGAAGATATTGTATTCCCTCCCGGAGAGTGGGGATGGTTTCCGCGTATGTATTCGCGTCTCGGTCTGTGCCGCCTGGTACTGGCGCAGGGCAGTCACGAAATGATGTATTCAAATCCCGCCGAGCTCGCCAAAGCCCTGGTGAAAGCAGGGAGGGCGTAGTATGCAGTCACAGGACTACTTCAATCAGGACGCAACCGGCCTGGCCGGGTTAATCAAGACTGGTCAGGTTTCAGCGCTGGAGGCGCTGGATAACGCGATCAGTCAGATTGAAAAACTGAATCCCGTCTATAACGCGGTGGTTGAGTGTTGTTATGACCAGGCCCGCGCCGATATCGCAGCCATGAATAGGTCAGCGCCATTCGCCGGCGTACCCTATTTGATCAAGGATCTGCACACCCATGTGGCCGGGACACATCTGACGCAGGGTTGCCGTTTTTTTAGAGGCAACCTTTCACATCGTGACAGCGATCTGGTGCAACGCCTGCGCCGCGCCGGGTTTATTATTGTCGGTCGCACGAATTCTCCCGAATTCGGCTTGAACATCACAACCGAACCGGTTTTGTTTGGCGCCACCCGCAACCCCTGGGATATCGCGCGAAGTCCGGGGGGGTCCAGTGGCGGTAGCGCTGCTGCGGTATTGGCTGGTATGGTACCAGCCGCCCATGCCACCGACAGTGGTGGCTCCATCCGCATACCGGCATCATGTTGCGGCCTTGTTGGAATGAAACCATCGCGAGGGCGCATTTTCGCAGGGCTCGATTACGGCGAAGGCTGGCACGATATGTTTACCGCCCACGCGATTACAAAATCCGTACGCGATAGCGCGGCAATTTTACTCGCCACCTGCAACCGGTTTGATCCCGCGCCGTATCGCTGCCCCAATGCTTTGCCGGAAGAGATAGAACAACTGTTAACGCCGCCCAGGCATCTGCGAATAGGGGTGCTGGCAAAGCCGCCTTCCGGTGTGCCAGTGTCAGACACCTGCATTGAGGCGCTGAACGAAGCAGGTCAACTCTGCCTGGCGATGGGGCACAGCTTAGAGCCGCTGGAGATTAGCTACGAAACAGCAGCTTACGGACAGGCTTTTACCCTGATTCTTTCGGCTAAGGTCGCTGCAGCGGTGGATCTTTACGAAATCGAGACCGGCACAAAAGCGACAGCCTCCGATTTTGAAAATGCGGTGTGGCACTGTGTGGAAATGGGGCGGAACGCGTCGGCTGCGGAACTCAATCGCGCCACGGCATTGATTCACCTGACCGCGCAGGAAATTTGCCGGCAGACCGCCCATGTGGATGTCGTGATGTCGCCGACATTATCGAGACCACTGATACCTTTGGGCGAGCTGATTCCTGAGGGTGACGATATTAGCGAGTTTCTCGCGCGCGTATTTGAGTTCGCTCCCTTTACCTCAATGTTTAATGCGACCGGGCAACCGGCTGTCAGCCTGCCCCTGGGTTGGTCGCCTGAAGGGCTGCCTGTCGGCATTCAGTTTGCGGCGCCCTACGGGCGCGAGGATCTGCTTTTTGGTTTGGCAGCAGCCTTCGAACAGAGCGTACCATGGCAAAAGCGCTATCAGCCGTTGTGGGAAAAAATGCAGGCTGACTTGACTGGCAGATGCTTGAAGTAACAGGCAGATGCTTGAAGTAAAAACAGGAGCATGCGGTATGGAGAAATTGACGACCAGTTACGCCAAAGGTACTTCAACGGTGCCATTGCGGGAAATGACCATTGGCAACTATTTTAATCTGGTTGCGCAACGTTTCCCCGATCGCCCTGCATTGGTGGTCAGCCATCAGTCGATTCGCTGGCGCTATCACGAATATCTAGCCGAGATTGACCGCCTGGCAACAGGCCTGTTGGCGATTGGCATAGTGCCGGGCGACCGGGTGGGCATCTGGTCGCCAAATTGTGTTGAATGGTGTCTCACACAATTTGCCACTGCCAAAATAGGTGCAATAATGGTGTGCATCAATACCGCATACCAGAGCACGGAACTTGAGTACGCACTGAATAAAGTGCAGTGCAAGGCGCTGATTACTGCCGATGGTTTCAAATCGAGCAATTATCTCGCCATGCTCAATGAGCTGGCACCCGAGCTTGCAGACTGCGGGCCGGGTGAACTTGATGCTTCCAAATTGCCTTACCTGAAAAGTGTTATTCAGCTGGGGCAAGCCGCGATCGACGGAGCGTTCAACTTTGCCGATATTTGCGACCTTGGCGAGTATGAACACTATCAACGGCTCAACGAGCTCGCTGACGAACTCAACCCCCACGACCCGATTAATATTCAATTTACCAGCGGCACAACAGGCCATCCCAAAGGCGCTACGCTGACGCATTACAACCTGCTCAACAATGGGCAAACGGCGGCGAGGGGCATGCGGCTCAGCGAGTGCGACCGGCTTTGCATTCCGGTTCCGCTGTATCACTGCTTTGGCATGGTGTTGGGTGCGCTGGCCTGTCTCGCCCAGGGCTCGTGCGCGGTTTTTCCCGGCAGCTCGTTTGATGCGTTGCAAACCCTGCGTGCCGTTGAACGCGAAGCCTGTACCGCACTGCACGGTGTGCCGACGATGTTTATCGAGGCACTGGAACACCCGCGGTTTAAAGATTTTGACTTGAGTACACTGCGGACCGGCGTTATGGCCGGATCCATCTGCCCGGTGGAAATTATGAAGCGTGTGCAAACGCAGATGCATATGGAAGCAGTGCTGATTGGTTACGGCCAGACGGAAACCAGCCCCCTCAATCATCTCACGCTGCCGGATGACCCACTGGAAAAGCGCCTCAGCGCGGTAGGGAGGGTCTGCCCGCAGGGCGTATTCGCGCCTACAAAGTCCAGCAATCCTGATCAGGTCAGCGAGTCCCGTAGTATGACACTATAGTCTTGCACCTGTGAACAGAAGGACAGTTATGAATGACGGGCGGATAAACGCATACGAAGAACGCATATCCAGGGTTTGTGAATATATCTATCAGAACCTCAAATTAGTGCATGAAGTCGAAGAGTGCGACCTGATAACCGATGTTTATCTTCCGTTGAAATAGCCCGGAATTATTACGGCGTTCAGGTCCGTTATTCACCGCATCATGTTGTGCAGCTTTTTGCGGTTATTGCGACGAGCTGCTTAACGCGCTATTGCTCATGGACCATCTTGGTAGCCACAGCCATTCTATTCCAGGCATTCATGGTGACAATTTGCATGATGGCCTGTGCTAAAATCCTCTCCCCCAGCGCTGCCCGAGCCCACTCATAACTTTCGTTCGGCAAGCCGCCTTCCGAGATAAGAGTCACATCCTCCGCGAGCTGTAGTACAGCCCTTTCTCGTTCATCAAACAGAGGAGAGTCCCTCCACGCTGAGAGTGCAAATATTCGGCGCGCCTCCTCCCCTTGCTTCAGCGCCTGCCTGGTATGCATTTCAATACAGTAGGCGCAACCGTTGATTTGGGATGTGCGTATTTTTATAAGCTCCTTCAGGGTGGGATCAATTTCAGTTCTACCCAGGTACTCTTCCAGCCCCAACATGGCCTTGTAGGCGTCTGGTTCCAGCTGACCAATGTCTATTCGGCTTTCCATCATAACGGTCTCTTTATCAATGGGTTTCAAGGTTTAACGTGTATCAGCTCGGCAGTCACTTCAAGTACCCCGCCACCTGCTGCCAATCCATCAGTCGCTGCATTTGCAGGGTATCAAACACGCTACGCGCCCGCCCCGGGGAAGACATCTTGCCGAGGAGCACCAAGGCGGCCTGGTAGCTTACGAGGCTGCCATTGGAGGTAATGCGGTTGCGGTCCACCACCACATTGCTGTCGTGGACCACCTTTACCTTGGGAAAACGGTCTGCCAGCTCCGGCTCACCGCCAGCCCAGGTGGTGGCGCGGTAGTTATCCAGCAAACCCGCATCGGCGAGCAAAAACGCTCCGGAGCAGTTGCTGGCCAGCCAGTCCACCTTTTGGCCCTGTTGACGTAAGAAGCGCATTAGCGCGGGGTCGGCGTGGAGGTGATCCATCTCGTAAGCACTGGGGACCAACAAAACATCCAGCGCCCACTGGTCATGTATTGAGCCGTCCACCGCAAGGATCAGCCCCTCCTCGGTGGTTACCGTGGGCGCGGCTTTCACATTGATCAGTTTGACGTCGTAATCGCTGAACCAGGCTTTGCGGCTGGCGATACCAAAGACCTCTGCCGGCGCGGTGATATCGCTGGAGAGCACCTTGTCATACACCAGAATACCAATGGTTTTGGCCTGCACGGCAACACTGGCCAGAGCCAGACACAGGCACAACATGGCGAGCCGCCTATGGCGAAATAAGGACATGGTTAAAGCCTCCCGTTCACTAAGAATCGCTGCCGCAGCAGCGGGAAACTCGACACCGATACTGGGATGTCCGGTGAACGACCTGTCACGCAGTCTAAGGAGAGGGAGTATCTAGGAATTGTATATTTGCGACAACTGTTTGCGCCGGCGGTAGGCGCCCGGAGTCTGCCCCACCACCACCCTGAAGTGCCGGATAAAGTGTGCCTGGTCGAAATAGCCGCACCGCAGGGCGACATCAGTGAGCGAAATGCCGGGGTTGGACTTTATCAAATACCGGGCAGCGTTTGCCCGATACAGGCGTTGTAAAATGCCGGGCGCGATACCCACCTGGGATTTAAACAACCGCTCCAGTTTGCGCCGGCTGATGCCCTCGTCCGCCGCCAGCTGTTGCGGCGAACTGGGTTCGGAGCTATCGATCAGCCGGGAGATCAGCCCGTTCAGCGGTTGTACCCTCGGCCCCGTCTCAAACAGTGCCTGTAACCACTGGCTCAGGTACTGCAGCCGATCGGACAACTCCCGCCGGGCCGCCAGCTGCTCGTAGAGTTCCTCCAACCCGGTGACACCCAGCTCCGACAGAGCCAGATGCTGCCGGTAAAGCTCGTGCATGGGAATGCCCAGAAACCGGTAGGCACCACCGGGCGTAAAACGGATACCAATGGCATCCACACAGCCCTCCAGGCCCATCAGGGTGCGCTGGTTGTCACTGCCCTGATACAAAATCCGCTCTGAGTGCCGGACTTCGCCAAGCGCATAAGGGCTGCCAAAGTTAAAAATAATGCCGCTGCCCCCATCGGGATACATGGTTTCCCGACAGGCCTTGACCAGCGGCTGCCCACAATGAATCACCCAAAAGCACTGTACATAAGGCGCCAGCACCACGGGCGCCGCAAAGCGCAGAAAACCGAGGTGCTGCAGATCGCGGGTGTCTGGCTCCTGGGGGGTTAGGGGCGGCATGAATATCCCTGAGTCGTCCAATAGAAACGACGCTATACTAGCACAGAGTTTTATGACATGTGGGTCGATGCCTCCGCCCCAAAAAAAGCCCGGCGCGTAGCAGGTGGATTTTTGATGGCAGAACTTCCCTGGCGGGTGATTAAGATCTTTCCAACGGACTTGTCCTCACACTACCCGGTTCCCCGGATCTTCAATCCAAAGGGCACCAGCTTTCAGTTCACATCCGGAATGGTATCGTTGATGTGAATCCGGGAGGTGTTAAACTGTGATTACCAAGGGAGGCTGACGGTATAATTACCACGCGACTTTGTCGCATCTACACTATCAGCACTCCCGGTATGAGGCAACCTAATTTCCAGCTACTATTTGTTTTTTGGGGATAATTCAACTTTAGCCAGTCTCAAGGCTGCGGTGTTCATATTCTCTCGTAGCCAGATATAGCGCACACCGTTAGGACTTATCTTAGCCGAGTACCGCTCTTTCAGTTGACGGGATACCTGAGCCTGACCAAGATGAGGATTGCTGAGGGAGAAGTCAATGACAAGCTTTTCTAATTCCTGATCGGTACGGTTCTTGTGCCGTAAATCAGGCGTTTCCTGACGCCTCAGAGCATCGGTACCGCCTTCCTTTAGCAATCGCCTGTGGCGATAGATGGTATCGCGTGACACCCCACTCAAGCGCGAGGCTTCGGAGACATTTCCTAGTTTTTCGGCCAACGCCAGAACATCCAGCTTTTGTTGAATTTCAATGTCTTCCATCGACGCCTTAGTCGGCTCTGTCACTTCGGCCACTTGCAGATGACGGCCAGCGAAGTAGGCATTGAAGCCGCCACGTTTCGTTTTTCGGATTTCAATTTTCTGATTGGCAATGGAGTGCTTCAATGGTGACTCGATAAAGTAGAATTTGTTGCCATAGCTAAAGGTGTGGTCGTTACGGATTTTACGGTATTCCTTAGCTACGCATATGTCGTCCAGATTGACATTTCGAGAAAGTGGCGTGAACTCTGATCTGGTATTTTTGGCCTTAACCGCTACTTTTTGGTAAGCGGTCATTCAGCGACGTTATTCCGTTTGCTAGCCTCGCGCAATACACTGGCCTCTACATTCAAAAGGAGGCCCACATGACCCCAGCCATAGAATCCAAGAAACATCGAACGCCAGAGCAATGGCAGGCCATTGTC
>JBNKHG010000095.1:0-17388 GCA_050290225.1 Cellvibrionaceae bacterium
TTTACGCTTCTTAGCGGCTGACGTCTGAGATGATTGCTTGCTGAGGGTGATGCTCATGATTCGTTCTCCCGTTGTTGATGGGGGAACTATACCGGGATTGTGTCAAGGTCAGAATGATGTCTAAGAATGAACGGTTACCCATCCTGCGCGACTACGGATTCGGGAAAAACAGCTTATTCAGACGGGAAGAGTCGCCTTTTGCATCGGGCAGACTAAATGGTCGAACGGTGTAGAAAACGAAACGAAGACAATGAAAAGTATTAGCCGGGCAGGCTTGCCCAGGCGATCAAATAATTTCCCGCTCACTCAGATGGCGAGTGGGGACCATGCGCTTGTGGAGCACGGCGAAGACCACGAGCTGCTGTTCATGGACGATGTAATAGATGACATGACTGGCATGGGGAAAACTCGAAACATTCGGACCAACCTCTGGCCTGACCTTGCCAAGCGATGGTGTTTCAGCGAGCAGCTGCATCGCCCGACGAAGTTCGGCCAGGTACCGTTGCGCCTGGGCGACGCCCCACTGGCTTACGGTGAATCGACGAATGTCGAGCAGATCCGACCGGGCGTCCGGCGTTAGGTGAAAACCCCGCATCAATCGCGAAGACCGCCCTGGATCTCATCGAAAAAGGTTTCACCATCGGCCAGATTGCCGGCCTCAATATCGGCTTCGGCCTGTCGCGCTCTAGCCTGCACCAGGCGTAACTTGAGCACTTCCATGCTTTCGTAGTCTTCCGCCGAGACGACGACTGCTACCGGCTTACCGTTTTTGTTAATCTGAACGGGAGCTCGCTGGGCTTTGATTAGCAAGTCACCAAAATGGGTTTTCGCTTCGTTGGCAGACAGGGCATCCATTGGCTATAACCTCAATAACGTTCGATTCAATCATTTTAGTCGAATCGAACGAAATATACCAACTGCTTATTTGATCTGGGATTGATGGCGAATTGTTACCAACGCGGGGCCTGAGTTGCTTTGTGCCGTAGATTGTCGAACCGCA
The DNA here is from genome assembly GCA_050290225.1 of Cellvibrionaceae bacterium. GTDB lineage: Bacteria > Pseudomonadota > Gammaproteobacteria > Pseudomonadales > Cellvibrionaceae > JBNKHG01. Next base: position 1,001 of record JBNKHG010000095.1, read on the forward strand.
AAGCCTAACGCGACTGCTCGATACGCCGGGCAATCTCGAAAACGGCCTCCAGTTCTGAACAGTTCTGTTCGCGCATAATGGCGGCGCGCTCGGCCTTTTCGTGCTTTTCCGTCATGGCCAGCGCCAGTGACAGGGCCGGCGGAACGTTGCGAAACAGGGCTTCGACCTTGTCGGCCAGCACCACGCCCTTCACGTATTTACCCGGCTCCTTGCGAGCCGAGAGCAAAAGGTTACGCTGTTCGTCATTGAGATCCTTGAAGCGGGCGATCTGCTCCACCTCCTCTTTCGGCATCACCAGGCACAGCCACCACTCCATCATATTGAGCATCTTGCGGCTGGCGTCCGGGAAGTCTTCCAGATTCTGGGTGGCGATCCAGAACCAGGCCCCTAGCTTGCGCCACATTTTGGTGATCTTGACCACGTAGCGCGCCAGCAGCGGGTTGGTGGTGATGATATGACCTTCGTCGGTGACCACCAGCGTGGGGCGATCATCGTGTTGGTGACGTTCCACCAGGTCGTTGATGTGGCTCATCATGGACAGGTAGGCAACAGTGAGCTGATCCTCGTAACCCTCACGAGCCAGCAGTCCCATTTCGAGGATGGTGACATCGGCTTCCGGCCAGGATTGCCCCGGGCGGTTGAAGAAATGCCCCGCCAGGCCCGAACAGAACAGCGCCATACCGTCGCCCATCTCCAGAGCCCGGTTACGCCGGTACTCGGGCAACTCCCGGTTGGTGGCGATGGTCTGGAACGCATCGACCACATCCTGGGTAATGACCTGAGTTCGACTCGTCTCCTTAACCGTTTTGGCGGCAAGAAAGATGGCATTGCGGATCAGCAGACGATCCGCTCTGGTTAAGCGAGCATCCTCGCGCTCATCGCCGCCGGTGATCATGATGCGTGCGGCAATTTCCATTTCACCGAGAATATCCCGACTGCCCCCTCGTGGAACAGATTGCGGACATGGCCATGCGCGCATTGCTGGTCAAGCCGTCCTGGTTGGACGCAGTCAAAAAGCGGGCACAGTTGGATTTCCCCGATTAAATTCGATGGCCGTGTAGCTTAATCAAAGCCTCTACCTCTCCTCATCTCCCGCGTCCACCACCTGATGGTCGCCTCTTCCCGACGCCTGCATCCTGCCGGCGGGGTCTGCCTAACAGATCGGAAAACACCATTCTCGTTTAAAATACTGTACTTTATTAAAGCACAGTGATTTAATCATATGAGAAATGATATTTATATTTAAAGCTACTAAAAAACAAGTTTTTTATAATTTTCATAGTGATTCAGGTTTAACAAAAATGTCGAAAATGGCCCCTTCGGTTGATGCTGTTCAGATGCTGGAGTCCCGGTTGGACAGGTTTTTTGGCGACATCAACGCCATTATTCTGTCCCGGCAGGACCCGATTACCGGGCTCTTTCCCGCCAGTACCGATGTCAATCATCACGGTAATTACCAGGATGCCTGGGTGCGGGACAACGTCTACTCAGTACTGGCTGTGTGGGGACTGGCCATGGCCTATCGGCGCGCGGATATCAACAGCGAGCGCGCCTACCTGCTCGAGCAGTCGGTGGTAAAACTGATGCGTGGCCTGCTGTTTGCAATGATGCGCCAGGCGGAAAAGGTCGAACGTTTTAAGCACCACCAGGACCCCTTGGACTCCCTACACGCCAAGTACGGCACGTGCGACGGGGATACCGTTGTGGATGATGATAAATGGGGCCACCTGCAGTTCGACGCCACCGCAATATTCTTAATCGCCCTGGTCCGTATGACGGCCTCCGGTCTGCGTATTGTGTTTACGTTGGACGAAGTAAATTTCGTACAAAATCTGGTGCATTATATCGGCCCCGCCTATCGCACGCCGGACTATGGCATCTGGGAGCGGGGCAACAAAATCAATAACGGTCGGCGAGAGATCAATGCCAGCTCTGTGGGCATGGTCAAGGCGGCGTTAACCGAGCTGGACGGATTCAACCTCCTTGGGGCAGATGGTGACCAGGCGGGGGTGATTCATGTCATGGAGGATGAAATTGCCCGCGCTCGCACCACGCTGGAGTCCCTGCTGCCTTGTGAATCGCGCTCCAAGGCGGTGGATGCGGCTTTGCTGAGCATCATCGGTTTTCCTGCCTTCGCGGTGGAAGATGACCAGCTGGTTGATAGAACCCGGCGCGAGATCCAGGAAAAGCTCGAAGGACGATATGGGCTCAAGCGTTTCCTGCTGGATGGCCACCAGACTGTGTTGGAGCAGGTTGAGCGTCTTCATTACGAACCCGAGGAGTTGCAGAACTTTGCCGCGATAGAATCCGAATGGCCGCTGTTTTTTTGCTATCTGTATATCAGCGCACTGTTAAACGACGATGTCGAGCAGGCGGACATCTATCGCGATAAGTTGCATGCCGTCATGATTGAAAAGGACGGCCGCAGACTCCTGCCCGAACTCTATTTCGTTCCCGCCGAGCATATCGCTGCGGAAAAAGAGCAGCCAGGAAGCCAGCGCCGTCAGGCCAACAACAACCTGCCGCTTATCTGGGCCCAGAGCCTCTATTTTCTCGGGGCAATGCTGGAGGAAAAGTTGATTCTCGCAAATGATCTGGACCCCTTGCGAAGACGTTTGCGGGTTGGGCGGAAGCAGAACACGCCGGTGGCGTTCACGGTGATTGCCGAAGATAAAACCGTGCAGGACTTTCTCGCTGCCCAGGGCATCGCTTCCCAGACCCAACAGGAGTTATCCGGGGTCAATGTGTTGCGTACCAGCCGTTTGACGCAGGTGTTTACGGTAATCGGTCAAAACGAGAAGCTCGGTCTCTCCGGCCGCCCCATTCGTTCACTGCGCTCCCTGGCCACATCCAAACGATACCGGCTCAATGGACAATCTTGCCTGTTTCTGCCGCAATACCAGTACCAGGAAAACTTTTATCTGGGATTGGATAATCACTTGCTGGCGGAGCGCCTTCGCACTGAGGCGGCTTACTTACAGCGTCACTGGCACTACCCGGGTTTGCCGTTGGTGACCCTTTATGTGGATAACAATATGCTTCAGGCGCGGGACCTGAGCTATCTGTTGGCGTTCCTCCAGGAGCTGGCGTTACCGGGGGCGGAGGCCCGTGGTGCGTTTTTATCGAAAGCTACGGATATTCTGGAGCGTGTGGGGCAGGAACGTATCGACAATGTCCATGGTTGTTCATTGAGTGATGACGATTTGACTGTGGGATTCCATGGGCAAAATTACCTGGATTTTGATGTGGAAGCCACCGTTCCCCTGGACGAAGGCGCTTTTGAGCAGCAGGTGTTCGCCATGTCCGACCAGGAACTCCTGACCCGCTTGCAGCGCAGTCGAAATCTCTGCGAGCAGGCCGGTATCTTACAAAAAATGATTGAACGCAACGGGATTGAATATGTTTGTGACCTGGACGGTCGCAGTCTTTCTCTCGTCAACTTGCTGGGGGAAGTACTGGCGCGGGCCTCCTCCATGCGCCTGTGGCCCACCGTCCGGCTGGCCACCGGTTTGCTCGGGCGTTTTCATTTCGAGTTGACAGCGGCCCTGACCGAAGTGTTGGCATTGCAGAAAAAACTGGTGCTGGGGCGAGGCTACAGCGGCTACTACGTGATCGAAGAGCCGGTGCCGGCGGAAGAGCTGCAGGCGCTGATCGAGCGTTACAGCGGCCAGGACCCGCAGGAAGTGGTTTTGGTTCAGGAAGTGTTGGTGTTTTTGGCAATGTTGTCCCGTGCGGAGCCGGCTTTGCTGAAAGGCGTTGTCGCCCTGCGTATTGGCGATTTGATTAATCTGGCGGCCAATGCCATCGCCGCGGAACAAAGCCTGACTCAAGATCGGGCATTCGACGCCCTGGTGCAGTTGAGTCCCTTCGATGTCCAGCAACTGGTGCGGCGAGTGCTGATTGCCAATCCGCGGCAACATCAGGACTCGCACGCGGTGACACCCTTGTCCGGGCACCCCCTGGCCCAGGCGGCTCGAGTGACGCGACAGGCGCAACCGCTTTCAGGTTTGCCGTCGATGTTGCCGCCGGGCGTGGAAAACTGGCTGGACTGGCGTGTTAACGCCGGGGTGGTATTGCGACTGCCCGATAATTTCCAGCAAGCTATGTGGCAGGTGCTAAAGCATTCCCACGGCATCATTATTGGCGACCCTTACCACGGCGGCAATCGCATCGACAGCGAGCGTGGCTGCGCCAGCATGACCGAAGGCGAGCGCAGCCTGGAGTATTTTGTCGAGCACCTGTTGCAGGAAATCCAGGTACCCGAATATCGCATGTTGTATCTGGAAGCTCTGCAGGCCATTTTTGCGTTTTTTGAGTATTGTGCCGAACGCCAGCCGGCATTTGTCTGGGACGATTATCTGGTCCTGGATGTGATCATTCAGCAAGCTGTTCGCCTGCATTGGTTGGATCATTACCCGGCCCATCAGCCCGTGTACGAGGACCACAGTGCTAATGCGCTGGAGCTTTTCTACCGCACCTCTCCGGCAAAGGTAGCGGAACGCTTGGGCGAAGCGCTGGAGTTGCTGATCAATGAACGCAGCGGTTGTCCGGCGTGATGGGCTGGCCTTCATAGCATCTACGAAACCAACGAAATTCAGTGTGAAAAAAAGTAAGTGATCATGAATCGAGAAACTGAAAAATCCCTGCAGCGTTTGCTTCCCCGACTGGAACAGTATTTCAACGCCAAAAAGTATAAGGGCTGGAGCGCATTTTCAAAAAGGTTGACTGAAAACTTCGATATCTATTTTGAGTCTTTGCGGTCACTTTACGGACATCGCTACGATTTTTTCTATTATCTGGAAAGCATTTTGCTATCGGCTGCGGATATGTGGGCCGAGCGTAGTGCGGCATTAAAAAAGCTGGATAAACAGCGGGAAAAAGATCCGCATTGGTTTCTGTCAAACAAGATCGTTGGTGCGGTATGTTACGTGGATCTTTTCGCCGACAATCTGACAGGTATCGCCGAGCGAATCCCTTATTTCAAGGATCTCGGCATTACCTACCTGCATTTGATGCCCTTGTTTGAATGTCCCACGGAAAATAACGACGGCGGTTACGCGGTCAGCAATTACCGCAAGGTAAACCCCTCGCTGGGCTGCATCCAGGAACTGGAGCGCTTGGCGGCGGAGTTGCGTGGGCATGGTATCAGTCTGGTGCTGGATTTTATCTATAACCATACCTCCAACGAACACGAATGGGCGCAACGGGCGCGTCGGGGGGAAGAGGAGTATCAGGAGTATTACCTCACTTTCCCTGACCGGGAACTTCCCGACCAATACGATCAGCATTTACGTGAGATTTTTCCCGATGACAGCCCGGGCAACTTCACGTTTGATTCGCAGATGGGGCGTTGGGTCTGGACGACCTTTAACCACTATCAATGGGATATCAATTACCAAAACCCGGAAGTTTTTCAGAAAATGGCGGAGGAGATGCTGTTTCTGGCCAACGCCGGCGTTGAAGTGTTGCGACTCGACGCCGTGGTATTTGCCTGGAAGAAACTGGGTACCGTCTGTGAAAACCTGCCCCAGGTCCACAGCATTATCGAAGCCTACAATGCCCTGATGCGCATCGCCGCGCCGGCGCTGATATTCAAGTCGGAGGCGATCGTGCATCCGGATGATGTGCTGAGCTACATCGCACCGGGCAAGTGCCAGGTGTCCTACAATCCCACGCTGATGGCCTCCATCTGGGACGCCCTGGCGACGCGCGATACGCAGTTGCTGCAACGCTCAATGCAGCACCGTTTTGCCATAGATTCGAGCTGCGCCTGGGTCAATTACGTGCGTTGTCACGACGATATCGGTTGGTCTTTTGCGGACGACGATGCAATGGCGCTGGGTATCAATCCCTACGATCATCGGCAGTTTCTCAACGCTTTTTATACCGGGAAGTTCGACGGCAGTTTTGCCCGGGGCAAACCGTTTCAATACAACCCCAAAAATGGCGACTGTCGCATCGTCGGCACCTGTGCCTCTCTTGCGGGCCTGGAAAAGGCGCTAACGGAGGAGGGGGATACCGAAGTGGATCTGGCCATTAAGCGTATTCTGATGATCCATGCCGTCATCTTGGCAGTAGGTGGCATTCCGCTGCTGTACCTCGGGGATGAATTGGGTACCTTGAACGATTACAGTTATCGTGGAGACGACGCCAAAGCCAACGACAGTCGCTGGCTTCACCGTCCGCGTATGGATTGGTCCGTGGCGGACAAACGACACCAGTCGGGAAGCGTTCAACAGCAGGTGTTTGAAGGCTTGCAGCGATTGATTGGTTTGCGCAAGGAGTCACCTGCCCTGAGCAATGTCGATACACGGTTTTTCGATACCGGCAATGCCCACCTGTTCGCCTTTTCACGGTGTGGGGAGGGCGAACATCTGTTGATTGTTGCCAACTTCAGTGAACAGCATCAGCGCCTGGATATGGGGCGCATGTTAGAAATGGCGGATACCGGCAAGTTGGTCGATCAGATGACGGGCCAGGTTTTTGATGACCGGGAGCCCATTGACCTGGCCCCCTACCAAGTGCTTTGGTTGCAGGGCTAGGCCAGTGTCCCGGGCTTGAATTTCGCACACTCCCGAAAAGCACGCGAACTTCCTGCTCAGGACGCTAACCGCTGCGTCTCGTGCAACAAGTTACGCAGGCGTTCCCGAATACCGGGTTGCAGTGTTCCCCGAACCAACCGCCATCCCCAATTTTTCCCGACGGTGCCCGGTTGGTTCATACGGCAATCCGCACCGAACCCCAATAGATCCTGTACGGGGATGACAGCCAGCCTGGCACGGGAGTGACAGGCACAGCGAATCAGATCCCAGTGAATTTCCGAACCATCGCTATTGAGATAGTTGAGCAGATGGTCGCGAACGGCATGGTCATCATTGGCATCCAGATCCAGAAACCATCCCAGGCTGGTGTTGTTGTCATGGGTCCCTGTGTAAACTACGGCTTTCTCCTCGCAGTGCTCCGGCAAGTTGGTGTTGTCATCACCTGCCCCGAATGCGAATTGCAGGACTTTCATCCCGGGAAAGCCGCAGTCATCTCTTAGCGCCAGTACATCCGGGGTTATCTCGCCCAGGTCCTCGGCGACAATGGGGAGTTCGCCGAACTCTTTTGCGAGGGCGTCGAACAGGCGTTTCCCGGGGCCCTTTGCCCATTTCCCCGTCGTTGCATCCTGGGTCGCGGCAGGAATTTCCCAATGGGCGGCGAAACCGCGGAAATGATCCAGGCGCAACAAGTCCACCAGATCCAGCGCGCGGGCGAGGCGCTGTTTCCACCAGGAAAAGCCGCTTTTCTGGTGTTGCCGCCAGGAATAGAGCGGATTGCCCCAATGCTGTCCCTTGGCACTGAACTGGTCGGGAGGCGCCCCGGCAACCGCACTTGGATCGCCGGCTTCGTCGAGGAGAAACAGGGGCTGATTGCCCCACACGTCCGCACTGTGATGGTCGACAAATATCGGCATGTCACCGAATATCCTGATGCCGCGGCTGTGAGCGTATTCCCGCAATGCCTGCCATTGTCGCTCAAACAGGAATTGCAATATTTTGGTGGCGTCGATGGCATCCTGATGTTCGTTTTTGGCTTCGCGCAACGTTTTTTTCTGTCGCTGCGCCAGTTCGACAGGCCAGGTGTTCCAGGGTATTCCGCCGTAGTGCGTGTCCAGTGCCTTGAACAGGGCATAGTCTTCCAGCCAGCCTTTGTTGGCTCTAACAAAAGCGCGGTATTGTGCCTTCATGGATGAAGAGGCGCGTTGTGTGAAATTTTCGGTGACCCTATCCAGAACAGACTGCTTGGCAGCCTGTACTGCGGGGTAGTCGACGCTGTAGGGGCTAAAATGCGGATAGTGTTGTAATTCGGACCGGGTCAGCAAACCATCCTGCACCAGCGCGTCCAGATCGATAAGCAGTGGTGAAGACGCCAGGCTTGAGCGCGCGCTGTAGGGCGAACTGCCACGGCCGGTATCCGAGAGTGGCAGAACCTGCCAGAGACCAGCGCCCAGGTCCGCCAAATCGTCTATAAAGTCGAAGGCCGCGCGCCCGATGGAACCAATTCCATAGGGGCCAGGCAATGATGTGGGGTGGAGCAATATGCCGCATTGACGGGATAGCTTCATCGATGAATTTCCTGTTTGAATTTTTCCGTTAATCGAGCTTAAAGAGCAATACCGATCGTTCCGGCAAGGTGAAACAGTGACCCGCATCAACATGGAAGTCAGGCTCGCTGTTTTCTGCCCGACTGGTATCCAGCAGGCAGCGCCAAAAGCTGTCGCATAAGAGGTTTCGGTTTGGAGTTAGTTGGCTTAAGGGCGGAACTGGTAAGGTAAATTCCGTCGGCTGCCTGTCGGCGTTAAGCAATAACAGCAGCACGTCACGCGATTCATCGCCATCGACGAGTAGCAGTCCCAAACAGCGAGCTTCGGGATTCTCCCAGTCCTGGTCGTTCATGTGATCACCGTGGGGCGCATACCAGTGGATATCGTTAAAACCGGTTTGTAAACATTTTTGATCCCCGTGTTTAAATCGGGAGGTGCGCAACACAGGATAACGTCGTCGCAGATTCGACAGGCGGGCAACAAAATCGATCAGATCCCGATTGCCGTTAAAAAAAGCGTTCCAGCTTAGCCAACTGGTTTCATTGTCCTGGCAATAGGCGTTATTGTTACCGCCCTGGGTGCGTCCCTGTTCGTCGCCCATGGACAGCATCGGCACTCCCTGTGAGAGATAAAGCGTTGCCAACAGATTGCGCCTTTGGCGATCGCGCAAGGCATTGATCTTCTCATCGTCGCTCGGGCCTTCCACACCGCAGTTATCGCTGTGGTCATTATGGTGACCGTCGCGGTTGTCTTCGCCGTTGGCCAAGTTGTAGCGCTGCCCGTAGCTCACCAGATCCCTGAGGGTCATGCCGTCATGACAGGCGACAAAGTTGATCGAGGCATCGGCATGGCGGCCATTGTGTTCAAACAGGTCGCTGGAACCGTGCAGACGCCGGGCCAGTTCCGGTAGCATGCCGGGCCAGTTCCGGTAGCATGCCGGCGTCTCCACGCCAGAATCTGCGCAGGGTTTCCCGATAGCGGTCGTTCCATTCGCTCCAGCCTGGCGGAAATTGTCCCAAGCGGTAACCGTGAGAACCCAGGTCCCAGGGCTCGGCGATCATTTTAACGCAATTGAGCACCGGATCCTGGGCGATGGCGTTGAGAAAAGGGTGTTGAGGATCATATTCCCGGGTACCGCGTGCGAGCGTTGTTGCGAGATCAAAGCGAAAGCCGTCCACGCCCATCGTTTCCACGCAGTAGCGCAGGCTGTCCATCATCATCTGCAGGACACGCGGGTGATTGGTGTCGAGAGCGTTGCCGCAACCGGTGGGATTTTGGTAATAGCGGGGATTGTGAGGGTCTAGCCGGTAATAGCTGGCGTTGTCGAGGCCGCGCAGGTTCAGTGTAGGTCCCAATTGATCACCTTCGCAGGTATGGTTATAGACAACATCCAGTATGACTTCGATGCCCGCACCGTGCAGTGTCTGCACCAGCTGTTGGAACTCGCCGGGTTGCGCTTTCCCGGGAGAAGTTGTTCCGAGGTAGGGCGCATGGAGAGCAAAAAAGGAAAGGTTGTTATAGCCCCAGTAGTTGTTCAGGCCTTTGCGCTCCAGGTGCGGTTCATGGATAAATGCGTGCACAGGCATCAGTTCGACGGTGGTAATGCCGAGGGCTTTAAGGTAATCGACGATCTGCCTGTCTGCCATACCGGCAAAAGTACCGCGCTCGGAAAGGGGAATGCCTTCATGGAGGAGGGTAAACCCGCGCACGTGGGTTTCGTAAATAACTGAATCAGCCAGGGTATGGTTGGGGCGCGTATCGAGCGGGATGCCGGGTGTTGAGGCTGTCACCACGGACTTGGGGACAAAGGGCGCGCTGTCGCGGGTGTCGTAACTGAGGTCGGATTGCTCGTGGTCGACCTGGAAGCCAAAGGTGGCGGGATCCAGCCGCAATTCACCGCACAGCTGTTTGGCGTAGGGATCCAGCAGCAGCTTGTGGGGGTTGAATCGGTGACCGGCTTGCGGATCATAGGGGCCATACACCCGGTAGCCGTAGCGCTGACCGGGTTGGCAACGGGGCAAAAAGCCATGCCAGACATGATGGGTACAAGCGGGTAGAAACAGGCGTTGGACGCAGTGTTTGCCACTGTCGTCGAAAAGGCACAATTCCACACGCTCGGCATGTGCCGAAAATAGCGCAAAGTTGACGCCCTCGCCCGTCCAGGTGGCGCCAAGCGGGTAGGGCTGACCGCTTTCCAGCGTTGAATTCATGCCGGTTCTTCTCCTGCGTGTTGTTGTTAGCCGGTGTGTTGCCATTGTCCGTTTATGGATCGCGGCTAAATATGACCGTCGCCAGGGGCGGTAGGGTGATTTCCACTGAATAGGGCTGGCCGTCCCAGGGCACCGGTTGGGCATCCACACCGCCGTTGTTGCCCAGGTTGCTGCCGCCGTACAGAGTTGCATCTGTGTTGAGGCGCTCCCGATAAAATCCCGGTAGGGGCACGCCGATGCGGTAGCTGAATCTCGGCGCCGGCGTAAAGTTGCAGCACGCCAGGACGGGGGCGTTTTCTTCCCGGCCGCGGCGCACAAAGGCGTAAACGGAATGGTCGGTGTCGTCGTGTTTGATCCACCGAAACCCTTCTGCATGGCAATCCTGTTGATGGAGCGCCGGCAACTGGCGATAGAGAGTGTTCAGGTCCCGCACCAGGTTCTGCACGCCTCGATGCTCGGCGATCTCCAGCTGGTGCCAATCAAGGCCGCTATCGTGATTCCACTCCCGACCCTGGGCAAACTCGCCCCCCATAAACAGTAACTTTTTGCCGGGGTGCGTCCACATAAAGCCGAAGTAGGCACGCAGATTGGCAAACTGCTGCCAGCCGTCACCGGGCATACGCGACAGCAGCGAACCCTTGCCGTGAACCACTTCATCGTGACTCAGGGGAAGCACAAAATTTTCACTGTACGCGTAGGTGAGTCCAAACGTCATCTCGTTATGGTGATAGCGGCGGTGCACCGGGTCGCGCTGCATATACTGCAGTGTGTCATGCATCCAGCCCATATTCCATTTGTAGCCGAATCCCAGGCCGTCGAGATAGGTGGGCCGGGAAACGCCGGGCCAGGCGGTGGACTCTTCGGCGACGGTCATTATGCCTTCGACTTCCCGGTACAGGGTTTCGTTAACCGCCTTGATCATTTCTACGGCTTCCAGGTTGGTGTTGCCACCGTAGTGATTTGGCAACCATTCGCCCGGATTACGGCTGTAGTCCAGGTAAAGCATGGAGGCGACGGCGTCCATCCGCAAACCATCGAGGTGATACTGCTCCAGCCAAAACAGCGCGTTACTTACCAGGAAGTTACGCACTTCCGTCCGCCCGTAGTTGTAAATATGCGTGTTCCAGTCCGGGTGATAACCCAGGCGTTTATCCTCGTGTTCATAGAGGTGGGTGCCGTCGAACCGGTGAAGGCCGTGCGCATCGTTGGGAAAATGGCCGGGTACCCAGTCGAGTAACAGACCGAGCTTTTCCCGGTGACATGCCTCGACGAAATACTTGAAATCCGCTGCGCCGCCAAAACGTCCACTCGGGGCGAAGAGGCTGACGGGCTGATACCCCCAGGAACCGTCAAAGGGATATTCGGCGATGGGTAGTAACTGTAGATGGGTGAAGCCCAGGTCTTTGACATAGGGCACCAGCTGGTCGGCCAGTTGGCGATAACTGAGATAGTTGTTGTACTGCGATGCCGTATCGCTGTCGACTCGTTTCCAGGAACCGAGATGCACCTCATAGATTGAAATGGGCGCGTCGTGCGCGTTGCGTCGCGCGCGCTCGGTCAGCCAGTCGCTGTCCTGCAAATCAAGGGCTTCTCTCCTGCATAGCCTGGAACCGGTTCGCGGCGGCACTTCGGCGGCAAAGGCGAAGGGGTCGCTCTTGAGTAGCTGTTCTCCGTGTTGAGTCAAGACCTCGTATTTGTAGATTGCATCGTCTTGCAGGCCGGGAATAAATATCTCCCACAGACCCGCCCGGTGGTGCAGGCGCATAATGTGGCGCCGCCCGTCCCAGCCGTTGAAGTCTCCTACCACAGAAACCCGTTTGGCGTTGGGCGCCCAGACCGCAAAACGCCACCCAGGGATGTCTTCCATTTCTGTTGGGTGGGCGCCCAGGTATTGCCAGGTGCGAATGTTGTTACCCGAAGCAAGTTCTTCTATTGCCGCGTTGTCCAAAGAGGGGGGGAAACGATAGGGGTCCTCTACTTCCACCTGGTGTGCGCCGTAATTCACCCGCAGTCGATAGGGGAAGTGTTTACGTCGACGTCCCATGCACCCGGCAAAAATGCCACTGGCATGCAGCGGTTCCAGGTTCGCGACCAGGCTTCCCGATTTGCTATCGATAACGGCAACCTCTGTGGCACCGGGCATAAAACTTCTGACCACCAAAGGGGCTTTGTTGCTGGCGGTGGAACTCCGATCCCCTCCGTGCATGCCCAGCACCGAGAAGGGGTTGCTGTGATCGCCAGTGGCCAGGCCTTCGATATTATCGATATCCGCATATGTGCCCATTTCGCTAGTGACTCCTATGCCTGTGGCGTAAAAGTGATGTAAAAATTCAGACGTCGTCAAACCAGGGTGTCGGGATGAATATTTACGAATATTTCGTTCGGTCATCAATTTCCTGTTTGATTTTGTTGGCCAGCTCGATATCTTTGATGTGGCCTTTTTGAAATGCTATGTCCAACCACCGTCTCGCGCGACCCCACTCACCCTGTTTGAGAAAGTGGTTGCTGATGTGAATTTCCATATTGCCGTGTTCAAGGTGTTTGGCTTGTTCAATACAGTAAAAAATTGCGACGTGCATATTTAATGACGACCATCAATGCTTATTGTAAAAAACCGGATCGCCCCATCCGGCGATCCGCAAAAAAGCGACACTTGGAGAGCGTCGAAAGACTGTATTACGTGGTTACCAAAATGACATAACAACGGCTGCGGTAATCAGCAGTAACAGAACCGACAGAACACGGTAGTTCAGTAGCAGCGGCGTCCCGGCGAGGGCTGCGGTTTCGTCATCGAAATCGGCTTTGGACCAGGTAAACTCCACTTTCTCCGGCGCCGGACCGGCCAGGCTGAGAACGACCAGAATCAGAACGCAAAACAGAAACAGCGCCGGTGCCACATAGAGGAAGTGCAGGTCGGTCCACATCAGGATCTCGTTGGCGATAAACAGTCCAATGCCGGTCAGGGTGCCTACGACAAGGGTGGCAATGGCGCCGCTGGCGTTGGCTCTCTTCCAGAAGAAGCCCACAAGAAATAGCGCCAATACCGGAGGTACCGCGTAGGTGAGGATTTTCTGCAGGTACTTGAACAGTGAGCCGAAATTTTCGATTTGCGGGGCCCACAATACCGCCAGTAACATAAAAATAAAGGTGACGACCTGGCCGACGCGCATCAATTGATGCGAGCTGAGATTTGGGTACTTTTTCTTTACAAAATCCATAGTGATCAGCGTCGAGGCGGAGTTTAGCGTCGAATCGATTTGCGACATGAGTGCGGCTGTAAAACCCGCCAATACCAGTCCCAACAGGCCTACCGGTATCAGGTCAAAGAGTAAAGTGGGGTAAACCATATCCGGATTTTCTAGATTGGGGTAAAGCAAAATGGCCATAGTACCCGGCAGCACCATGATAAACAGCACAGGCAGCTTCAACAGACCGGCAAAGAGCGCACCCCAGCGACCGTGGTTGATGTCCTTGGCGCTCAGAATGCGTTGCACCATAAATTGGTTGGTACACCAGAAATAAAAACCGAGCAGTACCACGCCGGTGATCAATCCCGGCCAGGGCACGCCGGGATCATCTGCCGGACGAATCAGGCTTAACTTTTCCGCCGATACCTGGGAAACCACCGCTTCCCAGCCACCGACCTTGTCCAGGGCAAAGACGGCGATCAGGACGGAGCCGAGAATCAGCAGGACTGCCTGAATGGTGTCGGTGTATATGACCGCAGCCAGGCCACCGCTGATAGTGTAGATGCCGGCCACTACCGCCAGAACCGTAACGGTTTGCCAGATCGGGATTTCAGGGAAAATCAGTTTCAGGATCAGTGCCCCGGCATAAAGGCTACCCGCGGTGTCCACGACGATATTGAGAAAAATGGTCAGTCCGGAAAAATAGGTCCGCGCGCGGCTGTCGAAACGCCGTTCCAGGACTTCCGGCATGGTGTAGACGCCGGAGCGCAGAATAAACGGCAGGAAGAAGACGGCGAAGAACACCAGGATGATCGCTGCCATCCACTCGTAGTTGTAGACGGATATGCCGGAGCTGTAGGCGTCGCCGGCAAGGCCGATCAGGGTGGTACTGGATATATTGGAGGCAAACAGGGAGAGGCCGATAAAGGGCCAGATCATGGAGCGACCGGCGAGGAAATAATCCTCCGCACTGTCGTGTTTTCGGCTGAGGTAGAGACCCAGGCCAATGGTCGCTATCAGGTAGACAATCAGAATTGCCGTGTCGGCAGGGTGCATTCCAAAGTTGATCGGTGCAGTGCTCATTTTGGCCTCGGTTATTCCCGGTTTTTGATTCTGGACTGCCTGTGATAATGGAATCACTACTCCAATATTAAATCACAGTGGTATAATTAAGTAAAGTTTTACTTTTTATGTTTAAAAATATTTTAAAAAACAAACGCTTATGGCATTTTTATGAATGTGTTTTCCAAATTGTAAGTTTGTTGTAAAGCCTATAGACTGTTATCTGTAATTAAATCCGGACGGCAAGGCGTTATGGGAAAGGGCAGTAATTCGAGTGGCTTGCGGCGATACAACGAACGGGTGGTGTTGACCGCGTTGCGAAAAATGGGGGCAGCTTCCAAGTCTGATCTCGCGCGCCTGAGTGACCTTACCCCCCAGGCAGTTACCCGCATTGTCGATGAGCTGGAAAGCGCGGATCTGGTGATGCGTGAGGGCAGGCGTCTGGGCGGTAAAGGCCAACCTTCCGTGATGTATGCCATCAATCCTCCCGGTGCCTATTCCATCGGCGTAAAAGTGGGACGCCGTGATGTGGAGCTGCTGCTGATGGATTTCGGCGGGCAGGTACTGGAAAAAATCTGGCATGACTTTGATTGTCCCGAGCCGGACTTTTTACTGGGGAAAATCGAGCAGGGTATTAAAGACCTGTCGGCCAAATTGTCGCCTCGTGACTCCAATGATCAAAGAAAGGGAAAGCTGATGGGGGTGGGGGTTGCCATGCCCTGGTTTATCGGCGCCTGGACCAAAGAGCTGGAGATGAGTAAAGAGCTGGCTCAGCAGTGGCGTGATATCAATTTTGGTGAAGAGGTGGCCAAGCGAACACACCTGCCGGTATTTTTCGAGAACGACTGCTCGGCCGCCGCCGTGGCGGAGTTGCAGTTCGGTGGCGGTAACCAGGTGTCGAACTTTCTTTATGTCTTTATCGGCACCTTTATCGGCGGCGGACTGGTGTTGAACGGTAATGTTGAGGCTGGTGTGCATGGCAACTCCGGCGCTCTCGCCTCTATGCCCGTGCCGCCCTCAAAGCTCGACAGTACACCGCCGCCGGAGGGGCCGTTTGAGGTGTTGCTGAATCGCGCCTCCCTGTTCGGTCTGCGACGCCATTTAAGCGCAAACGATATTCACATCAACGGGGTCAGTGAGCTGGATGCCGTGATGGACGCGGCGCGACCACTGGTGCAGGAGTGGTTGGATGAATGCGCCGATGCGCTGGTCTATGCGGTATTGTCAGCAGTGGGGGTGCTGGACCTGGAAGCGGTAATCATTGACGCTCACCTGCCGCGCTTTCTCCTGGACGAGTTGGTTGAAACGGTTTCACGGCGCTTGCAGCGGGTGGCGCCCTCGGGGGTGTTTAAACCCAAAATACTGGCCGGGCAGATCGGTGTGGATGCCGTGGCTGTCGGCGGCGCCATACTGCCGTTTTATTCCAACTTTGCCCCGGACAAAACGGTGTTGTTGAAAGGCGGTGTACCTGAACGGGTTTCTGTTTAGGGCTTTGTCCCCGTCAACTCATTAAAAGCGTGTGGCGCATTTCCGGGATTTTATACGTTTACGGTTATAGACCAGCGGTCGGCGTTGGTATTGATTCTCTGCCTGCTCGTGGTCACGCACCCAAATTATCAATTAGTGTACATCCGGAAACTGCGAAAATTTATTTCAACGTCATTCCGAGATGTCAGAATGACGGTTGTTTTTGGATGGACGCTAATTCTACTTTGTCACGATAATAAACCCATTGATGGCGGCTGATCACCGTAAGATCTCTCATGGGCCTGCCGCCGTTTTTCGTTGCGCTGCATCAACATTTCCAGTAGCCCACCTTCGCTTGAGCGCCGGTCGGGAATG
>JBNKHG010000096.1:0-33501 GCA_050290225.1 Cellvibrionaceae bacterium
CATTCCCGACCGGCGCTCAAGCGAAGGTGGGCTACTGGAAATGTTGATGCAGCGCAACGAAAAACGGCGGCAGGCCCATGAGAGATCTTACGGTGATCAGCCGCCATCAATGGGTTTATTATCGTGACAAAGTAGAATTAGAGTCCGAAGGGGAACTGGATAATACGCTGCTGGTATTCCTGTCGGACAATGGCCCGGAAGGGCACGACCTGGATGAGACCTGGCCGATGGAGGCATTCCCGAAAATCAGGCAGACCATCGACGCGGTACACGATTTCAGCTATGAAGCCATGGGACGTCCTGGTTCGTACGTCTTGCAGGGACCCAATTGGGCAAATGCCGGGTCGCCGGGTTTCCGTTTACACAAGGCTTTCCCCACCGAAGGGGGAACTCGGGTGACAGCCTTTGTTCGCTATCCAAAAACAGTTTCAGAGCCCGCAATTTCCAATCACTATATTTTTGCAACGGACGTCACCCCGACCGTGTTGGAAATCGCTGGGGTAAAGCACCCGTACAACCAGTATCAAGGTCGTAAAATAGAGTCTCCCAGTGGGAAGTCGTTTGTCTCTCTCTTGGAAGGTAAGACGGCGAATGAAGATAAGCGCGTAGTAGCACTGGAGTTACTCGGCAAACGCATGGTTCGTAAGGGTCAGTGGAAGCTGGTTCATATGCCACCTCCATACGGGACCGGTGCCTGGCAGCTATTTAACCTGAATGACGATCTGGCAGAATCAGCAGATATCTCTGAGCAGCATCCGGAAATGACTAAATACCTTGAAAACGAATGGCGCAAATATGCTGAAGAGAACGGTGTCATTTTGCCAGATTGGGTAAGTGGTTATTAAGTAGTTCACCTCACTGCTGTCCCATAAACATGAAACAAAAAAGGCTTAAATCTCAACAGGTTGGTACAATGTAAGTGCCGCTAAACATAGTAAAAACTAGGGAGCCTCTGATTAATAGATCACTTCGACTCAATCCGAGGCTCAAATTGTGTTAATCACTACAGTTAGTGTGGTTTATTGCCTTCTAAGAAGGCTATTTCCCGGTTGAACTGCACATTGGCAGTCCAATCTCTAATTTTTAGGCGCACTGCGCCTGCAAGTTGTTACTTCGTCGTTTTTTCAGCTGTTGTTTCGCGATGACGATATTGGCTAATGCGCAGGACGCGTAAACGTGATGAGCATTTTTATCCAATCCTCGATAACGGACTTTGGTAAATCCGAAGCGGCCTTTTATGATGCCGAATAGATGCTCTACCTTGGCGCGTACTCTCGATTTATTGGTATTTCGAGATCGCTCTTCGTCAGTCAGCTTGCGATTACGGCTTTCCTTTTTCTGAGTAAAATCTCTGGCATTCGGAGCTCTTTCCTTAATGACTCTGCCCTTGCCTGCATAGGCAGAGTCACCGCAACACTGTGAATGAGCTTGGTTTTGCTATCCACACCAATGTGGGCCTTCATGCCGAAATACCACTGGTTTCCCTTGCGGGTTTGGTGCATCTCCGGGTCGCGCTTCTTATCCTTGTTTTTGGTGGAACTCGGTGCACTGATGATGCTGGCATCGACAATGGTTCCTCGGGAGACCTTGATACCATTTTCATGCAGATAGTCATTCACGAAATGGAAAAAATGATCGCCCAGGTTGTTCTTCTCCATGAGGTGGCGAAACTTGTAAATAGCGGTTTCATCGGGAGCGGTCTCATTGCAACCACCAAACCGACCAAAAGAAAACAGTCCGCTCCCGGCACAAATCTGACCGTCAAAATAGATTGAATTCCTATCTAGAAGGAAAAATCGAATTCCTCCGCGCAAACTACGCCCGCAAAAAAAACCACCCCAAAGGGTGGTTAAAGTCTTACAGACAGCTTGGCCTCGCAGAAAGACCAGCTTCACAGGGTAAGGTTAGCCCACATCCGCAATTGCATCCGCCAGGACATTGAAAATCGTATCGATATGTTCCTGTTCGATAATGAGCGGCGGAGACATCACCAATGTCTCGCCGGCCGGGCGTACTGTGACGCCTTTCTCCAGGCACTTGTTGGCCACCTGGGCCGCGCGGGTGGGACCGGCCTTGCCGGAGGGCGCAAAGTCAATGGCGCCAAGCAGGCCGTAGTTGCGGATATCAGTAATATTGTTGCCGCCTTTCAGACTATGGATGCCCTCTTCCCAGGGTTGACTCATAGTGGCACAACGCTCGAACAGCTGTTCATCACGATAGATGTTCAGAGTCGCCAGCGCGGCGGCACAGGACACCGGGTGAGCGGAATAGGTGTAGCCATGCATAAATTCGGGCGCGATAGCGGGATTTTCTGTATCCACAAACGTGTCGTAGATCTCCTGCTTGCAGAACACGGCACCCATGGGGATGGCACCGTTGGTCAGTCCCTTGGCGGTGGTGATCATATCCGGGATGACGCCCTCGCGGGCAGACATGGTCGCCGCACCCACACGACCGTAGGCGGCGATCACCTCGTCAAAGATAAGCAGGATATTGTGCTGGTCACAGATTTCCCGCAACCGCTGCAGGTAACCCTGAGGGGGTAATACCACACCGCCGGCACCGCTCATGGGCTCCACAATGACGGCAGCGATGTTGGAGGCGTCGCGCATGGCGATAATATCGTTCAGCTCCTCCGCCAACTCGGCACCCTGGGCGGGTAAACCTCGGCTAAAAGCGTTTTCGGGCAGCAGGGTGTGGCGCAGGAAATCGGCATCCAGGCCCTGGCCAAAGCTCTTGCGATTAGGCGTCAGGCCGGAGACGCTTACCCCGCCCCAGTTTACTCCGTGGTAGGCCTTTACCCTGGCCACGAAGGTATTTTTGCTACCTTCTCCCTTGAGACGCCAGTACTGGCGGGCAATCTTGAGAGCGGTGTCCACGGACTCTGAACCGGAGTTGGTGAAAAAGACCCGGTTCAGACCTTCGGGTGCGATTTCCTCAACCAGTCGGTTGGCAAGCTCAAAACCCAGCGGGTGGCCGTAGGTGAAGGGATTTCCGTAATCCATCTCCACCAGCTGTCTGGCGACGGCGTCCGCGATTTCCCGGCGGCCATGGCCGGCGTTGCAGCACCAGAGACCGGCATTGGTATCGAGGATTTTGCGACCGTCGGCCATGGTCATATACATGCCTTCGGCCGCCACATACATACGGGGATTGGCCTTGAAAGCGGCGTTGGGAGTAAAGGGCATCCACCAGGCATTCAGTTGCTCTGGGGAGAGGCCTGCGAATTGGTCGTTGCTCATATCAACATCCTCGTTGGAAGGGCCCGCGAAGTGTGCAGACCGTTATAGGGATAGTTATAGCAACGGTTGATAGATGGATAAATTATTATCTATTAATCTTTGAAATAAATTTCTTCGACGTAAATAGAAGTTGGTAGGCAAAACTGAGTCGATAGGCGGCCGGTGGCTCACTACCGGCCGCATACCGCCTCAAAGTAACGGGGCACCACCTCAGTGCCAGGTCCGTAGTGTTGCTCATCGAACAGTGAACCGGACAGGGATGGTTCCAGATTGAGTTCCACCGTATGGGCGCCGCGGGCCTTGGCCATTTGGAAAAAGCCCGCCGCCGGATAGACGTTACCCGAGGTGCCGATGGAGACAAACAGATCGCAGGCCGTCAGCGCCTGCTCGATCTCGTCCATATAAAGCGGCATTTCGCCAAACCACACAACGTGCGGACGCAACTGGCCCGGCAGACCGCAACAAGGACAGTGGCGCTCTGGTTCCAGAGCCTCACGACAGGGGAAGATCCTGCCCGTGGCGGCGCAACGGATGCACAACAATTCGCCATGCATATGCAGGATGTTTTTGCTGCCCGCCTGTTCGTGGAGATTGTCGATATTCTGAGTGATCAGGGTAAAGTCACCGCCGAAGGCCTGTTCGAAGTTCGCCAGGGCCTGGTGCCCTGCGTTGGGGCGGACTCCGTCTAACAGCTGAGCACGTCGCTGGTTGTAAAAGCGCTGTACCAGGGCGGGGTTGCGCTTGAAGGCTTCTGGGGTGGCGACCTCCTCCACCCGGTGATCCTCCCATAGCCCGTCGCTGGCGCGAAAGGTGCGCAGGCCCGATTCCGCCGAAATGCCGGCGCCAGTAAGCACAACCACCGATTGAAAGGTGTTTTTCATGATGCGAATTCCCGCAAAGTCGGTTTCCATTAAGTCTGCGCTGAGGCAGACTAGCGACTTTTTTCGATGAGGGGAAGGAAAGGCGTGAGCCAGATAACGATTCAACACCCGCACTGCACCAGCGTTGATGTGATCAAATCCGAAGTGAAAACCCTGTCCGATATACTACGCCAGCGCTACGGCGCCCGCTGTCAGTGGGTGGATGATTGTCACGCCAAGGTGAGTGCCACAGGCGTGGAAGGAATGATTCAATTTGACGCCAGCAGCATCGACATTCAGGTCAAGCTCGGATTTATGGTGTCGATGATGAAAAACAGGATCGAGGCGGATATTCGCGATTATCTCAGCCAGCATTTACCTCAGGAATAGGCGGTGGCTGGAAGCCTGTCGGCAATGGGCACGGACCAAACCTGAACTGCATCCTGAAATCTTCGAGACCATCAGGATGCCGGGACGGGTGGCCAGCAATGCGATCAAGGGCAAGCGCCGGAAGCCGTTTTTTTTCAAACCAATGCCCTGTGCGGCCAGGCGGGGTACAGCGTCTGCAAACCGCGTGGTAGCTATACAGCTGCCTGGCCTGTTCGGGGTAATTTCCGCTGGCTCTAAATATCAGAGATAACGCATTACCATGGCGTAACCGCCATCTTCCGCCAGTGGCAGTTCCCTGGGCAGCGGAATCTTTACCGTGTGGCCCGATCCCGGGGCGACATCAATCGCCTCACCCTTGAGGCTTTCCAATTGTTGCAGGTTAAAGCGCAGGTTGCCTTTTGGGGTGATCAGTTCCAGCTCGTCGCCCTGCTCAAAGCGGTTTTTTACATCCACCGTCAGCCAGCCGTTGGCGGCGTCGTAAGCGACGGCTTCCGCCACAAACTGCTGGTTGGCGTTGCTGGAATTGCCATTCTCGTAGTTCTGGTACTCCGAGGGTACATGGCGGCGGTAAAAACCCTCGGTGTAGCCGCGGTTGGCCAGGTGCTCCAGCTCGCCCATCAGGTTCATGTCGAAGGGCTTGCCGGCCAGGGCGTCGTCGATGGCACGGCGGTAGGTTTGCGCTGTGCGGGCCACGTAGTAGTGGGATTTGGTACGGCCTTCGATCTTGAGGGAGTGAATGCCCATCTTCACCAGCCGCTCAACGTGCTGGACCGCCCTCAAGTCCTTGGAGTTCATAATATAGGTGCCGTGCTCATCCTCGTAGGTGGGCAGGTACTCGTCGGGGCGGCTGCGCTCTTGCAACAGCACTGGCGACCTCTCCTGCTGCAGTACGGGTGACGCCTCTTGCTGTAGTACAGGTGACGCCTCTTGTTGTAGTACAGGTGACGCCTCTTCCGTCTGTTCGTCGGTATTGGTGACGGGGTCGAACGTTCGGGCTCCACTGGCATCGGCCGGGGCCACGGCGATCAGGTCGCCGGTTTCTGTCTCCCTGGCCTCGTGC
The DNA here is from genome assembly GCA_050290225.1 of Cellvibrionaceae bacterium. Lineage (GTDB taxonomy): Bacteria > Pseudomonadota > Gammaproteobacteria > Pseudomonadales > Cellvibrionaceae > JBNKHG01. Next base: position 5,553 of record JBNKHG010000096.1, read on the forward strand.
ACATTGTATTGCCAGCGGCAGGAGTTTGTGCAGGCGCCCTGGTTGGAGTCACGGTGGGTCATGTAGCCCGATAGCAGGCAGCGGCCGGAGTAGGCCATGCAGAGGGCACCGTGGACAAACACCTCCAGTTCAATGTCGGGACACTGCTGGCGGATTTCCTCGATCTCGTCGATGGACAGCTCCCGCGACAGGATAACCCGCTCGATACCCTGGCGCTGCCAGAATTTGACCGTGGCCCAGTTGACGGCGTTGGCTTGCACCGACAGGTGCACGGACTGCTCCGGCCACTGCTCGCGCACCAGCATAATCAGTCCGGGATCGGACATGATCAGGGCGTCCGGCTGCATGGCTATCACCGGTTCGAGATCGCGGATATAGCTGCGTACCTTGTCGTTGTGGGGGGCGATATTGCTGGCCAGGTAAAACTGCTTGCCCTGGCTGTGGGCCTCCTCGATGGCGGCTGCCAGGTTCTCGATCCTGTTGAACTCGTTGTTGCGTACCCGCAGGCTGTAGCGGGGCTGACCCGCGTAGACGGCGTCGGCGCCATAGGCAAAGGCATAGCGCATGCTCTTGAGGGTACCGGCGGGGGAGAGTAGTTCTGTGGTCATAACGGGCAGTCAGTATCGCGGCTGAAGTTGTCGGAATCGGGTTGGTTGAAATTTGTTCAGTTCAAGGGGCGGGGATTCTACTTGAAAGGGATTTTTTTTTCAGCGTTTTGCTTGCTTTTTTTGCCAGATGGGGATTAGTTTAACTCACGGTTGGCGGAAGAGAGGGGGGCATAAGACGCCCATCAGGCCAACACCATCAGACCATTAAAAGTCAGACCATCAAAAATTCAGTAAACACCGGAACGGGGAATCATGGACGCTGAGCTGGAAAACAGACGTCTGCAGCGCAACATACAGTCGCTGATGACGCGAATCGAAGATAATCAACGCATTCAGCAGCGCTTCCACGACCTGGAGTTGCACCTGTTGTCTTGCCGGGATCTGGCCGGCCTGCTGCAGGCACTGATGGTGAGCACTCTGGACCGGTTTGATCTGGACGCCATCAGTCTGGTGCTCCACGATCCGGATTACAGCACCCGCGAGCTGTTGCATTACCTGGAGCAGGAGCGGGATATCGAGAGCTTCGGCCCCCGCCTGAAATTGCGCCATAGCGTTGATTTTTTACGGGAGTTTTACCTGCCTGACCCCCTTGATCCCGACGCGGATAATGTGGCGGTGACCCTGGGACCGGTCGACGATCTCGAGGCCGCGCGTCTCTTTCCCCATGTGCCCGGAATTGCCAGCGCCGCTTTATTGCCCCTTATGCGCCAGACCAGCCCCATTGGCAGCCTGCATTTGGGCAGCTGCTCGCCCACCCGCTTTAGCCCCGATAAGGCCACGGACTTTATGGTGCACCTCGCCCAAATCGTGGCGGTGTGCCTGGAAAACAGCCTGGCACGGGAACACCTTCGCCGCCAGGGGCAGGTGGATATGCTGACGCAGGTCAGCAACCGCCGCAATTTCGATACCGTCTATGCCAAGGAACTGGCTCGGGCGGAGCGCAGTGACGAAGCCTTGTCCTGCATGTTTGTGGATGTGGATCACTTCAAGCGTATCAATGACAACTATGGACATCTGGCCGGAGATCTCTGCTTAAAGGGGGTGGCGCAGCGGATTCAGTTGCAATTGCGAAAAACCGATCTGCTGGCCCGTTACGGTGGTGAGGAATTTGTGGTGCTGCTGCCCCGCAGTCGGGCCCGGGAGGCGATACAGATTGCCGAGCGTGTACGCCGGGCTATCGAGGATGAACCCCTGCCGGTGGAGGCCAATGAAGAGTGTGGGGCTGTCGAGATCGAGGTGACCGCTTCCATTGGCGTCAGCAGCTGGCAGCCGGAAGACGAGCGGATCGAGGACCTTTCGCTGCTGGGCAAGCAGCTACTGCAGGCGGCTGACAGTGCCATGTACGACGCCAAGCAGGGGGGACGCAACCTGGTTTGTATCCGCGACCTGGACCTGAGCCCGGTTTCGGATGACTAGGCGGGATTTCACTGGCGCATTGTCCTAAGGAGCGCTATCGGGGGGATAGGACTCGAATCAGGTAAAGCCGCGGCCAGTATTTTCCCGTCACCCAGACCGCATCCCTGTCTGCGTCATAGGCGATACCGTTGAGCACACGCTCGGAGCGGCTGTCGCTATGGCGCTCCACCAGTTCACGGAGGTCCAGGATCCCGGTAATGCGTCCCGTATTCGGGTCGATAGTGACGATGCGGCTGTCGCGCCAGGTATTGGCCCAGATCTCGCCCCGAATAAACTCCAATTCGTTCAATTGTCGCCAGGGGCCGTTTTCCGTGTGTGCCGCCAGGGTTTTGACCAGACTGAAATCGTCAGGGCGACGGAAGCTTAGCGTTTCGCTGCCGTCGCTCATAATCAGGAGATGGCCGTCGTGAGTCAGGCCCCAGCCTTCCCCCCGGTAGCGGTGTACCGCTGTGGGCTCCAGGGTACGGGCGTCGAAAACCAGGCAGCGCCCCGCTTTCCAGGTGAGGAGGTAGAGTTGATTCCCGAACAGTGTCAGCCCTTCGGCAAAATAACGGCGCGGTAACTGGCGACTGAGGTTGCGCTGGTTTGGCGGTGGACTACCCAGGGTATAGTTCACCAGTTTCGATCGGCGATAGAGGCCACTGCTTTCAAAAAATCCCTGCCGGGTCTTGATCAGCCCCTGGGTAAACAGTGAGCCGTCGTGGGGGCGACTCTCCAGTATCTGGTAGCGCAATAACTCGGTGGCGTTCGAGTCCGGGATCGGTATCAGCAGCGCTAAGGTGAGGAGCAGGGGTTTCATGGCTGGAGGCTTAAATATTGAACAGACTTCCCGTTGGGGTGATTGTCAATCTAACCGCCGCAGGCTATCGCATGCGGGAAAAATCTGAGAGCATAGCGGCCAATTTGGCGCAATCATAGAGGTTGCAATCCCGGATATGAAGCGAATACAGTCCTTTTTTTACCTGACCCTGCTCGGCGGCTTGGCGGTCGTCCTGCCCATTGCCATCCTGGTCGTGATTTTTGACTGGTTGTTCCAACTGGTGACCAGCACTATCCAGCCCATGACCGACTGGGTCAGCGCGCGAGCGGGCCTGCGCGAAGTGGTGGCCCACCTGATGGTGGTTGTCATTATTCTCGGTACCTGCTTTTTGGTGGGCCTGCTGGTCAAGACCAGTGTCGGGCGCTGGTTGCACCAGTGGATGGACAAGGTGCTGACGGTTCTGGCTCCGGGCTATAAGACCATTCGCGAGATCGTGGTCCAGTTTTTAGGGGGCGACCGCGATAATTCGCTGTTAAACGGGCAGGTGGCCCGGGTCAAAATTTTCGGTCCCCAGAGCCCGGTGACAGTGACCAGCATAGTCACCGCCAAACACGACAACGGAGACTTTACCGTTTTTGTGCCCACGGCCCCAATTCCCACTTCCGGTATTGTTTATCATCTGCCGGCGGAATGTGTTGAGCTGTTGCCCCATGTCAGTGTTGAAACTGCGATGCGCACCGTGATTGCCTGTGGCGCCGGTTCGCAAGAACTCACCCGCGGTGTCGGTACCGGGACACCGGCAATGGAAACCGGAGGTTGACAGATCATTCGCTTTCTTCCGGTTCCACCTCACGGCTTTCAACGTAGGCGACGGCTTCATTCACCGCGCTGCTGACTTTGTTTTCCATTTCCTTCATTTCCTGGGGGGACATAAAAAAGGACATATCCACATCGTGGCGGATATAACGGGGCGGCAGGCGGTTGAGGGCGACGCAGGCGACGTCGGCGAGAAAATCCACATCCGCGCGGGCTCGATCACTGACCTTGGCGATCTCTTCCAGCACCATGTGTTCGTAGTAATTGTGGATACTGTCGACCCCTACGGGCAATTGGTAACGTCGACGACCGGCACCGAGTAACATACTCACTTCTCCTATGGCTGAATTTAGAGCGGGAGCCGAATGAGTGCGGGATTTCAACACGCGCCGATTCGAGCGCGAACTGGCATGTGTCGGTTCCCGCGAATGTTCGCGCATTACCCGTCAATGTCCCAGATATTGACGGGTACCGAAACCACTGGCGCTGTTCGATCAGCGCTGTTTAATCAGGATGGTTCACAGACTTCGTGATCCCGATCATAAAATTGTTCGGCCGTTTGCTCCCAGATATGCCGGTCCGCTTCCGTGAACAGGCACACCACCAAACGATCGAAGTCGTCGGTGTATTTTTCCAGCACGTCCAGCGCCTGGTGGGCGGCCATGGGTTGGGGAATTTTGTTGGAACCGGCTCCCAGGGCGGGAAAGGCGAGTGTGCGGATTTGGTTTTCCCTGGCCACATGAATGGCGCTCTCATAGCACTGTCGCAGTTGCTGTAAAGCGATGGCCCCCCATTGATCACCACCGGTCCACAAGGGGGTGACGGTGTGAATAATATAGTTTGCCGGCAGCCGCTCGGCGGGAGTGATCACCGCCTCGCCGATAGGGCAGGGGTCCAGGGCTTTGCAGGCCCGGATCAGGGGATCGCCTTCTTTGTCGAATATTTGTGCGGAGACACCGCAGCCGCGGATCAGGTGTTTGTGGGCCGGACAGACAATCGCCTCTACCTGTAATTCGGTGATATCACCACAGATGATTTCCAGAGGTGCCATCGTAGTTTTACTCCCTGTCACTTGACTGTTAAAAAAATAATAGTGTCATTACTTTTTAGTCTATACCCTGTGCCGGATTTCGATAGGGAGTTTTGCATCGACCTCGGCTGAAATATACTGAATGTACCAGGAGATACACGCTCTCTATGCGCATACACAATCAACACTATCGCACCATCTGGTTGGCTGAGGACGGGTGGCGGGTCCATGTAATCGATCAAACCCAACTGCCACACCACTTTCAGGTTGTCACTCTCGACAGCCTGGAACAGGCGGCCGAAGCTATCGCGGCCATGTGGGTGCGTGGCGCTCCGCTGATCGGCGTCACCGCCGCTTATGGCCTGGCCTTGGCGTTGCGCGCAAATGCGGACGACGGGGCGCTGGTACAGGCGGTAACCCGATTGCAGGCAACGCGACCAACGGCGATCAACTTGCGCTGGGCGCTGCGACGTTTGCAGAGACTGCTGCAACCTCTGGCGCCGGGACAGCGCGTGGCGGAGGCCTACCGGCAAGCGGGTCTGATGGCCGACGAAGATGTGGCCATTAACCGCGCGATTGGTGAGCATGGCGTAAAACTGATTCGTGCCCGGTGGCAAGCGCTCAGCACCCGGCAGACGCGATTGAATATCCTTACCCACTGCAATGCCGGCTGGTTGGCCACGGTCGATCACGGCACCGCCCTGTCACCTGTTTACCTGGCGCAGGATATGGGGCTGCCGGTTCACGTTTGGGTGGATGAAACCCGTCCCCGCAACCAGGGAGCTGCGCTCACGGCCTGGGAGTTGGGCCGACATGGTGTCCCCCATACCGTGATTACGGATAATGCCGGGGGACATTTGATGCAACAGGGGCAGGTGGATATGGTGATTGTGGGCACAGACCGCACCACTGCCGGGGGCGATGTTTGCAATAAAATCGGTACCTACCTCAAAGCCCTGGCGGCCAGGGATAACGATGTGCCCTTTTATGTGGCCGTACCCGGACCCAGTATCGACTGGAAGCTGGTTAAAGGTACCCGGATTCCCATCGAGGAGCGCAACGCCGAAGAAGTGACTCATATCACCGGTAAAGATACGGCGGGACGGTCGGTACAGGTGCAAGTCACTCCCGATGGCACCCCGGCGGCCAATCCAGGTTTCGATATCACTCCCGCGCGCCTGGTAACCGGCCTGATCACTGAGCGGGGTGTGTGTGCGGCCAGCCGCTCGGGACTGAGCAGCCTCTACCCGGAAGAGGCTGGCGGGCCGGCGTCCGGGATGCAAAGCGAAGGTGCGATCGAATGAATGCTGAGGAGAAACGGGCTCGCCAGAGCCTGATTGACATCTGCCTGCGTCTGAATGCTCGCGGCCTCAACCACGGATGTAGCGGAAACGCCTCGCTGCGGTGGGGCGAGGGCATGTTGATAACGCCAACGGGCATGGCCTACGAGACCTTGCAGCCTGAGGACATTGTCGCCATGCCCTTCACCGGGCCGGTGTCCGGCACCGGCCGCCAGCCCTCCAGTGAGTGGCATTTTCACGCGGCGCTGTTGTCGGCGCGCCCGGCGCTGAACGCCGTGCTCCACGCCCACAGTCCCAAAGCCACTGCGCTGGCAGTGCTGGGACGTGAATTGCCACCCTTCCACTACATGATCGCCGTCGCCGGTGGCCACAACGTCCGCTGTGCCCCCTATGCGACTTTTGGTAGCCAAGTCCTGGCAGACAATGCCCTTGAAGCGATGGCGGAGCGCAAAGCCTGTCTGTTGGCCAATCACGGTATCCTGACGGCGGGTTGTGATATTGGGGAAGCATTTGCGGTTTTGGAGGAGATCGAGACCCTGTGCGGGATTTACCTGGATGCCTGTCGATTGGGAGAGCCGGTGCTGTTGCCGATGGATGAAATGGCCAAGGTGGTGGAGAAGTTCAAGCACTACGGCAAGCAGCCCGGATGACGGGCAGCCTGAATGTACCGGCATTGGCTTTTAACATCATGGCCATTTGACCGGTTTGCGGTCTATCGCCGGTTATTCATCAAAATGCAACAATTGTTTAGCGGCCGTTCGCCGGATATTCGCCTGGGGGTGTGCCAGGGCACGCTGCAGCGCGCGCCTGGCCGCTTCGCCGCCAATATCGCCGAGAGCCAGTAGCGCCGCCTGTTGTACGCGCCTGTCGACATCGTTAATACCCTGCTCCAGCAGGGTGACAGATTCACTTTCACCGGCTTCGCCGAGTAGCGCGACCGCTTCAGCGCGGACCCTGGCCGCCGGATCCTGCAGCGCTACCAGGATGGCATCGGTGGCGTTATCGGATTCCTCCTCCGCCAGCGCCACCAGGGCGTCGAGGCGATCACCCTCACTGCCGTTGGTTAACTGCAGTTGCCACTGCCACCGCTCCTGGCCGGGGATATACAGGGGAGGGCTGTTTACGCTGTCGGCAACGGAAGGCAGTGGCGTGGTAAAGATCACCAGCCGGTTGCCGGGGCGATGGTTGTTGGGACCCTCTTCGCCGGACCAGTCGGCCTGTGTGGAGTAGCGCAAAGCGAAACTGTAGTCGCGAAGCAGGCGAGAGATCGCCTCCGGTAGCGGCAGGTCCTGGAACGCCAGGGTGACCTTGTCGTCCAGCGGCACGTGACTGATCACGTCCAAATTTGCCTGCCGCGCCAGTTGGTTCAGTACCTGGTGTAGCTCTGCCTGGTGGGCCCTGAGGCTCCACCCGGCGGGCGACGGTTGCAGGCGGATTTCACCGGCGACCGGATAGGGGTTGGTCTCTCCATTTGCGGTCAAAGAGAACAGCTGGATCGGAAACAGCAGGCACAGTGCCGCAACCCCGTGGAGGAGGCGTACGCGCGGCACCTTTTCCGCTGACTTATTCTTCCTCATCCCCAACTTCTTCATCGGCGACTACAAAGCAGCTTTCCATGGCGGTGCGGTTTTTATTTTCATCGCGCACCAGTATTTCAAATTTAAATTCCTCGCCCAGCTCCAAAAAACTGTCCGGAATTTCCAGTTCCGTAACTTCCGGTGGCAACTCGACACTGAAAACAATTTCCTGTTCCGACTCGGTTTCGGTTTCCAGTACCACCTCGTATTGCTCGACATTCACTTCACCCATTTTGCCGATGGTGGGATGCGACTCGGTGACTGGCTCCCAGCTGATTACCACGGGTAATGTTACTTCGGGAATCAGTTCTTCGTCCTCCGCACAGCCCTCATCCCAGACGCCGGTGACGCCGGATATATCGATTCCGTCCGCAGGTGCCGGCATGACATGGGATATTTCGACGTCGCTTTTCAACCACTGACCCTCAAGCGTGAAGGCTTCTATTTCATAGGGGCCCTCAAAAAAGCGTTTGAAGAACTTTTCCGGTGGGTACTCGTCGAACGTGGGCTCCGCGCTCTCGATGTTCAGTTCAGTCAATCCCTGGCGGCGGAATTTGGTGGCGGTCTTGAGCTTTAACAGCAGTTTTTCGTCCGGGTTTTCGATGGTAAGAATCCCCCAGGGTTCGCCGTCGATCTCAACCTGGATTCCCAAGTCCTTGTCGGTGTTGTTGAGTTCAAAGAACAGGTTGGCGACTTCAAAGGAAAGTTCGTGTTCATCGGCCTGCACCGGGGTTAGCCACAGCGCACTACTGCTGAGCAAAATCAGGGGCAGGGCATAGGTGTTTTTCATGATTGGGGACCTCCTGTTGGTGGGTGTTTCGTAAGACACTCACAGCGGCGCAAATCAATCGCGTGGCAGTAAAAAGATTTTGGGCCCCGCTCCCCTGATGAAGGCTTTCCAAGCCGCTGTCCCGGTTTATCGGGGGGAGATGGCGCGTCCCTCCACGCGACAGAGTGGCGCTCAGAATCGGCACAGTTTGCCGGTCATTTGATCAGGCTCCGTATTTTTATTCGCATTTCAGGGGGATAGGTCAGATTCCATAAATTTTTTGTCTAAATAGCGGTACTGGCTAACAGAATCCGGGCGCCGGTTTTGGCACTCTTGGTTTGTTTGCTGGCGACCCGGATGCAATGGAAGGGTCTGAAACCAATGCTATTCGACAGGTGTTGAAGTCATGAACGCTCCGGAAGTCTCACACCACCGCTTGGGCGATTTGTTGTTGGCACGGCAGTTGATTACCCCGGCACAGTTGGGTGTCGCGCTCAGGGAGCAAAAGCACAGTCCCTTGCGCCTGGGTGAAATCCTGGTGGGTAAGCGATGGTTGACCCGGGTACAGGTCAAGCAAACCCTGAAATGGCAGTCGATATTGCGTGCCGCCACCGTTTTGGCATCCCTGACATTTTCGCCCCTGGTTGCTGCGGATTCGGAGACATTACTGCGCAGCCCCGTCTACAAAATGAGCGATGCCAGGCTGGGTTCTGGTTCGTCCCAGGCTGGTGACCAGGTCACCTATAGCCGCTATAGCAAGAGCACCTTCAGTAAGCGCACCTTCAGCCAGAGTTCCTATAGTAACTTCCCCATCATGAACCAATCCGCAGACTACGCTCCCGGGTTTAAGTCGACAGCCTCCGCCGCTGGGCAGATTTCGGGAAACTCGACCTTCATCGATCAACTCAAGGCGGACATCAAAAACTACATCGGCACTCCCATGTATACCCTGTTCAAAGGCGAGTACATTGGTGGTGTGGATACCGACACTACAGGTATGGCTTACAAGGCAGAATGGTCGGATAGCGGCCTGGCCTTTGAAGTGAAATACCAGTTTTAGGGTTTAACCGGGAAACGCCTGGTAAAAACCGTTATTCTCCACCACATCTACCGGGGTGCCATAGAGTTCGCTAAGCACCTCTCCGTGCAGCAGTGCCCGCTTGTCTCCGTCGGCGATGACTTCGCCCTGTTTAATCAAAACCACCCGATCGATTTCCGGAATGATCTCCTGTATATGGTGCGTGGCGAGAATAATCGCTGTTCCCCGGGAGGCCAGCTCGCGCAGGTGATCCATCAGTTGAAAGGTGGCCTGCAAATCCAGGCTGTTGGTGGGTTCGTCCAGAATCAGGGTTTGCGGCTGGTGAATCATTGCGCGGGCCAATAGGAAGCGTCGTTGTTGTCCGGTGGAGAGGTGGTGAAACATACGACTTTCCAGATTTGACAACCCCAGACTGGCGATAGCCTGTCGGGCCCTTTCCAATTGCTCCTCATCGGTTTGAAAGTGGCTGTAGATCATGCCCACGGCACCGAAAAATCCGGACATCACCACATCCAGGCCGGTGGCGCAGGCGGTGTACCGGCTTTGCAGTTCCTGCGATACCAGGCCGATCTGCTCCCGCAATTGGTTGACATTGACCGTTTCACAGCCATTGATCCTGACATAACTGTTGTCCTTGACCACCGGATAGACATCCCGGGTCAGCAACTTGAGCAGGGTGGATTTGCCGGCGCCATTGGGCCCGAGTATGGCGACGTTCTCGCCGTTGGCAATTGTCAGTGACAGGGATTCGAATACACGGGTGTCGCCCTGGAAGGCGGTGACGTTTTTGATATCCAGTAAGGGAGGCATGGATGATGGCTTCTATGGTGATAAGGATGTTGGTGTTCAGGTCGGCAATTTTACGGTTGGGCAGGGGGTTGTCAAAGTTCGATTGAAAGTGGCGCCGGCAAATCTGCCGGCGCCTCAAGGAAGGGGTAAGCGATTAAACCCCGGGGGTTAAAACTCGAAACTGATGCCTCCGTAAAAATACGCACCATTAAAACCAAAGGGAGCCGAGCGGCGTGAGAACTTGAACACGCCCGGAGAGTTGGCGGCGACTTGCCCGGTGACCGGGTCGATTAACCCACCGGCGGGACTGCTGCGGGACTGACCCACCTCATTCTTGTCCGGTGTCTCATCGAAGATATTGTTGCCGCCCAATTTAAGCACGGCACCATTGCCCAAATCGTAGGAGACCTGGACGTCGGTCAGCCATTTGGCGTCGAAGGTTTGACTGAGACAATCGTTGCCGCCGCTGGCGCAGCTATCCAACACCTTATACTCGCCGTAGCGGTTAAAGGAGAGATTGGCGCTGAAGTTGCCGCTTGAGTAGTTAGCCGTGAGATTGTAACGGTCCTCCGGTTGCCAGTCTTCGATAATGGAGATGTCCTGTTCGGTAAACACCCGCTCCTGCACCGCCGGGTTGTTGGACAGGGTGGCGGGGGCTCTCACTTTGTCGACATCGGTTTCGGTAAAGTTGGCCGCGGCGGAGAAGCGCCACTGACCTGCGTTGGTGTCCAGCGCATAGGTGGCGACCAGGTCGATACCGTCGGTTTCCGTATCCGCGGCGTTCAGGAAGAACTGCGCGGTATTGGCTCCTTCGGCGGCAAGGATGGCATCCAGTGCTGGGTCCAACCCCTGCGCGATGGCGCCACTGATCACGATGCGGTCATCGATTTCGATGTCGTAATAGTCGACAGTCAACGTCAAGGCGTCCGATGGTGTCCAGACAAAACCCACGGCAAAACCGAGGGACTCCTCTTCGGTCAACTTTGGTATGCCCAGCGCCCTGGCGATAGAGCTGTCATTACGGAAGGTGCCGCGCTCTTCCGGGGCGCCACCGGGACCGGTGAACTGGGTGCTGACATTGTTAAAGAACAGTTGTTGCATGGAGGGGGCACGGAAGCCGGTGCTGGTGGACGCGCGCAAGCGCAACTGATCGGAGATATCGAAGCGAGCGGCGAGCTTGCCGTTAACCGTGTCGCCAAAGTCGCTGTAGTCTTCGTAACGTAACGCCGCGCTGACCAGCAGGCCATCGTTGATAGTGTACTCGACATCAGCGTAGAGGGATTTTGCATCCCGCTCTTCGTCCACGGCATTTTCCGGTTTGAAGCCGGGGAATACCTGAATGCCCTGGGGTGCGGTACCCGCCGGTCCGCCCACGGGGTCATAGTCCAGGAAGGAGAGGGGGTCGCCGGCGTGGATCTCGTATTGGTCCTCTTTCATTTCGAGACCGAATGCAAGGGTCAGTTGATCCATTACCTGTTGAATATCCACATTGTAGGTGGTGAGTTCAATTTCCAGCTTACCGGCATCGGCCTCCGTGGGGCTGGAGCCAAAGGCTTCCACAAGGGAGGCGTTTAGCGAATTACTGATATTGAAGGCAAACAGGTTGCGCCCTCGCTGGACGCTGAAGTCTGCATGCCACCCACCGATCTCCATTTCATAGCCCAATGCCAGGGAGTAGTCGTCGATATCGGTGTTGATAAGCGGTAAAAAACCGTCCGGGTATTGGGGCTCCCCGGTAGGGGTCACCGGGTTGCGGTCATCGTCGGCAGTGCGGTAAAAACCGGCCGAGGTGTTTTCACGGCGGGAGTAGGTCAGGAAGCTGTAAAAGCGGTCGTCGTTCACCGGAACACTCAGGTTGGCGATAAAGCTGTTCTGCGTCGATTCAGCGTCACCGATACGGAAGCTGTTGCGATTAAAGCTGAATTCGCGCGGATCAAACTGGCCGGTATCCGGGTCGGCCGGGTACTGACGGGATCCATCCAGCCCGGCGCGGTTGGTATGACCGCGGTCTCGGTACTCATAGGTCAGGTTTAAAAAACCGGTCTCCGCCAGCGAAAACCCTTTATTGATGCTGAAGATACTGGTTTCGCCATCGCTCTCTTTGGTCTCTCCGTAGGAGGCAGCGGCTTGTCCGTAATCGTTGTCGTCTTTCAGCACTATATTGATCACACCGGCAATAGCATCGGATCCGTATTGGGCGGTGGCGCCGTCGCGCAGCACTTCAATACGTTTGATAGCGCTGGAGGGAATTGCATTCATATCCACGCCTGCGGTACCGCGACCGACGGAGGTGTTGACATGAATAAGCGCGCTGTTATGGCGGCGCTTGCCATTGATCAGAACCAACGTCTGGTCTGGTCCCAGGCCGCGCAGGGTCGCAGGACGCAGGGCATCGGTGCCATCGCTGATGGAGGAGCTGGAAAAATTGAAAGAGGGCATGGTGGTTTGCAGCATACGCCCGACTTCTGTCTGGCCGGTGTTTTTCATGTCCTCTGCACTCATCACATCTACCGCAACCGGCAAGTCAGTGGCAGTGCGGCCCTTAGCCAGGCGGGTGCCGATGGTAACCACCTCTTCCATCAGATCTTCATCACCGGCCTTGGTTTGTGCCTGGGTGACGACGGTGGAGATCGCCAGGGAAAGTGGCAGAAGCGTACAGGTGAATCGCTTGAATGCTTGTGTATAGATGGGCTTAGAAGGATGCTCTCGCTGATATAAGTTCAACATGGTATGTCTCCCTAAGACAATTGCTTGTCACCGAAAAAAAACTCGGCGGATGGCTCCGGTATTTTTGGCGTTATGCAGACTGCCTGTTAAGAACATACGGTAATATATTCAACGACATCCGCTTATGAACCGGAGCGCGTCGTACTAACTTAAAGGCAAAAAATAGGCAGAGGAAGTGATTGTTTGCGCTAAACAGATATACGGATGAAATCAATTTTTATAATGAATCTACTAAGTTTGGCATAAAAAGACGGTAGTCTCGTTGAATTGGGGCTTTCGGTAGGAGTGATTATTCTACGAAATAAAAGTTTATGAGGATGTAATTAATGCCAAGTTGCGGTGACGAACTTTACAGTACGCAACAAATATCACCGTTTCGTCGCTTTCAGAATTACAAACTTTTTGTTGCTTGCAACTGTCACGCAGTTGCCAAAAATACGCTTCAATTTGACGTGGTAGTTGAGGTGGCGATTGCCAATCACCCAGAGTGTACCGTTTGGCTGTAGCGCTTCCCGGGAAGCGTGAAACATCTGCCAGGCGATATGATCACCGACAGCGTTTTGCTGGTGAAACGGTGGGTTGTTCAGAATAAGGTCGTAGCGACCTTTGTCGATGCCGGATAAGCAGTCGTTGGCGCTAAAGATAGCGCGTCGGGCATTACCGAAGGCTGCGGTAAAATTTTCCCGAGCCGACGCCACTGCCATAAAGGATTCGTCGACAAAGGTGACTTCGGCCTCTGGATTGCGTTCGGCAGCAATCATTCCCACAACGCCGTTGCCACAGCCGAGGTCGATCATCTGTTTGGCATTGCACGCGGGAATATGTTCAAGAAAGAAACGTGTGCCTATGTCCAGCTTTTCCCGGGAAAAGACGTTGGCGTGGTTGATAATCCTGTGGCCGATATCCGGTAGTGCGTATTCGCGGGGATAGGGGCTCCGGCCGGGTTCGAGCGACAGGTCTGGCTCACAGAAAATCAGGCGGGCCTTTTTTCGGGCGAGCGATGTCTTCGTGGGACCGAGAATGTTTTCAAACAGTTGCAAGGTGGAGGTATGGATGGTTTTGACCATGCCCGCGCCGATAACCCGGGTTTTACCGTGTATATGCGGGCGAAGGCTGTAGAGTTGGTGTTCCAGCAGTGCGAGGGTTTTCGGTACTTTGATCAGTACCAGATCGAAAACGCCCTCCGGGGCCTGTAAACTGCCGGTGAGCGTGACAAGTGTTTCGCACAAGCCGTTGGCTTTCAGGTTGGCCCGTGTGCCGCAATGCGCCAGGTGCGAATCGCTCAGCAGTTGGGGGTGGTGGTTCGCCAGGGCGACGGAGATTGCGCCGAAACTGTCATTGAGCACGAGGACACGGCTGTCGGCGTGGAGCAGCTTTTCGGCATCCAGGTATTGCAGCAGACATTCATCGCCAGCATCCCAGGCCCTCAACGTTTCCCTCTGTCTTTTCGGATAGCGATTCAGGGAGAAATCGCCTTGGGGAACACGCATGATTTCCATAAACAAGCCGCCAGTCTGGACCGGCGGCTATTATAGGGATTTTCTTCCAGGTTGGTAGTACTGTTGCCGTTATCTGCAGACGCTTTGCTGCCTCAGGCGGCCAGCTGCTCGATCTGTTTGAGGGCGTCTTCGATGGCGTTTTCACGCTCCGCACCGGCAAGCCCTTCGGCATAGACAAACTCCACATCCTCGATACCGATAAAGGCGAATACCTGCTTGATGTAAGCAGTGGGAATATCGGTCGGGGTGCCGGCATAACGGCCACCGCGGGTGGCCGCCACAATCAGCTTTTTACCTTTCAGCAAACCTTCCGGACCGTTGCTGGTATAGCGGAATGTAACGCCGGCGCGGGCCACGTGGTCGATCCAGGCTTTCAAGCCCGAGGGAATGCCGAAGTTGTACATGGGCAACCCGAGGACAACGGTGTCAGCAACGGACAACTCGGCGATCAATTTGTCTGACAGTGTGGCGACCTGGTGTTGTTCATCATCCCTTTCTCCGGGATCTTTCTGGAATCCGGCAAGACCCTGGGCGGTCAGGTGGGGTAGGGGGCTGGTGCCCAGGTCGCGCACCTGAACCTGACTGTCGTCATCCGATTCACGCTGCAATCGGGTGACGATGGTGTTGGCCAGTTGGCTGGAAGTCGCTTCTTGACCGTGAAGGCTGGTGTTGATTTGTAAAATATTCATTGTCGTCTCCGAATTGAAAAAATATCGTGGGCTCTCAGTGTCATTGGCAAACGGGGTTACTTATACAAAACCTGTTGGGATTCAGTGATGGGGTCTATTATATATCTATCAATTAGGTTAAAAATGGGTTTTTATCGATAGATATAATCGATAATATAGATGCGATTCCCGGGTGGCAGGATTAATGGTAGGCAATGAAGATTAAAAACGGAGAATTACTCACCGTCAGCCTTGAGCAGTGGCAGGTACTCCAGGCGGTGGCCGACGAGGGGGGATTCCAGGCCGCGGCGGATCGTCTGCAAAAGAGCCAGTCGACGGTCAGCTACACCCTGCAAAAACTGCAGGACAACCTCGGGGTGAGGCTGTTTGAATACCGGGGGCGAAGGGCTCAACTCACAGAGCAGGGGCATTTGATTCTGCGCCGTGCGCGGGACCTGTTGGAGCAGGCGGGAAAACTGGAGAAGGCCGCGAGGGAGCTGGCCAGCGGCTGGGAAGCGCAACTCAGTATGGTGGTGGACGTGATTTTTCCCGAAGCGGTGTTGCTGGATGCGCTGTCGGCCTTCGCCCCACTGAGCCGGGGCGCGCGATTGGATATCTTTAGTCACGCCCTCTCCGGGACCCAGGATATGTTGGTACAGGCGCAGGTGGATCTGGCGGTGGTGGGGATGGTCCCGCCGGGTTTTCTGGGCGACAAATTGCTCGATGTCGAATTTATCGCCGTGGCCCACGCCGCGCACGAATTGCATCGCGAAACCAGCCCCATCGGCGAGGAACAACTGCGCCAGCATCGCCAGATCGTGGTGCGCGACTCCGGCGCTTATCGGCGACTGAGCGCCGGTTGGCTCGGGGCGGAAGAGCGCTGGACGGTCACGGATTTCAAGGATTCGGTGAGTTACCTTAAGGCCGGTTTGGGATTTGCTTTTATGCCGCGCCATTTCATTGAGCAGGAACTGGAAAGCGGTGAGTTTAAGGCATTGCCCCTGGAATACGGCAGCCGCCGCCAGGTTGCCAGTCACCTGGTCTACGCTGATCGCAGCAATGCCGGCCCTGGAACCAAAGCGTTGGCTCAGGCCCTGATGGAGGCCTGTAAGCGCCATCGGTCTCATAAGGCCTAGTTCGGCTGTAGCGGCTAAACGGTGCGATCAGCGGCTGCGTGACCGGTCGGCGGCCAGTGCCTCCAGGTCCTCGGGTCGATCAATATCACAGGCTGCCTGCGCGAGGGGCAATTCGGCGATACCGCTCGATATTGATTCCAGCAGGCGCTTGGCGCCTTTGTCCCCGCGCAGTTGGCTGAGGGCGGCAAAGTACCTATCGGTGAAGACCGCAGGAACACCCCGGCGCTGGCCGTAAACGCTGCAGGCACATTCGCGTCCATCGACAAGTGCCAGTAGCGATGCCAGATGGTGGCTGTGGATGCGCGGCTGATCGGCGAGCAGGACCAGCAGGGCATCATACTTATCGGCCAGCTGCCTGGTGCCATAGGCCAGGGAGCTGCCGAGTCCTTCCCGCCAGTCCGGGTTGATCAGGCAGGTGGCATCGGTGATCCGCGGTGTGATCATTTCGGCCTGGTTGCCCAACACCAGGTACACATCCCCCGGCACTACCCGGTTGGCGGTATCGATGGCATGTTGCACCATAGGTTTGCCCTGAATGGGCGCCAGCTGCTTTAGCGACCCGAAGCGGGATGCGGCGCCGGCCGCGAGAATCAGGGCGGCAGTTTTGGGCATAGGCAAAAGCGGTTTTTCTCCAGGAAACAGGGATTTTCAGGCGTTTTTCAGATATTTCGCCACCAGCATAGGGTGAACCCCACTGATGCTTCCGCCACTCTATTCGGGGTTGTCCGTCAGGATATTATCGCGCACTGCGCGTACCGCGCTTGGTGGTAAAAGCCGCACCTTTATCCTTCAGTATCCTTCAGGTCTTTGATCGCCCAGGTATTTGGCCCGGGGCGCGGCGGTGTCTCTGTGGTTCGATCAATAGAGAGGGCGATTGTACCTCAGATCGCTTGCCGGGCTACACTTAAGGCAGAGTGAAAATAACGGATACAACAAGAACAGTCGGACGTGAGCGGGGATATGGTCGCACTTTTATCGCAACAAGCATCGAAACTGGCAGTTCCCACCACCCTGTTATTTGACTGGCATGGCACTCTGGTGGATACCCTCGACGCTATGTTTGAAGCCATGGAAGAGATGCTGCCGCAGCTGGAGGATCTGGACCTTGTGCGGCGACTGTTGCCGGAAGACCGGTGCCGCACCGCGGACGACGTCAAACTGGTACGTTATATCCGTATTTTTCGCCGCCTGCACCCGAAGATCCTGGCGGAGAGGCGGGTGTCGCGCACGGATATTTTCAATGCTGTATTCGGTGACGACCTGGAGGCCAAAGGGCTTGCACACGCTGCTTACAACAAGGCTTACCGTCACTACTACGGCAAGGTGCACCCGTTCCAGGAAGGGGTGGGCAGTTACCTGCGTACCTTTAAAGCCCTGGGCCTGAAGCTGGCGGTGGCCACCAATCGCAGCCGGGAGTTTCTCGATCACGAGTTGCAGATCGTGGATGAGGGAGAGTGGACCGGTTTAATCGACACCACCATCTGTGCGGACGATGTCATTCATTACAAACCCCATCCGGAAGTGATTCTGTCGGCAATGGCCTCTATTGACGTGGAGCCGGGTCCTCATTGTTGGTACGTGGGTGATAGCTACCTGGATATGGTGACAGCCAAAGCCGCCGGAATCACCGCGGTATTCTACAATGGCGCCTGCAGTAGCGATGACTACCTGCAGGCGCAATGGGTGGATTGCCGGCCGGATGCCATTGTTGACAGTTTTGAGGCGTTATTGGATCTGTTGGCGGCATTGGAAGACCGGCATAGCGAAGCGTTTCAGGTGCCTCTGGCCAGCGTTCGGCCGCCCCCCTTTCCGCCACCCTCACCACCCCCCAAACGTATCGAGCCGGACTGGCACCCGGCCAGCGCGAATCTGCACCCGCCGCAAGTGGTGCTTTTCGATTGGCACGCGACCCTGGTGGATACCCTGGACGCCATGTACCACGCCGTGGACGATATGCTGCCGGAGCTAAAGCAAAAAGGTTTGCTGGATCGTATGGTAAATCCGGGGGAGAGCAAATCACCGGAAGATGCGCGCCTGGTGGAGTATGTGCAGAACTACAGTCAGTTGCATCCCAAGGTGAAGACGGACCGCAAGATTTCCCGCACCGATATCTTTGAAGTGCTGTTTGGTGAGGACCAGGCGGCGAAACAGGTTGCACATAAGATCTTCAATCGCCACTACCGCAATCACTACGGCACGGTGCTGCCGTTTGAGCCCCAGGTCAAGAAGATGCTACAGGCACTTAATCAACTGGTGGTGGTGGGGGTGATCACCAACCGCGACCGCGAATTTTTCGAGCACGAACTGGCGGCAGTGGAGGGCACCGGATGGACAGAACTTTTTGCGTGTAATGTCTGCGGTGACGATACGCCGTTGCGCAAGCCCCACCCGGACCAACTGTTCAAGGCCGCCGCCGACCTGGAACTGCCGGTGTCGAATGCGATCTGGTACGTTGGCGACAGCACCACGGATGTGATTGCGGCCAAACGCGCGGGCATGACGGCGGTGTTTTTTAACGGTGCCCAGTGGGACCTGGCCTGGTTGGGAAAAATATTCCCCGGCTCCGAGCGACATCCGGACAAGCCGGATGTGGTGGTCAATGACTTTTCCGAGTTTTGGGCGTTGGTATTAGCCTGCCGGGAAAAAGTTGTTTAGCGGTTAGCCCGGTTCCAGGCAATGCATGCCTCGAGGGTGACGCCGCTGCCGCCGAAAATATCCAGTGCGCTGCCGATGGTCAGGTCCACCTTGCCGCCGGACAGTTGCTGCACCAGTGTTAGATCGTCAAGCGAGCGGGCGCCACCGGCATAGGTGACTGGAATGCTGCAGTGTTGCCCCAGAAATTCCACCAACTCGGTGTCTATTCCTGCCTGCAAACCCTCCACATCGGCGGCGTGAACCAGAAACTCGGCGCAATGCTGTTCCAAGGCCGACAGGGTGTCTGCGGTAATGGCGGTTTCAGTCACCGTTTGCCAGCGATCAGTGGCGATATGCCACCCGCTGTCGGTGCGGCGGCAACTGAGGTCCAGCACCAGCCGTTCAGGACCGGTCTCCGCCTTGATCTGTTGCAGACGTCGCCAGGAGAACTGGCCGTTTTCAAACAGGTAGGAGGTAACGATCACATGGGAGGCGCCGGCGGCCAGATACTCGGTCGCATTTTCGCGATTGACGCCGCCGCCAAACTGCAACCCCTGGGGCCAGGCGGCGAGGGCCTTGAGGGCCTCCTCCCTGTTGCCGGGGCCGAGGGCGATGACGTGGCCCCCGCCCAGCGACTTCTCACGGTAGAGATTGGCATAGTAGGCGGCGTCGTAGGGGCTGACGTAATTGGTGTCGGCGCCCTCGTCGTTGAGACTGCCGCCGACAATCTGTTTGACCTTTCCCTGGTGCAGGTCGATGCAAGGACGAAACTGGGTCAAGAGCGCGCTCCCTCTCTGTAGCGATCGAAAAGCCCGCCATTATACCCAAGCGCGGATAACAAGTAACAAGCGGGTATAAAACAGGCGCCCATAAAAAGCCCCGGCCGGCCGGGGTATGTGGACTGAATTAGCGGCCTAGTACTCCTTCAAGGTGATATTGACGCATTAACTCTGCGAATCAACGGCGATGTGAGGCCAGAGTGGCTGGGGAGTCTTCAGAAACCGTGCGCGACAAGGACGTCGCGCCCGAGCTCCCATGGACGGGTTGACGGCGTGTTTCTGAAGACTCCCCAGCCACTCTGGCCGGATCGAAGCCCACTTACCTATATCCGTCATTATCACCTTGAAGGAATACTAGTGAGGTCGAATATCCGGTTGCGGAATAATACGCATATAGGGTTTGGGGGCCTTCCAGCCTTCCGGATACAACTGGCTCGCTTCGTCGTCGGACACCGCGGGCACGATAATCACATCCTCGCCCTGGTGCCAGTTCACCGGTGTGGCGACCTTGTATTGGGCCGTCAGTTGACAGGAATCCAGCACGCGCAGTACTTCGTCAAAGTTGCGTCCGGTGCTCATGGGGTAAGTGATCATCAGTTTGATGGCTTTGTCGGGCCCGATCACAAAGACTGAGCGCACGGTGGCATTGTCGGCGGCGGTCCTGTCCTGTGCGCTACCGCTGGCATTGGGGTGGATCATATCGAACAATTTGGCGATCTTGAGATCGGTGTCGCCAATCAGGGGGTAGTTGAGGGCGTGACCGGTGGTTTCCTCGATATCCTTGGCCCAGCGTTTGTGGTCGCTGATGGGATCGACACTGAGACCGATCAGTTTGCAGTCGCGCTTATCGAACTCGGGTTTGAGTCCGGCCATATAGCCCAGCTCGGTGGTGCAGACTGGGGTAAAATCCTTGGGGTGGGAAAACAGGATTGCCCAATGGTCGCCAATCCATTCGTGAAAATTGATGGTTCCCTCAGTGGTTTGTGCAGTAAAGTCGGGGACAACATCCCCAATATGAAGTGACATAACAGACCTTCCTCGCATCGAAATGACAGGATGCAGTTTGGCTAGGGTGGCGCTCTCCGGCGCTTGGCCTGCACCTGTCGCACTCGGCGCTCGAAGCCCGAAGAAGCGTTATCCGGCAGGGGCAAACCCCCGCCTACAAGAGGTATAGCCGAGCGTCCTGGCCTTGTACAGCCGTGCCAGGACACCTGCGGAGGCTTTTCCGGTAAGGCGCAAACACGCCGGGTCCTGAGGTAAAGCCGCGAGCTGAGAAGGCCGGCGGCCACCATAATGCCGGCCAGAAACCCGGTCCAAAAACCGTAAATCCCGTAATTCTCGCCCCAGTACTGGGTCGCACCGAGGCTGTAACCCAGGGGGAAACCAATGATCCAGTAAGCGATGATCTGGATCAGCATGGGCACCTTGGTGTCTTCAAAACCACGCAATGTCTGGGCGGCTCAGACCTGCAAGGCATCGCAGACCAGATAGAGCGGCGCCAACGACATGATGGTGCTGGATATGGCGGCAATTCCCGGGCTCTCGGTAAAGAGCAGGGGTAACTGCTCACGCCAGGCGAACACCCCGATACCTGCCATTGCCCCCACCACAACCACCAGGTTCAGGCCGCCCTCGATATGGCGGTAGACCGCCCGGTCCTGTGCATGTGCCTGAGCCCGGCCAAGGCTATGAGCCACCCGAATGGCGGTTGCCTGGCCGGCACCCAGGCCGAGCATCACCAGACTGGAGCCGACCACAAACCGCATCAGGCCGTGGCTCTCTATCAGGCAGAACAATACCCAGCAGATTGCGCTGGCCGGGATGGAGTAGGCAATCACTTCTATATACCCACGGGCCACCAGGGTGACTGCCGGTTCGGTCCCCAGTAATGGAATCCAGGGGAGGGTGGCCAACATGACCGCCATGGCCAGCAGGCCCGTCAGGCCTCCGAGCAACAGGCCCTGTTGGGTTTCGTGGATGATTTCCCGGTGTTGGCCCGCACCGTAAAAGCGTGCCAATCGCGGCGTGAGGGCGCTCAGAAACCCGCCCATACAGACTTCGATAATCAGCCAGATATTGCCGCCAACGGCCAGGCCCGCCAGATCTTCAACGCTGAAGCGACCGGCCATGACGGTATCGATAATCTCCATGCCGATCATGGCGACATGGGCGATGATCAGCGGAACCGCCAATTTCAGAATTTGAACAATTTCAGCCCTGCGCTGGGGACGGGCGCCAGGTTGGGCAGAATCATGGGGTAGAAACATTGTGCACCTGTAAAAAGTAACAGCATTGCCAATAACTCAATTGCGTCGGACGAGCCGGGAGGCCGCCGGTTAAGTGGAGCAGATGGCGAAGTTATTCAGGTGGCCAGGTTTGAACCTGCAGGGCACAGGAAGACACGCGCACGTCACGCACGCGAATCGCCGCCGCGGAGGTGCGGTAGTGATTATGCAGATGTGTGCAATGATGACGCGTCATGGGGTGTGAGATCGGTTGAAAGTTGCCGAAAGTCTAATCCAGGGAAAACTCTATTTCAAATAATAATTCGGTTTTTGGTCGTGGGTGGCAGCGCTGTGGTCCGGCTCGCGGGAGCGCTGGCGGGTGTGCCCAAGCCGTAGGACGTCCTCCTTTCGGCTGAGAGTAAACGGGGTGCCAAAGTAGTGTGTATTTTGGTTACAGTTGTGGTTATAATGCCGCTCGAATTTGCTATGAATTAAATTCAACTTATTGAAAAGTAAAGATATTTTTTATGTGTTGAAGTGTAACCTTGGGTAGGTGATAACCCGCCAAAATGCAGTAAACCTGGCTGGACAGTGGTAGAGGAGACCCGTGGATGCGCCGTATGGTTAGAATAATGGTATTGAATCATCGAGTCATTTCCCGTGGAAAGATGACTGCGTTTATGCGAGTTTCGGGGTACAAAGGCGACAGCTACTGGTTTTAGGCTTCCAGGTCGGCAGGGGTTATAGAGAGGATTATCAAAAACCCGGTTCAGGTGACTGAACCGGGTTTTTTTATGCCCGTAGATATAAGAATTGACACGAACAATTCACGATTCGCGCTAGACCTTTCAATGATTGCAGGCGGCGGGTGGCTTTGTGTTTGCCAGGTAAAACCGTTACCCTCTGGCCATTCTCAATGGGTATCCAAACGGAGTTGAAATGGGTAGTTTCCAGCGTTTTGCGTTCAGTCTTCTGGTTATCCTGTCCACCAGTGTCTGGGCAGAAAAGGATAACCGCTACGCCAATGTCGATGCCAAAGGGGCGGTGGCCACGGTACATCCCCTGGCGACCGAGGCGGGCATGAACGCTTTGGCCAAGGGGGGAAATGCGGTCGACGCGGCCGTGGCGGCGGCCCTGACTTTGGGGGTGGTGGACAGTCACAACTCCGGTATTGGCGGCGGCGCTTTTGTCTTGATTCGCTGGGCCGACGGCAGTGTCGAGGCCATCGATGGCCGGGAAATGGCACCGGCGGCCGCGCACCGGGACATGTACCTGGTGAATGGCAAGGCGGACATTTCCCTCAGCATGACCGGTCCCCTGGCGGTGGGTATTCCGGGTTCGGTCGCCGCCTATGAATACCTGGTGAAGAAGGGCGGTAAGCTGAGCTATGCCGATGCCCTGTTGCCGGCGGCGGACCTGGCGGAACAGGGTTTTCCCATCGATGCCATATTCGCCCGTCGCCTGGCGCGTCAACGGGATAAGTTGATCCGTTACCAGGGATCCGCCACCGTGTTACTGAACCCGAAAGGCCAACCCTGGCCCGCCGGCCATACGCTGGTACAAAAGGACCTTGCCCGCACCTACCGCGCCATCGCCAAAGAGGGCAGTGCACAATTTTATAAAGGCGATGTGGCCAAGCTCACCGCCCGTTGGATGAAGGCCAATGGCGGTATTATCACCGAGGCGGACTTCGCCAACTACCAATTGAAAATCCGCGAACCGGTTGTGAGCCATTATCGTGATTACACCGTATACGGCTTTCCGCCACCCAGTTCCGGCGGTGTCCATGTAGCCCAGATGCTCAATATTCTGGAAGGCTACGACATCAAGTCGATGTCTGAACTCGACCGCTACCATGTGGTGGGCGAAGCGATGAAATTGGCCTTTGCCGATCGCGCCCACTGGCTGGGAGACCCGGATTTTGTGCCGGTGCCCAAGGGATTGATTGACCAGGGGTACGCCAAGCGGCTGGCAAAAAGCATTGATCTCGCCCATGCCGGTGTGGTGAAAACCCACAGTACGCCGCCGCGCGCCGAACTGGATCTGTTTGAGAAGCACACCACCCATATTGCCGCGGCCGATAAGGCCGGCAACTGGGTAGCCATCACCACCACGGTAAATACCGACTTCGGCAGCAAGGTGATTATTCCCGGCACCGGGGTGGTAATGAATAACCAGATGGACGACTTCTCAGCCCAGCCCGGCGTGCCCAATGCCTATGGTTTGGTGGGTAACGAAGCCAACAGTGTGCAACCGGGCAAGCGGCCGCTGTCGAGCATGAGCCCGACCATTGTCCTGAAGGGGGATCAACCGGTGATGACCGTTGGTGCTGCCGGCGGTCCCACCATTATCACCCAGGTCGTGCAGGCGCTGATCAATCACCTGGATCTGGGAAAGCCACTTTATGAGGCGGTGGCGACACCGCGGGTGCACCACCAGTGGAAACCGGCGCAACTGTACGTGGAAAATACCCTGGCGCCGGAGATTCGTACCGGGCTGGAAGCCAAGGGCCACAAGACCAAAACCATGGGGCCCTACGGTTCGACGCAGGCCATCGCCCTTGACCAACAGGGCCATTTCGTCAGTGTGGCGGAACCGCGGTTAAAAGAACGCAATAAAATCAATTAACCGCAGCCCGACAACCCGGCGGAGTTGCCTTGCGCAACCCCCGGGCCCCGGGGAGCTGGTGGTGTTGGTGGTGTTGGTGCTTGGGCCGGACGGCGAAAAAACCGGGCAAGCGTAACGGCTAGCCGCGCGCCTGGTGTTTGGCCCGAATAAAATCGCTGTGTGATACGTAGATCAAATCCGCCACCTTGCGGATCACATACTCTTCGTACTTATCGATGTGTTGATCCGCGTAGGCGATACGCCACATATTCGCGATCAGTTCAAATTTCTGTTGGGGCGAGCAGCGTTCGTTCACCCCTTGAGTGAACTGGTAGAGGGAGGTGGCGTCGTGGCGCTCCCGCTCGGCGAGCCCGATCAGTTCTTCAACTTCTTCGATTTTCAATTCGAACTCCCGCTGCAGAATATCGCTGAGGGTGTTCAGTTCCGCCTGATTGAACTGCTGGTCAATCGTGGCGACCTCGATCATCAGCGCCGCGGCCGCCAGGCGAAACTGGTGTTCGCTAAAGTTTTCCTCGTTATCGGAGGAAAGCCGCGTGTCAAAAAACTGTTTGATTTTTACTAGCACGGTCGGAATCGTTCCTGTCAGTCAAATTGAAATGGGTTTGTGCGAAACAGGCTGTTATCGTCAAGCGGCCACCTCTGCCACTGCCTGGTGTAATACCTCGATGCCGGCGTCGGCTTTATGCACATTCTCGCTGATATGGCGACGAAAACGCCGCGCCCCCGGCATGCCCTGAAACAGACCCAGCATATGGCGTGTCATGTGATTCAAGCGCATACCCTTGGCCATCTCCGCTTCACAATAGTCGATAAACTGCTCGGCAACGGCCTGTCGTGTAGGGATTGGATGATTGTCGCCGTAGATAGTTTCATCCACGCAGGCAAGCAGATAGGGATTGCTGTAGGCCTCGCGACCCACCATCACC
Source organism: Cellvibrionaceae bacterium (assembly GCA_050290225.1). Lineage (GTDB taxonomy): Bacteria > Pseudomonadota > Gammaproteobacteria > Pseudomonadales > Cellvibrionaceae > JBNKHG01. Next base: position 30,880 of record JBNKHG010000096.1, read on the forward strand.
CCGTCGACACATTGCAGGTGTTCCCGGCATTGTTCCAGGGTGGTGATACCGCCATTAATAATAATTTCCAGCTCGGGGAAGTCCCGCTTGAGGTGGTAGACCCTATCGTAATTGAGTGGCGGGATCTCGCGGTTTTGCTTAGGGCTCAACCCCTGTAACCAGGCCTTTCTGGCGTGGACGATAAAGGTCTGGCAGCCGGCATCGGCCACCGTGCTGACAAAATCGGTGAGTCCCGCGTAGACCTCCATATCGTCGATACCGATACGATGCTTGACGGTGACGGGAATATCCACCGCATCCCGCATGGCTTTGACACACTCGGCGACGCGTTGCGGGTGTGCCATCAGGCAGGCGCCGATCATGCCCTGCTGGACCCGGTCGCTGGGGCAGCCGCAGTTGAGATTGACCTCGTCGTAACCCCATTCCTGCGCCATCTTCGCACAGAGGGCCAGCTCCACCGGGTTGCTGCCGCCCAACTGCAGGGCCACCGGGTGTTCGTCCGGGTGATAGTCCAAAAAACGTTCGCGATCCCCATGGATCAGGGCCCCGGTGGTGACCATCTCGGTGTAGAGCAGGGCGTGGCGGGAGATCAGGCGCCAGAGGTAGCGGCAGTGTTTGTCAGACCACTCCATCATGGGGGCGATAGAAAATCGCCTGCCCCTTAATTTTAGTGTTTTATACTGTTTTTTAAGGGCTTTTGCTGGTTTTTCGCATTGCTTCATTTGACTCTATTTGGTACCTCAAAACGCTATTTTTTTACGTGCTGTGTACCATTTTATGTACCAATTTTTAAAAATGGTACATATTTATGCATGTAGGCTCTATGGCAACTTACCAAAAGCGCAAGAGGAAAGACCGCACTACAGCTATTCGGGCGATTATACGTCTTAAGCAGGCCGGAAAGGAACATTATGAAACTGAGACTTTCTTGAATTCCAAGCTGCTAAACAATGGGCAGAGGTGAGAGACGAGGAGCTGAGGGATAATCCCCGTATCATCGGTTGTAAAAACACGGCAGGCATGACATTGAGGGAAGTGCTGTTGTCGTTTAAAAAAGAAGCCCGGAAATGAAGAGCACGGGCAAAACATATTTGAACGACCTACAACGCATCACAGATTACGATATGACGACATTCCGATTTAAACGTTGGGTAATTGATTATGCGTTGATGCGGAAAGCGTCTGGGGCAGCCCTTCAGACAACCTCGGCAGATCTGTCCGGATTGCGATCAACTTTCGAATTTGCCGATAACCATCACCACATTCCGGTCACTTTTACCCCATTCTCGGGAGCTGTGTCATACCTAAAAAAAGCGTATTTTTCAGGGCGGTATCCACCCGGACTATAGCAGCCAGACCTGCCGGGCCATGCATTGACGGTATCTATTCGAAGTTTTTTAGGGAATTTAAAAACGTTTTATAAGCATCAGTTTGCCCCTCATTGACGTGCCACTCTTCAAGTGAAGAAAAATTTATCGGGTGTTCTTTGGCAACCATCAGAGCTTGATCCAGGCATTGTCCATCTTTGAAGTAATAGAAATTAGCTAGCCGATCTTTGACGCAGTCTGTTGGTGTTAATAGTCTGAGTATGCCAGTGTCCGTACTGATGGTATTTACGCTCTCCGCCGGGATATGTTCGTCTCCAACCATCAAGGGGGCTGATGGGAATTCTACAGTCAGGTCTGTGTCCGGGTGTACGAAATGTCGACTGTTTCTGGGATAGTTCTGAAAGCCCAGTGATGTGAGTGCTCGCGAAATTTGCCGATTGGATTTCAGGCTAATATCAATAAAATCCAAATCTTTTGAGACGTAGCGCTCAGAAGAATATATGGAAACGCAGGAACCGCCGGACAAAACAACGTCAATTCCATGATCCTTGAGTGCGCTCGCTATCATAGCGGCTAACTCTTTGCGGTTTAAGTCGCGAATGGATTTCACAGGGGCTTATCTTTTTTCCGGGGGCGACGGCGATTGTAGAGTAGCTGCTCCCTAATATTCTCTGGATATAGATTTAATACCTTTTCCATCAGTGCACATACCTCTGGCACAAAGGGGTACCTTGGATTGAATCTATACACTCGCGTGCGGCCTATTTTCTCGTTGATCAATAGCGAGTCGCGCTCCATCCTTTCCAGTTGTTTCTGAATTGGGCTGATATCTGTTGAGAATGTCCTGGCTATTTCAGCTGCATATCCAGATTCTCTGGCTGCTATGAATATCAGCACTCTTTCTGCGCTGGTTGAGCCTACAATAGCTTCTATCATGGGTTCAATTGAGTTTTTGTCGTCAGTATATATGAATTTTACTACCTACAAAGTAGGTTTATATACCTACATTCAAGGTTTGTAAACCTATAAATTAGGTTTTTATGGATTTGGGCGAATTTAACTAAAAATATGAATTTAGCTTGGAGCGTGCACAAAAAGCATTCCTCTGGATAACACAATGGGCAAACTACGTTGTTTTGTCGCCAGAGCGAAGCCCAACTCGCCCAGATCCATACGCAGAAACTTATGGTACAGAAAGACCACCGCATTGAGGGCAACTTTCTGGGTGTTGACAGCCACATGCCGCTCATTTGCCAGGTAGGTCAAAAAGGGCTTTCACCTCTTCGCTACCGGT
>JBNKHG010000097.1:0-55244 GCA_050290225.1 Cellvibrionaceae bacterium
ACACAAACATGAATCACACTGCCATAGGCTGGTGGAGTATTGCTCGTGCCGAGGCCCCGGTTGCAGCGACTTTTGGTCGAATTCGGTGGCAAGATGAGTGATATTCGGGCAGTGGGAGGGTTTTGGCAGCTTTTGGGGGGGCAACACGCGCCAGAAAGTTGCCTGGGTGTGAATTCAGTTAAGGTTTTCTGGAGGAAAAAGACTGTTTATACTGCCTATACCCGTGAGCCACCGCCCAACACACCGCCTACCGGCTTTCCGATCAACATTTCCGTTACGGCCGGGCAACCGGTGGTGGTCTCTTTTGTGGTGGTCAATGGAAATGGTGGTAAAGCCAACGGCACGCTTACCTAAAGGGCACCTCTAAAAATTGCCTGAACTCCGATAAAATACGCCCAATCATTCGTAGGCCAAGGTTATAGCAAAAATGCAGTAAAGAATTTCTGGACACCCATCAAAAAAGAATTTCAAAAAAGAATTTCTGGACACCCATCAAACAAAAAGCATCTTACGCCAACCCGCTTGAGAAGCACACCTTTCTCCGTAAAATACTGGCTATTCGTCCAACTGTATGGATAACCAAAAATGGGACTTCCGCGCAAATCCCTAGTATCTCTTGATACCACTCCCTATTACCATTGCGTTTCCCGCTGTGTGCGCCGCGCCTTTCTGTGTGGGCGGGACGAGCATACCGGGCAGTGTTTTGAGCACCGCCGCCAGTGGATCGAGGATCGATTGCTGGAGCTGGCCGAGGTGTTCGCTCTGGATGTTTGTGCCTATACGGTGATGAGCAATCACTATCATGTGGTACTGCATATCAATGGGGCGCAAGCGGATGGCTGGGAACTACGCGAGGTGGTGGAGCGCTGGCATCAGTTGTGCTAGGGCTCTGTGCTCTCCCAGCGCTTTATCCGCGGTGAAACCCTGGGTTCCACGGAGCTGTCCCGCCTTGCCGAGATCGCTGACGAATGGCGGGCTCGACTGATGGATATCAGCTGGTTTATGCGTATGCTGAACGAGTCCATCGCTCGCGAAGCTAACCGAGAGGACCAGTGCACCGGCCGATTCTGGGAGGGAAGGTTCAAATCCCAGGCGCTACTGGACGAGAGGGCTCTGGCCGCCTGCCTGGCCTATGTGGATTTAAACCCGATCCGCGCGAAGATGGCACAGACGCCGGAGACATCGGACCATACTTCCATCAAGCGGCGCATCGAGGCTGCCCGGGAAGCCAGGCAGCCGCGCAGCCTTTTCCCCTTTGCCGGTAACCCCCGCGAAGCCATACCTGAAGGCATACCCCTACCCCTGGACGGCTATCTGGAACTGGTGGACTGGAGCGGACGCATTCTGCGTGAGGGTAAGCGCGGCGCCATCGACGAAAAACTGCCACCGATTTTCGACAGACTGCAGATCGATCCAAAGCACTGGCTCTATCTCAACCGGAACTTCGAGAGCCGCTTCAAATCCCTGGTGGGCACCGCGCACTCGATACGCAGTGCCTGCGAACGGCTCGGCAAGGACTGGGCAAAAGGGATCCGAGACTGCGAGCATTATTTCTCGCCACCCGCCGCTTCCTGACCTTTTGTTTTTCTATTAAGGAGCGTGCCATCGCAGGCTTGCTGCGAGGGTTTTTCACATTTTCAAGACGCCGTTTGACATCGCTATTCACCACCTGCCGGAAAATGCCATCTAGCGACTGAATTTATTGGGTCTTGTAACCGATTTGAAGCTATACCTGTTTCATTTTTCAATTAGTGGGTGTCCTGTTCTGTTTTCCTGTTCTGTTTCTCAGTGGGTGTTCTGTTCTGTTTTCTGTTCGTTATTAGTGGGTGTCCTGTTCTGCTCTGTTCTGCTGCTCAGGCGGATGCGGCAACAGAAATGCGTTCAGCGAATGCCCAAGGGATGGAGGCAAATAATTCAGGGCAATCGCAGGATTAATTACCTCCGTCCCCTTTTGTCGTTTCGATTTTGAAGCCGAGCGCGGTTTTGAACGCGGAGGTGTCGGGCAAGGTGACGACGAGGGCGTCGGGTGCCTGCTTCCACGCGAGCGGGCCGTTGTAGCCGAGGAGGGTGACGGACTTGACCGGCTTGCCGAGGGCGTTGGCCGTGGTGCCCAGCGAGGTGATGCGCACCTGGGTGCCGGTGGCGGGCACGGTCATGCAGTAGGCGTAGAGGTTGCCGTCTTTGCCGACGGTGAAGCGGAAGTCGGAAGCGGCGAAAGGATGCTCGGCTTGTTTGCGGCCGAGCTTGCCGCCGGGAAGGACGTTGAGCTTGCCGTCGGCGCCTTCGCCGAGGCGCGTCCAGGCTTTGCTGCCGTAGATGCCGGCGCCGTTGAGGCGCGTCCATTCGCCGATTTCCTTGAGCATCTTGACCGTGGCGTCGTCGAGCGAGCCGTCGGGGAGCGGGCTGATGGAGACGCCGATGTTGCCGTCGCGGGACACCTCTTCGAGCAGGTAACGAATGACCGCGCCGGAGTCGTTGGTGAAGCCGGGGGCGTAGAACCAGTCGCCGACGGGCGTTTCCGCGATCCAGTCCTGGTCGCTCTTGATGTCTTTGGGGATGTCGGCTTCCGCGGTGTTGACCGTGCCGTTGGTCTTGCCGCGGAATTTGACGATGCTGAAGACGTCCACTTTTCCGCGGCGTTGGAGGGTCTTGTTGTAGAAGTCGGCGATGACGCGCTGCATGGCGTCGGACTTGTAGCCGGTGCCGGTGCCCCAGCCGCTGAAGGGCTGGCTGCTCCAGCCATCGGTGTAGATGAAGTCGGGTTGGTATTTATCGACGACGTCCATCATGCGCAGGGCCCACCAGGTGGCATACCACTCGGCGTAGGCGGCGTGGTTTTGAAAAATGCCGGCGGGCGGGGGACTCCAGCCGTCGTTGGCTGCTTTGACGACGCCCTTGTATTCGCGGAGATCGACGCCGTAGAGGAGTCGTGGGTCGAGGCCTTCCCACCACTTGCCCTGGCCGTCGGCGAGGGTGAGGTGGCCGTCGTAGGGGACGCCGGGCTTGGGGCCGTCGGGGCCGTCGGCGGCAAAAGCGGTCTGCCACCACCACCAGGAGTATTCGTGGTGGAAGGTCACGCCGAAGCGGATGTCGGCGGCGCGAGCGGCCTTGGTCCATTCACCGAGGAGGTCGCGCTTGGGGCCGAGGCGGGTGGAGTTCCAAGGCTGATACTTGGAGTCCCACATGTCGTATTGGTCGTGGTGGACGCCTTGGATGATGAGGTAGCGGGCGCCGGCGTCCTTGTAGATTTCGACAAGTTTGGCGGGATCGAGCTTGGTGGGATTCCAGTCGCGCAGGACCTCCTTGTAGCCGACTTCGGACGGGTGGCCGTAGTTGGCGAGGTGGTTTGTGTAGGCGTTGAAGTCGGGCTTGTAGAGGTTGCGGGCATACCAGTCGCCGCTTTTGCCGGCGGCCTGCGGGCCGAAGTGGACCCAGATGCCGAACTTGGCTTCGCGTAGCCAGGCGGGGGTGCCGGGATAGTTTTTCTCAATGGATTCCCAAGTCGGCGCGTAGGGGCCGGGGGTGATGGGAAGGTCGAGTTTAACTTCCGGCGCGGACCTGGAGTCGGCCATCGGCACGCTGTCCATGGGTTGGGCGGCGGGGATGGCGGGGATGGGCGGCAGCGACGGCAGAGTGGCGCCGAGTTCGGGGACCGGAGTCGGCTCGGGGTCCGGGGCTGGCTCGGGGTCTGGGGTCGGCTCGGGTTGCGGAATGGGTTCATTCACTTGCCCCGAATCTGAACCGCCGGAACCCTCTCCGCCGCATCCCATCAATGACAGTGTCATAACCGACACTAGTAAAAACAACGTTCTGATCATCTTCTTATGTTCTCCAATGTGTTGCAGGACCATATAGGAGGGGCTGCTTAGGCGGTTTTGCGGCGAAAACCGTCAGCAGACTGAGGATAGAAAGTGAGCAAACCGATCGGAATATAAATTATATTATAAATTAATTCGGGTCAGAGTAAAATATTGGCACATAAAGTTACTTGGCTCACTCCAGCCGGGGCCTACCGGCTTGACCGGGTGTTACCCTGCGTTGGTATCGGGCCTCTATCTCTGCCCTGAAACGGTCATTGCCCAATGCGAGCCCCTTATCTGTCATGGAGGTTATCCGGTCGACCAATTCGGAATCCACCTGACCTGCAAAAAATGTCCGATACCTTTCCCGGCGCTGCTTGGGGTAACGTCCCAATCGGAGATACTCCGGATGCGGGGTCAGCAGAGTGGAAGGCGTCCCCAGAGCATTGGATGAATAACTGGACCAGTAGTAATCCGCAGGATCGGACACCATACCTGCCCGCACAGGGTTCAGCTCTATATACCGGTAGCATTGCAACAGATACTCTTCGGACTGCAGCAGGCAGGATTTGTAGCGCCCTTCCCACAGTGTGCCAGAACGACGGTACTCCCGGTTGAAGTAACGCACATACATCCTGCCCAGGGACTGCATCATTTTTGATACACCCTGCTCATGTTGCGGAGTCGCCAGCAGGTGGACGTGGTTGGTCATAAACACCCAGGCATGGATCTGCACTTCATGCTCGTTTGCATAATCCCTTAACCAACCGGCGTAGGCGATGAAATCGTCTTCGCAGCAGAAGCAGGCCTGCCGGTTGTTGCCTCTCTGGATAATATGCTGGGGAATACCTACTGGAGCGAGACGGGGCAAGCGGGGCATAGGTCCTCCTTGAACTGTTGCCTCCAATCATAAGCACTCTAAAAATTTTCTAGTTGAATGTGGCGTCAATATTTTACTCTGACCCCCAATATTGCGGTAAAGTCCAGCGCATCGTTCAATGTGTCAGTCACATCACGGGTACCCATGGTTGTACATAAACGCCAGGCAATAATAAACCGCGAGTAATCATCTAACACCGTGGATAGGTAATACCAACCCCAGCCGATGATCTTGAAGTAGGTAAAATCCGTTTGCCATAGTTCATTGACGCGCCAACTCGGGTGCTGGAAGCGATCACTGGCCTGCATCAAGATATAGGCGGGGCTGGTTATCAGATCATGCGCCTTTAACAAACGGTAGACGGTGGATTCCGAGACAAAGTAACGCTGTTCATCGGTATACCTGACAGCCAGTTCCCTAGGCGACAGTGCGGGCTCGTCCAGGGCCAGGGTAACAAGGGCTTCACGATGCTTTTCTGGTAATTGATCCCAGACTGCCGCTGGCTGAGGCTGATTATCTTGCAGGCATCAACACCACCCTCATCATAGCGTTTTAGCCAGTTATAAAAGGTAGAGCGGTGAATGTCCAAGCGCTGTAGCGTTTGCCTGACCGACAGGCTGGATTGCTCCACCAGGTGAATGATCTCCACCTTCTCAGAAGCCGAATATCTCATATACCGTCCTCCCCATCCCCCAGCACGCTTTTTTTGAGCAAGCGGTTTTCCATAAACACCTCAGCCAGCGTTTCTTTCAGAGCGGCTGCTTCAGCACGTAGTGTTTTGACTTCATTGGAGGTGGCTTCTCGGACAACATCGCCTGACAAACGCTTCTTACCGGCTTCCAGAAACTCTTTACTCCAGCGGTAATAGACATTGGTATTGATGCCTTCGCGACGACAGAGTTCAGCAATGCTGTCTTCGCCCCGCAGGCCTTCCAGGACAATACGAATCTTTTCTTCGGCAGAATACTTCTTGCGGGTATGGCGACGAATGTCGCGTACAGTCTTCTCAACATCAGGTTTGTGGTTCATCATTATCTCCTTTCAAGGTTAACGATGAGCCAAAACTGTCTCTTAGGCAATCAGGCTAATTGGTCCAGCTAGTGCTGACGGGGTACAGTTGAGCGTAATAGAAGGCGCAGGGGTTATTAAGTGTCGTGCCAAGTTCTCGCATGGCAATGCAGGCTGGCCTGAAACATCAGCCAGGATGTTAATTTCCACTGTGGATCAAACGCAGATAAAAGACCTCGGGTCTTCTCACGATTTGGCAAGGTTGCTGTAAAGGCGCTCGGAATTATTATTACGTAATGTGCGTCTCTTAAAGAAATGCGTGTCAATTGTTCTCGAAGCTGTAGGGTCTGGCTATGATGTAAGTTAAAACCCTGGGCGGCGTATTTATCAGTTTAGGGGTTGATGTGTAAGTGCTTTCAAAAGGCAAATGAGTTGGAGGGGCCTTGGGCTGCTGAAAGCTTAGTTGTGCTAAAAAGAAGGGGGGAGGAGTGTGGTACCGGAGGCCGGACTTGAACCGGCACGCTATCGCTAGCATCGGATTTTGAATCCGACGTGTCTACCAATTTCACCACTCCGGCACAGAGGGTCATGTTCCATTGAGACTGGTCGCTTTCCATCCGCTGAAAGGCGCTTTGTCAGGCCATGCCTGTCAAAGAGGGCGTGATTATAACAGTGACTTGGCCAAGGTCAACGGTTTAATACTCCTGTTCCCGGGAGGCTCCCGGATGCCCCTGGGGCTGGACAAAATGCAATCAATTTTGGTCTTTTTATAACCAACCCATTCTGGCGAACAACCCGCTCAAGCCGCAGTATCCAGGCCCGTAAATCGCACGGGCCTGAGTGAACATGCTTAACTCCCGTCACTGGGGCGTTGGGCAATATTGTGCTTTCCCGCAATGTACGCATCTACCTGCTCACTCAATAGCGTCAACGGTAATGAGCCGTTGTTAAGCACTACATCATGGAACTCTCTCCAGTCGAAATGATCGCCCAGGGCGTCCATGGTACGCTGACGTAGATCGAGAAGGGTCAACATGCCAATCTTGTAGGACACCGCTTGTCCTGGCCAGACAATATAGCGGCGCACTTCATTTCTAATATCGCCGGCAGTCATTGGCGTATTTTCAAGCATATAGTTAGTCGCCTCCGATTCGCTCCACTGCTTCGCGTGGATGCCGGTATCGACCACCAGTCGTGCCGCCCGGAATACTTCGTAGGAAAGGCGTCCGAAATCCTGGTAGGGGTCATTGAAAAATCCCATCTCCTTACCCAGTTTTTCGGCGTAGAGCGCCCAGCCTTCCCCATAGGCGGAATACCAGGTCAATTTCTGGAACATTGGGGCATTTTCCAGTTCAAGTGCGATGCTGCTTTGGAAATGATGACCCGGCGCGCCCTCGTGATAGGCGAGCGATTCCATTTGGTATGCCGGCAGCTGGCGCATATTGCTGAGGTTGACGTAGTAGGCGCCGGGGCGGCTGCCATCCAGCGCGCCGGGTTCGTAAAAGGCTCCGGTAGCCGTTTCTATCCGGTAGGGTTCGACGGCGCGAACTTCCAGTCCGGCCTTGGGTAGATTGCCAAAGAACGCGGGAGCTCTACCCATCAATCGTTCGATGACTGTCGATGCCTCGCTGAGATAGCGTTGGCGACCCGCTTCCGTGTTGGGGTAGTAGAACTGATCGCTTTCACGGAGATGGGCAAAGAAATCGCGGATGGTACCCTTGAAATTCACTTTGGCCATAATATTGCGCATTTCACCGTGAATACGAGCCACCTCGTCAAGCCCCAGCTGGTGAATCTCCGCCGCGGTGAGGTCATTACGGGTTGTGTAGTTGGCCAGCTGAGCCTGGTAGTAAGCGTCCCCGCGCGGCAGTTTCCAGACGCCGTCGCGATTGTCCGCCTGGGTATGGTGGCTCTCCATGGTAGCGATAAGTCTTGAATAGGCCGGGCCTACAGACGCTTTCAGCGCCGATATGGCTCGTGTGATCAGTGCTTGCTTTTGCGTTTTATCGAATGACAGGGCGTCGACCTTTTGGCGGAAGTCCGCGAGCAGCGGTGAATCCTCGGGACCCTCGTCGAAGGGGATACCGGTGATAATGCCCCGAGCCGAACGGATGATAACCGGGTAGGCAAACAGCGGCGGTAATATGCCTGCCCCGGCCCGTTTCTCGACATGATCGGTATGGGTGTTCAGGACCTCACCAAAACTTTCCAGTCGACGAATATAGGCATCAGCGTGGTCAGGGTTGTCGATGCGGTGATAGCCGATCAAGGTGGTCGTCATATCGATGTGGGGACCAAAGAATTGGGTGTAGACATAGTTATGGTCCCGGAACTCGGCCTGACGTGCGCTGTTTTCGGCGATAAATTCGGCGAAACGGTAGGACACCCTGGCATGCGGGCTCAGTTTGTCGATATTAAAATTCTCGTGCATAAATTTCAGGCGCTCGGCAATTCGCGCCTGTTTTTGTTGGAAATGCGCATCTGAGGGATCATCCCAGCGTCCATAGGCTTCAAGATCTTTAATCATGCCGAGGTGGGTTTGCTGCTCAGGGGAGTCGGCAAGATCCTCCTCGAAATTACGCTGGAACCAGCGGTATAGGCGTTGGGTTTCGGTCTGTGCAACGACCTGGGTTGCCGGTTGCTCTGCGGTGATTATTTTTTCCCGGATCGAGCAGCCGCCTGCAAAAAGGGCGATGGAAGCCGCTAACAGCCAGTGTGTGAGTATTAGTGGCCAGTTTTTAAGCACCGGCGGCCAGCTTGTATGAGAATAGGGCATAAAAGGTTATTCCTTGGTGTTGTACGGAGGCTGTTGGCTCTTAAAGATAGACTCTGTTGCATAGGTTAGGACGAATAACGATTGAATTCACTCAATCAAAGAGTCGCCTTGGAAGGGGGGTGGAATTTCGTAAGTTATTGATTTTGTTAGATGGTACAATGGCCGTTTTTGCCTCCCGGCAGGGGTTGGAAAATAATCCTAACGTGTTGTTTTTAATGAAAAAAGCCAGTAGCTGCTATCCCTGCCCATAAACTGCGAGCTGTCCATATACTGCGAATCCATGCGAAGACAAGATTTTAGCTACGACCTGCCCGATGAATTGATTGCACGTCAGCCCGCCGCCGAACGCAGCGGTAGCCGTCTACTGGCACTTGATGGCGAAACAGGTGCAATTGACCACCACAAGTTTCCGGATCTGCTCGATTTTCTGGAGCCTGGCGACTTGATGGTGTTTAACAACACCCGGGTGATTCCGGCACGGGTGTTTGGCAAAAAGGCCACGGGTGGTCAGGTGGAGGTGCTGGTGGAGCGGGTGCTGGATAATCACCGGGTGCTGGCTCATACCCGTGCCAGCAAGGCGCCCAGGGTCAACTCAGAGATTATTCTCGAAGATGGGACGTCGCTGTTGGTGTTGAATCGCCATGAATCCCTGTTTGAATTGCAGTTTCCCAAAGCGGAGTCCGCCCTGGCCGTGCTCGAGCGCATCGGCCATATGCCGCTGCCGCCCTATATTGATCGCCCCGATGTCGAGGCTGACCGGGAACGTTACCAGACGGTGTACAGCGACAAGGACCGGACCGGCGCGGTGGCGGCGCCTACCGCCGGCTTGCACTTTGATCAGCCGCTGCTTGATGCGTTAAAGGAAAAAGGGGTGACCATCGCCTTCGTGACTCTCCATGTGGGCGCGGGTACCTTTCAGCCGGTGCGGGTGGACAATATCCGCGAGCACAGGATGCACGCCGAGATTATGGAGGTGAGTGCCGAAGTCTGTGAACAGGTGCGCGCCACCAAGGCTGCCGGCAAGCGCGTGATCGCTGTGGGGACGACCTCGGTGCGTTGCCTGGAGACAGCCGCCCAGGGAGGCGATATCCAGCCCTACCAGGGAGAGACCCAGATCTTTATTTACCCCAGTTACCAGTACCAGGTGGTGGATGCCCTGGTTACCAACTTTCACCTGCCCGAGTCCACCCTGTTGATGCTGGTATCGGCCTTTGCGGGTTTCCAGCACACTATGGCGGCTTATCGGGCGGCGGTGGCCGAACGCTACCGCTTTTTCAGCTATGGCGATGCCATGTTTATTTCCCGCAATCCCAATGCCCACAATGAACGGGTTGGCGAATGAGGCTGCTCCGGGCAAACAGATTTTTATTGGTAGAGGTTAAAGCAGCGTGAGTCGTGAATGCTTTATGCAATTTGAACTGGACACCACCGACGGCAAGGCCCGCCGCGGACGTTTGCGGTTCCCCCGCGGTGTGGTGGAAACCCCGGCTTTTATGCCGGTAGGCACCTACGGCACCGTCAAGGGGATGCTGCCCCGGGACGTGGAGGAAATCGGAGCCCAGATCATTCTTGGAAACACCTTCCATCTTATGCTGCGCCCTGGAATAGAAGTGATCCAGGCCCACGGCAGGAGTGGCAGTCCGGGTACCTTGCACGACTTTATGCAGTGGCAGGGACCGATCCTGACCGATTCCGGCGGTTTCCAAGTGTTCAGCCTGGGGAAATTGCGCAAGATTACGGAAGAGGGGGTGTCTTTCAAGTCCCCGATTAACGGTAGCCCGGTGTTTCTCGATCCCGAAGGTTCGATTCGGGTACAGCAGGCTCTGGGGTCGGATATCGTGATGATCTTTGACGAGTGTACCCCCTATCCGGCCTCGGAAAAGCAGGCGCGCGAATCCATGGAACTGTCCCTGCGCTGGGCCCGGCGCAGTAAAGATGCCCACGGCGATAGCCCCTCGGCCCTGTTTGGGATTATCCAGGGCGGCATGTACGAGCATCTGCGTTCGGAGTCTCTGCGCGGTCTGGAATCCATCGGCTTTGACGGCTATGCCATCGGTGGTCTGTCGGTCGGGGAGCCGAAAGAGGATATGGTACGTATTCTCGACCACCTGGGGATGGAGATGCCGGTGGACAAACCCCGTTACCTGATGGGTGTGGGTAAGCCGGCGGATATTGTCGAGGCGGTGCGGCGTGGCATCGACATGTTCGACTGTGTGATGCCTACCCGCAATGCGCGCAACGGACACCTGTTTACCAGCGAGGGCGTAATCAAGATCCGCAACGCCAAGTACCGGCACGACACCGGTCCCCTGGATACGGCCTGTGACTGCCATACCTGCACGAACTTCAGTCGCAGCTATTTGCACCACCTGGACAAGTGTGGTGAGATCCTGGGCGCCCAGCTCAATACTATCCACAACTTGCGCTACTACCAGAATTTGATGACCGGCTTGCGGGGCGCTATCGCCGGGGGGCAGCTGGATCTTTTTGTGGCCGATTTCTATGGACGCCAGGGATTGGAGGCTCCGGCACTGTGAGCGGGCCTTGCAAATTCATTGTTGCCCCCCAATAAAGCGGTATAATCCGGGCGCCTGAAACCGATTGAAGAGGCCGAGGGCTTCCGGCCAGATAAAAAGCGGCCCCGGCAACTTTCCGATGAGCCGCGATAAAGGAAACTCCGTTACGGAACTGTTTATGATTAATCGTTATCCCCTGTGGAAATACCTGTTAATCCTGTTTATCGCGGTGCTGGGCTTTGTCTATGCCGCGCCCAATATCTATGCCCCTGATCCGGCGGTGCAGATTTCGGGCGAATCCAGTGCCATGGAGATCGACAGCCGCGCACTCAATAGAGCAACCAAAGCGCTCAAGGATGCGGGCATTGAGTTCTTTGGCGAAGAAACCAGCGGCCAGGCCGGGTTGATTCGCCTGGTGGATGTCGAACAGCAGCTGCCCGCGAAAAAGGTGATCCAGCGCGCCTTGGGGGATACCTACGTCGTGGCCCTGAACAAGGCTGCCACCACGCCGGAATGGCTGCAATCATTTGGTGCCGCTCCCATGAAACTGGGTCTCGACCTGTCCGGTGGTGTGCACTTCCTGATGGAGGTGGACACTCAGGCTGCGGTGGCGAAGCGCATGGAAACCACCACCAGCGAAATCAAGAGCCAGTTGCGCAAGGCCAAGGCCCGCTATCAGTCGGTAGTACTTGGCGAGAACAATGAGATCGTCGCCCGATTTAAATCCGCGGAGTTGCGCGACCAGGCCAGTGATGTGATTCGCAGCGAGTTCAAGGACCTGCAGCGTACCAGCGAGGATACCGCTGACGGCGGCTTTGTGATTCGCGTCCGGATGACGGAACAGGCCATCCGCGAAATCGAGGATTATGCGGTCAGTCAAAACCTTACCACCCTGCGTAACCGGGTCAACGAACTGGGCGTGTCTGAGCCTATCGTCCAGCGCCAGGGACGCAACCGGGTGGTGGTGGAGCTGCCGGGTGTGCAGGATACCGCCGAAGCCAAGCGCATTATCGGTAAAACCGCGAATCTGGAATTCCGGCTCGAGGCTACCCCTAAAACCCGGGTTACCGCCAAAGAGGAGTTCGAGTACCGCAGCGAGCAGGACCGCCGCCGTTTTGGCAGCGCATTGCTGGAGAAAAAGCTGATCGTCTCCGGTGACCATGTGGCCAATGCCCAGAGCAGCTTCGATTCCCAGACCAGCCAGCCCCAGGTCAATATCACTCTAGACAGTGCCGGCGGTACCAAGATGCACCGGGCCACCCGCAACAACGTCGGTCGCCGTATGGGCATTCTGTTTATCGAATACAAGACGCGCATGACCTACGAGACCGATGAAAACGGGGAGCAGGTCGCCATTCCCAGCCAGATCGTGGAAAAGAAAATCATCAGCCTTGCCACCATCCAGAGTGCGCTGGGGGTGCAGTTTCGCATCACCGGTTTGGAAAGCCCGGCGGAGGCCTCGGAATTGGCATTGCTGCTGCGCGCCGGTGCCCTGGCCGCGCCCATGTATTTTGTGGAAGAGCGCACTATTGGTCCGTCCCTGGGCGCCGAAAATATTGCCCTGGGTGTGACCTCGGTACAAGTCGGCCTCTTGTTGGTGCTGGTGTTTATGCTGGTTTACTACAAGGTGTTCGGTTTGGCCGCCAATATCGCCCTGGGGGTGAACATGGTGTTGCTGGTGGCTTGCATGTCGATTCTGGGCGCGACCCTGACCCTGCCGGGGATTGCCGGTATCGTTCTGACCGTGGGTATGGCCGTGGACGCCAACGTGCTGATTTTCTCGCGGATTAAGGAGGAGTTGAAAAACGGCCTGCCGCCGCAGTCGGCCATCCATACCGGCTTTGACCGCGCCTTTACCACGATTCTTGATGCCAATATCACTACCCTGATTGTGGCGGTCATTCTCTACGGTATCGGTTCCGGGCCGGTGAAGGGCTTCGCCGTGACCCTGTCGATCGGTATCCTGACCTCCATGTTCACCGCTATCGTCGGCACCCGCGGCTTGGTAAACCTGATCTACGGCGGTCGCAACGTGAAGAAACTCTGGATCTAAGGACGCGCATCATGGCAGAAGTAAAAGTGATTAATTTTATGGGCCAGCGCAAGATCGCGGCCACGCTCTCCATTCTGTTGCTGGTGGGGTCGGTGGTTTCCCTGGCCATTAACGGCTTGCAGTTTGGACTGGATTTTACCGGGGGAACCCAGATTGAAGTGGGTTATAGCCAGACGGCGGATTTGGAAGTCGCCCGCGAAGTGCTCGCCAAAGAAGGGCTCGAAAAGTCGGTGGTCGTGTACTATGGCGCAGATACTGACGTTCTTATTCGTACCCAGGGCTCACTGGATAAGGCCGTGGTTCGCCAGGTTCAGCGCTACCTGACTAACGCCGGGCAGGGGGGCGCGGCTATCGTGACCAAACCTCGGGTGGATAAGGAGCGCGGTGATTATGCTGCTGAGTTGCTGATTGAAGGCGCCGAACTTTCAGCGGGCGCCGTTGATGCATTGTTCCCCGTGCGTTTCTTTGGCGCTGTAAAAACCGAAAAACTGGGAGAAAAGTTTTCCGTTCTGACACAGAACGGATTGGAAGTGGCGTATACCAATGCTTTGGTAAGGGCGCTCTCTGATGCCAGCGGGGCCGATGTCGAATTGCGTCGCAGTGAATTCGTCGGTCCCCAAGTGGGTGAGGAGTTGCGCGATGACGGTGGCCTCGGCATGCTGTTTGCGTTGGTGGTGGTAATGGTTTACGTGGCCATGCGCTTCCAGTTCAAGTTTTCCTTCGGCGCCGTGACCGCCCTGGCTCACGATGTGATATTGGTTCTGGGCTTTTTCTCGGTCTTGGGATTGGATTTCGACCTGACTGTCCTGGCAGCGGTGTTGGCGGTCATCGGCTATTCCCTCAACGATACCATCGTGGTTTCCGATCGCATTCGGGAAAACTTCCGCAAGCTGCGCAAAGGCCACCCCGAAGAGGTGATCAATGTCTCTCTCAGCCAGACATTGGGCCGTACCTTGATCACGTCCCTCACGACCCTGTTGGTGTTGGTTGCGCTGTTCCTGGTTGGCGGAGAGCTGATCCACGGATTCTCTATCGCCCTGATCGTCGGTGTGCTGGTGGGTACCTATTCCTCAATTTATGTGGCGGCGAATGTGCTGTTGGCACTGAATATCAGTAAGGCAGATCTTGTGGAGCCGGTTAAGGAGGGGGCTGAAATCGATGAGATGCCGTAGGGGTGAGCTGGAAGCCGCAAGCTTTAAGCTGCAAGTCATTCTTTAGGTGATTAAGTACGCAGATTCGACAGGAGCTGGCATTCTAAACGCCAAATGGCAATTTGCCATTTGGCAGTGAATAGCTTGCCGCTTAAAACTTGCCGCTTGCCGCCACTCAAATCTTGCCCAAATGTTTCTGCACAATTTGCAGCGTCGGCTTAAACACCTTAGGCGTGCCGCAAACAATATGACCGGTATCTAAATAGGTGTTGCCGCCGTTAAAGTCGCTGACCAAGCCGCCAGCTTCCTTCACCAGCAGTACTCCCGCTGCAATGTCCCATTCGTTCAGATTCATTTCCCAGAATGCATCAAAGCGACCGGCCGCCACATAGGCTAAATCCAGTGCCGCCGAGCCGGGACGGCGAATACCCGCCGTTTGACCCGCAATCTCGTGCATACAGGCCAGATAGGGCGTCATATTCTCAAAAGCAAAGCCGCTAAAGGGGATTCCGGTACCGATCAGGGCGCCGTCCAGGCCACGGCGGGAGGAGACGCGAATGCGGCGGCCGTTCAGGGCGGCACCGCGACCGCGGCTGGCCGTGAATTCTTCACGTTTAATGGGGTCCAGTACCACCGCATGCTCGATCTGTCCCTTGTGTCTACAGGCGATGGAGACCGCAAAATGGGGAATGCCGTGGATAAAGTTGGTGGTGCCATCAAGGGGATCGATAATCCACTCGTAGTCACTGTTCTTGCCCTCGGTTACACCTGTTTCCTCGCCGCGGATGGTGTGGTCAGGGTAGGCCTTGCGCAGGTGATAGATGATCTCTTTTTCCGAAGCTCTATCGACCTCTGTGACAAAATCATTGCGGCCCTTGGCCTCAATGGTCACGACATCGACGCGCTCGAGCGCGCGCTCAATAAGCTCACCGGCCTTGCGCGCAGCGCGCAAAGCGATTTTTAACATGGGTTCCATAGGGCACCATTCAACGTGAAATGTCAAAGAACGTGGGCTGTCCGCTAAAGCCGGATTGGGGCTTCCTCGGCACCGGGCGGCGAATTATAGCAGCCGGGGTTTATACAACACCAGTTCTAACCTGTCGGCTATGCCATTCAGCACTGATTCAGTTGATATCGCCACAATGCGCTCTAATGGAGAAGTCGCAGTCGACCTGTTCGAAAGCAAGGGTAGGCAGTAGGCGTTGGCATTACGGGACGCAGCTGGGTCAGAATGCCGCGGCAATTTTTGAAGCGGAGGGAAATTTGCTAGACTGCGCGCCGACACAAAGCCATACAAACCCGCTGCCCGCCGTGATGGAGCCACCTATATCCATGTCTGACGCCTTATTTGACAAGATTCGTATTGTCCTCGTAAACACCTCCCACCCCGGCAATATCGGAGGTGCCGCCCGGGCCCTGAAAAACATGGGCCTGTCGCGGCTGTATCTGGTGGAACCCAAGGAATACCCGGCAGACAAGGCGGTCTGGCGCGCAGCCGGGGCACTGGATGTGCTGGATAGTGCCGTGGTGGTGGAAAGCCTTGACGATGCTATCGGCGACTGTGGCCTGGTGGTGGGAACCAGCGCCCGCGAGCGCCGGATTCCCTGGCCTCTGGTTACGCCGCGTGAATGCGGCGAGCGCGCCTGGGCCGAGGCCCGACACCACGATATTGCCATTATCTTCGGGCGCGAGGACCGGGGATTGACCAATGAGGAGCTGCACAAATGTAATTACCACGTGCACATTCCCGCCAACGATGCCTACAGTTCCCTCAACCTGGCCGCCGCAGTCCAGGTCGTTTGCTACGAGATACGCATGGCCTACCTGACCGCCAAAGCGGGCAAATTACCCCATTTTGATGATTGGGATGTGCCGCCCGCCAATCAACAGGCCCAGGAACGCTATTATCAGCATCTGCAGGAAACCCTGGAAGAGTTGGGCTTTTTGGAAAAAGGCAACCCTCGCCAGACCATGACTCGCCTGCGCCGCCTCTACAATCGCGTACGTTTGGATGAGATGGAACTCAGTATCTTGCGGGGAATGTTGACCTCGACCCAGAATTACATTTACCACTCCAGGAAGAAACTGGAGAAAATGATGGCCTTTGACAGAGGTCAAGAAAAAGACGGTGTGGACCAATAGGCCAGGAAAGTACGACTAATGGGCACTAGCGAGTCGGCAACTTAAGTGGTAAAAGGTTTTCCAGTGATTAGCAAAGCAAAAACGTACAGGAGTGAATTATGAGCCAAGTCCAAGTAATGAAAGCAAAAGCAGTAACGCTTGCCTTCAAAACCGCTGCCGTAGCCTTGTTGGCGACCGGTATCAGTGTCGCAGCCACCGCCGGTGATATAGAAGCTGGCAAGGCCAAGGCCGTTATGTGCGCCGCCTGTCACGGCCCCGCCGGTATCAGTCCCAACCCTCTCTGGCCCAACCTCGCCGGGCAAAAGGAAGCCTACCTGGTCAAACAACTGAAAGATTTTAAATCCGGTGCCCGCAAGGACCCGTCCATGTCCGCTATGGCGATGTCTCTGAGCGACACCGATGTGGAGGATGTGGCTGCCTATTACTCAAGTTTGAAATAATCGGCTTTGTCAGGCAGCTCACCGGTAAGTTTTCCAGCCGCTGGCCTGCCAGACACCAATATCCATAAAAAAAGCGGGCCTATTGTCAATGGGCCCGTTTTTTTATGGACGAATTTGGGCTCCTATCCCGTATAATGATCGGTTCTATCCGATAACCGCTACATAGCCGGTTAAATAGGCGTCTACCCTTTTAATAGTCCGTGAGAGAACCATGAGTGAATCCGCCCCCGTTCAGAGCGCCATCGAACGCAAGTTGGTCGAGTCCTTCAAGCCCCAATTCCAGCAGGTGATCAACGAGAGTCATATGCACAGTGTGCCCCCTGGGTCGGAATCCCACTTTAAGGTGGTGCTGGTTACCGCGGCATTTGAAGGCAAGCGCCAGGTGCAGCGGCACCAGCAGGTGTATGGCTGCCTGCGCGAAGAAATGGATGGGCCCGTGCATGCACTGGCGCTGCACACCTATACGCCCGAGGAGTGGCGCCAGGTGGATGACGCGCCGGCTTCCCCCCAGTGTCTGGGGGGCAACAAGCTGGATGTCTACTGATGCTGTGTTAGATCACGCCGCTGATATGAAAATCGTTATCGCCGCCCTGTATAAATTTGTCGCTTTGCCGGACTTCCGGGAGTTGCAACAACCACTACTGGATGAGTGCCAGCGCTTAGGCATCAAGGGCAGCCTGCTGTTGGCCTCCGAGGGTATCAATGGCACTGTGGCCGGATCCCGTGAGGGAATTGACAGCCTGCTTGCCTGCCTCAGGCGGGATCCACGACTGGCCGACCTTTCGCACAAGGAGTCGTTCCAGGAAGCGATGCCTTTTTACCGGATGAAGGTAAAACTCAAGCGCGAGATCGTCACTATGGGGGTGGAGGGGATTGACCCCAACCAGGCCGTGGGCACCTATATCAAACCTCGTGACTGGAATGCCCTGATCAGCGATCCAGAGGTTGTGCTGGTGGATACCCGGAACTACTACGAATACGAGATAGGCACTTTTCGGGGGGCGATCAACCCGGATACCGACAGCTTTCGGGAATTTCCGGACTATGTGGCCCGGAACCTCGACCCGTCCAAACACAAAAAGGTCGCTATGTTCTGTACGGGCGGTATTCGCTGTGAGAAATCCACCGCCTATATGAAATCCCGGGGTTTTGATGAGGTCTATCACCTGGAGGGCGGGATTCTCAAATACCTGGAGGAAGTGCCGCAGCAGGACAGTCTGTGGCAGGGTGAGTGCTACGTATTCGACAATCGCGTCGCTGTGGATCACAATCTTGAAAAAGGTTCCTACGACCAATGCCATGGATGCCGCCACCCGATTACAGAAGACGACAAGCATTCGGACAAGTACCTGGAGGGAGTTGCCTGTCCGCGCTGCTACGACGCCCAGTCTCCGACCCAGCGCCAGCGCTTTAGCGAACGGCAGAAGCAGATGGTGCTGGCCAGGAAGCGCAACCACACCCATCTCGGTGCTCCGGCTCCCGCGCGCCAGCGACGTAGCACGGATTAAGCTTTTCCGACCGGGTTTATACACCGGCCTTTGCCGATTCGGCAGATGGGTACTCTTTATTACGGGCATTTTGTGGCTGGCAGGCTGCAGCCAAATGCCCGCGGGTCGGGCACCTCATGTTGCCCTGAGCCGAACCCCGGTATTAGAGCACTGCAGTCATTTCTACCGGGAACTTGATCAATTGGCCAAACGCGCGTCCGTGTTCGACGCAGGCTCTCACCGAATAGTCAATCATCCCTATTTTCGCAGTTCTCGATTCCTGGCCAGTTTTGAGTCGAAATTGCATCAGCAACCGGTATCGGCATTGGCGTATCGGGACTGGTTGGTGCACCTAAATCTAAGGGCCATTGGAGGCCTGCTGATTGAGTGGCAGCGATTGCCGGCGGCGCAAAAGCAGACGCTGACGACGCGGGTGGAATTTCCCGTGGCAAGCCGCCAGGCTCTGCGCCAGAAATTGCGTTATTGCGGTGCCCTGATCGTTGCCGAATTGAGCGGCCATTCGGAACTGAAAACTGATTTATTGAGAGCTGCCCGGGTGCCCGACCACTACCGCAGTTGGAAGCGCTGGCTGGGGCTTTACCCGCTGATTGCGATCCCTTTTGGGCGTGGTGTGGTGGCGGAACAGCGGGAAATCGCTTCGCTGCAAGACGATTTTCGCAAGCGCAGACTGGACCCGCAGCAGTGGAACCGCTATGAGTATCGGCCTGCTGAAGAGATTGCGCAAAACGAAGAGTATGACAGAATCAGCGCTGCCCCATTGCTACGAGCAGAAGCGACGCGTTTGCTCAGCGAGTTGAGACTCGACCGATTGGGGATTCCCCAAATCAGTACCTGGCAAAAAAAGCGGTTGCTGGCGACCTGGGCGCCCCAGCTTGCCATCGAGCGCGGGAGAGATTTCCCCGAGGCAAACCGTATCGGCGAACTGAAGAACGCGCGGCGTCGCATTGTTGTCGATACCGACCGGCCCACGCTCTATGGCTATCTCAGCTTTGGACGAGAGGGGGAGGCGGTGACAGTGCAGTTGAACTACAACTTCTGGTTTTCCCGGCGCCCGAAAAGAGGATTGGTTGACTTGCTTGCGGGAGAGCTGGACGGGCTCACCTGGCGCGTGCATTTGAATCTGGAGGGCGAGCTGTTGGCCATGGATGCGGTGCACAATTGCGGTTGTTGGTATCAGTTGTACACGGGTGAACGCTATCAGCTTCAAGGGCAGCCAGGCGCGGGCGGTGAGCCGATCTTTCACGGGAACCTGCCGCCCACGGCTGCGGAACAGCGGCTGACACTTTTTATGCGGGCCGATACCCACACTTTACTGGGTGTTCGCGCCGCTTCGACCGCCGGGGCCGAAGCGATGACCATGAAGCCCTATCGACAACTGCGCTTGGCCGGTATCTTCAATCAGAAAGGGTTGATACCGGTTTCCAGGCGCCTGGAGCGTTTCCTGTTTTGGCCCATGGGAGTGCCCAGCCCGGGAGCCATGCGGCAGGCCGGCACCCACGCCATTGCCTTTATCGGTCGCCGCCACTTCGACGATCCCCATCTGCTCCACTCCCTGGGGCTTCAGCGGCGCCAAAACGGAAATCCTTAGATCTGGATCAAGGTGCCGCGTCTGTTGCATGAGTACCCTGCAAAATGACAATAAATTGGGTTTATAGATGCGTGAGAGCTCCATGAAAGTTTTTGGTGTTGTCGGTTGGCGGGGTGAGGAAAAAACGGCGTTGCTCCTGAATTTGGTGACGTTTTTTTCTGACCGGAATATCCGCGTTTCGGTCATTCGTCATTGGGTGCAGGGTGACCGGGATTCGGCGGCGAAGGATGATAATTATTGCTACAGCCGGTGCGGTAGTGTGGAAACGCTGGTAGCCGCACCGGACAAGTGGACCCTGTTGCACGATGTGCCCCACGAAACAGAGTTCGATTTACAGGCGGCGATCGACAGTCTCGAAGAAGTGGACTTGGTCCTGGTCGATGGATTCAAGGCTGCCAGTCACAAGAAGTTATTGGTGGTGCATCCCCGTGAGAAGAACCAACTGGAAAATACCCAGCTGTTGTTGGCGGCCTGTCCCAATGTGGTAGCCGTGGTTGTGCCAGAGCATTGCCAGCTGCAAACCGAGGTGCCCCGGTTTCAAATTTCGGACATCGAAGTAATCGGTCAATTTATTGCGCGGCAGACGGGATTGGTGTTGCAGGCTGCCCGCCAATGAAAATGGCCGGTTTTGTCTTGTTAATTTAAACCTCGTCACAAAAATTCATTTTTCCCGATTAAAGTAGCTGGGTATTAGGTAGGCCTTTGTGGTCTAATAGTCCCTGTAGAATATCTCGAAAAAATGGCGCTTTATGAATTTTGAAGCTTGGACAGTTGACCTTTCCACCCTAACCGCCACCCATGATTCTGGTTTTACCATTGAAGTGGAAGGGGATCCCAAAGACCCGTCGGCCGTCAATCCCGGGCGTTTTCCCAAAGAACTTTCGGGTATTGAGCAGGCCAGACTTCTGCGTTACGGAATGGAAGCACTGGCTAAGGCCGCCAAAGCCAAAAGTGCCGGTGCAAGGGCAAACGCCCCGCAAAAACCAGCCTACACACCGCCTGCCAATAAGCCAAAGCGCCCTGTACTGTCGCTCAAAAAGCGTGACAAGGAAAGCGTTTAAATAACGCTTGCCGGGTTATAGGGCCTGCCGTTGCTAGCGACTGCGCTGGACAAACTGTCCTTTTAGCTGGAGCAGGGTTTTGTGGTTGTCCACCAGTTGGAACAGGTTGTCGAACTTCTCCCCAGCGATTGCGGTTGAGTCCTGTCCCGGTTCGAGGGTATAGGTAACCCCCTTCGCCAAGGAATCCAATTCCCGGACTATGGAATCCATCGCCGAAAATATGTTGGTTGTGGTGGTGTTATCCCCGAAAATACGACCGTGTTTGGTCTTGACCAGATAATTATCGCACTCTCGCAACCATTCCCTGCGTTTCTCGATAAACCCCCGGGTATTTCTCATGCCGCGTTTGCTCTTCTGCTGCAGGCGGGTGTTGCGATAGCCCTGCAGGCTCTTCTGGCTGGTGGTCATAAAGTCGCCAGCAAGGTCGTCGCAGTATTGCCAGCTCAGGTAGCTTGGAAACTTCTCTGACGCTTGGGCCTTGAGGCAGCTCTCATCACAGGCCAGGGCCGGGATGCTGAGCAGCAGCAACAGTAGTGTGAGTGTCTGTTTCATGCCTTATAGTCACTTTTTTATCAATTTGTTGGGGACTTACAATGCAACTTTTGGCATTTAAATCATCAATTCTGATGAAGTGCAATCGAAGGGGGCTGAAAAAGTGACGGGCGTCACATTAGGGCCGGTGAACGGTCGACCCTGCGTGACAGATGGTCGTGTTGATGGGTAATTAGATAGGAGCCGCTTTTTCGCCACCAAAGTACGCAAGCAGCCCCGGTAAGAAGCGGTTTAGGGTCATTGTCATCAGGGCGAAATCCGCATCAAAAGAGGCCGCGGCATCGTTGCTGCCGGCATCCTCCGCCTCGGAAACCAATTCATCACTGAATTTAAGTCGTTTGAGAGTGAGGTCTTCGGCAAGTATGGCAGAGAAGCAATCATCCCACTCAATAGACAGTTTGTAGGCTTGTTTGCCTGCATCCAGGTGATTGGCAATCTCTTCGGCTTCCAGATCCTGGCGTTTGCAGCGAATAATCCCCCCTTCGTCGCCAGGTTCGCGCAACTCACACTCGTCCTTCAGGCTCAGGTCATCGGGCAGTTCTTCTCCCCGAAGCCATTGGGTCATGATCACCTGGGGAGATTCACTTACCTGGGGAGGGATTACAGGCAATGAGCCCAGGGATTCCCGTAGCAGGCTGCAAAGTTCCTCCGCTTTTTTTGCACTGCTGGCATCCACGACAACCCAGCCGGACTTGGGGTCAATATAGGCGTAGGTGCGCGAGGAGCGGGTAAAGGCTCTGGGAAGGCAATCGTAAATCACATCTTCTTTGATGGCGTCGCGTTCTTTGCGGTAGACCTTGCGGTCTTCCTGGAGTTCGATGGCTTCCACCTTATCGTTGACCAGTTCCTTTACCACTGCCGCCGGCAGCAGTTTTTCCTCCTTGCGGGCGCAGACCATCATAAAACCGTTGGCGCTGTGGCAGAGTTGCTCGAACCCGGGGCCCATCGGCGGGACCCAGCCATACCGGTTTTCGTCCCGCTTACCGCAGGGTTGGAAGCTGAAATCCTGGAGCTTCTGCTCCAGCTCATCGGCACTGTGTTCAAAGGGAGAAGTAAATCGGTAAAGCTGTAAATTTTTAAACCACATGCAGTTTGCTTATTAATTGTACGGTTGTCACGGAGTGGAAACGGCGCGCGCATTATCCCCGATCGCACCGGTGGCGACCAGTGTTGTTTTTAATGGTTGCGAAGGTAATGACCTTTTTTAAAGGCCCTAGGTTACCAGGTGGCTAAAATAGCCCAGCGGGGACTTGGTGATGGCGACACCGACGATATGGACAAAGGTGAGTAGCGCTAATACCCAGGCGATGCCCCGCACACGCAAGGTGCTTCCAAACCGCAGGGCCACCATGCCCAGACCGATATACAGGAGCAAGGCAACAATCTTGGTGGCTAACCAGGGATGGTGGAGGGGGGAAAAATGCAAACCCACTGCCAGGACAATTGCGCTGCCGAGCAGCAGTGCATCAATGATGTGGGGCAATGTTTTCACCCAGCGCTGTTGCAGGCGAGTTGATTGTTGCAGCATCCACAGGCCTCGCAAAAAAAAGCCGGTGAATGACAGGGCGGCGCAGGTCATATGCAGGGACTTTACAGCGGATAGCGTGCTGGCATCGATCATGGTTTGTCTGCGGATATGTGTTGGACAGTCGTTAACTTTTTCGCCGGGCTGCGGTCAGGCCAGCGCCTTTTGCACCAGCGCCAACATCGCCGGCTCCAGAGGCAGATTCAGTGCGGCCTGGTGACCTTCAGCGGACATTTTTTTCCAGGTTTTTTGGATAATCCCCAACAGTTTTTCCTCGTTATGTTTGGTGGCAAAGTCGGCTAGATAGTGCTCTAGAAATACCAGGCAAATAACGTCTTCCAGCGCCTGTGCCTCCGGGTCTCGTTTGAGCTGCTTTTTCTGCAGCAGGTCCTTGACCCGGGTAATAGTCTCGTTGTCGAAGTGGAGATCGGAGAGAATGGTTGCAGCGGTGTCGGCATGAAATCTGGCCAGGTCGCTACGCCACTTTTTATAGCCCTGGCGCCCTTCGGGGTAGTCGCTGCGGGCGATTTTCCAGCGTTGGATATGCTGGCTGCGGGCAGCCAGTTGAAGTGCAGTGGAGGCCTCGGGGCAAAACTTCTGCAGGCACTGGCTCATGCGTTGCCCATAGAGCCATTCCTTGGGGTGTGGCTGGCCGTTTACTGTCTCGAGATTGGGGTCCTGTTGATTTGCCTGGTCAAAGGCGGCAAAGGCGTCGTTGAGGTTGGGGGATGAGGTCATAGAATATTTTTTTAGTTGAAGGTTTGCTATTCGGGGCCGGTTGGCAATGGTTTTTGACTGTTCAGGAGCTACCTTACTGTGTTTGTCGGTATCAATCTACAGCGGCAACGACTCTTTTTCCTCTGTCTCAACGATTGTGGTGGGATAGCGTCACCGATGATTGTTACCCCTAAAAGAGTAGGTGCTTGACCTTAATAGGGGTTACTTAATCCAGATCAATAACTCAAGGCTGAGCTTGCGGTTCAATAACCTCACTTGAAAAATTCAATGATTACTGGAAGTGAGACCGTTAATGAAAAATTTTAAGCATTTAGGTTTGGCTGCTGCCGTGTCAGCAGCGTTGGTATCTGCTGACGTCTTGGCCTACGAGGCAGGTGAAATATTTTTCCGCGCTGGATCTGTGACCGTTGCCCCGGATGAGAGCAGTGATGGCCTGTCCGTTCCTGCGCTGGATGGTGTTAACGGTTTTGACGGTTTTGCAGAGATCGGCGGCACTGGTGTTGAGGTGGATGAAAATACACAGTTGGGTTTGACCATCAATTATATGTTGACTGGATCTCTGGGGTTGGAGCTGTTGGCCGCGACTCCGTTTACTCACGATATTACCGCCGATTTGGGTGGTTTGGGCAAGGTGGATGCCGGTGAAACCAAGCAACTGCCGCCCACACTGTCCCTGGTATGGTACCCAATGGGGTCCAACGGCATGATCTCTCCCTACGTTGGCGCCGGTATTAACTACACCGTCTTTTTCGAAGAGGATGTTTCCTCTGATCTGGAAGCGGGTCTGTCTGGCGTAGCCGACGCTGTGACTGGTACATCGGTTGGTTTGCCGAGCCCGGTGCCTCTGGATTTGGAACTGGAAAATTCTCTCGGTCTGTCTTTCCAGGCGGGTGTGGATGTGGAGCTGGACGAGAAGTGGCTCCTGAACGCTTCGGTACGCTGGATTGACATCGATACCGAAGCCAAGATTACCTCGGCCCTGGGAACCACCGTCACTGTGGATAATATCGAAATCGATCCTCTGGTGTACCAGGTGAACATTGGTTACAGGTTCTGAATCTGTGGCCAGATTCCTGGCAGTAAAATAAAAAAAGCCCGGCGGTGCCGGGCTTTTTTTTGTAGTAAAAATGCGCGTAGTGCAGCTTTTAAATTTCGTAGTTCAGGGGCACTGCCTTTTAAAAACCACTGGTGTTGGCAATGCCGCGCAGGGCATCAATATCCTTGATTTCGATTTCCTTCTTGTCCACGGCCAGCATGTCCTGTTTTTGAAAACGGCCCAGCACCCGGCTGACAGTTTCCACGGTCAGCCCCAGGTAGTTGCCAATATCGGCTCGGGACATGGGTAAACGGAAAGCGGTGGCGGATAGCTGGCGGCGGCTGTTGCGGCTGGAAATGCTCAGCAACAGGGCGGCAACCCGCTCTTCAGCGCTGTTCTTGCTGAGAAGGGTAATCAACTGCTGGTCGGCGGTGATTTCCTTGCTCATCAATTGGAAAAAGTGGCGCTGCAGGCTGGGAATTTGCAGACTCAGTTCCTCCATGCGACTGAAGGGAATTTCGCACACAGACGATGTCTCCAGAGCGATGGCGGAATTGGTATAGTGGTTGTTACCGATACCGTCCATACCGATAATCTCGCCGGGCAGGTAGAAACCGGTAACCTGCTCCTGGCCGTCATCGGTGATATTGATGGCCTTGATCGTACCCGATCGCACCGCGTACACCGAGTGGAATTGGTCGTTGGCTCGATAGAGATAGTCGCCCTTTTGCAGCGGACGCCCGCGCTGGATTATCTCATCCAGCTTGTCGATATCGTCGATATGCAGGCTGATCGGCAAGCATATGGTGCTGAGGCGGCAGTCGCCACAGGATATCTGCGGGTTGCTATGGCATTTGGTGTCTGTGGCAAATTTGTCAGTCATAGAGCTCACGGCCGAATCAGGTGTGCTTGTCTTCATGGTCCGTTATCAACTGTCCGTCTTCGATGGTCCAGAAAGGTGTTAAATTAGAGAGTCGGCACCGTCATTATACGGTCCAACTGGATCCTTTGCTCATTATGCCAGAGATTGGTGTAAGCGAGTCAACAAATCCGCAAAAATTGATAGTTTCTTGCATTGACGGATGGGCCTGTGGGACAGGTAGTACTATCGGGCTGCTATAAGGGAAGGGTTGTCATAGTAAAGCAATCCCTGGCAGATGGCGCGCAATTGCACGATGCCGTCGGCGGTAAGGTTGAGGCGTTGGTTGTGGCTGGTCATCAGGGGGGGGGCACTACCTTCGCAAAGTGCCGCCAGTATGTTTCCGAACTGGGCTTCAAAATTGAAGTTATAGCGCCCCTCAAGGTAATTGATGTCAAGGCTGTGGTAGCAAAGCAGTTGATCCAGGACCAGGCGCAGGTGCTTGCCACGGCTATCCAGCTCCAGGCCAGAGGCGACGGGCGGCATCCGTTGCTCTACGGCGGCGCGGTAATTGTCGGTATTGTGCAGGTTTTGGGTATACAGGCTACCGATCTGGGTGAACGCCGTGGGGCCAAAGCCCAGCAGGTCACTGACATTGGCTGCGTTATAGCCGATGCAGGTGCGACGCAGGCGTTGACGAATCTGGGCCTGTGCCAAGCGGTCCCGGGGTAGCATAAAGCAGTCATTGCCCGCCACGCGATAGCCTGCGTTGCGTAAGGCGTTGTAAATCAACATAAATTGATTTCGCGACAGGTTTCCCTGGGCAATGGGCAGAGTTGGTGACAATCTTTCCTCAATCAGGTCCCCCAGGTAATCAAGTTGAATGCGTGCTGGCCGCAGGGTTATCAGCTGATCCAGCAACTGGCGCAGCAGATGCAGGTCCTGACTAGCGTGTCCATAGACAATTTGCAGGGTCAGTTCGTTGAAATCGTAGTCCCGGAGCAGTTTCAGTTTGTCCTGGAGGTACTGCGCCTTCTCCTGACTCAGCTGGCGGGTGTCGTCCGGATACTGGTTGAAACAGCACAGCAGCTGGTTGATCCCCAACCCCTTCAGTAAGGCCAGTGTTTCGTCGTTCACTTGGGGTAATTGCACTTCAGCACAATATTCCCGCTGGGGGTTGTGGTTAAGGCGGAACCGGCGGCTGATCACATACATGAGTTCGGTGATTTCCGCGGCGCTAAGCTGGTTGACCAGGTTGCGCCACTGAATCAGGGCTATTGGGCGCCGACTGAAGGTGCTTGCCTGGATGTGGAGCTCATTGATCACAGTGTCCAGCAGCAGGCGTTTTTGTGCAGATTCGGTGTTCACCAGTGTAGGGAAGTTGATGTATAGCCCCAACGGTGTGATATCCAGGGGATTGTTGCGAATGTAGAGGCTGTAATCCTCCCCGGAAAAATTGGGGGCGAAACCTTTTTTCGGCGGGTGGCAGCGACTGGCCGCTCCCAGTTCCTCGCCGGTGCTTGCAATGACGCCAGTCATCCCTTGTTTGAAGGTGGAATCCTGGAAAACTCTCACAATCTCTGTCAACCCCGTCTGTTGTTCGCCGTCGATAATCAATGGCTAAAAACACAACAGCAGTTTAACCCAGGGGTTATCTGTCAGGGATTGATCCAGGTCAACGCCATGGGCAGGGGATTCGGGGATAGCCTGGGAGCGAGTCCCCACTTGTTGAACAGAGGATTAATCAGCAGGCGCAAGTAGAAAGAAAAGGCCCGCGCTTGATATGAGTCATATTCGATTTCTAACCCCTTGGTATTATGAATTTACATCCTGAAGGGCAACCCGGAGGGTTGCCCACTAAAGAAACTGTTTTTAAAACCTGAGTGGAGAGGTTGGCATGAATATGGAAACCGCAGAACGCGTTCTGGTTGTTGTAGATCCCACCAAGGACAACCACCCGGCCCTTGACCGTTCAGTCATTACCTCGCGTATTCGCACACCGCGCCCGAAAATTCATGTGTTTATGGGAGTGGATGGTGAGAGCATCGACACCCGTGCGACCAACCCCGCCCTGTATCGCAATGCCGAGTGGTTTATCAATATGTTGAAGCCGCTTGAAGATGAAGGTTTGGATTTTACCAGCCAGGCCTCGTGGTCTACTGAGTGGCAGCAGTCCATTCTGGAAGCGGCCAAGCAGATTCAGGCGGATATGATTGTTATCCCGGATTACTCAATCAATGCCCATGCTGGTTTTCTGTCGGACTCCAACTGGGCGCTGTTGCGAAAGTCCCAGTGTCCGGTCTTGATTGTGCGGCCCGAGGCCCGTGCCCAGCGCAAGACTATCCTGGCCGCAATCAACGTGCAGGCCAAGGATGAGCGCTACCTTAAACTTAATGAGAAAGTGTTGGCGCGCGGCAAGTGGGCGGCGGATCACTACGGTGCCGAATTTCATGTGGTCAATGCATACTCGGATTCCCTGCACTACCCGGATCTCGGTCAAATCGTGCGCAATACCGGCCTCAGTTCTGAGTTTATTCACGTAAAACAGGGAGCGCCGGAAGATGTTATTTCAGAAATGGCCCGGGAGTTGAACGCCGATGTGGTAGTGATCGGCACCCTGGCTCGGGAGGGGGTACTTGCTGCCATGCGGGGTAATACCTCTGAAAAGGTCATTGGGAAGGTGAAACAGGACGTAATGACCCTGAACTGATCTGGCTATTGTTTAACCTGATTCACTCGACTGTAGAGCTTTGGGCCCACCGCAAGGTGAGGCCCTTTTTTTATAGCTAAATAAGCCCGCAAGGGCGGGCCGACAACAGACTGGCGGCTCGGATAAGCCGCCAAGCGAGGAGTGGTTGTTGCAGGCGAATTGCCAGTCGTTAATCGTTGCTGGGAAAACTGAACTGGGCACCTTCACGCACCCCGGCCGACGGCCAGCGCTGGGTAATGGTCTTGCGTTTGGTGTAGAAGCGCACCGCATCGGGGCCGTAGGCGTGCAAGTCGCCGAACAGGGAACGTTTCCAGCCACCGAAGCTGTGGTAGGCCACCGGCACCGGCAGCGGGATGTTGATACCCACCATGCCCACCAGGATATTGTCGCTGAAGTAGCGCGCCGCCTCACCGTCACGGGTAAAGATACAGGTGCCGTTACCGTACTCGTGGTCGTTGATCAGTTGCATGGCTTCCTCCATGCTCTCGGCGCGTACCACCAGTAATACGGGGCCAAAGATCTCCTCCCTGTAGCAGGTCATATGGGGCTTAACTTGATCGATCAGGGTGCCGCCGACAAAGAAACCATTTTCATAACCCTCAACCACAGGGTTGCGACCGTCGACCACAACGACAGCGCCCTGCTGTTCGGCACTGTCGATATAACCGGTAACCTTGTCCTTGTGTTGCCGCGTAATCAGCGGGCCAAAGTCGTTGCTGTTATCGGTGTAGGCACCTACCTTCAGGGGCTCCATGCTGCTGGTCATCTTTTCGATCAGGGCATCGGCGGCTTCGTCGCCAACACAGACGGCAACCGACAGCGCCATACAGCGTTCGCCGGAGGAACCGAAAGCGGCACCGGTCAAGGCGGCCACGGCATTGTCCATATCGGCATCAGGCATGACGATGGCGTGGTTCTTGGCCCCGCCCAGAGCCTGACATCGCTTTCCGTGAGCATTGGCGGTGCTGTAAATATATTCCGCAATGGGGGTGGAACCGACAAAACTGACCGCCATAACGCGATCATCTGTCAGCAGCGTATCCACGGCTTCCTTGTCTCCGTTGACCACATTCAGTACGCCATCGGGCAGGCCGGCTTCCTGTAACAGCTCGGCGATAAGCATGGTTGAACTGGGATCCCGTTCCGACGGTTTCAGTACGAAGGTGTTGCCACAGACGATCGCCATGGGGTACATCCACAGCGGTACCATGGCGGGGAAGTTAAAGGGGGTAATGCCGGCGACCACGCCCAGGGGCTGGAATTCGCTCCAGGAATCGATTCCGGGTCCGACGTTGCGACTGTGTTCGCCCTTGAGCAACTCCGGGGCGTAACAGGCATACTCGACATTTTCGATGCCGCGGGTCAGCTCGCCCATGGCATCGTGGGCGATTTTTCCGTGTTCTTCACCGATTAGCTGGCAGATTTTGTCGGCGTTTTCTTCCAGCAGCTCTTTAAAGCGGAACATGACCCGGGCGCGCTTGGCCGGCGGCGTGTTGCGCCATGCCGGGTAAGCGGCTTGGGCGGCAGCAATGGCTTCTTCCACGGTCGTTTTGGAGGCCAGGGCCACCTGCTTGGTAGTTTCTCCGGTAGCGGGGTTGAAAACATCCTGGGTGCGTTCTGCATCATTACGGACGCTGCCATTAATAAGATGGCCGATTGTTGTCATTGGATAAAACCTCTTTTTGAATTGCAATATTCTGTGCCGTCATCGAGACTTGAACCACTCACGATAACTGCGGTGTTCCGCTGGTGCTGGATCATTTCCGCTTGAGTGCGACGACGATCCGATTGTGGGGTAGTTGATATACCGGGCTAAGATTGCTTTAGTTCAATTCGTTAAACGATTCGCCCAGAGCATTTACCAGGCGATCAATCTCTTCCCGCTCGACGATAAACGGCAGTCCCAGTTGAATGGTGTCAGCGCCGTAACGTACGTAGAAGCCTTTTCCCCACATCTTCATGGCCACCTGGAAGGGACGCAGGGCCGGTTCGCCCGGGGTGTGCTCCAGGGTGAATCCTGCAGCAAAACCGTAGTTGCGGATATCGTTTACATACTTGCAGCGCTTTAACTGGTGTACGGCGTTTTCGAAATAGGGGCTCAGTTCTTTCACCCGCTCTACCAGCTTGTTTTTCTTCAGCACATCCAAAGCAGCCAGACCCGCCGCACAGGCAACGGGGTGGGCCGAGTAGGTATAGCCGTGGGGCATTTCCACCAGGTAGTCCGGGCCGCCATTGTCCATGAAGGTGTCGTAGATTTCCTGCTTTACAACCACGGCCCCCATGGGGACAGCGCCGTTGGTGAGCTGTTTGGCGGTGTTGATAATATCGGGCACCACACCAAAAGCCTCGGCGCCGGTATTGGCGCCCATACGACCGAAGGCACAAATCACCTCGTCGAAGATCAGCAGGATATTGTGCTGGTCACAGATTTCCCGCAGGCGTTGCAGGTAACCCCGGGGAGGTGGCAACACACCGGCGGATCCGGCAAGGGGCTCGACGATGACGGCGGCTATATTGGAGGCATCGTGCAGGGCGATCTTCTCCACCAATTCATTGGCCAACTCGGCGCCATTTTCAGGCAGGCCGCGGGTAAATTCATTGCCCTTGATCAAGGTGTGGGCGAGGTGGTCGGCATGAACCGCATCGCCGTAAAGGGCACGGTTACCGCCAATACCGCCGACGCTGATACCGCCGAAGTTAACGCCGTGGTAGCCCTTGGCGCGGCCGATCAGCCTGGTTTTGCCGGCTTGACCTTTCTTGCGCCAGTAGGCGCGGGCGATTTTCAGGGAGGTGTCGGCAGACTCGGAGCCAGAGCCGGTGTAGAACACCCGGTTCAGGCCCTCGGGCATGAATTCGGTGATTTTCTCCGCCAGTTGGAAAGACTTGGGATGGCCAAATTGAAAGGCCGGACTGTAGTCCAGCTGTTTGATCTGCTGGGCAACCGCCTCGTTAATCTCGGGCACGCTGTGCCCCAGGCCACAGGTCCAGAGGCCAGAGAGCGCATCGAAAATCCTGCGGCCCTCGGCGTCAGTGAAATAGGCGCCTTTGGCGGCGGTGATTATCCGGGGATCCCGTTTGAATTGGCGGTTACCGGAGAATGCCATCCAGTGGGCATCCAGCTGTTCTTGCGTCAGGCCGGCAAGTTTGTCGGTCATCGTTGTTCTCTCTCATTGACGGTAAGGGGTGGAATAGGATTACTGTAGCGGGTTTTTTATGTTTCATAAATTGCTATATATAAATCTTTAGTGTGATAATTATGAAACATTGTTGGTGAGGGTAACTCCGTATGAAACAGCGAGCATTCCTGGGGCAGTTGAGCGATATCGACATTCGCCTCCTGCGGGTGTTTCGGGTGGTGGCCGAAGCGGGTGGAATCAGTGCCGCCGAGTTGGAGCTCAATATCGGAAGATCCACGGTTTCCCGTCATATCAAGGACCTGGAAATTCGCCTGGGGGTGACCCTGTGCCGGCGAGGACGCAGCGGTTTCTCCCTCACCGACGAGGGCCAAAAGATTTACCAAGCGACCCTGCGGCTATTGGGCTCCCTGGATGAGTTCCGGGCTGAGGTGGACGATGTGCACCGGCGCATGACCGGCAGCATTAGCCTGGCGTTGTTCGACAAAACCGCTTCCAATCCCGAGGCTCGTATTTACAAAGCCTTGGCGCTGTTCGACGATCGGGCTCCGGGGGTGAGTCTCGATATCTATGTGGAGCCGCTCAATGAAATCGAGCGGGGCGTTATGGAAGGGCGTTTTCAATTGGGCGTGATCCCGGCCCACCGGGCCTCGCCGAGTCTGGATTACCACCCCCTGTTCGAGGAACAGATGTACCTCTACTGCGGCTACGGTCATCCGCTATTTTCCCGCGCTGATATCACTATCAAAAACCCCGATATTCTCGACTGCAAATACGCGGGTCTGGGTTATCACTCTCCCAATATGGAAATTGGCCGACGTCTCGCCATGGAACGTCATGCCACGGTCTACGATCAGGAGGCCATTGTTCACTTTCTTCTGTCGGGACGTTACCTGGGGTATCTGCCGGATCACTACGCCAAGCCTTTTGTGGAACAGGGGCAGATTCGCCCGGTGGGGATGGAGACATTTCAGTACCGTTGTGATTTCCAGGCTATTGTGCGTCACGCCCCCAAACCCTCGCGGGTGGTGCAATTATTTTTGGATTGTCTGCAGGAGGCGCATGGAGGGGGTTAGGGAAATTAGGGAAGTCTTGGTTGTGCCATTAGTGGACTGTTTCTTTTGGTTGGTTTGGCGTTTACGGGGAGATTGCCAAGGAGTGCCGGGAGCTGCTGAACGCGCCCGCCGAACGGGAGTGCTCCCGGTTGGATGAAAAGCTTTACTTCGAGTGCTTCGGTTCCCCCCGTCGCGGCGAAGCCCACATCAGCTTGAGGAGAGAGTCATGTCGAAAAATACAGCGTTCATCAGGCCCACCTCACGCAGCAGGCGGCGGACGAGCTGATCGGCTACCTGTACTTGCTGATCGAGGGTCTGCAAGAGCAATACTGTAGCCAGCCGTTGGAGGAGTAGCCTGAAGATAGTTGGGGTGAAGGGCCGGCTGATTTTAACGATGAATTGCAGTTCTAATCGGAGTTGGGGTTAGTGATGGCGAGGAGAACCTCGCCATCGTGCTGTTGAGCTACTCGGCTTGCGTCGGCTAACGGTCATCGACGGATCCTGTTTGCAAAAAGGCCAGCCGTATACCCGCTGTTATTTGTATACGGTCTATTTTTAGGTAAAAAAGCGCTCCCTACCAATCGATTCGCTTGTCCGGGAGCACCAACGATAAACCCTGGAGTCAATAAGGCAGCAGGGATTAGGAGGGATCGGTTTAGATATCGATTGTCTGTGGCTCCAGGCCGAACAGAACACCCCCGTAGTTTTCACCGTAAGGGAAGGGGTTGTTGGCAGTATGCCCCCTGGCCATATGCAGGTCTAGAAAGGCCTGTTGAATCACCCCCCCCCCGTACATTGCCTTGGCACCACTGAACATCATCAGTTTATCAATGGCCTGCATGCAAGCTTCAACAGTCGCCGTGCAGGACGCGCCCAGCCTGGAGCGGTTTTCGATCGTCCAGGTGTTCTTAGCGGCATGTTCCAGAATCTCGTCACAGTCGCGCCTATACACAAGCAGGCGTTCGTCCAGCGTGCGAAGGCCCTTTGGGCAGGTCACCTCCTGTTCGCGGGATTCTGCCTGCTAGCCTTCTTCTTCGTTTGGCTGTTCGTGCCGGAGACAAAAGGTAAAACCCTGGAAGAAATGGAATCCTTGTGGACCGGCGAGAAGGTGTTCCACAGTGCCGACCAGGTCGAGCCTGAGGGATGAGGCATATAGTAGAGCTATAGGTCAATCAGACTTGGATTTAACGGCTCCAACTTCAGCGACTTGAGGGGGATCACCGTTTTGCTGGTGATTGCCGCCGGCTGCTATGTGCAGCCGGGTTGAGGCATTGTACGCAGCGGTCTCATTCAGGGTTGGTGGTCCATTCTGTGTGGCCAGTCCCAGGGCGGCGGCGTTGTTGGCGTTGCCTGATAAGCCCGGCCAGAGGATCACTGGTGGATAAGGACACCTTGGCCGATGCCCCGGCGAGCGGCCACCGGGTGGTTATGCTGCGGACACATTCGAGTTCGAAGATCGGGTAGGCCATGTGCTATCCACGGAATAATCAGGTCGAGCGTTCGGAATTGGGTAGCAAATCCCTGATCATTGCGTTGATTTTTTCGGCCGGATCGCCACCATTGTTGCTTTGCAGTTCCTGCAATAATCCGATAAGTTTTCCAGCGGTATCCGCGTTGAGCTGGGTCTGTTTTTCGGATGCTTTCGATTGCAACACGATTCGTTGTTGCTCCTCAGTACCGCATTTGTTGCCTTTCACCAGGGTTTCCAGAGAGTCAATCAGCCTTTGCAGAATACGGTAGACAACCCCAGCGGAAAAACCGCCCAGCATTGCCAGGGAAGGTTTGCCGAAACTTTTCATGGTGCCTTCGTCAAACAAACTGCTCGGCAGCAATTCGACAATGATAATACCCGCAATCAAGCCGAGAATAATTCGCGACCAATAGCTGGAATCGAAACGGGGATCGTAAGTGGCTTTTGCGATAAATTGATTGGCCAGAAACAGTGCTGAAAAAGAGGCACCGAGCCCGGCGCAAAACATCAGAAAAAGCTGGTTCATAAATAGTGTATGGTTGCTCGAATGCAACAGACCCTTGTTGATGTTTTCCACATTGACTCCACTGTCGAGGGAAACCGACAGCAGCGCGATCAGAAAAAATGTGGCGACAAATGATAGCCTTCTGATTAGGGGCACTGGACCGAGAAAATACATAAAAGGACGTCTGCGCTTCTCATTGTCCAGCAAAGTGATCGCACTCGGCGTGGCGGGATATACGATTTTCGCCAGTGTGACGTGAACCTCCGCAAGCGATTTGACCGAGTTAACTCCCGTCAACGTCCTGCTGCCAACCAGTTCGTTCAGCAGGTTTACCGTGCTGGGATTGACGTCCAGCCCATTCGATAATGCATAACACACCATGGCTCTGGATTCATCAATCAGTTGAGCGACCAGGGCCGAGTCAATGTCGTTTATCGGTGAAACCTTGTCGAGAGATTTATTGTTAACGTTATCGGAATGGATTAATTCCTTCTCTATGCTGGTCATTGGATGTCCTTGAAGGTTTGTTGGGTGACCTTGAAGATTTGGTAGCAGGGTTGAAAGTGTTGATAGTGTACCCTATTTCCGGTAGTCGTGTGTATCCGCTATGGTCCCATGAGACTGGCTATTTTAGTCGGTTTGACATTTTCACCACGGGCCGAAAGTGTTGCCTAATTAATAACCTGCAAGGGTATTCCGGCATAATTGTCTGAGTAATACTCATATTGCCTCGTGCTTGATAATTCCGGCTCTGTCAACACTGAGTCATATAGAGAATAATCGTTGCTCCTTTAAGTTACCGTTGCGATTCATGCTCTCTCATTTCACAGTATTGTTGAGTTTTTAAGGGGGATTTCCCACGACGATCAGAACGAGACTTAATTCTCATCTGGAAAAATTATTCGGATCTCTTCAAAAGCGGTGCAAATTATCAAAGCTCAGAAAATACTGTTGAATCCGTTCATTACCTTGCACCTGGATTCTATTCCTCGGTGATCCTGCGCCAGGCGTGTATTCATTTACTTCGCACCGCGATGTGAAGGGGCCCCGTTTTCAGTACCACTTCCTGTGCGAATTTGGCGTGGTCAAACAGCAATGTCATTGTCAGAACCGGCATTTTCACGCTTTTCCCGTTTGGCCAGCATAAACAGGCCGGTGCCCAACAAAACCGCTATCAAAGAGCCGCAGAGAATGCCGAGCTTGGCCTGTACCAATAAAGCCGGCTGGTTTTCAAATGCGAGCGACGAGATAAATAGCGACATGGTAAAGCCAATGCCGGCCAACAGGCTCAAGCCTGCGACATGGGTGAAAGTTAAACCCTTCGGCAAACTGGTTAGACCTGTGCGCACGCACAGCCAGGCAAAGCCGAAAATGCCTGTGGCTTTGCCGATCACCAGCCCGATAGCGGTTCCGAGCATCACGGGTGACCCCAGTGCTTCCATCGGTGAGGACGGCATAGCGATACCGGCGTTTAGAAAGGCAAACAGGGGCATAATGGTCAGGCTGACCGGCTTGTCGAGGGCACTGCCCCAGTGCTGCAGTGGCGTGGTGGTTTTCATGGCGATTTGTTGTGCCTGCTCGGCCAGATCGTGTTGGCGATGTTCCTCCAGAATGGACTGATCCGGTTTATCGATCTCCTCAAACCGTCTTACCAGCCGACGCATGCGGCGGATAAACCAGTCGGTTCCCGCATAGGGACGGGTCGGCACCGTCATAGCGGCAAGAACACCGGCTGCGGTGGCATGCACGCCCGAATGGTGAATAAACCACCACAGCACCAGGCCGCCGATCAGGTAGAACAGCGGGTTGCGAATCCCGACAATGTTGAAAATAAACAGCAGCGTCAGCACCATACCGGCATGGATGAGGGCTGCGACGTTGAGTTGCTCCGTATAGAAAAGACCGATCACCAAAACAGCGCCAATGTCGTCGACAATGGCAAGCGCGGACAACACCACGGCGGCGGAACGCGGCGCCCGGCTTCCCAGCAGGGTCAGTAT
This sequence comes from Cellvibrionaceae bacterium, assembly GCA_050290225.1. Classification (GTDB taxonomy): domain Bacteria; phylum Pseudomonadota; class Gammaproteobacteria; order Pseudomonadales; family Cellvibrionaceae; genus JBNKHG01. Next base: position 36,509 of record JBNKHG010000097.1, read on the forward strand.
ACCCAGCGCAAAGGCCGTGTCAGTGGCCATGGGAATTCCCCAGCCGCGCATCATGTCTGCTTCGCCGAAGGAGGCAATCAGTGTGTACAGGCTGGCCGGTACCAGCATGCCGCCCAGCGCCATGCAGATCACCAGACCTGCCTGGCGGATATCACTCAAATCGCCAACCAGGCATTCGCGCTTGATTTCCAGTCCGAGAACAAAGAAAAACAGGACCATGAGTCCGTCGTTGACCCAGTGCTGCAGCGAATGGCTTATGCGCCAGTCTCCCAGCGACAGGCTGAGCGGCAATTGATTAAAGGATTCATAAACGGACCGAAAATCAGAATTTGCCAAAAAAAGCGCCAGCAAGGTTGCGCACAGCAGCACGATACCTGACGTGGATTGACTGTTGAGAAAAATCTCGAACGGCGTCAGCAACTTTTTAAAACTGCGCTCCAGGGGCGCATGTTCCCGTTCGTGCTCTTTGATCTCCGGTTGTGTCATTTAAGGGTCCATTAGTCAAATAGATCGATGTTGCAGACCGGTTGGGTCAATTTACCTAGGGTAATAACAAGACTAGGAATCGGGATGGATTCTTGCAAGCCTGCACCAGATCCTAGCGCAGATACTGTATCCAGTGCGAATAATGGCTACTCTGAGTAACAGGCTCGAGTATTTGAGCAGGAACAGGTTGTAGGTGTGCCCCGTCAAAATATCCGGTGCTTGATTAGAGGGGTGAGGGCGCCCTCTTTACCGCTGAGGTCTTTACCTGTTCAAGAATTCAACAAAAGACCAGGATTCCATTGATCAGGAGTCTGGATTCTGAGGAATGGCGGGATAAAATCGGGAGTGACCGATTCCGTGGTGCCGTTAGCAGGCGTCATTATTTGCTTGCATGCTAAATTCGGTCAAGGTTGGAATGTTCATCACAAGTTGCGCTAGCGATTCACTAGCGGGTCTTTCGCCAAAGTTATTTCCCTCCGGGCTTAACAGTTGATATTGATCTTTACCCACACGAATCGTTCCGGGCAAGGACGCGACGGTGGAGGCAACGCCAGTTAATCCAAACTCTTCTTAAATCGTTTCGCGGCAACCAGCAAACCACCGACGGTAAATAACGCCAGCCAGATGGCGTCAGAGAACAGATGACCCAGATCCGAGCCCCGCAGGATAACGCCCCGCATCATTCGCATATAGTGAGTGGCTGGCAGGGTCTCCGACAACCATTGGGCCACATTCGGCATCGCCTCATAGGGAAACATAAAACCGGACAGCAGGATCGATGGCATGAGCACAAACACAGTCATCTGCATCGCCTGCAGTTGGGTATTGGCAAAGGTTGAAATAATCAATCCCAGCGTCAGGCTTGCGGCAATAAACAACAGGGTCGCCCAGAGTATCTGCAAGACACTGCCGTTAATGGGTACGTCGAAAATCAGATGGCCCAGTGACAGAATAATGGTCACCTGGATCAGGCCGACAAAAATATAGGGGACGATTTTACCGATCATCAGCTCCATCGGACGCACCGGCGTTGTGATCAGCAATTCCAGATTTCCCCGTTCGCGCTCGCGAACCAGCGCTGCGGAAGTAAACATGATCATGGTCATGGTCAGAATCACCCCTGCCAGTCCCGGCACGATATTGACAGCCGTGCGTCGTTCCGGATTATAGAGCAGTGCCACCTCAAACAGCGGTGGGGACTGTATACCCCGGCTTCCGGACAGAGCCGCCAATGGCATGTTTTGCAGTTTGAGAATCGCGGAACTGACCATGGTGTCAGACCCGTCCACCAGCCACTGTGCAGCGGTACGACCGTCGCTTATTCGCTGTTGCAGATCCGCGGGCACCACCATGGCGGCGCGAACCTCGCCCCGTAAAAGCGCATCTTCTGCTTGCTGCGGTGTTGTATCACGGCGGATGATTGCCACCACCTGCGTCGCGCGCACGGCTTCTATCAGGGCACGGCTTGCGGCACTGTTGCTGAAGTCGACGATGGAAACCGGCAGATTGCGTACGTCGGTATTAATGGCGTAGCCGAACAGCAAGAGTTGAATCAAGGGTATCATCACCACCATCGCAAAGGTGGGGCGATCGCGGGACAGTTGCCGAAACTCCTTAAACAGTATCGAAGCGATGCGCTGCAGACTTTTCAATGATGCCCCCTATTGGCGCCCGGTACCGGTACACTGAACAAATACATCTTCGAGACTGGGCCGAACCAGCTGGATCTTGCGCCCGTGCATCATGGTTGCGAATTGTTGCCGCAACCACTGTTCCGGTTGTTCAACCTCTCGAGACACCAGAATGCGCAAGTGCGTGCCTTGTTGCGCCGCTGAGCGTACCGCATCGAGCGTCATCACCTTCTCTTTCAACTGGCGCAGGTTATCGCCGCCAACTTCCAGTACATTGGCTTTCATGTCAGCCATTAACCGCTCGGGTGAACCGTCAGCCCGCTTGACGCCGGCGTCGAGAATAGCCAGCCCGTGGCAGCGCTCCGCTTCATCCATATAGTGTGTTGACACCAGAATCGTGGCCCCCTGATCGCAGAGGTCAAACAGCTTCTCCCAGAAATCGCGGCGGTTTTCCGGGTCCACTGCCGAGGTGGGTTCGTCGAGAAAGAGCAATTCCGGTTTGTGTAGCGTGGCCGCCGCCAGTGCCAGCCGTTGTCGTTGGCCTCCACTGAGGCTGCCGGCCATACGCTTGCGGCGCTGATCGAGTCCGTATTCCACCAGTTGGGATTCAATCCGCGAACGGGCCTGGCGGGACGGCAGATTGAAGACCTGCGCCATAAACTTCAGGTTTTCCTCAATGGACAGGTCGTCGTAAAGTGAAAATCTCTGGGTCATATAACCCATCCGTAAACGCAGGGCTTCCGCGTCACGGGGCATTTGCAGCCCCAATACATTGGCCTGGCCGGCACTGGGGGTCAGCAATCCGGTTAACATCCGTATGGTGGTGGATTTGCCGCTGCCATTGGGGCCGAGAAACCCGTAGATGGTGCGCTTGGGAATCATCAGGTCGAGCTGGTCCACTGCAGTGAATTGGCCGAAGCGACGTGTTAGCCCGCGGGCCTCAATCGCGAACTGGGTCATTGGGGCAAATCCACCTGGGCCGGCAACCCCACCGGCATGCCGGCTGCTTCGGAGGGCAGTTGCACCTCCGCCAAATAGACCAGTCGAGCGCGATCTTTGGCACTTAAGGCATAATAGGGTGTAAAGGCCGGCTCGCTGGCAATCCAGCGAACTTTGCCAATGTAACTTTGTTCGACGCCGTCCACGTGAACCGTGAGGGCGTCTCCCACGCTAATGGCTGCGCGGCTGGGTTCGGGAATATAGACGCGGGCGTAGGGCGCTTCGTCCGCCAGCAGAACGGCAACAGTGGTGCCAGCCGTGACCCGCTCGCCCAAATGCTTGGGCAATGTATCGAGCTGGCTGCGCCGGGTGGCGTGGATCGACAAATCAGCCAGCTTGCGCTGTTCGAGATTTAGAGTCGCTTCGGCTTTGGCCAACGCCGCTTCCGCCTGCTGCAGGGTCTCCGTGCGTGGGCCATTGGTCAGGCGTCGCAACTGCTCGCGCGCATCGTGCAGGCTTGCGGTGAGGGAGTCCCGACGGGCCCGGGCGTCGTCCAGATCAGCTTCGCCCACCAGCTTTTTCTCCATCAGCGCTTTGGTGCGAATGAAGTTTTTATCCGCTTCCGTCAACTGTGCTTGAATACTGTTCATTCGTGCCCGAGCCGCGGCGATATCCTCCGGTCGGGTGCCGTTGCGTAACTCGGCCAGAAAGGCGGCTGCCTGCTGCACTTCCGCTTGTGCATGCGCCACCATGGCTTGTTGCTTGCGGTCATCGAGCCGCAGCAACAACTGCCCCTGCTCGACCTGGCTGCCTTCAACGGCAGCGACCTCCGTTATCACTTCCGAGGCGGTGGCCTGCAGCGCAATCCGGTCCCGCTCCAGCGTGCCCAATGCCTGGGGCAATTGCCTTTCAGTGCAGCCTGAGAACAAAAGGCTGCTGATGATCGGTAGCACCAGAGCGCGGGCGAGCGCGCCGAGTGTTGAATTGAAGCGGCTCATGAATCGCTACCCCTGGATCCGTCAGTGGTTGTGCCTGACGGGATTCTGCTTTTCAAATCGATCGTCTGCGCATGGCGCACGAACTTTTCGAACAGGGCGACCAGGGTGGTAATCTCTTCCCGTGATATTCCCTTCGACAAGGCGATCACTGTTTGCACATGGGTGGGCAGGATCGCCTCCAGCCGCATACGCCCCTCTGGCGAGATGCTTACAATGACTTTGCGCCGATCTTCTGTATCCTGCTCGCGCCTGATCCAGCCGCCTTTCTCAAGGCCATCCAGCAGCCCGGTCATGGTCGCACGCCTAACGCCCAAGGCATCTGCCAATTTGGCCGGGCTCATGGCCTCACCGACAGCGGTGTGGAGGCAGACCAGAATCATAAAACGCGGTTGGGTCAACAAATAGCGGCCAAACACCTCATCAACCATCGCCATCAACGAGGAGGCCAGCTCCACCAGGTGAAGCAGGTTGGGAAGTTTTTCGAAATCGATCTCGCTCTTATTCATTTCTCCCTGGTTGGTGACCCGGTCAAGGAGGGCGGAAAACGAGCGGGAGAGTATTTTTTCATCCGGGAGCAGGATAGACATACGTTGGTATCCTCCAATGTAACCATGTGCTTACATATCCCATGCACGGGCCTGCGTCGGTAACTGGAAATGATTTTAGTTAGGTGACCTAATTTATTCCGTTTGGCTGGCCAAGTCAAATGGTGAAAACCATGGCGACAGACAGCTCTATAGGAAAGGGGACAAGCGGATATTTATGAAAAGCGGCTGGAGGCTCTTTATGAAAGGCGGCTGGAGGCTCTGTAAGAAAAGTGACAAGTGCGCGCCGTAGAAAAATTGGGGTGGAGAGTTGTCTGTTGGCCACATTTACGGCCTTGATTATAAAAAGTTTGCATTTAAGCCCGTGGCCTGCGTAGCTTTTTTAACTATTATTTCATAAAGAAATAAGAAGCTAGGCGATTTATCTACTATTCTTTTGATGATCAGCAGGGGTATTTATAGAATTTATTTCATATGGAAGGCTCGACTGCACCAAGAAAAGAGAAAAGTCCGATTGGGGAAATTGCGGCAGTCCATGGTCCTGTCGTGGTTATTGCTTGTAATGTGCTTCCGCCTTTACGACAGGCGCTCTGTGCCAATTTGGATCACGAAACCTACCTCTTTGAAGTCCACCAGCACTTGGATGAAAACCATGTTCGGGCCATCACTTTGCATCGAACGACCGGCTTGTACCGCGGTATGCCCATTTATGACACTGGGGCGCCGCTGCACATTCCGGTGACGCCCGACTGCCTGGGACGCCTGTTAAACATTTTTGGCGAACCGCTCGATGGTGGTGGTGAGCTGACGCATCTGGAATATCGTAATATTCACAGTCGCCCGCTGCCGCTGCATGAGGCGGTCGGTGTTGGGGAGGTTCTTCAGACCGGAATCAAGGTGATCGACTTGCTTTCCCCCTTTGTCAAAGGCGGAAAAACCGGATTGTTTGGTGGCGCAGGCGTTGGCAAGACTGTACTGATTATGGAGTTCATGCATGCTGTGGCCAGTTTATACAGCGGCGTATCAGTCTTCGCGGGCGTGGGTGAACGTATCCGGGAAGGGCATGAGCTTTGGCACAAGCTGCGTGCGGCCGACGTAATGCCACAAACCTTAATGGTCTTTGGCCAAATGGATGAATCTCCCGGCGTCAGGTTCCGGGTGGGGCTATCCGCGCTGACCTATGCAGAGTATCTACGTGACAACCTCCAAAAGGAGGTGCTGTTCGTCATGGACAATATTTTCAGGTTTGTGCAAGCCGGTAGCGAAATTTCCAGTCTGCTTGGGCGTATGCCGGCTACGGTGGGTTACCAACCCACGCTGATCACCGAAGTCGCGGAAATGCAGGATAGGATCCACTCTTCCCGGTTGGGCAATATTACATCGGTACAGGCGATTTATGTGCCGGCGGATGATATGACAGACCCCGCCGTCAATGCCATTCTCGCGCACCTTGATACCACCGTTATACTTTCGCGAAAGCAGGCGGGTAAAGGCATCTATCCTGCGGTCGATCCTTTGCAGTCAAGCAGCAGAATTGTGGACCGGCAGACATTGGGCGAACGCCATTACAGCATCGCAGAAGGCGTAAGAGAGCACTTGGCCCGTTACCAGGAACTGGAGGATATTATTACAATGCTGGGCGTTGGTGAACTCTCTGCCCAGGACCGGAAAATTGTTGATCGCGCTCGAAAATTGCAACGCTATCTTACCCAGCCCTTTTCAACCACGGCCTTGCATACGGGTATTGAAGGTGTATCTGTACCCTTGCAAAAAACGCTTGATGATTGCGATGGGTTTCTATCGGGTCGATATGATGACGTCGCGGAAAGCGACTGTTACATGAGGGGTTCCATGACAGGAGTGCCTTTGTGAAAACATTTACGCTCTCTCTTCACGATGCCACCCATTCAGAAGAGATCCGGGAAGTAACGTCATTTATCGGCGAGGATGCCTCGGGCAGCTTTGGTATATTGGCAGGCCACGCCCGCTTCATCACATCGCTTAACCTGGGGTTGGCACGGTTTCGTATTGCCCCAAAGCCCTGGCAGTACATAGCGTTACCGGGTGCTGTGCTGTACTTTCACAACAATATCCTGACACTGACCACTCAACGCTACCTGCTCGACAATGATTACAAGCGAATCAGCCAGGCGTTGGAGAATGAACTTCTCGCGGAGGAGAAAAAACTGCACGCAATTAAGCAAAGCCTGCACCATATGGAGGAAGCCGTACTGAAACGCCTGTGGGAAGTCCGCCGCGCGGGTATGAATTAGGTAAGTATGTCGAAGTCAAAGCTGGATAGATTGAAACATCGTCTGGAGCAGCAGGCCCGGCGCATGAAGAAAGCCGAAAAGGAGCGGCCAACCCTGATTATGCAGACAGCCTATATCGGCACCCTCGGTCTGCTATTTGTGTTGCCGGTCATCGCTGGCGCCTATCTTGGGCAATGGCTTGATAGTCTGGCGGAGGGGTACTCGACCCGATGGACAATAAGCCTGATTCTGGTGGGTGTGTTTGTTGGGGCGCTCAATGTCTACAGCTTTATAAAAGAGTAGCTTATGGACAATGACAATGTATTTGCCAGCCCCCTGTTCGAACTGGGAGGTATCGTGGTTACCAATACGGTGGTAACAACATGGGTAATCATGGGGCTTATTTGGCTTTTCTCCTGGCTGCTTTCTCGTCGATTGTCCGTTGAACCTGGTCGGCTTCAAACCGCGGTTGAGGGGGTAATGTCTGCGATTGAGGGGGCTGTGGAATCAGTCGCGCCACAACACTATAAGCGTATCCTGCCGTTTATCGCCAGTCTTTGGATCTATCTGGTAATCGCTAACCTCAGCGGCCTGATACCCGGTGTGCATTCGCCAACACGAGATCTTTCCGCCACTTCCGCACTGGCTGGTCTCGTATTCCTGTCCACACATTGGTTCGGTATACGTATTCAGGGATGGAGGAATTATTTGCGACATTATCTGATGCCAACCCCGATATTGTTACCGTTTCACCTGATCAGTGAGATTACGCGAACCATTGCGCTGGCAATAAGGCTTTTCGGCAATATCATGAGCCTTGAAATGGCCGCGCTTTTAATCCTGCTGGTAGCTGGATTTCTTGCGCCCGTGCCTATCCTGATGCTTCATATTATCGAGGCATTGGTGCAGGCCTACATTTTCGGCATGCTGTCACTCATTTATGTCGCCGGTGGCATTCAATTGCAACAATCTCGACAAGAACGTCGACAAGAACGAGAAGAGTAAATTATGCCAGATCTATCCACATTCACACAGATATCCACTGCCCTGTCGCTTATTGCTATCGCGTTAGGCGTAATGATGCCGGCAATCGCCATGGGGTGGGCGATCAGTAGTGCTTTGAACGCGTTGTCGCGACAACCGGAAGCGGAACGCTCCATCATGCGCACACTGTTTATCGGATTGGCGATGATCGAATCATTGGCCATTTACGTTCTGGTGATTGTGCTCATCGTGCTATTTCGAAACCCGCTACTAGAATATCTTCTCAAATGACGCCGATTAGGCCATTTGTGTACAGTCGCCAAATAATACGGGGTAGGCCGCTTTGGAATTGAACTGGTCGACATTTGTTTTGGAGGTCGTTAATTTCCTGGTGTTGGTGTGGATACTCTGGCGCTTTTTATATACCCCGGTAATGGATCTGATTACACGCCGGAAAACGGAAATAGAGAACAGCTTATTGGAAGCCAAAAACCTGCATACCAATGCAGTGGAGCTGCAAGAAAAATACAGCAATCGACTTAAAAGCTGGAATCAGGAGCGACAAAGAGCCTTCGAAGATCTCAAGCGAAAGATCGAAAATGAACGGATACAAAAAATGTCGGCGCTAAAAAATGCGTTGGCACAGGAGAGAGAGAAGGCAGAGTCAGCCGCGGCCAGTCAAAAAGTGTATGAACAGCGTAAGTTGGAAGAGGCTGCCATGATTCAGGGGGCGCGCTTCAGTACGCGCCTGCTGAAGCTGGCATCTGTCCCTGAATTGGAAGAGCGACTTATTCATCTGGTCATCGAGGAGATACGCCATTTAACCCCTGAAAGAAAAACGGAATTGCAACACAGCTTTGGCATGAAATCCAAGGTGATCGAAGTTCAAAGCGCGTTTCCCGTTTTGCCGAGCCTACGTGAAAAACTCGAACAATCCCTGCAGCCCATAAATCGGTCGAACCGGCCGCTGCAGTTTTCATTGGACGACAGCCTGATCGCTGGTGTTCGCATCACTATCGGTTCGTGGGTTCTGGCCACTAACTTGAAAGATGAACTCAGAGGATTTGTGGAGTTGGCGCATATTCAAGAGTGGATCGAATATGACAATGCGTTTGATAGATCAACAAGCTAATTGGATTGATCAATACCAACCTGGCTTACGCATTGAGGAACAGGGTGTTGTCGTGTCAGTGGGGGATGGCATTGTTTGGGTCGCGGGTTTGCCCTCGGCGGCCATGGATGAGGTTTTGGTATTCTCCGACGGTAGCCTGGCGATGGTGTTCGACCTGACGGAAGGACGAATTGGCGCCATTTTGCTGCACGATACTGAAAAGTTAACGGCGGGCACAACTGTTCAGCGTGCCAAACACCCCCTAAGCGTTCCGGTCGGCGACAGCCTGCTCGGGCGAACTCTCGATCCAATGGGAACGGTGCTTGATGGTGGTGAACCTCTGACGGGAACGGTATGGCAAGCACTGGAATCATCCTCGCCTGCTATTATCGCCAGAGACTTTGTCCACAAACCGCTTTATATGGGTTCCAAAATTATTGACACGATGATTCCTGTTGGCATGGGGCAGCGTCAATTGATCATTGGTGACGACGGTCTTGGACGAAGCGCTATTGCTATTGATGCGGTCATCAACCAACGCGACCAAAACGTTTACTGCATTTATGTATTGATTGGTCAAAAAAGATCCGCAATTGTGAACACGATACACATCCTGCAGGAACACGGTGCCATGGATTACACAACCGTTGTGGTCGCAGAGGCAAGCTGCCTGCCCGGCCTGCAGCACCTGGCGCCATTCGCGGGCTGCGCTATTGCGGAGTTCTGGATGCGCCAGGGATGGGATGTGCTGGTCGTTTATGATGACCTGTCTTCGCACGCCAAGACTTACCGGGAGCTGTCGCTGTTACTTCGACGTCCTCCGGGGCGCGAGGCATTCCCGGGGGATATATTTTCCATTCATGCCGGACTCCTGGAAAGGGCTACCTGCTTGAATGCCGCCAACGGAGGCGGCAGTATAACCGCACTCCCTATCGTTGAAACCAATTTGGGTGAAATTGCGGCTTACATTCCCACTAACTTGATTTCCATCACCGATGGGCAGATCTACCTGGATCGCACCCTGTTTACCGGGGGTTTTAGGCCGGCTATCGATATCGCTCTCTCCGTATCCCGTATCGGGGGGCAGGCACAGCACCCGAATATAAAGGAGGAAGCTGGTCGCATGAAGCTCGACTATCTTCAGTTTCTGGAACTGGAGGTTTTCAGCCGATTCGGGGCCCGCCTGGAAGCGTCAATGGAGGCGTCCATTCAGCGTGGCCGCCTGTTACGTGAAATCTTAAAGCAGGATCGCCTTTCACCGCTCCCCGCAAAGTTTCAGTTGGCTTGGATGGTGGCTTTTAATGATGGGCATTTCGACGGCAAAACGCTTGATGATGTTCCCCAACTGCTCTCCTTGCTACAAAAGTCCTTGGCGGATAGTCATTTAAGTCTCGATAGCCATCGAGAACAATGGAGTGGGGCGGTCAGCGACTGGTTTTCCGAGATGCCAGGGGCTGATCTCTCATGACACGAAAGCGCAACCTGGATCGTCATCGACATAGCCTGTCTGAGATTAGAAATATCATGAATTCCATGAAAACGCTTTCTTATCTGGAAGCGAGAAAGTTAAGTACCTTTATGGTGGCGCAGCACGAAGCGGTGAAAGCCATTAATGATGTGGCGCAGGATTTTCTCGGCTGTTTCCCCTCAGTTCTGCCAGAAATAGTGGAGACAGCATCAGTCTATCTCGTCATCGGGTCGGAACGGGGGTTTTGCGGTGACTTCAACCATTCATTGTTAAGTCAGTTGAGAATTGAATTGCAGCATAATGCTTCTGACAAGGTTACGATAATAGCTGTGGGCCACAAGTTAAACATGCTGCTTGAAACAGAAAGGCTCTCCGCGACAATGATTGATGGCATCAGCATTGTGGAAGAAACGGAATCACTGCTTTCCAGAATCGTTGATGTGCTGTCCAGCCTTCAAAAAAATCAAGACCAACTCACGCTTTACTGCCTTTATAATGACGAGAAAGTGGGCATCGTAAAGAAGAAGCTCCTTCCACCCTTTCAGGATCTATTGCATAGGAAAACGGATTTTCCAAACCCTCCGCTGCTTAACCTGTCGCCTGAGTTGATGTTGACGGAATTGGCGGACCACTATCTCTTCGCGGCTCTTCACGAAATGGTGTATAGCTCCCTGATGTCTGAAAATAGTTATCGCATGCGGCATCTCGAAGGGGTGGTAAAGCACCTTGATGAGGAATCTGAAAAGCTAAAGCGCCAATACAATGCCGTACGCCAGGAAGAAATCATTGAAGAGATAGAGGTGATCCTGCTCAACGCCGTCAAAATGCGAGAGATATAGCCAATAATAACGCAATTCGCCGACGGGTGATCGGTAATGCAATCTGAATGCTTGTTGTGGTTTATATTGGCACCGTTGCGGGCTTTAGCGCCGAGTAACTGAACCACCTCCTCGGCGTGGTCGGGCGGAAGCAGCTCCATGGCTGTCCGCATCTTGACCACTTCTCACATCGGGTATGACGCCATTACCAGGTATCGATGCAGAAGCGTTTTTTACCATCGCGTTTGCCGGGGGCAGGGGGTGGGTGGAAGTTCCAGCGAAGAATAGGAAGCCGTTAAAAGAGTAGGTGGTGGTCTGGTAACGCCTGATCTGACGGTTGTGGTCGGCCCGATCGTTTATGGCGGAACACCGTTGGTCACCGAAAGCGAAATGGTCGCCAAGCAGGACTTTGTCGCCCAGGGCTCACCCATGAAGCGCTTGGGCTCCCCCGTGGAAATGGTTAACGCCATGTTATTGATTATCGACCCGGCCAACAGCTACATGACGGGTCAAGCCATCGCCGTGGATGGCGGTGTTTCCGCAATTTAATCGAACAAGGTTTGACTATGAAAGCAGTCGTCTGTGAGGATTTTGCGCCCCTGGATCAACTCTGCGTCAAAAACGTAACAGCCCCTGAAGCCGCTCCCGGTATGGTCGTGGTGGATGTCGCCGCCGCGGGCGTGAATTACCCGGACGGATTGATCGTGCAGGGACTCTATCAGAGCAAACCGCCCTTGCCGTTTGTTCCCGGAACCGAAGTGGCCGGCACCGTGGCGGCCGTTGGCGACGGGGTAACCCGGTTCAAACCCGGTGACCGGGTGTTGGGCTATTGCCTGATCGGTGGCTTTGCAGAACAGGTGGCGATCCCTGCGCAGATGCTGCTTGCGCTGCCAGACGGTATTCCGCTGGAAGAGGCCGCTGGATTGCAAACGGCTCACGCCACGGCCCACCACGCCTTAAAACAACGCGCCAATCTGCAACCGGGCGAAACCCTGGTGATAACCGGTGCTGCCGGTGGTACTGGTTTGGCGGCGATACAGATCGGCAAAGCCATGGGTGCCAGGGTCATTGCCGTTTGCTCCTCCGATGAAAAACTGGCCGTCGCTGAGGCCAATGGTGCCGATGTGCTGATCAACTACAGCAGCGAAGACCTCAAAACCGCACTTAAGGCCGCCACCGATGGGCGAGGTGTGGATGTAGCCTATGACACGGTGGGAGGAGACGCTTTTGACCCCCTGTCCCGGTGTATGGGCTGGAACGGAAGGCTGCTGGTGATCGGGTTTGCCTCCGGACGGATTCCACAACTCCCGGTCAACCTGGCGCTTGTCAAAGGTTACTCCCTGGTGGGCGTATTCTGGGGCACCTTTACCCAGAAGCAGCCCCACGATTTTGCCGCCAATATGCAAGAGCTGCTGCAATGGTACCTGGATGGAAAAGTCAAAGTGGTCATCGATCAGATATTTCCCCTGCACGACACCGTTGCCGCACTCAACAAGGTGATGAATCGTCAGGTGGTGGGCAAAGTGATCGTAAAACCCTAGGCCTCTGTTATTGCCTGTTTTTCCTCTCCCATTAAAAAACCTAAAAAAAAAGGTGGCTTGCAAGCCACCTCTTTTTTTTTGGTTGAGATACCAGGAGGTCTGTCGTTATTCGATGTTGTAAGTCAGCGCTATGCCGTAGGTGCGCGGCATACCAACTAAGCGACGTTCTCCGAAACCGGCGGGGACGCGAATTTCAGTGGAATGCTGCACCTGGGGCGGCCACTGTGTTTTTGGCGCCGTGAAGGTTCAGCAGGATATCGAGGTTGTTGGTTACGGCAACGTCCCGCAGGGCGCGGGCGCCATACTCTTTCTGTAAGCCCGTGGTGGTGTTGTTCAGTTCGTTTTTGCTCTCTTGCCGATCGCTATATGCAGTTTCCTGTATCACCCGGGTCCATTTCAATACCACCTTCTCTGTTACCGCACTGGGCTGGCAGGGTTAATTTCAGGTTTCCCAACGATAGTGAAGAAACAATTCGAAATTCCACTGGAATCACTTTGGCGGCGTTAATGCCGGCAGGCCGGATGCGCGGCTGATCACTTTCTGCCACCCCTGCGCTTAAAAACACGGGCCTGGACTTGGGGTGGTTCGAAAGTCTTTTAAATAATTAACAATTTTCTGTTGGGTATCGCTGTAATACCGCCCTTGAATATTATGAACAAAATAGCGTTAATGCAAATTAAACCCAAAAGTTGCATATTCTATACCTTGAGACTTTCCTTGGTTACATTGCGATTGGAAGTTTGGGGGAAAAGGGTATTCTCCCTGTTGAATTCGGTTTAATCGGAATGAACGGTTAAGCTTGCGAACCACGGCTCTGCTAATTAAACGGTTGGTCTGTAGTCGCTCAGACTGACATTCCAAGTTGGAAGAGCTTGACCAAATCTGGCAGTTCGCTGAGCGCCGTTAGTCCATTGGGTACTTTCTAACTTAAATGGGGGAGAAATCCCCCATATCTCAACTGACCGCTTTGGGTTAATTTGCCGACTGTTTTATGAACAGTGTAGCCAAGCAAGCCTGTAACAACGTTAGACGAATGCTGCCGTATGAGTAACAGGTCTCTTATAGGGTGTTGTTGAATCACAACGCCCGAGCAGCTTTCACAGAATGCTTTTGGCCTGTGATGGGAGGATAGGGGCCGTCATACCAAACGACGCAATTTAGCCGCACCGTAGGGAGCCAACAACGACACCAGCAACACCAACACCATCAAGTTGCCCTTCAGGATATTGAACTCCTGGAACAGTGTTTGCCACGACTTGCCTATGACGTAATGGCCAACGATAAGTTCAAACAGCAGTGTCATAAGCACCCACTGCATCCCCAGCAGCACATAGGTGCTGACGGCATGCTTACCTAAAAAGGGGATAGACACATAGGTGATGGTGAAAACCACAAGGCAAAGCACAATACCGCTTGCGGGCAGGGCCACAGCCTGCCCGAGATGCGGCACGAGGAGTTTTTCCCGGACAAGGCCGTTGGCAATGGCACAGGCAGCAATAACACCCCAGACAGTGACCGCCTTGATGGCCAGGAGCAGGGTCACGGGTTGCTGTTGGCCCCGTGGAGCGGGAGTGCGGCAGGGTCGCTGTCCGGGCAGGTGATGGGGTGTGTGCCGGTGGTGGGCAACGGCAAGCGTACGAGCGTGGCCGGCGCTGTCACTGCTCCATCGTTGAGCCCCCGACCCGCTCCGCCGAGCACCTGCCAGTAGGCCTCCCAGAAGGGCAGGGCCACGGACTGAGCCAAAAGTGCACAGCGGTAGGATTCGAATAGCCATTTCGTAGGGTCAAACAACATGGGGCGGCGCTCCTGGTGGTTGTGTTCAAATTTTCTCAGTAAAGCAGACGATGCGTGATTTGCAAGTGGGTCAACAAATCCCGCCAGCGAAGCACTGAAGGTTGCAGGGTCCACCAAGACAGGAAGGCCACTCGCGATCCCGAATTGGTACGGTACGGAATGGTACATGTATTGGGTGGGGCGTCCTCAATCGTTGGGTCGTGACGAAAGAGGGTGTTTTTTTGCTGCTGTTCCTTCAACGGGGGCCACCACGAGGGGGACAACGCAATCGCTAAGAGCTGCAGACAGCCCAAAACGTCGGCATAGTCTTGAGCGTAGTCGGGGTTCATTTGGGGGAAATGAGCAGTTGAGGCCTCAGGGCCGGACACGGACAAGGCTGAGCGGGTATAATTGTGCTGGCACAGGAGATGTGTTTGCCCCCTGGATGAGCGCGGTTATCGTGTTGAGCGGAAGGTGTTTTGTGCCCATTCATTTGGATCGTGTGCTGTGGGTAGTGTTGGACGTGGTGGCCAACGGGTTCTTGTTGGCTGCCAACAGGAAAACCAGGGGGCCAGAGGGTCGGATTGATGCTGAATTGTCCCGCCTGTGCTCCACGCCGAGTGCAGGACAACAACGCGACCGTTCGGGGTTTCAACACCTAATGCTTGATCGCCCTGAATTGGAGGTGATATGAAGATTGCCATTTTGGGTGCGTCCCAGGGCATAGGGTTTCAGTTATTACAACTGGCATTGGCGGGCGGTCATGAGGTGACCGCACTGTTAAGACAGCCGAGCAAGCTGAAACTAGCTGATGAAAACGTGCAGGTGATCCAAGGTGATATCCGTGATGCCGCCGCCGTGGCCGCAGCCACCGCGGGTCAAGCCGGGGTCTGTGTGACCATCGGCATACCGCCGACCTTCAAACCGGTCGAGGTATTTTCCGCGGGTATTAAAAACGTACTCGCCAGCCTCGAAAAGGGGCAAAAGCTGATCGTGGTGACGGGGATTGGCGCCGGGGATAGCCAGGGACACGGTGGTTTTCTCTATGACCGGGTGATCAATCCGCTGCTGTTAAAATCCATTTACCGCGATAAAAACCGGGAGGAAGCGCTTATCAAAGCCAGTGATGCCGATTGGTTGATCGTGCGTCCCGGTTTTCTGACCAACGGGCCGAGAACCGGTAAATACCGGATAATCGACAAACTGAATGGCATTACCGCCGGAAAGATCTCACGGGCCGATGTGGCGGATTTCATGCTAAAGCAGTTGGAGGCGCCGACGCATTTTGGGAAAACGCCACTGTTGACCTACTGAAAACAGGGATTCACAAGGCCAGACATGCCCCTAACTGTTTCTGCGCACTGGTGCCAGCACTAAGTGACATAGTTTTGAGTCCAACGTCTTTCAGTGGTGCGTACTTCAGCAATACTAACTGACTCAGCGGTGCCAAAAGGAGACACTCAGCCTTCTTATACGCGGCACTGCCGCATAATTTCCGACCGGTGATTGATGGCTTGTTTCGTGTTACAGGGATTTGTCATCACCGCCAAACACCTGGTCTTTCCAGTCGGCACCCAGCCGCTCTTCTATATATTCCCGAATAAACTGCCTGACTTTTTGGGACGGTGTGACGTCTTCATCTGCGCATAGCTTTTCAAATAACGCTTTCTTCTTTGGATCGATCAGCAATGTCAGCCGGGCTGTGCGGTTTTCCATGGCGTACCTGTCAGGTCTTCGGAATGTTAATCATATTAACATTGAATTTGTTTCGAATGATAGGATAATGCATATTATTTTACCATTCAACGATGATTAGCGACGGTATTGGATTGCTGCTATGGCACATCGCAGACACCTTTTTTCCCTAAGACTGGCCCACGCGCTACGAGCGGCGCTAAAGGAGGCCTCTTACGATAAGCAGAGGCTCGCCAAAGACCTGATAGCGGGCCTGACGGTGGGTATTATCGCCATCCCCCTGTCCATGGCTTTAGCCATTGCCAGCGGTGTTGCCCCTCAATACGGTCTCTATAGCGCCTTTATTGCCGGGTTTTTGATCCCGCTGACGGGGGGATCACGCTACAGCGTGTCGGGCCCCACCGCTGCCTTTGTCGTCATTCTCTTTCCGGTCGTTCAGCAATACGGTCTCTCGGGGTTGTTGATTGCCAGCATCCTGGCCGGCGCCATGCAATTGGTCATGGCAATGATGCGGCTTGGGCGCTACATCGAATATATCCCTGAATCCGTCACCCTGGGATTCACTGGCGGTATCGCCGTGGTGATCGCGACCCTGCAACTTAAAGACTTGTTGGGGCTGACGATTTCCCCGATGCCTGAGCACTATACCGGTAAGGTCCTGGCGCTAGTGACGGCCATGCCCGGTTTTTCTCCGGCAAGTCTGATCGTTGGGCTGATGACACTGGCCGTCCTGTTGATCTGGCCGCGTTTGAAAACTCCTCTTCCACCTCATCTTCCAGCCGTTATCGTCGGTACAGCTCTCGCGTTTGTCCTGAATCAGCAGGGGCTGCCCGTCGCGACGATAGGTTCAACCTTTAGTTTTTCCCTGCCGGATGGAACTTTGGGGGTTGGTATTCCACCGGTGTTGCCCGATTTTCAATGGCCCTGGCAGCGCGTACAGCCCGGTGAGTCGACCTTGGTATTTAGCTGGCAACTTGCGCAAGATCTATTGTCGGCGGCCTTTGCCATTGCCATGCTGGGCGCCATCGAATCCCTCCTATGCGCGGTGGTTCTTGATGGCATGACCGGCAAAAAGCACAGTGCCAACAGTGAGTTGATGGGCCAGGGTATCGGCAATATCGCAACGCCGTTTTTCGGCGGCATTACCGCAACCGCTGCCATCGCCCGTTCCGCCGCCAATGTCAAAGCGGGCGCACAAACCCCGGTAGCCGCCATGGTGCATGCTGTTGTGGTGTTGATGGCCTTGATGTCCCTGTCGCAAATTCTGAGCTACCTGCCTATGGCCAGCATGGCTGCTTTGCTGATCATGGTCGCCTGGAATATGAGCGAGGCGCCGAAAGCGATCCACCTGATCAAAAATGCACCGCGCAGCGACATCTTTGTCTTTGGTGTCTGTTTCTCCCTCACCGTGCTGTTTGACATGGTGGTCGCGATAACGACCGGTGTCGTGCTGGCCTCGCTGCTCTTTATGAGAAACGTGGCCGAGATGACCAAGGTGAAAGACATTACTGAAAATCACAAGTTGGTAGATGTAACCATTCCCAAGGGCTGGAAAGTCTTCAAAATCAACGGGCCGCTCTTTTTTGCCGCCGCCGACCGTGTGTTCGGTGAATTGTCGCTGTTGTGTGACAGGCAGCGGGGCATCGTACTGTATCTGGATGGCGTTACCATCCTCGATGCGGGCGGCCTGTCTGCGCTCAACAAGTTTCTCGACAAATGCGCCGGCTCCGGCACTCGTGTGTATTTGGCGGATTTCCAATATCAACCCCTGAAAACCCTGGCAAAAGCCGGATTCAAGCCGGACGAAAAGGTTTACAGCGTTTACCCGACATTGTCCGCTGCCTTGAACCACTTGACTGGCTAAACAGGATTGAAAAAATGAAAATTCCGCAGGCGATCGAACAGCATCAATCAGGGAAATTGGATCAGGTAGATATTCGACGCAACCCAAATGATCGTCAGCAGTGGTTCGTTATGGTCAGGCAAACCGACGGTAAATTTCAGATACTGGCCGATGAAAACGATAACCCGGTCGTCGATAATGATCTGGAAAGGCTGTTTGAATTGCTGAAAAAAATTGGCTTTCGTGAGGCGTTGGTTGTTTTTTAGTGGGATGCGCTGAAAAGCGTTTAGCCTTCATGAGGAATACGAATGTGAGGTGAACTATCATGAAAATCAAAACCGTGGGTATTGATATTGGTCAAGTCCAGCTTCCATCTCTGTGGTTGAAGTGCCGGCGGTAACCAACTGATTCAGTTAAAGTTATCGAGACGTAAGCGGCTTTTGTCAGGTTGGTGGCTTAAACTGACATATCCTTATTTGTTAAATGTCGTTGGCATTGAAATATGAGTCCCAACTAGTGTAGTGTTCTAAACTGATGCTATATTATCGAGCGTTGATCTCGCCCGGCTCACTTTTTCCAAAATCTCTTCAGCGGATTTTGTCCAAACAAAGGGTTTCGGGTTTTTATTGTTCGTGTCGATATACTCAATGA
>JBNKHG010000098.1:0-8418 GCA_050290225.1 Cellvibrionaceae bacterium
GATCCGGCGGTAATTGCGCACATCCTCAAGCATCTGAACCAGAAGGCCGTTGCCGTTGATGACACAAAGCGACATACGCTGCCTCCAGAGCGCGCATCACCTCAGACCGGTTTGATCGATCCCTCCCGGTCGCGCCTTTTCCGGGCACCCACGCAAAGGCGGGCAGGTCCTACCTGAGTTCCAATAGTTTAATCGGTAACGGGTAGGATTGAACGCCGTTTATACGGCCCGGTTGCCTGGCTCTGCCCCAAATCTCGCCATTGGGATATTTTGCAATTTGCTTGAGATCCTTGGGGCGTAGCTGGTTTGTCCATTTGATTTCAATCGGCCAGAACCGGTTGTTGTTCACATAAGCAAGGTCGACTTCGCCTTCCGCTTTAAGGTAGTAGCTGGGGAAGAAACGGCGGTGGTGGGTAATCACGCAGGCTTCCACCAGTTTAGAGGCCCAGACCGGGTCGCGAACGGCCGGTAGGACTTGTTCGTGAAAGGCATCCTTTACCGGTTCGATCCAGGATCGCACGGCGTGGAAAATAAAGGGGTCACAAAACATCAGCCGCCGCGCTTTTTTGGGTGCGCCAGTGAGTTTGTCTTCCAGCAGCGCGGGCTGAATAAACAGGACATCCATTCTTTCCAATAAGGTCATGTAGTCGGCAACGGTTTTCGGGTGGTCGATGGACAGGTCGCTGGCCAGGGAGTTCCAGGTCACCTGGCTGGTGTATCGTTTGACCACGGCCGACAAAACCTCCTTGAGGTAAGGTTCCTGCTTGCCTCGCTTGAGCATATCGCCCCGGACCCAGTCCGAGTAAACCCGCAATGTGGCGGGGGCGATGGTTTGCCGTTCGGCCAAATCGTTGATGGCGGTCAGATAACCGCCATGAAGCAGGTATTGATCGAACTCCCGGTAAATCGTGTCGAGGGCCTCGGCTTCCAGGTCGATTGGAGCGGCGAGCTGTGCGTCGAGATCGGGAATACTACCTTTCAGGGATAGAAATTCCCGGAAGGAGAGGGGATACAAGTGGAAATCCGAGGTATCCGCCTTCCCGCGCCGCCCCGGAAAACGCATTCTCGCCTCCCGGATAAAATACAGGTCCGACCCGGTGAGGACGAGCACGGTCTGTTCGAGCATGCCGGCATCGGCGGCATACTTCACCGCCTTGTCCCAGCCATCGATGTAGGTGACCTCGTCGATGATCAGGTAGTTGAGCCCGACAGTCAGGACCTCGTCCAACTGGTCTTGCATGAGCGACAGCAAACTGTGGTGGTCATCGATCAGTTCGCCGGAAAAGAATGCGATAGCCTTGGGATTGACGCCCCCGGCGAGCAGGTCCGCCATCCACTGTTTGAGCAACGTGGTTTTACCGATTTGCCGTCCGCCACCTAGCGTGTAGATGCCTGGCGTATCCACGGGCAACGTCGTCAGGATGCCGGACCGGTACTGGTAGGGCTGTTTCGATAGGCGACGCAGTTGTGGGTCCTGGGTAGCGAAACCATCGACATCCTCTAAATGGCTGTTGTGGGGAAGGAATCGGGGGTCCATGGGCGCTGCCTGTTTCGATTGATTTATCCATTGAATGATAGATAAATTTAGATAATATTCAATATGAAAATTTATTCAATGCATGCTATTCATATTTAGACTATCCTGACCTGATAGCTAACCCATTGATAATACAATGGATTGCTAAGGTCGCCAGGCCGGACTCGCGGTGGGGAATGTAAAAAAACTCCTCGTCTTCGCGCATATGGACTAATTGCATAGTACAAAGCGGTCTTTATAGATTGGTCCAAATGGAGTCTATAAAGCGGACTAAATGCAGTATATAGTCCGTTTTCCCCAATCAGCTCGAAGCATCAAAATGCCATAAACCGGCAAGAACCACCGTCACTACCTATCGTGGCACCCTGCAAAAGCTCTGGATCCCAAGTCAAAACTACTCTTCGTGGCCGGCGCTTCCCGACAGGCACCACCTGGCAGACCCGGCTCTGGACGCTACATTACTCGGCATTCGCGAAGAGGTGTTAGCCGGTCTGCTATTGGGGCGTTTCCTCGAATCATTGGTCACCCAGAGTGTGCGTGCCTAGGTACAGGTGGAGGCGGAACGTTTTCGCTATCGAATATGGCGTGAAATGACAAATTAATTGGCCCGTAATGCTATGTCGCGAAATGCTAGCTGGTCTATCATTAAATGGCTGATTGACCAGAAAGCGCGCCGAGCCTAGAGGAATCAGCGGCCACTACAGGGCATTCCTCCTCACCAGACCACACATCGGCGCCGAAAAAACAGGTGGTGTGCCGATGTCTGCCGAACAAATCCAAATTGGAAATTACTATATTCGCGGTTACTTGCAAGGCGTCATCCAGCGGGGGCTTGACCCGGCAACGGTGCTGGAGGCCGCGGGCCTGCCGCTGTCACTGTACGAAGACCCCGCCGCACAGATCAATGGCAAGCAACTGTTGAGCCTGATCGTCAATATCCGAATCGCCCTGAACGACCACTACCTGGGTTACCTGCAGGTGCCGGGCAAGCTGGCCATGGATATGGAGGCGGCCCGGGCTGCGGTCAAAAGCGACACCCTGGGCGAGGCGATACGCCGCCTCGAAGCTTTCATCAACGCCGTGCGCAGCGACGAAGAGCGGGATCTCGTCCTTGATGAGAGCACCGGCGACGCGGCCGTCACTTACCGCTTCCAGGGCCTGCAACCGGGCATGGACAGCCACCTGCTCTACTGGTTTCGTATGTACTGGGGCCTCAGGTTTTACTGCTGGCTTACGGGCCAACATATCCGCTTGAGTCGGGTGAATTTCTCGTCACCGCGGCCCCCGCAATCCATCGACTACGAGGCGGCGTTCAACTGCCCGGTGTATTTCGAGCAGCCTGTCGACTGTTATTGCTTCGATGCCAAGTACCTATTGGAGCCGGTCATCCGCAATGAGGTGGAGTTGTTCAGCGGCGAAATGCTCGAAAAATACCCCAACTGGTTTACCCTGCCCGGGCGGGACCAGACGCTGGCCAGCCAGGTCGAACAGATCATCATCGAACTCAGCCGCGAGGGCATGGCTTCTCCCTCCCTCGAGGTGCTGGCGGGCATCATGGCCATGAGCCCACGCACCCTGACCCGCAAACTGAGAACGGAAAGGGCGTCCTTCAAAGAGATTAAAGCCAATGTGCGGCGGAATATCGCCAAGCGTCTGCTGACCGAAAGCGATCTGTCCATTTCACAGATAGCGGACAATCTGGGCTATGCCGAACCGGGTGATTTTACGCGGGCGTTTACCGCCTGGATGGGCGTGACGCCCACGGGCTACCGATCCGAAAATCAGCGTAGCCTGCTCACAGGATAAAGGATCACCGGCGCCCCAAAAGGGCCGGACGACAGCAAACATGGCGTGAATTGCTAGGCGGCATGGCATGTACTACCATTCGCCTCCCGTCGGGAATGTGATTTAGTGGTTGTTCGGGTCATTCACCCGTTACAAAACAAACATAAGGGGGAACGCGTTACAAGCGCGACTCACCACAACGGGGTATCAGCCATGAACAACCAGCGCCCCAATGGCAACGGGCACGACCAGCAAAACCCGGACCTGACCGGCAGTCCCAACAACGGCCCGGCCAACAACCATCCGCCGATCAATGGCAAGGTCAAAAACAGTGTCTCCCCAAGCGCCCTGCTAACCGCCTTTCAGCAACACCAGTCCTCCCTCAAGCGCTTTATCAGCCGTTACCTCCGCAGCACTCAGGACATCGAAGACGTCACCCAGGAAGCCTACCTCCGCGCCTTTATCGCCAGCCAGGCCACCGACATCAAACAGCCCAAATCCTTTCTCTTCCGCATTGCCAAGAATGTCGCCGTCTCCGAGTTGCGCCTCAAATCCCGGCAAATCACCGACTATATAGACGATCAGGCTGGTTCAGACGTCTTACTGGATGAGGGAACGGTGGAAGACGAAGTCATGGCGCGACAGAAACTCGGTATTCACTGCGAGGCCGTGGCGTTCCTGGCGCCCCAGTGCCGCAAGGTGTATCTTATGAGGAAGGTTTACGGTATGTCGCACAAGGAGATTGCCGAACGGCTGGGGGTGGCGGAGAGCACCGTGCGAAATCACCTGATGAAAGGCGTGGAACTCTGTGACCGCTACGTGCGCGAGCGCACCGGCGAGGTCGGCCCTGACGCCAGGGCAACAGTCAACACAGCGGCGCCCCGTCAGCGCGAGCGCCGGGAAAAGGGGCAGGGCTGATGGACAACGTCTATACATTCACCGATCGGGAAACCATCGAGATGGAGGCCCGGGAGTGGCTGATCAAACTTGATGGCGAAGACCACCTCAGCCACCGCGACCGCGCCGCACTCCGTGAATGGGCAAACCGCAGCCCCGCCCACCGGGAAGAACTGCAACGCATCTCCGCCTTCTGGACCGACGCCAACATCCTCACCGAATTAGCCATCCCCCTGCACAGTGTAGGTCGGGCTTCAGCCCGACAAAATGCCCGCCAAAGCCAACACCGGCCCTCCCCATTTACCCGGCTCCTCACCGGCCTCCTGGCGTTCAAGCGCCCCGGTGCCGCCATGGCCGTGGGCCTGCTGGGCATCGCCATCGCCGTCACCACTTGGCTGTTTCCCCAATCCCTCACCGCCACCAACGGCATCTACGCTACCGCCATCGGCGAAGTGCAGGTACAAACCCTGGCCGACGGCTCCGTCATCCACATCAACACCGACAGCCAGGTGCAGGTGGACTACAGCGAAGACGTCAGGAAAATCCGCCTGTTGCGGGGCGAAGCCCATTTCAAGGTCACCAAAGACCCTGACAGGCCCTTCGAAGTCCACGCCAGGGATGGCCTGGTCAAAGCCGTAGGCACCGCCTTCTCCGTGCGGCTCGATCTGGAAGACGTCAAAGTCACCGTCACCGAAGGCCGTGTTGACCTCGCCGCCTTGCTCGATGAGCCGAATCAAACGGAAAAAGCTGCCTGGCAACCCGAAAACAGCACACAAACCAAAGAGCGGACCAAATCAACGTCCCAGTCACAGCACCAGTCCAGACTGGCCAAAATAGGCACCCTGGGCCGTGGCCAAAGCGCCACCTTCAACGATCGGGTCACACCGACTGCCCAAACCAGCGAAACCGACAAACCCGAAGCCGCAACCGATTCCGTCATCAATAGCACCCTGAAAATCGAAACCCTGCCCGAACCGGAAATCACCCGCAGGCTCGCCTGGCGCGACGGCTACCTCGTCTTCGCCGGCGAACCCCTCAGCGACGTCGTCGACGAAGTCAATCGCTACACCCCAACCATCATCGAAATCGCCGACCCCGCCCTGGGCAAACTCAAAATCGGAGGCCGCTTCAAAGTCGGCGAGCTGGAAGCCCTGTACGACGTACTGGAAGCCAGCTTCGGCATAGAAGTGAGTCGTCTCAATGACCAACACATCCAACTCCGCCCCCGGGGATAACACAGCCAAAAAAAATCCCCACCAAATTTCTTCCCAGCGCCTCTGCGCCTCAGCGAGAGCAAACAAGATTTTTACCCATCTTTGCCTTTGCGTCTTGGCGCCTTGGCGAGAACAATCGCAATTAAAAAAAGTTTTTAAAAATATTTCCTCGTCGACTAGACAAACCCCACCCCAAAAACGACATAAACGCTGTAAGGCCACTGAAACACCGACCTTGCAGCAGCAACAAAAACCCGACAGGCAATTGAAAGGGAGGCATGGAAAGAAAATACAGGCAATCATTTTCAGCCTGTTACTTCTACTCCAGGCCACCAGTGCCAAACCGGCGTTCGGCGAAGAAACGATCTACACCATCGACATTCCCGCCCAAAACGTCGCACAAGCACTGACAGAGCTCTCGGTACAAACCGATATCCAGGTGCTCTTCCCCTACGACATCGCCCAGTCGAAAACAGGCAATCCTGTCAAGGGCAATTACCCGATACAACAGGCGCTCGACCAGCTACTGCAAAACACCGGACTTTCAGGCGGTCTTTCCAACAAGGGGGTTCTGATGATTTCCGAAGTGAAATCAGAGGAAAACGAACATAAGAGGAAAGAGACGATGAATTCTAGAAAAAATATTTTGGCGGCGGTAATTGGGTTTTTGGTTGGGGCTGGTGGAGCGCACGATGTCCTGGCTCAGTCCGGTAACGACGGGGCGGTGCAAAAGAAAGTGGCGCTGGAAGAAATTTTGGTAACCGCCACCAAAAAAGGCCGCGCCGAAAACGTGCAAGATGTGCCTATCAGTATCACCGCGATGAACGAAAGCCAACTGGACGCCATACACTTCGAAAGCATTCACGATATCGGCTATAAATTCCCCAATGCCACGCTAAAGGAATCAGAGTTGGTGCCTGGACAAGCCCAGTTTTTTATACGAGGCGTAGGTGTTAACCATACGGCAAAAACCATGGATCCTTCCGTGGGTGTAACCATTAACGGTATGCCCTTGGCTGTGAATGCGGGTATGACAATGGACAGCTTTGATCTGGAATCGGTGGAAGTACTGCGCGGGCCTCAAGGAACGTTATTTGGCCGTAATGTCACCGGCGGCGTTGTCGTTTTGCGCACCAAGCGGCCCACTGGTGAATTCGGGTTCGAGGCGCAGGGTGTCGTGGGCTCCTACGATCGCCGGGATATTGCCTTCGGCATTGAAAATGCCTTGGTTGAAGACAAACTGGCCGGCAGGCTGGCCGTTATGTACAAAGACCATGACGGCTACTACAAAAATGCCAATGGCGGTAATCGCATCGGCGAGTCGAAAACCAAGATCATCCGGCCCACCCTGGTTTTCACGCCGTCGGATACCCTGGATATCACCCTGTTTACCGAATATGGAAAGCTGGATGCGGGTATGCCCCCCGTACGCAATCTCCTTGATCCCGGTACGGATTACAGCCAATTTATCTATACGCCCCCCAGTGACGACTTGCGAGAGCTGGATCAGGATTTATCAGGACCCAATACCAACGAATGGTGGCACGCCATAAGCGAAGTCAATTGGGATGTCGGGCCGGGCCAGCTAACGTCCGTTACGGGTTATCGGGAGATGGAAATGGTGACAACCATTGATATTGATGGTTCGCCGAGTTTTGGCGTTGTACATTATATTCCGTCGTTCTACGAACAGGATCAGTTCAACCAGGAAATCCGCTATGCGGTGGATATCGGCGATCGATTCAATCTCACGACAGGTTTGTATTATTTTGATCAGTCCTATCAAGATCACTGGGGGGTGGATGTGTTTGGCGGTTTGAATCTCAGACACAGTTTCAATAATCACGACACTTACGGGCTGTTTGCACAGGGAGAGGTGGCTCTGGCCGAGGAGTGGGTGTTAACTCTGGGTGGCCGATACAGTAAGGAAAGCAAGGATATCCGGGTTGCAACAGCGGCAGGCGGAGGTTGTGAACTGGACCCTTCAGATCCACTCAAGCGCACCAATTGTAATTACGATTTTGAGGATAGTGAAAGCTGGAAGAATTTCAGCCCCAAAGTGGGTCTGCAATGGGTGATCAACGATACTAGCCAAGCCTATGCCTCCTGGAGCAAAGGCTTTAAAAGCGGTGGTTACAATAACGAAGGCGATGAACCGGCAGCCGTAGGGCCCTATGATGAAGAAACGGTAGAAGCCTGGGAAATCGGTCTGAAATCCGACCTGCTGGATGGCAAGCTGCGGATGAATCTGGCGGCTTTCTTCAATGACTATACGGATATGCAGCGTTTTGTTTTTTCAACTCTCCCTGGTTTTGATGGAGAGCCGCCCAAGGCCATCAGCGCCATTAAGAATGCCGGTAGTGCCGAGGTAATGGGGTTTGAAGCCGAGTTGACCTACCTCGCGACTGAGCACTTGACCTTGAGCGGTAATCTGGGGCTGATGAGCAATGACATTAAAGAGTTTAACGGCTTGGATGTGGATGGCGATAGCGTGCCGGATCCAGAACTGGCCAAGGAAACAGAGCTGGTAGAAATACCCGAGGTGACCTATAACCTGGCGTTTGCCTATGAGATCCCGCTTTCTGTTGGTGACCTCTCAATAAGAGGCGATTATGCCTACACGGGAAAGCGTCCGGGTAACAATGACAATACTCTCTTTTTGGACCCCCGCCGCTCCTTGAATCTGAGCACTACGTTTACCACCAACGATGGTCACTACCGGATATCTGTGTTCGGGAAAAATGTGCTGGATGACGTATCGTTGGAATCCGGTTCAAGCGGTTCTTTTATTACCACCGGTAATCCAAATAAGCCGCGCACCTGGGGCGTAGAGCTGAAATACACCTTTTAGGTGCGACACGAAGTCGCTGGGAAGAGTTGTCCCACTCATTATTCTCCTCAATTATTTTGAGGAGAATAAGTTAACGGGACCACCCGTGCCACCGGGTGACGCTAGGCTTCTGAATAAAGAGCGAGGCTGACAAT
>JBNKHG010000099.1:0-12120 GCA_050290225.1 Cellvibrionaceae bacterium
CACCGAACTGGAGGCGGCGACCATCGGTGTGCTGACCCGAACGGTGATTCAGCCTTCGGCGGCGGTAAACCGTAAAAACTATTCGCTGAGCCTGGGCAGCCTGCCCGGTGCGCGGATCCGAAGCGTTAACTACCACCACGCCAACCTGACGGCGGTCGAGCACCGAAAGCAGGGGTTGACCAAAATCGACAACCTGACGGTGGCAGAGATCAGCGCCATTGTGAAGAACTATGCGCGTGTGCCGCAGGCGGGGCTGTTTGTCGTCGACAAGGTATTTGACGGCAACCAGGGCGAGGCGGAGACCACGATTGATCGCGAGGGCCGCCCCTGGAATCAAGAGTACATGCTGACCACCAGCGCGGGCGACACCATCACGGCGTACACCGCCCTGCATTCCACCTGGCCGCAACTGTAAGCGGCCATTGTTCAAAGGGGTGAACTATGGCGATGACGCAGAGCAGCGACGCCGGGGGATGGGGTGCCGGTTTTAAGGATTTACTCTTTGGGGTCGCGGATAAAGCGATTGAGTACGAGAGGGCCAAAAATGTGGACGTGGAAACGTCCGATTCTGGCAATAACGTGCCTGATCGCAACGACCTGATCCACAACCAGGGTGATGAAGTCTCAAAAGATGCGCTCGGCGGAACATGGTCGCGCGCGTTTGGCGGCCTGACTCTGCCGCAGTGGGGGTTGATCGGTGGCGTGGTGCTGGTAGTCACAGCGGTAGTGTCGAGGGTGTGGAAATGATACCGGGGCTCTCAACTGGCCAGGGTTCCAGCTTTCAGGGCTCCAGCGAAGCCACCAGCGGCGCCACCAGCGGCGCCATTAACGTGGGCGGCTTTACCTTTCAGCCTGCGGCCAAAGCCTCGGGCTGGGCACTGCTGGCGGTGTCGGTGGTATCGGTGCTGCTGATTCTGTCGATGATGAGGAAGAAATAAATGGGTTTCGGCGGCTTCTTCAACAGCAATTCCAAAAGCAAAAACCAAACGACCACCACCAGCCAAAACAGCGGCTTTTCCGATATCGATGGCGCGGCCAAAAACACGTCCATCACCACGGGATCGGGCAGCCGTGCAGTGGTGCAGGAATCGGGCGCGCTAAATCTGGAGCTGGGGAAAAAGGCGGCTGGCAACACCATCAAGGTCAGTGTGCTGGACGGTGGCGCTATTGCCGAGGCATTCAGTTTTGCCACCGACCTGAGCGAGAAAACCAACGCCACACTTTCAAGCCTGACCACGCAAACAGGTAGCACGGTCTCCGAAGCCATTAAGGCCGTCAATGAGTCGGCCCGCACGGAGTCGGAAAACGTGCTGATGCAGTTGACCAAAATAGGATTTTGGGCGGCGCTGCTGTTCGGCGGCCTGGGTGTGTTGGCCTATTGGGGGAACCGTAAAAAATGAGTCTTGCAGATTACGAAATTACGTTTGCTGGCGCGGGGCAACAACCTATATCGCTGCACAGAGGGTCAAGGTTTATCCGCATATTGGAAGCGGATTCCGATGTCTATATCAAGGTCGGCAGCCGCTCAGAGATCAAGCGCACAGTAGGGCAGCAAATCGACCTGGGCGTGGAAAACGACGGAGCCACACAAGCAGTAATCCGCTCAGCGATAGCGCAGACGGTCACACTTGTTGTATCGACCAATCGCCAGGACGACGACAGAGCCAACATCAACGCCACCATCAACACCGCAATCGAGCCTGGGAATGACAACCAACACCTACCAAAAGTAACGGTGGGCGCGGGTGTGTCGTTGCAGATCGCGGCGGCAAACGCCAACCGCAAGTCGCTGAGGGTGGCAATGGCATCTGATGAGGTGGGGCCGGTGAGTTTGGGCAAGGCGGGCATTATTGCAGATCAGGGCGGGCTGTTGGAGCCGGGTATGGTGGATTACATCGATACCGCAGGCGTGCTCTATGCCCGCAATGACAACGCCAGCGCGGTGGATGTGTGGGTGATGGAGATTAACAAGCTATGAGCAATGCTACTGTTCAAAGCCCAGCAGTATTGAGAAGGTTGGTCGCGCTGGAGGTGGATAGCAAAGCCGATTTATTGGCAACCCAAGCCAAGCCGGGGGAGCTGGTGAAGTATGGCGCCAGTCTTTATCGCGTGGTGGATGAGGCGGTAAACATAGACGGCGCACTCTACCAGCAGTTGAGCAGCGGCTACAAAATTAAGCGTGTGGCTACCTTTCAAGACAGTGACCCGGCCGCAGTTTACCGGGTGTCAAAGGGCAAAATCATTTTGCGTCCGGATGGCGAGCGTTTTATCGTTCGCGGCGTGACCATGTTTGATTATCTGTTTGTGAGCTATGAGGCACGGGCAAACGATTTTTTCCGGGAAAAAGGGATTGACCCGAGTAAGAACGCCGGTTCGGGCGTGTCGGAGCCGACCTACAATGCGCGGCTGTCCTATATCGATGAGGCGAACGTCAGAGCGCAAATCATCAAAGCCAAGTCGTACGGCATTAATCTGATTCGCGTGGCTGTAGAGCCTGCAATCATGTATGCCAGTGTCAGTTACGTTGATCCGACCGATGCCAAAACCTATCCGTCTGACCCGGACATGCTTGACACCATTGTTGAAACGGCACGAAAACTCGGCGTAGTGGTGCAGTTGCAAAACGGCAATGACTCAGTGGCCACGGCAAACAATGTCACATTTTTAAAGTGGCTGACGGCGCGGTATTTTCTGGAACCGCATGTATGGATTAATCCATGCAACGAAATCAACGGGACAACCGGGGACGTGAATGACCCGGTGGTGTGGGAAGCGGAAATGCAGCAATACGTTGCCGCGCTCCGTGAGGACATTCCGGGCTATGCCGCCGGAGTGAAGTTTGAAGGGCCGATTGTCATCAACCCACCAGGGTGGGGAACGCGGCTTGATCTGGTAGACGCGGCGCTCACGACCAACAGTGTTTTTTCTGATGATTCGAATTTAATCGTTTCCGCGCACTATTACCCGGCATCGGGAGAAACCGATTGGCGAACCTCGCAATTGGCGACGCGGCAGAGTCAGTGGGTAGATTTTATTGGCAACCATTGCCTAATCGTTGGTGAGGTGGGTGCGGATAATTTGGCGGGTCGCCTCGATCCTGATTTGGATGTGGGAACGCCTTCGGTCGATGAGGTTGAATGGGCGGGGGTCACCGCAGCGGTAACCGATTTTTTAATTTGGTCGGAAGAGCAAACGCTCTATGGCAATCAGGCCGGTGGCGGATCACTCAACGGCGTGATCGGCCACATGTGGTATGCGTACATAGAGGGGCTGGGGGTTCATGATGACAATTCGATGCATCGCCAGGACGGATCGATCACAACGTGGGGCGGGTTGTTTCGCGCGTATTTTACAGCGGGCAAAGTATCGTTGTTGAAAGCGCGCCGTGCACTCGGGGCGGACTATGCCACGGGCCAATGGTCAACGGG
This sequence comes from Cellvibrionaceae bacterium, assembly GCA_050290225.1. Classification (GTDB taxonomy): domain Bacteria; phylum Pseudomonadota; class Gammaproteobacteria; order Pseudomonadales; family Cellvibrionaceae; genus JBNKHG01. The sequence continues at coordinate 3,429 of JBNKHG010000099.1, forward strand.
CGCCTACCTCGACAACAGCGTTAACAATAATAAATTAGCGGTAATGGCAGATGGTACGCTGAAAGGTCGCGCCGCCGCCGCAGGATCAGGCACGGCCACAGATTTGACAGGTGCGCAAGCGGCTCGCGTGATCGGTTTGGCGCTTCCGACTTATGCCGATAACGCGGCGGCGACCTCTGGTGGTTTGTTGCTGGGCGATATGTACAAAACAGCAACCGGGGAACTAAGAGTGCGTGTTTGATGAAAAATCCGCTGTTTTTAATCGCCGGTTTGCTTGCACTTTTTTTGACAGGTAGAGCCATGACACGTCCAAAACTGAACCACTTCACCGCGTCAGAGTTTGGCGTCTGGTGGCCACTGATGAGCGCCGACCTGTTGTTAAAGCTCGATGCGTTCCGCGAACAATGGGGCGCACCCGTGGAAATTTCCAGGGCAGATGGTGCACTCGGTCGCCACGGCGGCGAGAACGACAAGAGTCAACACAACATTGACCGCTGGGGCCAAGTGCTGGCCGCTGACCTGATGCCGAAAGTCGCCGACGGACAGGGCGGTTACCGTTACATGCAAACGCGCGAGGAGCGCAACCGGGCGTTTGCGATCGCCAAGGCCGTGGGCTTTACCGGCATTGGCATATACACCGATACCAACCCCGGAAACTTACTGCACGTCGATGTGCGCAAGACCAATACTGAACGGGTCGCCACTTGGTCGCGGGTGAACAAACAATACAAGGGCATACTTGAGGTGCTGGCATGACAGGCAGGCAGTTTAAACAATGGGCAATAGGCGCGGGCATCGTGGCCGGTGTGATCGTGATCGCCAAAGGCTATCAAGCCGCCAAACAGGCCGCCACCAGGGTGGTCAATGGCGTCAACCCCACACGCACGGACAATTTTGTTTATAGCGGCGTCAACGCTGTGGGTGAGGTGCTGACCGGGGATAAAGATTTTTCATTGGGTGGCTGGATTTATGACAAGTTCCACCCGAGCGAGGGCCTACTGGAAACGGACGGCCAAGACAGTAACATCATTGATCGCAACATGAGCGAGGGCATTGCAGAATGAGACGAACACACCGTGTAAAGCGCATTAAAGCGCGCTTGGCGCAGCGCAGCGAACAGCAAAGAGGTGATCAACCCAGGCTGAGTTTTAACGAATTGCGCCACCAGGCTAAAGAGGCGGGCATTAATACGTTTGGCCTTTCGCGTGACGAAATCGAACAGGCGTTGCAGGCGGCCCAGTGAACGCGATTAGCCTGAAAAATTTGGCCTTTCTGGTGGTCGCCGGTGTGATCACCGCAGCGGTCATTAGTGAGTTGAAAAAGCGGGGCTACATTGTATGAGTCTGGTGGACTGGATTAATCCGTTTAACAAGGTGGCCGACATCGTCAGCGAGGTCGTGGAAGACAAGGACGCGCGCAACCGTTTAAACGCCGAGTTGGAAACCTTGAAGCAACAGGTTTACATCGCCGAGCTGAACACTAAAACGCTGCCCTGGATCGACGGCATACACAAGATGGGCCGACAGCTTCTCAGCTACTACAGCATTACCGCCGGTAGCGTTTTACTGTATTTCCAGCCCGACATAGACGTTGCCACACTGGCCGCTGTGACGGCACCTGGGGCGATCTACAACTGGCAAAAAGGCCGGGGCCGCTGATGGACCTCGACCTGAACAGCATAATCAATACGCTGATTGCCGGGGGGGCGATATACGCCGGGATCCGTGTTGAGATCAAATTCCTTTGGCGCGATATCGGGCGCCATGATCGGCGAATTAGCAGGCTGGAGGACAGAGGTTAAAAATTCGCCACCAGGTGTGATTTCCTATGTCCACTAACGTTAATTGATGCCAATTGGATATGCACTCACTACCCGATCAGTGGGCGTTCATGATATGTTCACGAGCCTATGATGATAGGCAATCCACAACTGATTCAGATCTACCTCGACAAGGGCCAAAAACGAGCCTTTAAGCGCTGGTGCTTCCAAAACGACATCACCATGTCTCAGCAACTGCGGCGACTGATAAGGGAGCATCTGAGGGAGGAGGGGGTAATACCCCCGTATAGCCTGGGGGATTCGCAGGGTGAGCAGTTGCCTATCCCACTGTCACGCGGAGACAAGGAATAGGCGAACAGGCTAAAAAATAGTCACTAAATCACTCAAGCTCAATATATCCGCTCTTTGTGACATGCAGTTTTTTGATTGCGTGTTCGAGTATCGTATGAACTAGCTCGCTCTCTCTGATTGGTAGTTTGTCCTTTGCCATAAGCTGCTTATTCAGCTCTATACACTTCCTGTGGAGCTGCTGCTGTTCGGTTTTTGTCAGTCGAATAGATGCAGGCATACCGGTTTTGCTCATAGATTTTCCCTCAAATATACATGCATGCATGTTGACTTGTGTAATGCATGCATGTTTTCATGTGGCCGTATTTCTGAAATGTTGCATGCATGCATGTATATAGCTCAGAAACTGACCGTTTACCAACCTCCAAGTTGGCGCCCCGGTAGCTCCGGGGCTTTTCCCTTGGGGGTCTGCAACAACTTGGAGATCGCAATATGGACATGCCTACCTGTATCGCCACTGAACCTAAAAACAGGGGAGGGGCGGCGTTATGAAACTCACCTATTCACAATTGCCTGACGACCCAATTTCGATCTACGCAGCTTTGGTCAATCCGCCAGTGGCGGCGATGTGGGATAGCATCACCACCCGCCGCGCTGCCGTCATACTCTCGGCGGCTCGTGTATCTCCGCCGGAATTTACCAGTTACGCCAAACCCTACGACAAATTAACCCCAGCTCAACAAGACAAAGTGGCGATTGGTTTCGCTGTCGTGTTGTTTCAAAGCAAGCTCGACAAGCTCGATGATTTGAAAAAGCAGCAATTGAGGGAGGTGGCGTGATGAAATTATTTAGTGGTGTTGATGGCGTCAAGTTCGTTGTCGCGGAGATTGATCCGGCTGGCGTGAAGCCATGGGTGAATACAAAATCCCGTGGCGATGGAATTATTTGTGGTATTAGCGCTGGTGCAGTGATGGCGCACTTCAATAGCGTCAACGACCTGTTGGCATTTTGTGAGCAGAATGGAATTGATATTGCCCCCGTGCTGGAACAGCGCGAGCGAGCGTTTTACGAAGTGGAGGAGGCGGCGTGATGTACGTATTGCCGGGAATGAATCGCCGCTACTGGGCAGCCCGTCGAGCATTGTCCATTGTTAACCGCATGAGGCCGGGGCCGTTCAGGGCTCGTCACACGACTCGCATTTTTTCCAATATGAACAGGTTAAGGGTTGCGTAATGGAGGTTCGCTATTTTCCGTCCAAGGCTGTCAAGCCTATTGCTGTTTTCTACGACTACTTCACCGAAGCGAAGGGCAAGCGCCCTGATCGCATTGTTATCACCCGTAAACAGTTTGAGACGCTGGAAAAGGCCGCGCCGGTAGCGGCCAAGCTGGGGCGCACTGATGCGTCAGGGGGGGGGGCAAGGATTTGAATATAATGGCGTGCCGCTGGTGGTTCAGTAATGGCGGAAGATAGGGGGATGGGCCAGGTGAGCAATTGTGACTTCCCGGGGGGTGGTGTGAATGTATAACTCGCTACCTGAACATTTGCGGCCTAAAGAAACGTTCGCCGGGTCAATCGATCCGGCTTTTTTGTATGCCGATAACCGCACCGCCGATGAAATATTGCGCGGTAGGTGGTGGCAGTGCGGCGTGAGCGACAGCGAGCGCCATAGGCTAGTCGAGGGCTTGAAAAGTCCGACAGCCCAAACAGAAGTTGAAAAAAGGATTTTTAACGGCCAGTTGGCAGCGGCCCGACTGCAACACGCGGGAAAATATTTTGCCGATGGGCCATACACCCCGATCAAGGCCGGGGCGACGCTGGAGGAGGATGCACCATTCTCCGAAGTGTTTACGAAACCGGAAATTACCCCGCTTGAATCCCCAGGAACAAAAACCGTCGTAGAGCGTCGCGAGTGGGCCGACGAAATACGGGTGCGAACTCAAACGGATGCGATCAACAAAGTACAAGCGCCAGAAGGGCCAAGGGAATCAACAGAGCTCAGTATGCGCGGCGCCAGGGCAATCGCGGATTCATGCGCGTATTTGGCAATGGAGCGGGGCGGTTACTCCACTTTTGCAACCATGACACTGCGCCCTGAGGCGCGGGCGGCATTGTCGATCAGCGCAAGCGCCCCCTATTGTCTGATGAGTGATCGGGTCAATCGGCGCGCGGGCAGAAAACCAAACCCGCGCACCCCTGTGGCGTTGCATTGCCGGTTGAGTGATCGCGATAAGCCGCAGTGGCATGGCGGGCGCGAAGCGCGGCCCACTTCACCAGTAGGCCGATATTGCAAGCTGGAGGATAAGCCCGAGGGGTGGGGTAACGTTCCAGTGAAACAGCCCAGCAAAAAAAATGATAAAGAGCTGCGCGTCAGTATCCAGAAAGAGCTGAGCAGGTGTATGGATAACTGGCAGAAAATTTACCAGCGCGGCGGCTACGGAGAGAGCCTGGATTATTGTTGGGTGGTCGAAATCCCCAAAAACGACAAGGGCGAAGACAATCCACACGTGCATATTCTGATGCGATGGCGCGTGCCGTATGTACAATTTGAGGGCTGGGCTAATCGCCTTGAGAAAGTCTGGGGGATGGGGTTCGCGACTCTGGAAAAATTAAAAGATCCAGAGGCGGCGGGAGCCTATATGGCGAAAGCAGCTGGCTATATAACCAAGGGTAATGGTGATGATAGCCAGGGGTCGGTGCGCGGAAACCGATACGGCATTAGCGAAAGCGCAAGAGCGCCAGGCTGGGAAAAGTTGAGCGAAAGCCAGTTGCATGTCATGGGGCAATTGATTCGTGAGGTGTATGACCATGTAACCGATAAACACGGCGCGGACTATGGCGAAAGAAAGCGCTTGAATCATGCTAGGGAAGTAGAGTTGAAAGCCGGGAAAGCATGGGCCGAGAAAAACCCTGGTCAACCTCTGCCGGAGAATATGAAAAAGCGCCGGGCTAAAATTGGCGAACGGCTGCAAAAGGTACGGAAAAAAATAAAATCGATTCCAGTGCGGGCTAGCAAGTATCAGTTGGTTCTAAAGGGAAAGCTGGCGGCGTTCCAGTTTTTTAATTGGGCCAAGAGTGATACTGGGTTTTCTGCGGTCGATTGGCTACCGGAAAAGCCCGAGGGTATGGCTTGGGAAGAAGGCCGGGCGCCAGAACATGCCGACAAGGCGGACATTCACGCCTTGCGGCGCAGCCAGGTAAAGCGATCTCCCGCTGAGTGGCGGGAGATCCGTATGGAAAAGCAGCGGCAGCGTAATGCGGCAGACCATGACGTTAATGTATCGCTAATCGAAAAAGCACAGCAATTTGTCGAGTCAGCCATTGACGGCTGGCGGGAATATTTCAACCTGGGGTGGGGATATGATCAAGACGCGCACTATGCAACTGCGTAAGGGATTAACCAGGGCTAAGGCGTTGGCAGAAGCCAGGAAGCGAGCCAGGAAAGATTTTCGGGGTTTCACCTATGACCCCAAAACGGGAAAAGCTCGCTTAACGTGAGCCTTGGACTTGTGTCAATAACTGTACGGAGTGAAAAATATGAGTGAAGAAATTTTTAACCTCGAAAATAGAGTAAAGGTGGCCGGAGTCATGCTGAATGACATCAGCGACGACATATACAGCGGTCAATACAGTCAGTTCGGAAGACCAAATATCACATCCGTTCAGGGTGTTTTGCACTTTCCCGATGAAGGCCTAGAACACTGCCGCGCTGAATACCTTGTTTATTTGTCCAGAGCCAATCAGGCGGGGTGAAGCTGTGAATACCAACCAATTGGTTTTATTCATGTTATCAATCTGGATTCTCGCCATGGTGGCGGGAAACGATGAGAAACTACTGGACTACGCCAATGGCGCGGCCATAGTGGAACTGTTGAGTAACTGAGGGACGGAAAATGGGGCAATTAATCGGAATGCTGTTTCAGCAATTCATGATGCAGCGGCAGAAATACAGCAAAACGCTGGTATATGTGTCGATGGTGGCCGGGGTCGCCTATATGGCGTCGCAGGGTATTAATGCGAATTTGGTGATAGGGGGTTGATGTGAGTAAGCAGCAATTGAGGGAATTTTTGATCGGCTTTTCCGTTACATGTTTGGCGACGGAATTTGCCCGGTTACTGATCAGTGGACGCCAGGTCAATGTAATGATCGTTGGGCCGGGTGAGGACGAAATAGAAGGGGATGACCATGGCAGTGAAAAATCTTGATCCGTTGGGCACCATAGCCTGTGGCGAGTGCAGCCAACAGGCAACCGTGCACCAAGCGCAGCGCGGCAAGGGCCGCTACCTGTACACCCGTTGCCCGGAATGCAAGGCAGACCAGCGAACCGGCAAAAGCTTTCAAACGCGCCTTTGGCATGAAACCAACTGGTACCCGGGCAAAAAACCGGAGGCGCCGCCAGCCAATGTCAGCGAATCGGACTGGTCTCCGGATGAGGACAAGCCGGTCAAACCAACCACCGCCGCAACCGTTAAGACAACCGAAAAAGCGGTTGCCGAACCGGAGAGCAAAAAAGGCGGCAAGGCCGCGATTGTCGCGGGCTTTGCGGTTGTCGCAACCGTTATCGGTGCGGTTGTCGTAGCGGCCAGAAACAACGCACAACCGCAGCCAAAACCTATGGGTGGTCGCTATGGATACTGAGCACAATGAACCCATAAACGAGGCGTTAGCGCGGCTGGCGGCGGCAGCGGAAACCGAGGACAAGGAACCCGAAGTACTGCCAGGCGAGGAGGAGGCCGAACAGCAGCGCATCGAAGACAAGGCGCTGAACGAAACCACCGCCCGCAATCTGGCGGCGGCGGTCATAGCGGCGATGGCCTACGCCGTCAAAACCCTGTGGAAAGTCGAGTACGAGCAAAAGACAAAGGACGAGGGCACCGATAAGCTGCAACCCTGCTTATTGGGCGACAACATGCCCGCCTGGATGCAGGTCATTTTCGGGCGCTATTGGGTCTACCTGGTATTCGGCGGCTTTCTGGTAATGACCGGCATCAGCACCTATGCCATTGTGCAGGAGCGCAAGCGCAAAGAGCAGGAGCAGGAGGAGGAAGAACCGAGGGGTCAAACCGTGGATTGGATGCAGCAACCGGCCACCACCGGCGAAGGATTTTCAACGAGCGGCGTATGATCAAGCAACCCCCAAACCCCAACACCGAACTACCGAACCGACATACCACCGCGCTGGGTCTGACCGGTGCCGGTAAGAGCCAGGTAATCAAGCAAAAGTCCTGTATCCCCAAAAGCGGGGCGCGGGTGGTGTTGTTTGACCCCAGCCGCGACCATCCGGGCACACAGGCCAGTCGGACACACTACTTTAGCGATCGGGCGGAGTTTGCCAGGGCGCTGGCCAAGGCGGATCAGTCCGGACGTGGGTTCCGCATCGGTTACGATGGGCAGCGCTCACCAGAGATATACGACTGGTGGTGTGCCTGCTGTATCGCCATTCTGGACGGGCGCAAGCTCACCTACATGCTGACCGAAGAGCTGGCGCGAGTGTCGAAGAATGCCGGGGCCGCACTGGAACACCACCAATTCCTGCTCAACGAGTCGCGCAAGTACGGCGGCATTTACGTCTGCACCACGCAGTTCCCGGCCCGGATATCCAAAGACGTGTACGACAACAGCGGAGTGGTCTTCTTTGGCCGTACCGCGCCCCGGTTGCAATCGCGCTTTGCGGCGGAATTTGGCCTCGATCAGAACAAGCTGGCAGGCCTGGAAAACCTGCAATTCCTACGTTGGGAGGGCGGCAACATCGAGTTTCTGCAAATTCCCTACGAAAAAAATACTTAATTTGAACCTATAGGTTATACAACCGCTTTGACAACCGCTCTGGCGGTTGACCGACAACCTAAAGCCCCCTGTACAACTGCCCCTGTATTGCACTAATCACAACAACGCAACAAGGGGCGTTCTCATGAAATACATCAGTAAAACAGCCGTCGTATCTACTGCAGTAGGTATGGCGCTTTTCGGGCTGGTTATCTATGGCCTGAAAAAATACGGCGGTCAGACCGGCGGCCAAGTCGCCAACACTGTGACTCAGTAAGGGGGTAATTGTGGACTTTCTCCGATTAAATCAATTCCCCAGCGTCGCGGCCAACGCCGAGTCGGTGCTGGTGACCGAGGAGCTGCTGGACAAATCCGTGCACGCCATCGGCGTCAAGATGGGCGGCACGGCGTTTACCCGCGCCCACATTGACGATTTCAACATCCGTATTGACGGCAAGGACCTGTTGCCTTCCATTACCGGGGCGCAGTTGCAGTTGCAGAATGACTACAACGGCCTCGATGATGATGCGGCCTATCTGTGGTACTTCTTCGGCGAGCCGACCGCGCAGACCATCAAGGGCCAACACCTGGGCGATTTGGATTTATCCATCTACCGCAAGCCGGTAGAAATTCGGGTGAAGATTGGCGGCGCCACGGACCCCACCATGGAATCGGTCGCGCTGACCAGCGTGCCCAAGTTGGCCATGGGCATTGATTACACCGAACTGGAGGCGGCGACCATCGGTGTGCTGACCCGAACGGTGATTCAGCCTTCGGCGGCGGTAAACCGTAAAAACTATTCGCTGAGCCTGGGCAGCCTGCCCGGTGCGCGGATCCGAAGCGTTAACTACCACCACGC